>JAJFKJ010000052.1 GCA_021773275.1 Gammaproteobacteria bacterium
ATCTGGACTTTTGAGCCTGTTGATGAAGGCAGCTGTAAGGTTCACTTTTCCATTGAGTTTGAATTTAAAAGTACCATGCTGGATATGATTGCTTCGCCATTGTTTGGGGCAGCCTGCAAAACCATGGTCAAAACATTTGAAAAGCGGGCATTAAGCCTGTCTGCGTTGAGGAGATAATATGCATATTTCAGTTGTTTATGCTCTACCCCAAGAGCAATGGTTAGAAGAATTGGATGTGCCTAATCAAGCTACAGTTGAGCAAGCTATTCAAATGTCTCAGGTTTTAAGCAAGTTTCCAGATATAGATTTGGCGGTGAACAAAGTAGGCATTTATGGCAAGCTGGTGAAGCTTGATCAGGTCTTGCAAAAAGGTGAGCGCATTGAAATTTATCGCCCTGTGCCACGCAAGCCGCGTGATGCTCATGCAGTGGATGATAAAAAAGAGCGCATTCGGGCCAAGAAAGATAGGCAGAAAGCTGAGGAATAGTTGTTTCCTTAGTTATTCTATTTTACAGTACAGTTTCCACCCTATACTCAATTATAATTAGCAGTGCACAGTCTTTCTTTTACAAATGCGAAAACTTAGCCAATGCTTACACCAGACTAAACGTTAAATGAACATGAGAAGGCTTGATATATAGCAAAAAGTGGAAAGCGACGCAGGCCGATACCGCGTTATTAAAGTACTCTAAGTTAAGTAAACACGGTTGTTTTTATGCGGTGGGGGAGGAAAATAATGATAAGGGTTATAGCTGCAGACGACCATTTGCTTTTCTTGGAAGGAATCAAGAGTTTGTTTTCCACTTCCTCAAGTGTAAAAATTGTTGATGTTTGCAGCGATGGTGAAAGCCTTATGTCTTTGGTGTCAACGTATAATCCTGATATTGCGCTGGTTGATATTTCAATGCCAGGCCCTGGAATAGAGTGTATTGTTGAAAGGCTTGAGGCTTTGCAAATTAAAGTAAAAATTATCGTTTTAACAATGCATTTAGAGCCAAATAGAGCAAGGAAACTATTCAAACTAGGGCTCAATGGTTATGTGTTAAAAGAGGATGCTTTTGAGCAACTAGAATTAGCAATTCTGGCGGTGGCAGAGGGCGATGAATATATATCGCCAACGATGTTGACTGCGATGAGAAGCTTAAACAATACCCTTGCTAACGGTATGCCAACCCTATCGGCCAGAGAGT
The DNA here is from genome assembly GCA_021773275.1 of Gammaproteobacteria bacterium. GTDB lineage: Bacteria > Pseudomonadota > Gammaproteobacteria > JABCZS01 > JABCZS01 > JAJFKJ01. The sequence continues at coordinate 1,191 of JAJFKJ010000052.1, forward strand.
TGGAAGTGGCGCAGTGTTTATCAGAAGGATTAACCAATAAAATGATTGCCAGAGAATTAGCAATCAGTGAACGTACTGTCCGTTTTCATATTTCCAACTGTTGTTTAAAGCTGGATGCTAATCGCCGATCAAATGTTGTTACAAAGGCACTTCAATTGAACCTCATTAATTAGTGCTGTCTGGTATTTTCACTCGGATGTGGGTGCCGAGGCCTAGAGTGCTATCTATGGAGAGTTGTCCATCAAGTAGCGTAACGCGCTCTAATAAGCTGATAAATCCAAAGCCATGGTTTTCATGAGATTCTTTTTTCTCATGTGTGTCAAAGCCTTGTCCATCATCAATGATTTCGAGCCATAGATATTTCCTCTTTTGTTTCAAATGGACTATTATTTTTGTTGGTTTCCCATGTTTAATGCTGTTGCCGATAGATTCTTGAAATATTCTAAAGAGATGTGTTTCTGTATTTTTTTCTAAGTCCATATGATCGGCATTGACTTCAATGGAAATTTGGTGCGTATTTGAAAGGAGTGTACACTCTTTTTGTATTGCATCTGAAATGGAGTTATCACTTATTTGAGCAGGTCGTAGGTCATTAATAATTCTTCGCAAATCTAATAAAGCACTATTTATAGAGAGAGTAATATGATTCAAATGTTTTTGGTTTGATTGTTGCGCTGCCAACTGGCATTGTAGTTTGATGACGGCAAGATGTTGACCTATACCATCGTGTAAATCACGCGCAATTGAATTTCTTACCTCATCTACAATATTAACCATTTTTATCAACAAGTGTTTATAGTGGAGTTGTGTACTAGAGATGTGCTGGAAGTAAGAAAAAAGTAAGCCATACCGATAGATGACACTACCCAATTGAATATTCCTGTGTCCAAGGAACGTGTCAGGCAACCACTGTGTTCGAATCAAAATTAAGTAACAGACTAAAGCAATGAGTTGAGCAATAGTGCCAGGGCGTTTGGTGATAATACCTTTGTAGACGCAGAAAAAAGAATAAAGAAAGAAGCTGATGGTGAGCAGGTTTAGCGTGTACCAAGCTACTACTTTTACATTATCGGCAAACATGGGCAAAAGCATAGTGAATACAGCAATAAGCCAAATCATGAAAATGATGGTGATAGAACGTTGAGAAATGTTGCGCTGCTGTGCCCAGAAATACATAGCCATTGAAATAGGTGTGCCAATTAATGCAATGAAGAGCATTAAATTTAAATGAATTTCCAGCGCATTCAAATAAAAGAAATCGTGCCCTGCGGCACCTGTCATCATAAAAATGCTCGTTATAATCAGCCATTTAAACTCATGGGTATTGGTAAGTGTGTGCCTGAGTAAAAAAATGATGATAAGTAAGTCTATCAGGCTAAGCGTTAAAAATAATGTATCGATTGAAGCCGTCGTGATGACATCTTTTTGCTGTTTTTGTTGTAAGGTTTTTAGATCGCCCACATAGACATTGCCAGCTATGATGCCAGCACCGCCGGGAAACATTGCCCCCCACGCTTGCCCAAATCCAATGCTGGTTTTAATAGCAAGCACGTTGTTTTTAGCTTTAAGTAGGCCTTCAGGAATGGGGTAGAGTCTGGTTAGCCCTTGTGGATTGGTGTTGAGGAACTGCCATGGTTTTTCAAATTTCCCTTCCCCACCAATTTTTTTGCCATTCAACCATGTTTCATCTGCATGCCGAATATATTCAATCAATAATGCTTTGGGGGATGGTGTTGCGGTGTTTGTATCAAAATGAACGCGATACCAGCCTACAGTGTCTTTGCCATGTTGCTGTGGCAAAATACTAGGCACTGTCATCGTGCCCCATGCGTGATCGTTAAAATTTGGCGATGCCCATTGCAGATCATCACCATGTTGAAATTTCCATTGTTCATGAATGAGGTTTGTCGTATCGCAATATGCGGACATGCTAGAAAAGAAAAGCATCAGCAGGGTTATCATTGGCATGATGAGACGAAAAAGCATGCAAAACATTAGCAATTTTAAGTTTATTTGCCTACCTGTCGTTTACGACAGCTAACAAAGCACAAAATGGCCCACTAAACTTGGGCTATAGAATGGTAGATGATGCCAAGGAGAAATCATATGTACTTAAGAATCACAACCAAATTTTTATGCCTGCTCTCTTTTATGATGCTCGCAATACCTGCTCAAGCGCTGCCGCTGGTGGCGGGCACTTCGATTACAGGCCCAAATTTTGGACTGAACGCTAAAAGTGGTGATTTTAATGCGGATGGCAATTTAGATTTTTTAATGGTTGAGGGCGGCACTGGTAAAATTCATGTGTACCTTGGTGATGGCACAGGCTTGTTTACACACAGCGTGATTAACTTTGCTCCCACAGTAACTTCGATAGGCAAAGTGCTTGTTCGCGATATGAATGGAGATACTAAATTAGATCTTGTTATTGAAGATCAGCGAACTACGGGCAATGCTGTATATGTATCGCTTGGTAATGGGGCTGGTTCCTTCCTACCCCTAACGACACCCATATTTACGGCAGCACCAAATGTCACAGGATTGCATCTTGCCGACATGGATAACGATACCAATCAAGATATAATTATGCATGACAGGGTTAATAATGCGATTGTGGTTTATTATTATAATGGAGCTACTTATTTAGCCCCACAATCTTTTGCCACAGGTGGAAATACAAACCCTCAATCGGTCTTCGATTTACAAAGCGGCGATTTGAATGGCGATGGAAAAACTGATCTTACCGTCACATTAGGAATCGACAATCAGGTTGGTGTTTTTCTTGGGAATGGCTTGCAGACTTTAGCAGCAGCTGTGACATACCCAGCGGGCACTGCTGGCGCATTCGGAAGTGTTTTAGCAGATTTCAATGGTGATAATCGGCCTGATCTTGCGATTTCAGATTCAAATAGAGCGACTACAACTGCTCCTACAAGTAACTTAAGTGTGCTCTTAAACAATGGGGCTGGAGGATTTGGAGCAGCCACACAGTTGCCAGTAAGCTCTAATGTTGCTTTTGTTGCGGCAGCTGATTTTAATATGGATGGCAATATGGATTTGGTAACAGCGCCAACAGGCAAGATTGCCGTATTGGCTGGAGATGGGGCAGGAAGCTTTGCTGCGCCAGTTGAATACGCAAGTGGGTTAGCCAGTAGTGGTATTTTTTCGAACTTGGTTGGCGATATTAATAATGACACTTATCCAGATGTTATAGCCACTGCCCTTGCAGGCGCAGCGTCCTTTGCAACGAGCATTGTACCGCTTATCAATACCATACCAGCGGCTACGGGTATCACAGGAACAATCACTATTAATAATAACGATGCCACAACAGAGGCCGCGAGAGTTACACTACAATTATCATGTGTCACCGCTACAAGTGCACCGTGCGCAAGCACCACAACCATGGAATTTTCTAATGATAATACAACGTGGTCAACAGCCGCTCCTATTGCTGCGTCTGTGGCTTGGACTACTTCACCAGGTTTTGGCATTAAAACGGTGAATGCAAGGTTCACTGATGTAGCAAATAATACATCCACGGTTAGCGATACCATTGAGCTTATTGCTGGTCAAGGCCTTGGCGGTGGTGGATGTTTAGCACCAACACAATCAGGGCTTCAATACTTATTGATGCTCTTTGCCTTGCTGCTGGTGAGCGCTCAATTCATGCTGTCACGAAAAGCTTAATTTTAAGATTAAAAATGTACGTTGTTAACTGGGCAGTTTTGCCCAGTTAACTGGTTTTTAAGTTTATTTGCTTACCTGTCGTTTACGACAGCTAACTCAAGCTACAATGGCAAGCTAAACTGAAAACAACAAACTGTACCAAGGAGAAATCATATGTACTTCGATAACTTGCTCCGCACTAAGTGATGTCGAATTTGCGCCATGTTTATTATAAGAGATTGATGTTGGCGTTAGCACTGTTGAACTAAGATTCCATTAAGTGAGATTTGTTGCCCTTGGTCATGCAAGCTGCTAATCGCATATGTTACGAATGGAAAATGGCGCTTCCCACCCAGAAATGAATAGTTAAAAACCAAAGAAAGAAGCCATTTTCTACGCAAGCAACAAGGTGTTAAAAATAACTGCTTGTATTCCGAATTTGTGCCGTTATGTTTCGCCTCCCTTCGCAAGAGGGGTCGGTTGAAACGAAGGTTGTTTCAACAGG
>JAJFKJ010000053.1 GCA_021773275.1 Gammaproteobacteria bacterium
GAATCTTTTATCTTTTCTTTAATTTCAGTTGTACGGCCCTGCCGCATCTGTGTTGGCAGCATGCAGCTAAGAACATCACCGATAGGGTGATGGTAATACCCGGAAGAAAATTTTGCCAGTTTTAAATCCTGCGCACGCAACAAAGGTTCTGTATCGAGCACCTCTTTGATGCTTTTGAGCTTATGCTCTGCGAAACTGGGTGTATCACTCAAACCGGTGACTATACCAATAAGCTCACGGCGGCCAAATGGTACTTTAACACGCATGCCTGGCTGCGCCTCTACGTCTGCAAGTGGTAGGTAGTCGAATGTTTGTCGCAATGGAGTGGGTAGTGCAATTTGCAGATATTGTTTTTTCATGGTGTAAGTTTAACATCTATGATAGGATTTTGCTTGTGGACTTTGAGTGAGAATAGAGATGAAAATTGCAACATGGAACGTAAATTCGCTGAAGGTAAGGCTACCGCATGTATTAGAGTGGTTGGCTAATGTGCAGCCTGATATTTTGTCACTGCAAGAAATCAAGATGGAAACCAAAAATTTTCCGCATAAAGAGCTGGCTGAAGCAGGCTATGAAGCCATAGCTTCCGGGCAAAAAACTTATAATGGTGTTGCAACGCTAGCAAAAATACCGCAAACAGAGACAGCCACGGATTTCCCTGGTTATGATGATCCTCAGCGGCGCATATTGGTAAGTACGATTGATGGTGTGCGGGTATTAAACTTATATATTCCCAATGGCCAAGAGGTGGGTTCCGAAAAATACGCTTATAAAATGCAGTGGCTTGAAAACATGCAAGCCTTTGTAAAAGACCAGCTTAGTAAATATCCGAAGATGATTATTCTCGGCGATTTCAATATTGCGCCAGACGACGCAGATGTTTACGACCCTAAACGTTGGGAAGGACGAATATTGTGCAGTGATCAAGAGCGCGATGCATTGCAAAAAACAATGGCTTTGGGCCTGCAAGATGCATTTCGACTTTTTGAACAGCCGCCAGAAACATTTTCCTGGTGGGATTACCGTACCCGTGCATTCTCTGGAAACCGGGGTTTGCGTATCGATTTAATTTTGACAAGTGCTGCCATTGCAAAACAAGCTAAAGCTTGCTGGGTAGATATCGAGCCTCGCACTTGGGAGCGTCCTAGCGACCACACGCCCGTCATATTGGAATTTTGATAGCTTGCCGTGCAAAATTTGAGAATTTTGGTAAAATAGCACTATTCATTAGGAGGATGCTATGACATTTGTGGTCACAGAAAGCTGTATTCGTTGTAAATACACAGATTGCGTGGAAGTATGCCCAGTGGATTGCTTTCGCGAAGGTGCCAATATGCTAGTTATCGACCCTGAAGAGTGCATAGATTGTGCCTTGTGCGAACCTGAGTGCCCCGTGAATGCGATTTATGCCGAAGACGATGTACCAGAAGACCAGAAAGAGTTTACCGCGCTTAATGCCGAGCTAAGCCAGTCTTGGCCATCGATTACCGGGATGACAGACGCACCCGCTGATGCAAAAGATTGGGAAGGTGTGCCCAATAAACGTGAGCACTTAGACAAAAACCCACCCAAATGAAGGGGCAATCTCTTAAAAGCTTGTGCGAGATCTCTCAAGCTTATATAGGCTAATCTCTCAAGTTTTGCTAAAGTTTAAACCCCAAAATTTTTATAATCTATTGAATAGTAAAAATATTTACCAAAATACAGCCTTTGCCAATATGGTCAATTTTTGCTCAGAACACGAAAACACCCCGTTGCAAGGCGCATTTACGATGGGCATACTGCTTACATGCCATAGGGAAATAGGCTGTCAGAAAGACTGGACCAGTAAGGATGCTGGGAGGACTTCGGTCTTTGATCAAGGACGATCAGTTAATAAGCCTCGAGGGGGGTGGTCTTGCCCAGACTGCTCCCCTTTTTATTTTCAAGGCCCTTTCTTATTTAACTAAAATAAAATCTTCATAAGCCGTAATCAGGCACGGAATTACAATAAGTATTAGCAGCGTCGCAAAGGCTAGGCCAAATGTCATGGAAACAGCCATGGGGATTAAAAATTGCGCCTGCAAGGATGTTTCAAACATTAAAGGTAGTAAGCCGCCAATGGTGGTGAGTGAGGTTAAAATAACAGCGCGCAGACGATCATGGCCAGCTTGCAGTACAGCATCGTAGGCTGATAGCCCCGCTTCTTTATGACGGAAGTAAGTCAGGATCAAAATGATCGCACCATTGACTACAACACCTGCCAAGCCAAATAAACCAAATAAAGACAACAAGGTTAAGTCCATGCCCAATAATGCGTGCCCAAATATCGCACCGGTGATGCCAATAGGAATAGCGGTGATCACGATAAAGGGTAATAAATAAGAAGCTAAGATCCAACATAAAACGAGGTAGATCATGATCGCACCAATAATAGCGCCGGTACGCATTTCATCTAAGGTTATTTTTTCATCTTTTGACGTGCCCTCAAATGACCATTGCACGCCATATTTTTGCATAATGCCAGGCATGACATCTTCACGGACCGTTGCCAAAATGCGGTTAGCATTGGACAGTTGTGTGTCGACTTCAGCTGTTACATGTACAGTAAGTTTGCCATCGGTGTGTCGCAACGCTTGCATGCCAATTTTTGGCACAAATGTAGCGGCATTACCTAACATGATAACTTCACCATTACTGGCAAGCAATGGGAAGCTTTCAAAACGATTGAACTGATGCCGTTCTGCATCAGGCAGCATCACACGTACTTCTAACTCGTCTTCTTGATCATAAAACGTTTGCACAACCTGCCCTTCAAAAGCTGCAAATAGTTGTCGCGCAATGTCTTGCGTCGTTAGACCTAATGTGCGGCCTTGCGGTGTTAACTCGATTAACCATTGCGTACGTCCGAATGGCAAATCATCTTCAACGTTATATACACCTTTGTAGCGGCGGATTTGCTCACGCAGGTCAAGCGCTGCTTCTTTTAAAACTTCAGGGCTGGCACCACTGAGTTCGATATCGATGTCGATGCCTGGAGGCCCTGATTTTGGAGACTCAATGTTTAAGTTTTCAATATAGGCTGTTTCGTCGAGTAGTGAACGCCAAACTTTGATGAACTCTGGATTTCGCACTTTGCGTGCATCAGGTTCTATCAATTCTACAAATATGGTGCCAAATTCCGAGCCTCTTTGATCGCGCTCAGTATTTTCAGAAAACGCCAGGTTTTGGAAAACAATAGCGTCGACCAGCAAGTCGCCACCCAGTTGTTCATTGGCTTCATATAGTTTTTCTTCCATGTGGTTTAAAAATGATGTCACGCGTGTTGGCGGGGTTCCAGATGTAAACTGCACATAGGCGGTAAGCGTGCTTGCTTCAGGGGATGGGAAAAATGTGAATGAAACACGACCACCGGCAACCAGCCCGATTGCAAGCAGGAACAATGCAAAAGTAGAGCAAAAAGTCATGGCTCTATGCTCTAAACAATATTTCAGGGCATTCAGATAGGTCACCTCGCGAAAATGTGTGAACTTTTGCTCGAATTTTTTGCGCCATGCAGGGGGTTGTTTAAATGGTTTTTTCAAAGCATGATGCAAGTGACCAGGGAGAATAAAAAAGGCTTCCAGCAAAGAACAAATAATTACAATAATGACAACCAGTGGCAAGCTGAATAAGATCTCACCCATTAAATCGCTGAGCAGAAGTAAAGGCATAAAAGCAGCAATGGTCGTGAGGGATGATGAAACAACAGGCCCGGTCATATTATGGGCTGCGGTGGTTGCTGCTTGTAAGGGCGGCAAGCCTTTTTCATATTCTGCCAAGGTGTCCTCACCTACAACAATGGCATCATCAACAACAATACCTAATACCATGATTAAAGCAAACAAGCTCAGCATATTTAAGCTTTCGCCGTAGATCGCCATTAATGCAAGTGTTGCTAAAAAAACAGTGGGAATACCTACAGCTACCCAAAGCGCAATACGAGAGTTAAGAAATAAGTATAAAGTTAAAATGACTAAAACTAATCCGCTTGCACCGTTTTTCAATAACAAACTAATTCGGTCAGAAATATAATACCAGCGTTCATCCATAACGGATATCTCGACACCTTCTGGCAAAGTTGGTCTGGTTTTTATTAACCACGCTTGTAATATGGCAGCATTTTGTAATGCATCAGAATCACTTATACGTTGTACACGCAATTCAACAGCAGGCAGACCTTTACGAAAAACCAAGGTTTCATCAAGCCGTGCTTGCCGTTTGATTTCAGCAATTTCGCCAAGTTGAATGAGCCGCCCTTGTTCGTCAACGCTCACAATTAATTCATCAAAAGGTTGCGCTTCACGGCGTTGTTCTTCGGCGCGTAATTGCCTCGCACTTGCGTCACGCCCAACTGTTCCGGCAGGAACATCTTGGCTTTGTAGCCCTATTTGTTCAGCAAGTTTAGTGAGTGGCAAGCGAAGCTCGTACAGGTTTTTGCTGGAGATTTTCAGTGCGATTTCTTCTTCAGGTAAACCACGAATATCGATCTTCGCAATACCATCATTGAGTAGGCTGTGTTCCATGTTGCGAATTAATCGCCTGATCTCCCCGAGTTCGTCAAATCCTGAAATAACCAAGGTTGATATAAGCTCATAAAATACTAGTTGTGTAATAACGGGGGGTTCAGCATTTTCGGGCAGGGTGTCAACCTGGTTAACGCGCTCTTTTACCCGGTCTAAGGCTAGCGAGATATCAGTATTCATATTGAATTCTAAGGTGATGGTTGATACACCTTGCGCTGATGTTGAAGTCATCTCTGATAGAAAATCAATGGTGCGTAGTTCCTGCTCAAGTGGAGCGGTAATATTACGTTCGACATCTTCGGGGCTGGCACCCAACCAAGCAGTGCGCACAGTGACAATTTTAAAATCAAAAGGTGGTAAAAATTGTGTGTTGAGTTTTGAAACACCCCAAAGCCCAGCAACAAAGGCCATGATCATGATCAGATTGGCAGCAACGGGGTGCCTGGCAAGGCGGTCAATTATCGACATCGTACACCAATACACCGGTCATAGCATTGGACAATAAACTGGTCATGATGACATCACCTGCTTGCAGCTCATCACTGGTGACGAGGAGTTCATATTCGCCTGCATCGTTGATGCGTTCACCAAAACGTTCAATGGCAACACCTTGTAAACGATCATTGACAACCTTGAATACGCGATCATAGCTGTACAGTGCTGAATAAGGAATGGCAATAACAGGTGTGCTGTTCGCAAGCGAAAGCAATAAGTCAACAGGTCGGCCGATACTTAAGTTTTGTGCGCCCGCAACCACCTTGAAAAACCCATCGGTGCCGCCGCGACCCATTTGAATTTCACTGGCTAAACGCATGAGCTCTAATTTGATAGTGATGCCATCAACAGTCGCATTAGCGGTAATCATTGTACCTGCGTCCAAGTTTTCGTACATTTGCGGTAAGTATTTCGATGGAATCTGCGCGCGCACCTCAAGGTTTTCATTGTTATAAATATCGATTAAGGGTGAGCCTGCTGTCACGCGGTCAAGAGGTGCTACATAAATTTGTGCAACGCGTCCATTAAATGGGCTGGTCATTTCTGTGCGTGATAAATCGAAGGCAGCCAAATCATAAATCGCTTGTGCTTTATCGAGCTTTGCTTGCAGCTGTGCCAAACGTGCAGGGTGATCAGCAATTTCAAGTTCGCGGGCGTTAACAACCAGAGCTTGTTGCTCTACAGCTTGTTGGGCTAAATCGCGGTCTGCTGGGCTACGTACTTGCTGTGCAACTAGTCGGTCTTCACGGTCAAGTGCACGTTCAAAAATTTCCAGTAGCGTTTTTTCATAGGCTAGGGCTTTTAAATTTGATTCATAACGATTGTTTTCAGCTTGAATTTGCCCCTGTGTTTCTAATACATCTGCTTCGCGCTGTTTAACAATTAAAGAAGGCTCAAAGGGGTCTAGCTGGATTAACAGGTCACCTGGTTTGATATTTTCACCTTCACGTGCGGGGGCTTTTAAAACATTGCTTGTAACAGTAGCAACCAGTTGCGATTTGCTGGGAGATTCAAGGGTGCCAAATAAATAAAGTGTTGTTGCCAGCGGTTCGGGCTGTATGGTGATGGTTTCAATAGCATAACGGGTTTCTGGAAGGTCAATGGCTTCGCCGGCTGGCTTGCTCATGACCAATAAAATAAACACTGCAAATGCCAGCACAATAACGCTATAGGGGCGTTGTTTTTTTTGCCAAGCCCAAGATAAAAAATACTTAAGTTTGTTAATATACTTTTCTTTGTTGATCATCGGTATACTATGCTGAGGTCCTTAAGTAAGTATACCCGAAGATTTGGAGAGAGGTTACATGTTACGGTCTTATTTGCGCCACATTGCATTTCATTTATTTCTCGAACGCTCACCTACAGCACCGCCACTTTGAGTCAAAACCAAATCAGCCCCTTTTTCAGCAATCATAATTGTTGGCCCATTGGTGTTGGCGCTGGGGATTGTTGGCATAATTGAGGCATCGATAACACGAAGATTCTGGAGCCCATGAACTCGCAAATTATGGTCGACAACAGACATCGAATCATTCCCCATTTTGCATGTTCCACAAAAATGATAGCTTAACGCTGCAAAGTTTCTAAGATATTCTTCCCATTCGTCATCAGTTTGGACATCAACGCCGGGCATTCTTTCAGCAGTTAAATAGGGTTTAAATGATTTTGCTTGAAAAATTTTTCTTGTGATTTTGCAACCTTCAATCAACACCTCAAGATCATCCCGATGAGAAAGAAGCTGATGTTTAATGATTGGATAGCTTTCAGGTTTATTATCTTTTAGCTCGATAAGGCCACGCCCAATTGGCCTACAGACGTTTGGGGAGGCAACAACAGCTGGCCTATCTAGTAATACTAATTTATCTGGTTTCAGGTCATACGCCAACGGAGTGAAGTGGATTTGTAGGTTTGGTGTCTTTAACTCGGGCGAGGACTTAACAAAGGCTGCTGCATGTGCAATAGGTGAGGTCGCGGGACCTTTCCCAAAAAACAACCAGCTGAGACCATGCTGGATAAACTTAATTGGGCTTGCTTCCATATTAAGCGTGTTTGTAGTTGCGAAATAACTCAGCCAGGCGGCAGGATGTTCTTGTAAGTTTTCACCAACGCCAGGAAGGTTTTTAATCACAGGTATCTCCAGGTTTTTAAGTTTTTTCTCTGGACCAATCCCTGATAACATCAAAATTTTGGGGGAAGCAATAGCGCCAGCACTTATGATAACTTCATGCGTGCAAAATTCTTTATGCAACTGATTGCCTTTAATATACTCAACACCAATTGCTTTTTTCTCTTTAACAATAATTTTTGTCACAAAAGCTTTTGTGATTATTTGTAGGTTTTTTCTATTTTTAATAGGTGCTAAATATGCTTGTGAAGTATTATGCCTACTCCCATTTTTTTGCGTAGCCTGCAATAGGCCAGCACCCTCTTGGTGTTCACCATTAAAATCATTATTTTTTGGGATTCCAATGGAAACAGCTGCCTCAACAAAAGTCTTTGCCAGTAGATGAGGGGACCGAACATTTGATACATATAAAGGACCATTGTGACCATGGTAAATTGATTTACCTAATTCATTAGTTTCGCATTTGATAAAATAAGGCAAAACGCTTTTAAAATCCCATCCCGGATTACCGAGCTCAGCCCACTGATCATAATCCTCATGCTGACCCCTAAAATAGACCATGCCATTAATTGAGCTGCCTCCCCCTAGAACCTTTCCAGCAGGCCATAAGTCAATCCGCTTGTTACGTGAGGGATCAGGTTCAGCCTTGTAGCACCAATCCCAGCTTTTTTTCCCAACTGAAAGTGATTGGCCCGCTGGAACACGGATAATCAGAGAATTATCTGAGCGACCAGCTTCAAGAAGTAGAACATGATTTTCAGGGTTTTTGCTGAGGCGATTTGCAAGAACACATCCCGAGCTACCGCCACCAATAATGATATATCGAAAGTTACGCATGATTATTTTTTCTTGATTGCTCGATTGATATAATTTTAATTATATCAAAAATTTAACTAAATTTCAGTACGATCAATTTACCTAGTCCTATCTGGGCTATTTCTAATCAGCATTGGCATTTAGATCGTGTGGCAAGAGGCAATCATTACAGGAGAGAGTCTAGTTATTTTTATCGATATTCTTGCCAATTTGTTGGCCAACAACGGCGCCAACAGCTGCACCACCAACCGTGCCTACTGGGCCTCCGCCGACGGCTGCACCGATGGCACCACCAGCCACCGCTCCACCCACAGTACCTAGGGTTTCTGCAGTAGACATATTACTGCAGCCCACAAGCGCTACAGTGAGGACCAAGCCAGCTAGAATTTGTTTGATGTTAAGAACCATAGCCATAAACCTCATAGCCGTGTAAACCTTCTAACTATAAGTATAGATGATATTTTTATTGAAATATTGATTATTTTTCAATAACTTATTGTTTTTTCTCGGGTGCGTGTGGGCCATTGGGGTCAGCTAGCAGCTTATGGATATCGACAGAGTCAAACAGGTAATGATGGTTGCAGAACTCACAATGGGTATCGACGGTGCCATATTCTTCGAGGATAGAAAGCAGTTCTTCCGCACCCAGTGATAGCAAAACGCTTTCCATGCGTTGTTGTGAACAAGAGCAGCGGAAACTGATGGGCTGGCTCTCAAACAGGCGAATTGTTTCTTCATGAAACAAACGGTGCAAAATTTCACGGTTACTCAAATTCAACAGTTCATCTTCTTTCAGGGTGTCGGCAAGGGTAACGATATGGTGCCAGTCTGCTTCGCTTTGCCCTAGCTCAGGCGTGGGCAGTGTTTGCAGCAGAAGGCCGCAGGCATGCATGCCATCGTGGCCGAGGTAGATGCGGGTTGGCAGCTGCTCTGAGTGCGTGAAATAATGTTCGATGGCTTGTGCGAGGTTATCACCGTTCAGGGAAACCACACCCTGGTAATTCTGTTGGCTGTTTTGGCATTTTAGCGTTAATGCCATCGTACCCTTGCCAAATAGTTTATCTAGCGACTCACCTGTTATAGGCTCTTTGTAGTGCGCCAAACCACGCACATGACAGTCATGGGTACACTCACCCAGCAACAGATTCACCGGGCCTTCTCCTTGCGCCTGAAGGGCAAGGGTACCTTCAGATTTGATGGTATTGGAAAGCAAGGATACAACCGTGAGCGCATTGCCTAGCAGTTGCTGTACCACGGGTGGGTAGGGTCGCTTAGAAACAGCAACCTGATAAGTCGCATGCAGGCGTACAAAAACACCACGCACGGGAATATTTTCAAACATGAACCCCTGAATTTGATCTGTTTCGGGTAAGTTGGACATAAAACTACCTTATTGTTTCAATATCATCTAGAATAGCATATGTTGACTTTTGCCTAGTGCAGGCCGTAGAATTACAAGCATGGACGCAGGTAAAAAATCATACAAACTCGAAATAGGCATGGCGGCATTTGTTGCCATCGTGGTATTGGGTGTTGCATACAATGCCATTGCAATATTACGCGCCGATCTTAACCTTGCGAATACTACGCAGCAGCTTAGTACGCATCTACGTTTAGCACATGAAGAAGCGAATTTTGAAAATGCACAGTATGGTTTTGCTATAGATGATGCCGGTTATGTTTTTTATCGCCGCGCTGCAGTAGACGAAGCTTGGCAGCGCATCACTGACGACACATTATTTCCGCAACAAAAACTGCCTGGGCACAAAGATTTACAAGTGATAGTAGATGGTGAGCTGGCACGTTTGCAACAAGAGCAACCACAAATTATTCTGCAGCCCAATGAGATGCAAACTTTCAGCCTACAATTTACCGATAAAGATGATCGCGAATATGCCATCATTGCTAATGAAGACGGTGAAATTGTCTGGGTTGCCGACAGCCGATGACAAACGAAAACCCCAAAAAATTACTTTTGCATTCATGCTGCGCACCTTGTTGCGGTGATATTATGCTACGCCTAAAAGAAGAAGGCATTGAGTACACCATATTTTTCTATAATCCGAATATTCACCCACGCAAGGAATACGAACTGCGCAAACAAGAAAATATCCGCTACGCAGAGAAGTTGGGGGTGCCTTTTGTGGATGGTGATTACGATGTTAAAAACTGGTTTGATAAAGCCAAAGGCATGGAAGATGAACCCGAGCGTGGCATTCGCTGTACCATGTGTTTCGATATGCGCTTTGACGTTACTGCGCAATATGCAAAAGATCATGGCTTTGATGCGATTACTAGCTCATTGGGTATTTCACGTTGGAAGAACATGGATCAAATTAACGAATCGGGCATACGTTCTGCTAGCCGCTTCCCAGGGATGATCTATTGGACTTTAAATTGGCGCGAAGGTGGTGGTTCATCACGCATGATTGAGCTTTCAAAAGAAGAAAATTTTTATAAACAAGAATATTGTGGTTGCGCTTATTCTTTACGTGATACAAACGATTGGCGCCAGCAAAAAGGTCGTCAACGCATTCAATTAGGCAAAGAGTTTTACGGGCTTGAAGTTGAGTGATCTTTGCTTGTTCGCATAAATATTAATACCACAACGAACAGCAGCAACATGACACTCACGCTTATCCAAAAAGATAAAGTGAAACCGTAAACTAAAAACCCGACTAAAACGATAGCTGCTTTCATGATGCAGTAAGGTATTTGGGTAATGACGTGGTCCATAAGATGGCAGCCGGCACCCGTTGACGCTAAGATGCTGGTGTCAGAGATAGGTGAGCAGTGGTCGCCAAATAAAGCGCCTGATAAAACCGCTGCTAACATAATGGTCATTAAACTGGGTTCGATGGCAATCGCAATATTTGCTGCGATAGGTAGCATGATGCCGAAGGTTCCCCAAGAGCTCCCAGTAGAAAAGCCCATAACTGCTGCTAACAAAAATGCCAAGGCTGGTAACAGTGCAATGGGCCAGGCATCATTGATATACATTGCTAAATATTCACCCGTGCCCATGGCTGTGGTAACTTCAATCACCATCCATGCAAAAATCAAAATATAAACAGCAGGTGCCATGGCTTTACAGCCAACTTTAAAACTTTGCACATAGTCACTGGTTTTGAATGAATCGAAAAGCGATAATAATAAAGCTGTACCTAAGCCTGTTGCTGCACCAATCACTAATGCAATGGCAATATCAGTGTTTTTCATGATCTCTAAAGTGCTCATAGGTAGACCAAGCTGTAAGGCATGGTAATAGCCTAAAGCAAAAACACTAATAAGAGTTATCACAACCAGCGCAAGCAAAGGCAAGATGAGATCACGAATGTGGCCATTTTCGCCTACTTGCATTTTAGAAATTTCACCTGGTACAGGGCCCTTGCTGTGCGAAAATAGCTGCCCGAGACTGGCTTTTATTTGATGGGCTTTCATCGGCCCGATGGACCAGCCACTGTAAGCCACAGCGAATACGAATAGTAGCGAAACAAAGGGGTAAAAATTAAACGGAATAATGGCTAAAAATTCTGTTAAAGGTGATGTGGACTCGAAATTGTGTTGCACCATAATAACGGCAAGTATACCCATGACGTATGCCCCCCAGCTTGAAAATGGCGAAATCATGCAGATCGGGGCAGCTGTTGAGTCGATCAGGTATGCAAGTTTTGCACGCGGGATTTTATTAGCATCGGTAATAGGGCGCGCTATTTGCCCAACCGTTAAGCTATTAAAGTAATCATCAATAAAGATTAATAAGCCAATAAAAACAGTAAACAGCCGAGCGCGCCGTTGTGTATGAATATGTTTAAGCGCCCATTCACCAAAGGCTTTGGTACCGCCTAAGCGGGTAATGACTGCGGTGAGCACGCCCAATATCAATAGAAAGCTAATGAGTGCAATATTCCAGCCATTTAGGCTGCCTTGCGAATAAAATAATTTGCTGAAGTTTTCTGTTAGGTAAAGCAAGGTGACAAGTGGCTGAAAATTCGTTAGCAGTAGAGCGCCCAACACAATGGCAATGCCGAGTGATAGCAATACGCGATGTGTGATAATCGCTAGTACAATAGCGACGACAGGAGGCACTACTGAAATTGCGGATTGTGTATAGTCAACAAGTTCCATCGCCTGATTATAACTGATTTTGGCTTAAGCGTAGAAACTTTTCCATTTGCTTGATCACGCGATCACGTTTTAATTTTGAAAGTTGGTCAATATATAGCCTGCCATCAAGGTGATCGAGCTCATGTTGCACGGCTTCGGCAAATAGACCTGTGGCTTCTTGCTCGTAGGATTTGCCTTCGCGGTCAAGCGAGCGGAATTTCACCCAATCAGCACGCTTAACTTTAGCGCCGCCCCCTGGTACAGAAAGGCAGGCTTCATCGAGGGTAACAATATTTTTTTGCTCGAGGATTTCAGCATTGATTAAGATAAGCGGTTCGGTTCTATCAGCACTGACATCAATAACAGCGACATGCAGATCTTCGCCTATTTGCGTTGCTGCCAGTCCAACACCATGGGGTGCATCGTACATGGTTTCCAGCATATCGTTAATTAAGGTTTGCAAGTGCGAATCGAAGCTGGTAACTTTGCGAGTGGTTACTCTAAGTCTTGGGTCTGGAAGCGTTAATATCTTTCTTATTGTCATAGTCTAATTATAACCTACAAAAATACGATTGTCTTTTGCTTATCAATAAGCACCCTATCTTCAAGATGATAGCGCAGTCCGCGGCTGAGTACAGTTTTCTCTACATCTTTACCCAAACGCACCATGTCTTCACGGGTTTCTTTATGGGAAACGCGAACAACATCTTGGTCGATGATCGGGCCTTCATCAAGCTGCTGCGTTACATAGTGGCAGGTTGCGCCAATCAATTTTACGCCGCGCGTATGTGCTTGATGATAAGGGTTGGCGCCAATAAACGAAGGTAAAAAACTATGATGAATGTTAATAACCTTGCCGATATATTTGTCGCATAGAGTATCGGGAATAATTTGCATGAAGCGGGCTAGGGCAATGCAATCAGGCTGGTATTGTTCCCAAAGTTTTTCGACTTCTGTAAAGTCTTTGATGACATGGTAAGGTATGCCATAGGGCTGCACAATTTTTTCTAAATCGGGGTGGTTTGAAATAACGCAAGGAATCTCACAAAATAAATCGCCACTGTGATGCCGGTACAATAAATCTGCTAAGCAGTGCGATGTTTTGCTAGCCATGATGATCATCTTTTTTCGCACTTGGCTATCAAGCAAAGACCACTGCATATCAAACCTATCTGCTACGGGTGCAAAGCTACTTCTGAAACTATCTGGGTTAAATGGAGCATCGCTGCCACTAATTTCGTATCGCATAAAGAATTTTTTGGTATCATGGTCGGAGTAGTGATTAGCTTCCACGATCCAGCCTTGCTGTGTCGCAATAACTTGGCTGACCTGGGCAACGATGCCAAGGGCATCAGGGCAGGTGATGATGAGCCGGTAGTTAGTCATATACTCATTCTAGCATATTTCAAAAAGGAGTCGCCATGTCAAATAAGCCAAAAATTCTCGGAACTGAGCTGATCGCAGAAACGCGCTTGTTTAAGGTGGAAAAAGTTCATCTACAGTTTAGTAATGGGGAGGAGCGGCATTTTGAGCGTCTACTAGGTAATCGTTATGCAGTGTTAGTGGTGCCAATATTAAACGAAGATACGCTATTGCTTATTCGTGAATATGCAGTGGGTATAGAGGCTTATACATTGGCTTTTCCGAAAGGTTTGGTTGATGAAGGTGAAGACCCTAAACAAGCCGCTGAACGCGAATTGCAAGAAGAGGTGGGTTATGCAGCAAAGCAGATCGATCTCGTGGCAAGTTTAAATGTTAATCCGGGTTATACCAATCAAGGCACGCACTTTTTAATTGCCAAAGATTTATATGAGTCAAAATTAGAAGGCGATGAGCCAGAACCTTTAGAAGTAGTTTCTTGGCCGATAGATAAATTAGATGCGTTAATGCAGCATCCAGAGTTTACAGAAGCGAGATCAATTGCTGCGCTGATGTATTTAAAGTAAAAGTATAAAACTAGTGTTCGGTGTCTTCAAAACCCTTGTTTTGTAGGGGTTGTGCATCTGTATATTCTTTTAATATATCAATGGCATGTTTGCTTTGTGTATCTTGCCATAACTCCATAGCACTCAAAGGTTTTAATAAAGGTGTATCGCTAGACATCTCACGCATGGTTTGCAGTACATCCATCAGCGGAACAAAGCGGTTTGATAATTGCACAAACAAATTACATGTTACGGTGTTACTTAAGCTTGCCAATAAGTGATAGGCGTTCTGCCCAACATCAACATAGTAGCTGACCTTAACAAGACGTTTTTCAGCGAGCCCGGGGAAAAACCCAGAAAACAATAAACATTTATCACCTACTTCACGTAGCTGTATTTTTTGTAATTGCCCAGCTGAATGCAGTGTGTCAAGAAAATCCAAAGCAATGGGGCGCTGATGCATGTCAGCATATTCAGTAAAGCGCATCAACATGAAAACCAGATAGCTTTCAAGCTCTTCGTTGAGCTGCGTTTGACTGAGTTGTTGAGCGTCGCTCACAAGTTCCTGCCAGGCAGCTGTACTATTATTGTGCAAAATTACTTTGCTCATACTATAAGTATGGCCTATGGTGACTAACTTTTCCTCTATGGTATATAATTGACTGATTCTTATAAGGAAAAAATATGTCTAATACCGATAGTCCATGCATAGGGGTCTGCTCAACCACCTACGGCGACAAGGTGTGCCGGGGTTGCAAGCGTCACTATGATGAAGTGATCAGCTGGAATGCCTTTCTTGATCTTGAAAAGCTTCAAGTTTTGGAGCGTATCGATCAATGTACAAGCAAAATAGCCGCAGGTTTTATTGAGGTTATTGCTAAGGAGCGATTAATAGATGCGTTGCATCGATGGGGCGTGCGTTATCGTGAAGATGATCATCCACTCACCTGGGCTTTGCAGTTATTAAAGTTTGCAGATGAGAAAATTAATTTTATAGCTGAGGTGGGTTTGCAGGCAAAACCTGACTATCAATCACTAAGCATGACTGAGCTTTGCAACGCCATCGATAAAGCTTTGTATGAACATGCTTGCAAACAACAGGCAGAATAGTGGTTTAACGACGTACAGCCCTATTTGTCTTCAAGCATTTGCTGTTTAAGTTCTGCTGTACTTGTATTACCCACTAGCCATTCGTTCACATAAGCAACATCGTATATGCTCAATGTGCCTGCAGCTTGTTTTAGGTTAAGCAAGTTTAGAATGTAATCATAGCGGGCCGCAGACAAGCTACGTTTTGTGCCATAAAGTTGTGAGATGGCATCTAGTACGTCGACCGCAGTTTTTGTACCGACATCATATGCAGCTTCATTTGACTGCAAAGAAGATTGCGCAGAAATTACAGCCTGGTTTAAAGCATTGACTCGGCCAATCGATGTAAGAACACCGCGGTAGGCAATACGTGTATTTGCAACAGTATCACGACGGGTTTGTTCTAAGCTTTGTTTGGAGTCTTCATACTGGTATTGCGCTTCGCGTACTTTCGCCGTAATGCCGCCACCTGCAAAAATATTCATCGTTGCATTAAATGAAACGGCCCAACCGTTATCGGAATTTTCACCCGGGCTTACAACCGTACCTGTACGTGATTCACCGTAACTGCCTGTGACATCAACAGTAGGTAAGTGTTGCGACTGTTGTACGCCGACATTATTTTTTTGTGCTTGTGCCGCATAGCGTGCAGCTGCAAGTAGAGGGTTATGTTCCTGTGAAAATTTAACCCACTCATCCAGATCGGCAGGTTCAGGGTTTTCCAGGGGTAAATCTTGCTCTAGCGGCTGCAAGTCTACATAAGAAACATTGATAATTTCATTGAGCCTTTCTTTAGCATCATCGAGGTTGTTGGCTGCTTCAATTTCGTTAGCAACACTTTCATCATACCGTGCGCGAAAATCGTTGAGGTCGGTGATGGCCACTAGGCCAACATTAAATTTTTCTTCGGTTTGGCGCAATTGTTGTTCAAAGGCATTTTTCTCTGCAACCGTGAATTCTAGATTATCTTCGGCATCCAAAACATTAAAGTAAGCATTTGCCACTCTAATAATAAGTGTTTGTTCACAAGCGGTATACTGTGAATCTGCAGCATTATAAATATTATCTGCTTGCCATAAGCTGAACCAAGAGCCAATGTCTAAAAGGTTTTGTTGTGCTGAAAGTAAATACCCGTGCTCTTTGATAACACCGACGTCACCGAAGGCAAATTCACTGTTACTCAAAAGAATAGGGTCAGCACTAGCAGATTCTGCCGTTGCATTAATTTGCGGCAAGAACTGTGAGATGGCTAATGGTTTTGCTTGGTAATTAGCATTACGCTGTGCCAAGGCCCGCTTCAGAACAGGGTCTTGGTCTAGAGCTTGTTCATAGGTTTCTAGTAGGTCTTGAGCAAAAGCACCGCTAGTTGCCATGGTCAAACATATTGTTAAAAGTGCTTTTTTCATATTCTCTCAAAATTCAAATTGTTGTGCTGTATTGCCATGAACGAGTCGTGGCGCGATGGTTTCGAATAGTATTTTATTCTGCCAGTCATTTTCGCTAAGGCGCGTAATGAGAGTGGCTTCCATTGCAGGCTCATTACCTATTATAGCGAATAAACGGCCACCTACATTAAGTTGTTGTGTATATAGCTGAGGTAGTTTTTCAACTGACCCTAAAAGACAAATGACATCAAAATTTCCGTCTTCAGTCCATGGCTTGCTGCCATCACCTATTTTAAAAGAAGCATTGTTCAAATTTTGATCAATAAGGTGTTGTTGTGCTTGTTTTGAGAGTTCAGCATCGATGTCGACTGTGACTACATAATGGCCAAGCTTAGCAAGTAGGCTGGTCATAAAGCCAGTGCCAGTACCGATTTCTAAGATTTTATCGGTGGGCTTGATTTGTAAAGCTTGCAAGATGCGGGCTTGTTCACGAGGTGGCAGCATCTTGTGGCCGTTGCCCAAAGGCAAGGTAGTATCAGAATAGGCGAGCTCTTTATAGGCGTCGGGGACAAACGCTTCACGCTGCATCCCAGAGAATAAATCTAAAACGGTTGGGTCCAGCACATCCCAGGTACGAATTTGCTGCTCTACCATATTAAAACGTGCTTGATTGTAATCCATATGTGCTCTCTTGCTCTGTAATCTTTGGTTATTTTACGCACTGATGCCCTATAAGGCAAACACTTCGAAAAGATAGTTCTATAACTTCAGCGTTGCTATGTATCCTAGAGCATTGAAACTGCTATTCTAATATAAAGGGATATGGGACATCTATGAAAGAATTTTCAGCGGCAAAAAAATGGCTGGATGCGCATGAGCAAGCACTGCTTGATACGTTGATTGCGTGGGCAAACATCAATAGTGGCAGCAGCAATTTGGTTGGTTTAAAAAAACAGGCAGAAGCAGTCGTGCCTGTGTACGAATCCTGGGTGGATGATATCACCTTGCATAGCCTGCCTTCCTATATGCAAATTAATGAGCAAGGGCACAAGCAAGCAATGGAAGCCGGGCCTTTGATAAGTATCACGCACCAGGCCCAGGCGAAAAAACAAATATTATTAAGCGGGCACATCGATACAGTATTTGCTGCAGATGATGCTTTTCAAGAAACGAATACGCAGGGCAATATTTTGCGTGGCCCTGGTGTTGCTGACATGAAAGGCGGTTTGATCGTGATGTATGCTGCATTGCGTGCCCTACAAGAAACAGATGCTGCTGAAAAATTAGGTTGGCAAATTATTTTAAATCCTGATGAAGAAATTGGCTCATTCAGTTCTCGAAAACATTTAATAGATGCTGCTAAAAATAAAGATTTTGGTTTGGTTTTTGAACCAGCATTAGACGAGCAAGGTAATTTAGTGGGTGCACGCAAGGGAAGCAGTAAAATAACCTTGATGGCACGAGGAAAAGCGGCGCATGCGGGGCGGGACTTTGCGCAGGGTGCAAACGCCATTGTGGCTATGGCGCAAGTAGTGCAAGCCTTGCATAGTTTAAATGGAAAGCGCGATGGATTTATTTTAAATGTCGGAAAAATTACAGGCGGCACAGCCATTAATATAGTCCCAGATTTGGCTATTGTGCGGGTTAATATACGTTACGATAACATTGATGATTTACGATGGTTTAAAAACAAGTTAGATAGCATTAGCTTGCATTGGAAACAAAAAGAAGACTATGACCTTGAAATACAAGAACAACCAAGCCGTGAACCCAAGCCCTTAATAGCAGGAAATGCTAAACTGATGGGGCAGGTGATAGCGACATCAGCAGCGTTGGGTCATAACATAAACTATAAGGCAACGGGCGGTGTAAGCGATGGTAATATTTTATGGCAGGCGGGTCTCGCAAATGTAGATACCTTGGGTGTTTGCGGGGGTGGATTGCATAGCGATCAAGAATATATGTTAGTGGATAGTATAGTGATGCGCGCGGAGTTAACGGCCAAATTATTGTATGACTATGCACATGATGAGTGGAAAATATAATGTACGAAAACTTTATTATACGTCCGGTAGAAAAGACAGATCTAGATGATATCGAAGAATTGGCTTTTTCAGCTGGTAAGGGTTTAACCAACCTGCCAAAAGATCGCGACATGTTGCGCGATAAAATTGAAAAATCGGTAGCAAGTTTTTCAAAAGACTTAAAGGAGCCAGGTGATGGCTACTATATGTTCGCTTTGGAAGACTTGAAAAAAAAGAAAGTGGTGGGTTGTAGCGGGATATTCGCTGAAATAGGCAATGAGTTTCCATCATATAATTTCAAGGTTTCACGAGAGATGCTCGAAAGTTTTGATTTGGGTGTAAAAAAAGAAAATAAATTTTTGCAATTGGTAAACGATTACCAGGGAGTTACAGAAATTGGTGTGTTGTTCTTGGCCGAGGAATACAGGAAAAACAAGATCGGCCAATTTTTATCAAGATGCCGCTATTTATACATGGCTGATAATCGCAAACGTTTCCATGATAAAACTATCGCAGAAATGCGCGGAATCACAGATGAAAACGGTAAATCTCCTTTTTGGCACGCGCTTGGCAAGCGCTTCATTGACTTAAAGTTTGATGAGGCTGATATCAAAATGTCGAACAACAAAAAACGCTTTGTTGCTGAGTTGATGCCACGAAGATCAATCCCTGTTTTGCTGCTTGATCCGAAAGCGCAAGAAGCGATAGGTAAGCCACAAGAAGAGACTGCGCCCGCTATGCATCTTTTAGAAAAGGAAGGTTTTGAATATAACAACTACATTGATATTTTTGATGGCGGGCCAAACTTAGAGGCTACGACTAAGTTCATAAGAACCATCCGTAAAAGTCGTTTTGCAACCGTAAACGATATTAAAAAGAAAATAACAGGCAATAATTACATGTTGGGAAGTTGCCAAAAACAATATAAAATGTGCATTGCATCAATAGAGGTTTTGGAAGGTAATGAGGAAGTCGTTATTTGTGAAAAGACCGCAGAAAAGCTCGGCCTCAAACTTCAAGACAAAATACGTTTTATTAAATTTTAGAGGTAACTATGACACAGTTAACATCATATAATCCAGCAACAGGCGAAATAGTATGGCAAGGAGAGATTTCCGATGTCAAACAAGTGGACAGCGCTGTTAAAAAGGCACGCAAAGCATTGGCAAGCTGGATGCTGACAGATTTTTCAGAACGTGAAGCAATACTATTAAAGTACAAAATCATTTTAGAAAAAAATTTAGACACCATTGTTACAGCTATCAGCAACGAAGTAGGCAAGCCATTTTGGGAAGCCCAAATGGAAGCAGATCGCATGCTGCCTAAGATCGATTTGTCTTTGCAGGCGTACCATGAAAGAACAGGCTACAAAGAAGCAGACATTGCAGCGGGTAAATCAGTCATTTTGCACAAGCCCCACGGTGTGCTTGCAGTTTTCGGCCCCTTTAACTTTCCTGGGCATTTGCCCAATGCGCATATTGTCCCGGCCCTACTGGCCGGCAACACGATAGTGCTCAAGCCAAGTGAACAAACGCCGTATACGGCAGAGCTTATTTTGCAATACTTGCATGAAGCAGGCCTGCCCGAAGGTGTTGTGAATATTGTCCATGGCGCTATGGAAACGGGTAAAGCACTTTCTCAGCATGAAGATATCAATGGTTTGTTATTTACTGGAAGTTACCATGTCGGTCAAATTCTGCATAAAAATTTCGGCGGCCACCCAGAAAAGATATTGGCATTGGAAATGGGTGGCAATAATCCATTAGTTATAGATAGCCCAAATAATACAAAAGCGGCTGTGTTGAACACGATAAATTCATCGTTTATTACATCCGGGCAACGTTGTACTTGTGGGCGACGCATAATCGTTATTAAAAGCCAAAAAGGTGATGAATATATAGAAGCCTTAGAACAGAGTTTGTCAGGCATTAAAGTTGCCGCACCTAGCCGTGAATCAGAACCTTTTATGGGTTCGGTAATTAGCGCAACAGCAGCAAAGCATATGCTTGAGCAACAGCAGAGTTTATTAGACAAAGGCGCAAAACCAATTCACCCAATGCAAGCTTTAGATTTGGGCGATGCATTCATAGCACCAGGCATAATCGATAGCACAGATATAGATGCGGGTGATGAAGAAATTTTCGGGCCACTAGTACAAATTATACGGGTTGATAATTTTGAGCAAGCAATTCAGCAAGCCAATAATACACGCTATGGTTTATCTTCAAGCTTGTTGTCAGATGACCCGGAAAAGTTTAAAGAATTCTACCAAAAAATACATGCAGGTCTTGTTAATTGGAACCACCCAACAACAGGTGCGGCAGGTGGGGCTCCATTTGGCGGAACAGGGTACAGTGGTAACCATCGCCCTACAGCTTACTATGCGGCGGACTATTGTGCATACCCAAGTGCAAGCGTGCAAACTGCGCAATTGGAAATGCCTGAGAAGTTGCCACCCGGGTTGACATTATGACAAAGCTAAAAGAAGTAAACTTTGATGGTTTGGTAGGCCCAACGCACCACTATGCAGGTTTAGCTTATGGCAATATTGCCTCGTCTGAAAATGCACATGCAGAATCGAACCCCAAAGCGGCCGCATTGCAGGGGTTGCAAAAAATGCGATTGTGCTTGGAGATGGGCTTAGAGCAAGGCTTATTTTTACCGCACTACCGACCGGCATGGTTTTTACTAAAAGCTTTGGGTTTTAATGGTGATGAACAAAAGGCATTGGAAAAACTTGCACAAGAAAACGAAAATCTGTTTGCTGCTGCTTTTTCTGCATCAAGCATGTGGGCGGCAAACTCAGCGACCACAACGCCTAGCTTAGATACCGATGATCAACGTTGCCATTTTACCGCGGCTAATCTATCAAGCAATCTGCATCGTGCTATTGAAGCAGACTTTACTTATCAGCAATTACAAAAAGCATTCGACAATGATTTTATGACGGTGCATCCGCCTCTACCTTTTGGGATGCAGTTTTCCGATGAAGGCGCAGCCAACCATACGCGCTTGAGTAACAGAGGTGAAGAGAACGGTTTTCATGTTTTTGTGTTTGGCAAGTCAGGTAAGGTGTACCCGGCACGACAAAGTGTTGATGCCAGTCAAGCAATCGCACGCGAACATGGCATCAACACCGATGCTATATACCTACAACAAAATCCAGATGCGGTCGATGCAGGTGTGTTTCACAATGATGTGATCGCTGTAGGCAATGAGCACGTATATTTGTACCATGAAGATGCCTATGTGGATGACCAAGCCTTACAAGATTTGCATGAACACATTCAATTAATAAAAATAAGTGCACAGCAGATCAGCGTCACAGATGCGGTCGCAACGTATTTATTCAACAGTCAGCTTGTAACACTGCCAGATCAAAGCATGGCATTAATATTGCCAATAGAGAGTGAGCAAAACCCACAGGCGAAAGCAGTGGTTGATGCACTGATAGCAGAAGATAATCCAATACAGCATGCGCACTATGTAGATTGTCGACAAAGCATGCGTAATGGTGGTGGCCCAGCGTGCTTGCGACTGCGCGTGCAGCTTACAGAACAGGAATTAGAAAACACAAATCAATCGTTTTTGTTAAATAAAAAGAAAATTACCGAATTAGAGAAATGGGTAGAAAAAAACTATCGCGATCGCTTGGTGATCAGTGATTTTCTTGATAAAAAATATCGAGAAGCGTCTATGAGTGCTTTGGACGAGTTGACCCAACTATTAGAAGTTGGGTCTATCTATCCTTTTCAAAGATAATTAAAAGATACCTGCAACAGTATGTGTAATGCCATCTGCTAATACAGGAACAGCTTTGTCCATTTTCAGGTTGGCTTTATTGGCAGAACTAATCACGCGCGTTTGGTAACGTTGCCAGTCTGTTTCGCTGTTGCTAGATGTTGTTGTTGAGCCGCTGGTGCCTTGTTTTAGCTCACTGCTTGTTGTTTGTGAAACTTTGGCGCTGCTGCGTTCAGAAATTTGCACATCCGTAATAACGCTGTAAGTCACATCTTTAATGCTAGCGTCGACCAACATACCAACAGCAGCACCGGCTAAAGCACCACCGATAATAGCATCACTGTGACCACTGGTTAATGCGCCTGTTCCAGCGCCAACTGCAGCACCGGTTAAAGCACCACCAAAACCTGAAGAAACCATTTCATCACGTGTTTGTGCGTTAGCTTCGCCAACAGAAAGCACATTCACTTGCAATACGTAGTTTGCACGTGTTGGGTCATTTTCAATTAAATAACCTTTAGCGCGTAAAGCACCGATTAATTTGTCTTCAATATTAAAGCCTGATTGGTCCGTAGTGTTGCGCGCCTGGATGTAAATTGTACGCTCACTGGGTGGCAATGGGTCTAGGAAAACACTGGCGCTCATCTTATTTTCGGTTGAAAGATTGCGCTTAGAAATTGCTGTTGTCGTCCCTGCACAGCTGATGAGAAAAATACCCGTAAACAATAACGCGATTACGGATTTAATATGTTGTTTGATCATTGTTTAACTCCACTTGCAAACATTGCAATAATGCATCAGCTAGCTGCTGGATAAGCGCAGCATATGCTGTAAAACCAGTACCCTCGGTACCACCAATAGGGTTAAGTGTACCATATTCAACCCCAGCCTCAGCTGCAATACGTTCGACTACAGCAGGCGAAAACTGTGGTTCACTGAATATACAGGAAATACCCTGTTTTTTCAATGTTTGTTTTATAGCTAACAGCTGTGCGGCGCTGGGCATAATATCAGTATTGATGGTGATACTGCCTGCTGGGCTTAAGCTATAGCGCTTCTCAAAATATTGGTAGGCATCATGAAATACGATAAAAGGTTTGCCTTTGATGGGTTTAAGTTGGTCCGCAATTTCTTGATTCAGCTTGCCGAGTTCTGCTTTAAGGAGCTGGGTATTAGCGCGGTAAACGTTGGCATTTTCTGGGTCAATTTCACTTAAGCGCACAGCAACAATATCGGCCAAGATTTGCATATTGAGTGGGTCTAACCAAAAATGTGGGTCAATATGGCCATGCGCATGTTCACCATGGTAGGGGTAGAGAATAAGCTCGTGCTCATTAAGCAAGGTCATTATTTTCTGCGGTTTTATTTGAGCCAGGGGTTTGCTTAAAAAGTTTTCGAGATCAGGCCCTATCCAAATAATCAGCTCTGCATCTTGGATGGCACGCATTTGGCTGGGTTTCATGGCATAACTATGCGGAGACGCACCGGGTGCTAGCAATAAAGTAGGCTGCCCCACATCTTGCATGACTGCTTGCACAATATCATGGATTGGCTTAATGCTGACTACGACCTTAGGTTGTGCAATAGCAGCCAAAGGCAGCAGGAGTAGGATTTTAAGAAGAGTGTGTTTCATAATAGACCTCGTTGTCGTTATTTTAGCATTATGATAGAGTGAAGTTGAAACAATAATAAAAAAAGGAAATACTCATGAAAACAATACATCTAATTTAACTATTCTTGCAACACATTAGCTTAAGGGGCTATTTCGGCCCTTTAGGTAGCCTATTCACTTGACGGAGGTTATCATTTATGATAACATTAAATATATGAAGATTTGGAAAGTTACCTTTTTCAGCGAGAAGGTAGAAGCCCAAATCTTAGCCATGCCAAGAGGCATAAGGGTGCGTTTTTTACATCTTGCACAAATAATGCAACGTCAAGGAGCTGATCTTGGTATGCCGCACACTCGTGCTTTGGGGAGCGGTCTTTATGAAATGCGTGCCAAAGCATCAGAAGGTATTGGCCGATATTTTTACTGCACATTAGTAGGAAAAGAAATTGTTATCTTGCACTGCTTTGTTAAGAAGACACAAAAGACGCCGCAGCGTCATTTAAAAATTGCAAAAAATAGATTGAATGAGGTGAAGAATGAGCAAAAAAAGACCAACGCTTGATACATTTAAAGCTAAATTACTCAAAGATGAGAAAGATAAAGCGCTTTATGCTTCACTTGAGGCAGAGTTTAAATTGCTAGAGCAAATGATTGAAGCCAGAAATAACGCAGGCTTGACGCAAGAGGACGTTGCACAGCGTATGGGCACTAGTAAATCAAATGTTTCTCGTTTAGAAAATAGCTTATTGCAGAACCCATCACCTAATTTGTCGACTTTGAAGAAATATGCTGCTGCTGTAGATTGCCATATTGAAATCAGTTTAATTTCTAATCAATAGCTGTGCTAACATACCTATATGCCAAACATTGAAATTAAACAATTAGGTGTGAAACAGCAGGGGCGCTGGATATTAAAAGATATCAGCCTGACGATTGCCCCGGGTGAGATTGTAACCCTGGTAGGGCCCAATGGCTGTGGTAAAACAACTTTAGTGCGAGCATTATTAGGCTTAATGCCGATTAGCACAGGCAGCATTAGTTTGCCGGATGATCTGAGCATCGGTTATATGCCACAGGCTTGTCATATCGACCCGACTTTGCCAATTACGGTACAGCGTTTTCTAAGTTTAAGCGGCATGCCGATCGATGCAGCATTGAATAAAAAATTACGCATTCAACGTTTATTAAAGCAACCGATGCAAGTACTCTCCGGTGGTGAGCTGCAACGCGTATTGATGGCGCGCGCCTTGATGCGCAAGCCTAAGCTTTTAGTATTAGACGAACCGGTGCAAGGTGTCGATGTTACCGGACAAGCTAAGTTGTATGATCTCATCACACAAGCGCGTGATGAGCTGGGTTGTAGTGTGTTGATGGTGTCGCATGATTTGCATATTGTGATGGCAAAAACCGATAAAGTGATTTGTTTGAACCAGCATATCTGTTGCTCTGGTACACCAGAGGCAGTGCAAAAAGACCCTGCATACATTAATTTATTCGGTACAGCTGCAGAAAAGCTGGCTGTCTATACACATGACCATGACCACGATCATGATGGGGGAGAGCATGTATAATTTTCTCCTATTGGCATTTTTAGCTGGTGTAGGTTTTGCTTTAGTGGCAGCACCATTGGGCTCGCTCGTCGTCTGGCGACGCATGGCTTATTTTGGTGATACTTTAGCGCATGCAAGTTTACTCGGTGTGGCTTTAGGTTTTGCATTCAGCATATTGCCCATGTATTTTAGCGTTGCGATAGTATGTGTTGTTGTTGCGCTATTATTGCTGTTGCTAGAAAAACAACAAGCCATTGCACGCGATAGTTTACTGGGAATTTTAGCGCATACGTCGTTAGCCCTAGGTATTGTTGTGATTGCCTTGTTACCAAACTTTAGAGCGGATTTATATGGTTATTTATTTGGCGATATTTTAGCCGTAAGCTGGCAAGACATTATTGTGATATACGGCTTGGCAGTTGCCGTATTGGCACTCTTGGCTTGGAACTGGCAAAAGCTTTTGGCTGTCACGGTACATGCAGAACTGGCGAAAGTGGAAGGCATTTCGATTCAGCGTCAGCAGCTGCTATTTGTATTGCTACTTGCGCTTTCGATTGCCATGGCAATGAAGGTGCTCGGGGTGTTGCTGATTACCGCGATGTTAATTATTCCACCCGCCACCGCCCGACCTTGGTCCAAAACGCCTGAAAAGATGGTGATACTGGCTTTAGTATTTGCAATACTTTCAGTACTGGTGGGGCTTGCCGCCTCATTGTATCTTGACCTTCCAGCTGGCCCTGCTATTGTCGTTGCTAGCAGTGTATTATTTACAGGTTCTTGGTTGTCGGCGCGTTAGAAATTCACGCTCAATCATGTAGCGATGTAATATGCCCGAGCTTTCTGCCAGGGCGGGGCGCTTTGCCATAACTGTGGTAGAAGGTTTTGGGCTGTTCTTGCACTGTTTCTTTATCGGGCATTTCGCCAATACAGTTATGCATAATCACCGTGCCATTAACTTTTGTAGAACCTAAAGGCATGCCAGTGATGGCGCGGAGATGTTGTTCAAATTGTGAAGTAGCTGCGCCTTCGATAGTCCAATGGCCGCTGTTGTGCACTCGTGGTGCAATTTCGTTTAATACTAAACTGCTGCCACAAACAAAAAACTCAATTGTCATAATGCCAATGTAGTTTAGTTCATCCATTAATTGCTGCATATAAGCTTCTGCCAGCTTTTGCAGTTTATGGTTGCTAAAAGGTGCGACACTTTTGCGTAAGATGCCTTCTTCGTGCAGGTTATCTACCAAGGGGTAAAATGCAGTTTCACCTTTTTTGCTGCGCGCGCCGATCAGCGAGACTTCGCGAGCGAAGTTGACAAACCCCTCGAGAATCAGCGTTTGGTCTTGCAGTGCTTGCCAGGCATTGTCAGCATCTTCTTGTGTGCGCAACAGGAATTGCCCTTTACCATCATAGCCAAAGCGTCGCGTCTTGAGAATGCTTGGGAAGCCGATAGTGCTGATAGCCTCTTGCATATCTTGCGCATTATCGATCAAATGAAACGGGGCGGTGTTAATGCCAAGTGATTGCGCCAGCTGTTTTTCAAGGCCACGTTCTTGGGCAATTGCTAAAGCTTTTTTATTCGGCATAAGCGGTTTGCGCTTTTGCATAAACTCAGCAAGAGCTAAATCGATATTTTCTGTTTCAAGGGTGATGATATCGGCGCGTTTGGCAAATTGTTCCCAGGCACCAGGGTTTTTATCATCAGCAACAATGATATCTGTGACAAGATGAGCGCAGTCGTCAGGGTGTTCTGCAAGTGCAACGGTACGTAAGTTCAATTTGTTTGCGGCAATACTGAGCATCTGTGCCAGCTGCCCTGCGCCTAAGATGCCAATGACTTTTGCCATATTAACCTACGTCGCGGTTGTTCATGACCGATTGTGTTTGTTCATTGCGGTATTGTTTAAGCTTGGTAGCTAGCGCTTCATCGCCCAGAGCCAAAATGCTTGTGGCCAATAAAGCAGCATTTTTCGCGCCTGCTTTGCCAATGGCTAGGGTGCCAACCGGCACGCCACCAGGCATTTGTACAATCGACAGCAATGAATCCAGGCCATTCAGGCTGGTCATATTTATGGGCACGCCCAGTACAGGTAGGTGCGTTTTTGCCGCTAACATGCCAGGTAGGTGTGCTGCCCCGCCGGCACCGGCGATCAGCACTTTTAAGCCCTTATTAGCGGCTTGCTCAGCATATTCAAAAAGAAGGTCAGGGGTACGGTGCGCAGAAACCACCTCGGCGCTATAAGGCACGCCCAGCTCTTCCAGCAGCGAAATGGTGTGCTGCATGGTCTCCCAGTCGCTCTGAGAACCCATCACAATTCCGACGAGTGCTTGTTTAGACATGATATCTCCCTGCTTAAAAAGACATTATACTCTCTTAAAATCATGATTCAAGCCAAGCTTGCCGTGGGGGCTCTAAATGATTATCTTTTTAGGGTGATTTTTGGCATAATGGCAGCCTTAATGTTAATTACACTTACTTTCGGGGGGTGGCCAAATGCGGCAACTTTTTACCTGGGTGGTGCTGAGCTTCTTGCTCGTGAGCCCCAATCTGTGGGCGACCACATTGTATATCTATAACTGGTCTGAGTATTTCGCGCCTGAGACTTTGCCTGATTTTGAAAAAGGCACAGATATCAATGTCGTTTATGATGTCTACGACAGCAATGAAATGCTTGAAGCTAAACTGTATGCTGGCAATACCGGCTACGATGTCGTGTTCCCAACGAACTTCCCGTATTTTTATCGTCAGCAGCAAGTGGGTATTTATCAGCCGCTAGATACTGAGCTACTCAGTAATTTGCACGGCGTTGCCCCGATGTTTCTTGATCCTCTGTACATCGATGGTGAACTATACGGCGTGCCGTACATGTGGGGCACGGTAGGTTTTGCTTATAACGAAGAGAAAATAAAAGCAGTGTTAGGTGATGACGCGCCGCTAGATAGTTGGGCTTTAGCGTTTGAACCAGAATACATGCAAAAGCTAGGAAAATGTAAAGTTGCGATCATGGATTCACCAACATATTTATTACCAGTGTTGTTAAATTACATGGGTATGGAC
Source organism: Gammaproteobacteria bacterium (assembly GCA_021773275.1). GTDB lineage: Bacteria > Pseudomonadota > Gammaproteobacteria > JABCZS01 > JABCZS01 > JAJFKJ01. The sequence goes on from JAJFKJ010000053.1 coordinate 28,469, forward strand.
CCGAGCAGTCAAAACCCAGAAGATTATAAAAAAGCTTTTGAAAAACTTAGTGCTATTCAGCCTTACGTTACATACTTCCATGATTCGCAGTATATGAATGATCTGGCTAGTGGCAATATTTGTTTTGCAGTAGGTTGGTCGGGTGACTTGGTAATGGCGCGTGATCGTGCCCAAGAAAGTAATCAGAAATTTGAAATAACCTATGTTAATCCAAAACAGGGCTCGGTATTTTTATACGATGTGATGGCAATACCTAAAGATGCAAAAAATTATGAGCAGGCCTTGCGCTTTATTAACTATATTTTGCAGCCAGAAGTAATGGCATCAATTACCGATTATGTGGGTTTTCCAAACCCTGTTCCCGAAGCAACGCAGCATCTGGATTATGCTGTTGCCAGTGACCCGGCGATTTACCCACCCGAATCTGTTACAGAAAACTTTTTTGTGCCAGAGGAATTACCTTTGTCGTTAGAAAAAACGAACAACCGAAACTGGGCAAAGATGAAGGCAAATTAGATGAAAACAATGCTATATACAAAAACGGTCCACTGCTGGACACATGCGGATAAATTTTTTTCTCGTCTCGCGGGGCTCGTTTATCGCTCGAAAAAAACATCCACATATGCCACAGCGCGTTTCCCTCGTCATTTGTATGAGCTTGCAGTTTCTTGCGCGCGGGAGATACAGAAAAGGTGAAAAAACAAGATTACATCAGAATAGAAAATATAAGCAAACAGTATGGGCAGTTAACAGCCGTAGATGACGTGTCGCTTTCAATTAATGAAGGTGAGCTCTTTGGTTTGATGGGAAGCTCAGGTTGCGGAAAATCCACATTGCTGCAGATGCTCGCAGGTTTAGACACGCCGACAAAAGGGCGGGTTTTTATTGATGATCAAGATATCACAGATATTGAGCCACACTTGCGCCCGGTGAACATGATGTTCCAATCCTATGCTTTGTTTCCGCATATGAGCGTGCGCCAAAACATCGCCTTTGGTTTGCAACAAGACAAACTGAGTCGCGCAGAGGTCGATAAGCGCGTTGATGAGATGCTTGAGATTGTACGCATGCAAGATTATCAACATTTTAAACCACACAGTTTGTCTGGCGGGCAAAAGCAGCGTACTGCACTTGCACGTAGCTTGGCAAAACGCCCGAAACTATTGTTGCTTGATGAGCCGATGGGCGCGCTGGATAAAAACTTGCGTGAACGCATGCAGCTAGAAGTGGTCAGCATTTTAGAAGACTTAGGCGTAACCTGCCTAATTGTAACGCATGATCAATCCGAAGCGATGACGATGTCTGAGCGCATTGGCATCATGGACAAAGGTGAAATCATCCAAATTGGAACACCGAATGAAGTCTATGAAAACCCGAACTGTTGCTTTAGCGCAAAGTTTTTAGGCTCGGTTAATATTTTACAGGGCACGGTTGCGCAAGAACCCACAGAGTTTACTTTAATTGATGTGCCGGAGTGGAACAATCAAGTACGTATTAATTACGGTTTGTCCGCACCTGAAGGCTTGCCAGTATGGGTGGCGGTACGCCCAGAAAAAATGTCTTTATCATTAGAGCATCCAGGTAATGGTAATAACGTTGCAAAGGGGCAAGTATATGATATCGCTTACATGGGCAGCCATTCGATTTATCACGTCTTGTTAGAGTCGGGTAAAAAGATAATTGCCAATGTCTACCACAGCGATCGCTATATCAGTGAGCCTATCACTTGGGATGATCATGTGCATGTCTACTTCGAAGCAACAAGCGCGGTAGTGCTGCAGGGGTGATCATGCGTTGGATCAACATGTTATTTTCTGGTCGCACCTACGCCGTGGGCATACCCTATTTTTGGTTGTTACTGTTTTTATTGCTACCAATGTTGATCATCTTTAAGCTTAGCTTTAGTGAGATGGTCAATGGCTTGCCACCCTATGAAGCATTAGCGAGCATTGAGGGTTATATTGTCACCCTAAAAATAAACCTGGGTAATTATCAGTTTTTATTTGATGACCCCTTTTATGTTTCCGCGTACATTAATTCTTTAAAAGTGGCTGCTATCTCAACGATTCTCTGTTTAATTATTGGCTACCCCATGGCATATTGCATAGCCAAAGCACCGGGACAGTGGCGACCCTTGTTATTAACCTTGGTAGTGCTCCCGTCTTGGACATCGTTTTTGCTACGCGTTTATGCATGGATGGGCATTTTGCAAGAGACCGGTTATCTGAACCAGTTTTTGATGTCGATAGGTGTACTTGGCGAACCAATGCAGTTTTTGTATACGGATTTCGCCGTATACCTGGGCATAGTTTACGGCTATCTACCGTTTATGATTTTACCGCTGTATGTTTCGATTGTTAAACTCGATTGGGACCTATTAAAGGCAGCAGCCGATCTCGGCGCAAAACCTTGGAAGGCATTTTTGCGCATCACCGTGCCCTTAACCAAATCAGGGATTATTGTCGGTAGCCTGCTCGTATTTATTCCTGCAGTGGGTGAGTTTGTTGTGCCTGATTTGTTGGGCGGCTCGGGCTCGAAGATGATTGGCCGCGTGATGTGGCAAGAGTTTTTCGCAAACCGCGATTGGCCTTTAGCCGCAGCATTGGCGGTAGTGATGCTATTGCTGTTATTAATACCTATTTATTATTTCTCACGTGTTGAGCGGCGGGCTGAAAATGCATAAAACATCGCCAATCATAAAAACAGCAACGATACTTGGGTATTTGTTTTTGTATATCCCTATTTTTTTGTTAATCATCTATTCATTCAATGAATCGCGTTTGGTTACCGTGTGGTCAGGTTTTTCTACAAAATGGTATGCCGAGCTCTTCCGTGACAAACAGCTGTTACAGGCCGCCTGGATCAGCCTGCGCGTTGCACTGATGACTGCCTTTGGTGCCGTCGTGTTGGGCACAGTCACCGCGTATGCGGTAAACCATTACCGCATACGTCGCGGTGGTGCCGTGTTTAATGTTTTATTAAAAGCACCACTGGTGATGCCTGAAGTGATCATGGGTTTTTCATTGCTATTATTATTCGTCGCGATGGAGCAATACTTTGGCTTTGTGCAGCGCGGTATTTATACCATCTGGATTGCACACATGACGCTCAGCGTCGCTTATGTAACGATAGTCGTCTCTGCACGGCTTGCTGAAATGGACCGCTCGGTATTGCTGGCAGCAAAAGATCTGGGCGCAAAACCTTTAACGATTTTCACGCGTATCACGCTGCCTCTAATTGCCCCAGCATTGGTATGTGGCTGGTTATTGGCCTTTACATTGTCGTTTGATGATTTAGTGATCGCAAGTTTTGTGGCAGGGCCGCAATCAACAACCCTACCGATGATGGTTTATTCCAGTGTACGTTTAGGCGTCAGCCCGAAAATTAACGCCTTAGCGACGCTCATGATCAGCGTTGTCACCATCATGGCCGTTATTTTCTGCCTATTGATGATGCGCTGGGAACGCAGAAGAAATCGCCCCTAGTATTACGCCCTTATAATTTCATCAGTTAGAGCATTTATGATTTGCGTAGGGCGTTTATCTCGGCCTAGTGCGCCTTGTACGACAGCAGCGACTTTATGCTTGAAGAGCTCTTCTACAGCTTGTTCGCTACGAGCGGGTTCTTCACCGTCTATGTTTGCGCTGGTGGATATCAGTGCGCCCTCATAGTCTTCGCAGATTTCAGCTAAAATCGGGTGGGCAGTGACGCGTACAGCGATGGTGTCATGCTTGCCGCGCAGCAAAGGTGAGACATCTTGTTTTGCTGGTACGACCCAGGTAACAGGTCCGGGCCATGTGGCATTGAGTTTTTCAGTGAGTTCCGGTGATAGCGCTTGGATGTAAGGCTCAAGCTGTGAAATATCACTCGCTACTAAAATAAAACCTTTGTTCGGGTCGCGTTGTTTAAGCTTTAGCAACCTTTCTACAGCATCAAGCTTGGCTGGGTCAACGCTTAAACCAAACACAGCTTCAGTAGGCGTTGCAATGATATCGCCTTTATGGAGTGCATTGATCGCGTAGGCATAATGACTGGTTTTCATTTACTCTCCCTGGGCTTTTAAGAATACCGGTACACCGTCGTATTCATAAAGCTGTTCAGTTTTAATAAATTCAATACTGGCTTTGTCTAAAGCGGCTAACAGTGTAACAACATCGGCGTTTTCAATGCTGCCATCGTTAGCCATAAAGCGGCAGATGTCATTATCAGCGCGGTAGGTTTCGGGAATACCATCGGGCCAGACTTTGGTGCCGCGTGAGCTGATTAAGTGCAGGTGCATATTATCGATGCAAGCAGCTTGTAATTTTTCAGCAAGTTCATCGGTATTACGATTGGGATAATAAACAAAAACATCAACGCCGACCAGTTTGCGTTCTTTAACGTCGCTCTTAAATTTGAGCTCAATCGGCTTTGCTTCACCGGTGTCCGCGTAGCGTACGGCTTTTAAAGTGCTAGGTTCTTGACCGATGCGTGCAACGACGGCATCTGCAAATTCACGGGTGCCGACTTTTTCTTTGCTGACGGCCTCATCAAAAATATCATAAGTGTGAATGCCATCTTCAATGGTTTTTAACCAGGCATTGTGTACTTTTGTGGCGACGCCTGCTTGGCCGATATGCACAAGCATCATGATCGCACCATGCAATAAACCTGAAGGATTTGCTAGGTTTTGACCAGCACGACGCGGTGCGCTGCCATGAATGGCTTCAAACATCGAACAATGATCGCCGATATTAGCAGAGCCTGCTAAACCAACGGAACCTGCAATTTGTGCAGCCACATCCGATAAAATATCGCCGTATAAATTAGGCAATACAAGAACATCAAAAATCTCAGGGGTGTCGGCCATTTTTGCACTGCCGATATCCACAATCCAATGTTCATTTTCAATTTTAGGGTATTCTTCAGCAACACGCTCAAATGTTTTATGAAACAGACCATCGGTCATTTTCATGATGTTATCTTTGGTAAAGCAAGTTACTTTTTTGCGGTTATTGGCAACGGCATATTCAAAACCATAACGGCTAATGCGTTCAGAACCGGGTAGGCTGATCAGTTTGATCGATTCCATCACCTCGGGTGACAACTGATACTCAATACCAGCATAAAGGTCTTCTTCATTTTCACGAACGATCACCAAATCCATATTCGGATGCTTTGTTTTGATAAAAGGCGCATAGGAAACACAGGGGCGAACATTGGCGTACATGCCAAGTGATTTACGCACAGTCACGTTCATGCTTTTAAAGCCACCACCTTGTGGTGTTGTGATCGGTGCTTTTAAAAATACTTTGGTGCGTTTGAGGCTTTCCCAGGCTTCAGGGCGGATGCCATTTTTGCAGCCGTCTTCATAAACTTTTTCGCCAATCTCGATGGTCTCGATATCGAGTTGTGCGCCAGCAGCGTTAATGATTTTTAGTGTTGCGTCCATGATTTCAGGACCGATACCATCGCCGTGTGCGACTGTAATTGGAGTTTTAGTAGCCATGTTTGTCACCTTTCAAATGTGTTTGTCTGTTATCTATAGTTATTATACACCGCAACAATATCCTCTGATAGCGCATTGATATCATGAGGCGAAGTAAAGATAGCTTGGATGCTGCCCTTAGGGTTAATCATGCTGATGCTGGTCGAATGCTCCATCATGTAATTCTCAGGTTCGCTGGGGGTAATAAAGACTTTTTCGTAGATAACGCCGACTTGTCGCGAAAGCTTGCTCAATTGCACAGCGGAACCGGTTACCCCGATAAAGTCATCGTTGAAATAATTCGTGTAGCGTTGAATGTGCTCGAGCGTGTCACGTTCTGGGTCTACGGAAATAAAAACAACTTGTGGCGGCTTCATGCGTGGTTGTTCTTTTTCGATTTTTTTAACAATGCTATCAAGCATGGCCAATGTCGTTGGGCAAACATCCGGGCAGTAGGTGAAACCAAAAAACATCAGTGTCCATTGGCCTTTGAAATCTTCATCTGTGAAAATGTCGCCGCTGGTGGTGCTTAGTTGAAATGGATTCATATACTGAGGTTCCTCAAAGTAGATGCCGCTGATCTCTAGTGGCGCGCGGTTATTTTTTAGTTTGAAATAGCTGCCTGCACTCAATATCAATATTGGCAACATCAGGAAAATGGGTAATAATTTTTTAAAACGTTTATTATTCATGGAGCATATCCTACATTGTATAATGATCTAGTAATAAAAAGGTAAACAGCAAACATAAATAAATGTTTGAGAAATGAAACGTTTTAATCGCTTGCAATGGCTTTTTAGAAAATTTTAATTTGATGGTGTAGCCTAAGAATATTGAGCTTAATACCAAAGCACCAAATAGATAGAGCAAGCCGCTCATGCCTACAGCAAAAGGTAACAAGCTCACGCCAAATAATAAAAATGTATAAAGCAAAATACAATTTTTAGTGTATTCAACACCATGGGTGACAGGCAGCATGGGGATTTTTGCATTTTGGTAATCTTTTACGCGGTGTATAGCGAGTGCCCAAAAGTGCGGCGGCGTCCAAGTGAAAATAATTAACACCAATAATAATGCAAAGGGGGAGATACTGCCCGTAACGGCTGTCCAACCTAGTAGCGGCGGGGTTGCGCCTGCCAAACCACCAATCACGATGTTTTGTGGTGTGAGTCTTTTTAATACCAGCGTATAAACGCCCGCATAACCAATTAAGCTAATAAATGAAAGCAGTGCGGTCAAAGGGTTAACCCAAAGGATGAGGGTTGCCATGCTGAGCACCGTTAAATAAGCAGCAAATAATAAAGCCTGCTTGTTAGAAACCTTTTTAAGTGGAATAGGGCGCTTCATGGTGCGCATCATGATTAAATCGGCTTTTTGGTCGGCAAGATGGTTGAGCACCGCGGCAGCGCCTGCTGCAAATGCAATACCTAGCGAACCCATCACTAAGATATCAAAAGGCACCGCTTGTTTTGTGGCTAAGTACATACCTACAATAGCTGTGACTAACATCAACATCACCACTTTAGGTTTGCAAAGTTCTAGATAATCACGCCAGCTAGGCGATAATGTTGATACTTGTGTTTCACTCATAGGTAGCGTGGCCTCGAAAATATAAAAAATTTAAGCTAACAATAGAAAGCAATAACAGTGCAGCAACGCCATTATGCGCGGTGGCAACACTCAGTGGGAGTGCCATGACAATATTACTGATGCCGAGTAACACTTGTACGACAAGCAAGATTAAAGTGACTGCAGCGGCAGCGCGCATTGCAGGCAGCTTAAGCATCAAGTAAACACTTAACAGCCCTATATATAGCAGTACAATCAAGGCGCCAACGCGGTGTAAAAAATGAATAGTAACCCGTGCTGGGTGCGCCAAAAACCCACCTTCGTAATTTTGATCAAGCGGTGGCAATAAGCCAAATGCTTCTTTCCAATGCAGCTGCGGCCACCAAACTTCGCGGCAAGTTGGAAAGTCCGTGCAAGCCATGGCGGCATAATTTGCCGAGACCCAGCCACCTAAAGCAATTTGCAAGACCACTAAAACTAAAGCGATGCCCAGCAGCAAACTCAAGCAGCAACGTTTTTGCATCGATAGAAAAATATTTCTTGAGCGTAAAAACAATAGCCAGAGCAAACTGATGATGGTCATACCCCCAAGCAAATGTGCCATCACGATAGTCGGGTGCAATAATAAGGTCACCGTCCACATGCCAAGTAATGCTTGAAAAATAACGAGCAGGGTCAAGCCGCTTGTTAGACCTCGGTACTGAGTGACACGTAATTTTGGAATATAAGTGAAAATGGCTAAAGCAAGAATAAATAAACCTAATGTACCCGCTACATAGCGGTGAACCATTTCTGCCCAAGCTTTAGCGGGCTCCAATGGAATATCAGCGTAAACGTTATCGCTTGCAATGCTTTGCGGCACAATCATGCTGCCATAACAGCCAGGCCAATCAGGGCAGCCTAGGCCAGCATCGGTTAGACGCGTGTACGCACCTAAAACAATCACAACAAAAGCCAGCCCAACCGTGAATAGACACAGGTTTGAAAACCAGCGAGGTGTTGTCGTAGCCTTATCCAATTTGCGATACCTTCAACAAATGTCGTAAATCAATCAGCATTAGATTGTCTAGCGTTTGTGGGTCGTAACTTAAAACAATATTCCCAATAGGATCGATCAGCCAGATGGCAGTGTTTTGGTTTTCTTGCAATAGATGTGCCGGTAAAGGCTGTTGCAAGGTTTGTATTTGCAATTGAGAAAATTTTTCAGGAAGCTTATTGTTTTGTTGTTCAGTGATTAAAACAGAACCTAAACGATGTTGATCTTTTATTAAGCTTGCATACATTGTGTTAAAGTGTTCAAGCGTCTCGACACATTCTGCATCACATGTGCCAGGTGTGTAGTAGGCCATCCACCAACGTTGTTCTAGTGGGTCAAGACCAATCTCTTCTAGTTGTACGCTAGGGAAAATTAAATTACCCGCATTTTTGGAAATGAAGTGCAGGTTGTCACGCGCTTGGTAAACAAACAATGCAGCAATCATCGGGGCGATGAAAAATAACAATAACAGCGTCAGTTTCAACGCCATACGTTTTGGTTTAGTTCTATTCACGGTGTCAACCTTTTTTAATGTTTACTACGATGTAAATCACCATCAAACACAAGGCTAGGGCAAACCATTGTACGGCATAGCCTATGTGCTTCTCGGGTGGCATCGTTGTAATAATTTGCCAATCTCTCACTAAGCCGTCATTTAACTCATTATTAGCTAGCACGACTACCGGGTAATATTCATCTTGGGTAATCTCGCTAAGCTGTGTAACATCTACCCGCTGAATCTCTAGCGGCTTTTGCTCGGGGTTAATAATATTGTCCCCTAAGATAAATAGCTCTGGCCTAGGCAGGTCAATTATGCCATAAACGGGTAGTGTTTGGATAGGGGACGGCGGTATATTCAGTTTGCTATCTTTTTTGATAAAGCCCCTATTCACCAGTATTTTCGGCTGATCCGGGGAAATTTCAAAGGGGGTTAGTACGTGGTAGCCGTGCTGCTGATTGTAGCTTTTATGCATCAGTAAGATATCGCTATCAGGCTGAAATTTGCCCGGTGGCAGTTCTATGCCAAAATACTGCACAGCTTTTGGATCTTGAAGTGTTTCTTCTAGACTAAGCGCTTGTTCTGATTGCGATTGTTTCAAGGTGAAAAGGATATCAGTTTTTTGTTCAGCTCTGTCCAGCTGCCAAAACCCTAGACATAGCAATAGCGGCAAAAAAAACAAAAATGCTAAAGTGGGGATCAGAGTGGGCTTAAAACGGTATTTCATGCGGGTATTATACCTGTTTATTGTGAGAAGCTTAAAAGAAGAAATTCTTAGGACTGAAAATTTCCTTTATGATTTGAACTTCCTCGCGAACTTTACGTTCAGGTGCTATCGCTGAGTACATCCAAGACAGCTTATGAGCGCCAAAGTGCACGCCAGCCCCTTCTATTTCTCGGATGTGCTCCTCTAAGAGTAGAGCGATTTCCACATGATCGTGTTTAACAGCGTAATCCAATGCTGAGTTTCTATGTTCATCGCGGGCGAATACATCGATATCAGGCATTTTGAGCAACGCCACAATGAATGATACGGCATTATTTTGGGCCGCGATAATCAACGGTGTGTCTGCGTCTGTAATGCTTTTCATAGGTTGGCAGAATAACAAAAACCAGGGGCTGAAGTCAAAACTACTTGCCTACGGCGTGAGGTGCAATCCAGCCCATGTAAGCGGCCACGAGCAATAAGGTGATGAGCACGAAGGTAAAGCCTACGCGCACCATTAGGGAGCGTAGCGTCCTTTTGGAGCTAGCGGGTTCTTTCATAAGGAAATATAGCCCTGCGAACAGGGCTATTAGAATGGCAGTGAGCAATAAGAGTATAACGATTTTAGACATTATAAAATGTACACGAATATAAATAACCCTAGCCAAACCACATCGACAAAGTGCCAATACCAGGCCGTAGCCTCAAAAGCAAAATGGTTTTCAGCGGTAAAGCTACCTCTCAAACAGCGCACCAAGATCACAATTAACATGATTGAACCCAGGGTTACATGCAAACCATGAAAACCAGTGAGCATAAAGAAGGTTGAACCGTAAATGCCGGAGTCTAAGGTGAGGCCTAAATCCATATAAGCGTGGCTGTATTCATAAATTTGGAAGCCAAGGAAGGTTAAACCCAATGCAATCGTACAAAACATGGCGAGATTAAGCTGTAAACGTTTGCCTACTTTCAAAGCCCAATGCGCCCATGTGATGGTAGCGCCGCTGGTTAGCAGAAGTGTGGTGTTTAGCAATGGAATACCGTGCCATGGGATAACCTCATTGGGTGACGCATATTTAGGATCAGGGTTATTTAATAGTGGCCATTCAGCAACAAAGTTAGGCCATAACAGGTCAAGAGTCAGTGGTTTTGAGCCTTCACCACCTAACCAGGGTAGGGCGAACATGCGGATATAAAATAGTGCGCCAAAAAATGCCGCAAAGAACATCACTTCTGAAAAGATGAACCAGATCATGCCTTGACGAAACGAGCGGTCCATTTGCGCGGAGTATAAGCCAGCCATATTTTCTTTGATGACATGGTTAAACCAACCAGAAACCATAAATATAATAACGCTAACACCAACACCCAAAAGCAAGATTGATTTTGTTAAAGAGGTATCGTAGCCAGGTTGGAATACATGAATAAGGTTGGCAAGGCCAATGGCAATAAAAAACAAACCAACAGCGCCCACAATTGGCCAATAACTTTGGGCGGGTACATAATAGCGTTCATGTTTCGTGGTCATCATTAGCTCCGGTAGATCAGCTTCGATCGGTAATATCGAACAAAGTATAGGATAAAGTTAATTCTTCAATGTGGTCAGGAATTTTGGGGTCTAAAAATAGAACCACTGGCATAACCTCTTCTGCACCTGCTTTCAGGGGTTGAAAATCAAAACAGAAGCATTCTGTTTTTTTGATATATCTAGCGCCAACACCTGGGGAAACACTGGGTATGGTTTGCCCGACCATATCGATATCGGTTGGATTGCGGGCATAAAAATCTACTTGTTTAACTTCGCCGGGGTGCAGGTCAATATAGGGTTGAGTGACGTAAAATTCCCACGGCATTTCTTGGTTGTTATGGGTAATAAATTCTAAGCGGATAATGCGCGAAGTATCTATTTCTTCTATGGCGGCGCGAATGCGGCCGCCCGTTTTACCATTGATGCCGGTCACTTCGCAAAACGTGTCGTATAAGGGCACTAAGGCAAAGGCAAACAAAAACATACAAAACACAGCAAGCAACAGCTTGTATAACAGTGGTTTATGGTTGCGTTTTTCTTGCATTAATGGTGCTCTTCAACAAGTTTTTCCGATGGTGGTGTTTCAAAGGTATGGTACGCAGGTGGCGATGATAAAGTCCACTCTAAACCGCGAGGGTGATCATCCCACACTTCATCTGTTGCTTTCTTGCCTTTGCCGCGGATAGCTTGAATAATGATATACAAGAACAACAATTGTGACAGGCCAAACACAAAAGAGCCGATGCTTGAAATGCGATTGAAATCGGCAAATTGTAGCGCGTAATCTGGAATGCGTCGTGGCATACCTGCTAGGCCCATGAAATGCATCGGGAAGAAAGTAATGTTGAATGAAATCGCAGACAACCAGAAGTGGAATTTACCAAGCGTTTCGTTGTACATGGTGCCAGTCCATTTCGGTAACCAGTAGTAGGCACCCGCAAAGATAGAGAACAGAGCACCACTAACCAATACATAGTGAAAATGAGCAACCACAAAGTAAGTATCATGGTATTGAATATCAGCAGGAATCAGCGCCAACATCAAACCAGAGAAACCACCGATGGTAAACAGGAACACAAAACCTAATGCAAATAGCATGGGTGTTTCGAAAGTAAGGGCACCGCGGAAAATAGTGGCGGCCCAGTTAAATATTTTCACCCCGGTTGGTACGGCAATCAGCATAGTTGCATACATAAAGAATAAGCCGGCGATAACGGGCATCCCTGTGGTGAACATGTGATGCGCCCAAACGATGAATGATAAACCTGCAATGGCAACAATGGCGTAAATCATCGAAACACGGCCAAATAAACGTTTACGTGTAAACGTCGGAAGAATTTCTGACACAATACCGAATGCCGGTAGAATCATGATATACACTTCGGGGTGACCAAAGAACCAAAAGATATGCTGGAATAATACGGGGTCGCCGCCGCCAGCAGCATCAAAGAAGCTGGTGCCAAAGTTACGGTCAGTCAACAACATCGTCACGGCTGCAGCCAATATCGGCATTACAGCAATTAACAAAAATGCAGTGATTAACCAAGACCAACAGAAGATCGGCATTTTCATTAATGTCATGCCAGGTGCGCGCATATTAAAGATAGTCACGATAACATTAATAGCACCCATGATTGACGAGATACCCATCATGTGCACAGATAGAATAAAAAAGTCGGTACTCGGAGGGCCTTGCGTTGATAGTGGTGCATAGAATGTCCATCCGAAGTTGGGTGCACCGCCGTCCATAAACCAAGAGCTAAGTAAAATAGCGAAAGCAAATGGTAATATCCAGAAGCTCCAGTTATTCATGCGCGGCAAGGCCATATCAGGTGCGCCGACCATCATAGGGATCAACCAATTTGCGAAGCCGGTAAATGCAGGCATGATGGCGCCAAATACCATGATCAAGCCGTGCATAGTGGTAAGCTGGTTGAACGTATTTGGTGAAACTAATTGGTTGCCAGGCTGGAATAACTCCATGCGAATAACCATCGCAAAAGCACCACCGACTAAGAACATAATAAATGCGAACCAAAGGTACAGGGTACCAATATCTTTGTGGTTAGTGGTTAATAGCCAACGCGATAACCCTTTTGCTGGCCCATGATGATGATCACCCATACTTTCCTCTCTATGCTTCGCTTTCTTCAATGACTTCTTCAAGTCCACCTTTTTGCTCGGCAACCCAAGCTTCGAATTCTTCCGGTGTAATGGCTTCTACAACGATTGGCATATAGCCGTGACGAACACCGCAAAGCTCTGCACATTGGCCGCGATACGTGCCAACTTCTTCAATAACTGCCCAAGACTCATTAATAAAGCCAGGAATAGTATCGCGTTTGACACCTAGCGCAGGTACCCACCAAGCGTGAATAACGTCGTTTGCAGAAAATGCGAAACGTATTTTAGTGTTGGTTGGTACAACAAGAGGTTTATCTACTTCTAGTTGGTAGTAACCTGATTTAGGTACCAGGCCGGCAATTTCTTCTGCGGTTGTCGCAGGGTTTGAATAAAAGCTGATATCTTCATTAAGGTATTCGTAATGCCAGTACCATTGGTAGCCCGTAACCGCGATGGTCATTTCTGATTTCCGAGTGTCTTCCATGGCAATTAAAGTTTTGGTAGCAGGCACAGCTAGTACCATTAAGATAACAAAAGGAATGACTGTCCAGATGACTTCGATTTGCACATTTTCATGAAAGGTTGCCGCTTTGGCGCCTTTTGATTTGCGGTAGCGGAATATCGAAAAAATCAACAAGCCGAAAACAAGAACACCAATCGCCGTAACAATAAATAATACAGTCATATGTAAATCGTATTGTGCGTGGCTGACCGGAGTGACACCGCGAGTCATATTATATTGCAGCCCTGTTGCACTTGCCACAGACGAAAGTAAGCTGCCTATCAATATACAGCACAATTGTACAAGTCTTAATGCCTTATGCATTACATGTCTCCATCAGTAAACATATCATTGTTAATTTTTGTCCGAGGCTATTGTCGCAAGATGTGAGTAGAATTACAAGGGCATCCTATATAAGGGTGTTATAATATTTTCTATGCAACGAGCACGCAAACGGTTTGGACAACATTTTCTACAAGATACGGGAGTTATTGATCGTATTCTTACGGAGTTTGCGCCCGACAAAACACAAAGTATTGTAGAAATTGGCCCTGGCTTAGGTGCGTTGACTTTACCCCTGCTGCGGCAAACCGAAACTTTGAAAGTTGTAGAACTGGACAGGGACGTTATACCCGTCTTGCAAAAAGCGGCCGAAGGTGTGGGTCATTTACAGATTTACCAAGCTGATGTTTTAGATTTTGATTTTCATCAATGCCAGCAAGGCGACCAAGCCCTTAGGCTCTTGGGTAATTTGCCCTACAATATTTCAACACCCCTGTTGTTCCATCTTTTTACACAACTAGATTGTATAGCTGACATGTATTTTATGCTGCAAAAAGAAGTGGTGGATCGTATGGCTGCCAAGCCGGGCAATAAAGCATATGGGCGATTATCTGTCATGGTGCAATATTTTTGCGAAGCTAAAAACTTATTTGATGTGCCACCCGAAGTGTTTTCACCACCACCTAAAGTCATGTCCGCAGTGGTGCGGTTATTGCCTTATCAAAATAAACCTTACGTTGCGCAAGATGAAAATTTATTTTCTGACATAGTGCGTACTGCCTTTAATCAACGCCGTAAAACCATAGCTAACAGTTTAAAAGGGAAAGTAACAGCAGAGCAGTTAGAAATGGTAAATATAAATACAAAGTCACGCGCAGAAAATTTATCAGTGGAAGACTACGTGAACTTATCAAATTTGATTAAGCAGGGTTAGATAGTAGTCGATGCATCCGATCACGAGGAAAACAGCAGCTAAATGTAGAGCCTTTGCCTAATTTACTTGTGACCTGCAGTTCTGCCTCATGCCTGAGCAAGACATGCTTGGTAATGGCAAGACCTAAGCCGGTGCCACCACTCGCTTCATCGCGAGCTTTATCAACGCGGTAAAACCGCTCAGTAAGCCTAGGTATATGTTCTGCATCGATACCGATGCCACTGTCTTTGACATACAAACAGGGCTCTTGCTTGTCTAATTTCCAAATGATTTCAATTGCATTGCCAGCAGGCGTGTAGTTGATGGCATTAAAAATAATATTTGAAAAAGCACTGTGTAGTTCTTTTTCACTGCCAAGTAATTGAATATTGTCATCAACATGTAATTCTATTTTATGTGCGCGCTCACCACTTAAGGCTATCGCCTGTTGTTTAATATCTAGTAATAATTTTGGAACATCAACAGATTGTTTTTCGGCATGTGTTGATTTGTCGGATTCCAAGCGAGACAAGGTGAGCAGATCTTCAACCAAGTGCTGCATGCGAGAGGTATGTTCATCCATTTGCACTAACACTTTTTCTGTTTGCGCATTTTCAAAATCTTTATATTCTTGAAGTAGTTCAAGATACCCGCGTATCACTGTTAGCGGCGTGCGTAGTTCGTGTGAAATATTAGCAACAAAATCACGACGCATTTGTTCCACACGAATTTTCGGTGTTATGTTATTAATAATGACCAAATAAGTATCATTTCCATAGGGCCTTGTGTCGATAGAGAGATGTTGTTCATCATGTACGGGGGATTTTGCAAAAATAGTTTTGTCTTGTTTTGCTAAGTGGGCAGGGTTGTAGTGCGGTAATTTAAACAAGACTTCAGTGTCAATTTTCAAGTTATTAATAGACTTGCCTAGAAACGTTTCGGCTAATGTATTCCACCATAGACGTTCGCCTTTCGTGTTTACGACCATCACGCCAACTTTTAGGGCTTCGCTTAGGCCTTTGTCTGTTCCGTATTCTGCCATGTTTTGCTATTTAGTTTGTAACCGATGCCATGCACTGTTTGAATGAGGCGATCGTAGTTGTTTATACTTAAGGAGCGTCGTAATCGCAATATATGTACATCGACAGTGCGGTCATCAACATCAGTGTTTGCAGACCATACGTAATGCAATAGTTGCTCCCTTGAATACACGCGGTCTTTATGTGTAAGAAAAAAGTTTAACAATCGATATTCGATGGGGTTCAGCCGAATAGTTTGCTCGGCAATGATGACTTCATGCGTTACGGTGTTCATGCTTAGTTCACCGACAGTGATGATGTCATCGGGTTGTTCCAGCATGCCACGTCGACATATCGCACGAATTCTTGCAACTAATTCACGCGGGGAAAAAGGTTTAATTACATAATCGTCAATACCACATGCAAAACCTTTAACACGGTTTTCTTCCTCGGCTTTTGCCGTCAGCATAATAATGGGTATGTGTTGTAATACTTTATCTTTGCGAATGGTTTTGGCAAATTCGATACCACTAGATTTAGGTAGCATCCAATCAAGTAAAATTAAATCGGGCGTTTGTTTGGCAATTTCTTCTTTGGCGATGCTAGTGTCTTGGGCTTCAGCAACATTAAAATCTTCTTTTTCTAAGGCTAAACGCACCATGTCGCGTATGGCTTTTTCATCATCAACTACCAAAATAGTTTTTTTCACATTGCTGTCCCTAATATGCCATTTGCCCTGCAACGATTATAAACAGGTATGAGGCAGAAACTAAAGCACTTTATTATTAACGTATTATTAAGAGTAGCTCAGTAATTGATGTGCGTACTGCAGAGCATAAAATAAACTATGTGCGCTGGCCTTCCCGGTGCCTGCGAGCGATAAAGCGGTACCATGATCAACAGAGCTGCGAATAAAGGGCAAACCCAAAGTAATATTAGCCGCATGGCCAAAGCTAGCGTATTTCAAAACGGGTAAGCCCTGGTCGTGATACATCGCTAAAAATACATCAGCGGGCTGCCGGAACATCGTATCAGCTGATAAAGGCCCGTGAACATCCAGCCCCTCTGCCTGCGCTTGCAGGCAGGCAGGTGCAATGATATCGATATCTTCATGCCCTATATGACCATCTTCACCGGCATGGGGGTTTAAGCCTGCCACAAGAATTTTTGCATGCCTATGAAAATAATTGATCCAATGCAGATCAATTATATTGATTGTTTCTAAAAGCCCTTTTTTAGTAATATTGCTTGATACTTGCGAAAGGGGTACATGCGTTGTTGCCAGTGCAACATTCAGTTTTTCGCTGGCCAGCAGCATAACGACATTTTCTGTTTTGCACATATCACGTAAATATTCTGTATGGCCAGAAAAATTGATGCCTGCATCGTTCATTACCGCTTTATTAATTGGCCCAGTCACTAGGGCATCGAACTTGCCTTCTAGGGCACCGAGTGTGGCAATTTGCAAGGTTTCTAATACATAGTGAGCATTGGGCTTCTCTAGTCTGCCGGGTTCAACAGGCACACGTAAAGGGATATCAAGTACGGTTAGGCTATTTGGGCTAGAATTAGAAGGTTTATCCGGCGCATAATCTTCGAATTGAATATCAAGTTTTAATATTTCAGCGCGGGTTTTCAATAAATCTAAATTTGCGATGGCAACAAGCTCAAATGGCCATGCTTGTTGTGCAGCCATCAAGGTAATGTCTGGACCAATGCCGGCTGGTTCGCCAGGCGTAATAGCAATTTTATGCATTGTTAAATATATACTTCGATCAAAGCTTGATCGCGCAGCTGGGTGTACCAGTTTTGCAATGCTTCGTTAAATTTGCGCTCATAAACACGTTCTTGGATTTGTGCTTTTAACACATTTTCAGTGACATCGTTCTCGCGGCGGTCTAACACTTGAATAATGTGCCAACCAAAGGCTGACTTAACAGGCTTGCTGATTTCTCCAATTTTTAAACTGTCCATGGTTTGTGCGAAAGCAGGGTCAAGCACTTGGCTTGTTGTCCATTCCAGGTCACCGCCTGCTTGTCTGGTTCCAAAGTCTTCGGAGTGTTTTTGCGCTAGGCTTGCAAAGTCATCGCCGTTTTCAATGGCTTCGCGAATTTTTTGGATTTCGGCCAGTGTTTTTTTATCATCGCGTACTTGGTTTGTGGAAAGTAAAATATGTCTTACATGTGTTTCATTGATCACACGTGGTTGCTGAGCATTACCCTGTTCCACTTCTAAAAGTTGCACAAGATGCAGGCCACTGCTATTGCGGAAAGGCCCGGCTATTTCACCCACTTCCATTTTGTGTACAGAATCAGCAAATAATGTAGGTAGTTCATCATGTCGACGTAAACCCAAATCAGATTGCTTTAATACATCTTTGCTATCCGAGAAGCGCAAGGCGACTTGTTGAAAGTCTTCAGTTTCTACGAGCATATGCTGAGCTTCTAGGGCGCGTGCTTGTGCTAAGGAAACCTGCTCTGGTGTTGGGTCTCTGCTTAATGCAACGAGAATGTGCCCAAGACGATATTGCTTATTTTGTTGTGTTGATTTTAGGCTTTGATTATAAAGATGATCAATTTCTTCATTGTTTAACGTGATTTCACTGCTGATCAAACGTTGCTCAGTACGTTGTATAGTGATCTGCGTGCGTAAGTCGTCGAGGAATTTTTGGTAATCAATGCCATCATCTTCTAACATGTCACGCAGCTCAGATACTGTGGCATTGTTTTGCTGAGCAATTGTAAATAATGCTTGATTCAGTGCTTGGTCATCGATGAACACACCATAGCGATCAGCTGCTTGCAGCACTAACATTTGTTCGATCAGGCGGTCTAGCACTTGTGGTTGTAAAATATCATCGCCAGGTAGCGTAACATTTGTTGTTTTCATCTGTTCTTTGATCACGCTGATGCGATATTCGAGCTCGGTTTCGGTAACAACATCATCGTTAACGATGGCAACGATTCGGTCCAAAGGGACGGGTGCAGCGAAGGCAGCAAAGCAAAGCAAACTGAGCGATATAATAGAAATAAATTTTTTAAACATTAGTACTCCACCGCAAAACGGTCTTGATAACCTGGGATGTTCTCTGTAGCATAGCCGGTATGGGAGCTCCCAACACTTCCCAAGCCTTTGAATATCCACTGAACTGTAAATTCATTGTCGAACACTCGGTCGGCTTCTATACCTGAATTTTGTCGTAAGTATCGTCTCGCACCCGCACGTATTGCAAAACAGCAAGACTCATACTCTAGGCCTGCAAACATATCAACACTGAAGTTATTTGCAAGGTCGTAATACCAACGACCTAATAGCGTGAGATGTTGGTCCAAGCCCACACTAAAACCAATGTCCGATTGTATCAAATCTGCTGCGGAATCACCAGGTTCTACTGCTGTTGATAAGTTACCTGACTGCTCATAGCGCAAACCAACGTGCATTAAATTCCTCTCATTATGCCGATAACGGAAACGTCCAGCGGCAAGGTCAGTGTTGGTGTTACGGTGATCAAAGCGTCCATCTGCTGAAAGTGACCATTTTGAATTAAAGCGGTACAACATGTCACCGACAACAGAAGAGGTGCGCTCTTTAGCGGTTGGGTCTTCGGTGGTAAAACAGTTCGGGTCTGTGTCTGTGTCGCAAAGCATCACATCGCGGTTCTCGAAATAATAAATTTGACCCACAGTGCCTCGGAAACGCTCAGCTCCTGTAGTATTTTCATAAAATCG
Source organism: Gammaproteobacteria bacterium (assembly GCA_021773275.1). GTDB lineage: Bacteria > Pseudomonadota > Gammaproteobacteria > JABCZS01 > JABCZS01 > JAJFKJ01. The sequence continues at coordinate 47,842 of JAJFKJ010000053.1, forward strand.
GCTGGTCACTGCATAACTTACTTGGTTAGCGTCACCAATACGATCAACACCCGCAAAGCGATTTTTGCGGAACAGTTGTGATGTTGTAAATTGGTAACGTGTCGTATCGAACACAGGAATTTCATTTTGGTTTACTTCAGGCGTGTACAAATAGAATACACGAGGCTCCAGTGTTTGCACGTAGCCAGATTTAAAATATGAAACATCACGCTCAAATATCAAGCCGGAATCTACGGCAACAGAAGGAATAGTGCGATTAATGTCGGCATCGTTGCCCATCATTTTATCAAAGCTGGATAAATTTAAATCATAATAGGTTTCATACATCGTTAACGATGGCGTGAAATAACCGTAAGGGCGACGTTGCGGGAAACTCATCGTAGGCTCAAGGTGGTAACGTTGGCCATCGGTTAGTGCTTCACCCGTGACGACATCATCAGCATTGGCAAAGGATGTGGCCATACCAAGATTGGTAAATTCAAAAGGGTAGTCGGGTGTGTATGGCATGTAAAATGTTTCAACATGCGGTAGTATTTGGTAAGGTTCTTGTACTAAACCTGCCTCGAACGGTTGCAAGGTTTGATAGTCTTGCACCAGTACTTGCGCTGTAAGTTCTTCACCAGCATAATTAGCTTCACCGCGGCGACGCAAGAAACGTTCGTCTAAACCAAAGTCGTTACCGCTGAAATCGATAAAGTAATTATCGTCAGAAACTTCGTTAAACTCTAGGCGTGTCTGCCAGTTTGAACCATGATGTCCGTACAGATTGTAATTGACCAACCATCGATCATCGCCAGAGTCTTGTAAGTTTTTGCGACGTGGATCGTTGGGATCAGTGTGTTGGTCGCTGGCCAATTTGTCTTTGCGAAAGTCAGCATATTTGCGGTCATGTGCTAAATATTCACCGTTGAACTCAGTAAAAAAGTGGCTGTTTAAATAACGTAATTGCAAACCATTTTGCAGGCCGCGTTCAGACATATAGTGTGGTGTAATAGTCGCATCGTAGTTCGGTGCAAGGTTAAGGTAGTAAGGCGTTGTTAGTTCTTGACCCCGTCGTGTTGAGTTGCCGTAAGTAGGATTTAAAAAACCTGTTTTACGACGATCATCGATAGGAAAATCAAAGTAGGGGACATACATCACCGGCACATCTTTAATGTACATTTTCGTGTGCCATGTTTGCCCGCGCCCCGTCTCTTCGTTTAATACGACCTTATTAGCCTTTAACAACCACAAATTACTATCGGGTGCACAAGTGGTATAAGACGCGTTATATAGGTATATGGGTTCATCATCAGCAGTAAATGCTTTGTCTGCGAAGCCGCGCGCTTGCTTTGGGTACCAACGGTATTCGGCATCCCATATTGTGGTGGCATTGTTTTCAAAAACAGTTTCAGCTTTTTCACCAAAAAGGCGGAACTCGGGTTCTTCCAGGATTACGCCGCCGACAGCCTGTGCTGATTCAATGTCACCTTTGTCATTGCGCAATAAAATAATTTCATCTGCGTATAGGCGTTGGTCGGGTTCTTCAATGAGCACATTACCTGTGAGGGTTGACTCGCCTGAGTGCAATAATAAGGTTTGGTCTGCGGAGATAATGGTTTCGGGACGTTGTTCTGTGGAAAAATCGGGTAAGACGTAATGGCCGGCGCAAACGTTTGTTTGTGGTGGGTCAGCAACCCAGTCAACAAACACATGATGAATAAAAACAGGTTTTTCCTCAGATATTGTCTCAGCCAGTGCAATTAGTGGACTCGCGATACAGCAGATTGTATATAATAATGTGTAGAATGTAATTTTTCGCATCATGAGATTATACCTACATTACTCAATAGGGTAAAAGTTTTGGAAAATAACTATGTCAAGGCAAGGTAAGTTTGAACAATGGCTCAAGGCCAGCTTAAATCTGAATGAAGTTACTTTGGAAGCCATTGCGGGTGATGCAAGTTTTCGGCGTTATTTTCATGTTCTGCAAGCGCCTGGATTTTTAGCGGTGGATGCACCACCGACTTCAGAAAAAACACAAGAGTTTGTTGATATTGCCCGTGCGTTTGAAACGCAGGGAGTGCATGTCCCGCATATTGAACACTTCGAACCAAAAGATGGCTTTCTAATAGTGTCTTATCTTGGCGAAACTTCATACCTACAAGCTTTACAAAAAGATGCGACACAGGCAGATAAACTTTATAAAGATGCCATGCAGGGCTTGAGCAAAATCATGCACTGCCCAATGGCTGCCTCCTTACATTTAGAAAAATTTGATAACAGTTTTATGATGCGCGAGTTGTGTTTTTTTACTGAGTGGTTTTTGCGCGGTTATTTAAAAATTGATATCACAACGAAAACTGAACAATTATTGCAAAACGCTTATCATGTTTTAATTAAACAAGCAGAAAGCCAACCACAAGTCTGCGTGCACCGAGATTATCATTCGCGCAACCTCATTGTGTGTGAAAATAATAATCCCGGGGTTATTGACTTTCAAGATGCAGTGCAGGGCCCGCTTACTTACGATTTGGTTTCTCTGTTGCGCGATGCTTACGTCGATTGGCCTTTGCAGCAAGTTGAGGCATGGGTGCAACATTTTTATAAAGAAAACATTGCAGATGAATACGATCTCGGTATAGAACAGTTTCATCAAGACTTTGACCTGATGGGTGTGCAGCGTCATTTGAAGGCAACGTTTATTTTTGCTAGAAAATGGTTGCGCGATAAAGATGCAAGTTATTTAAACGATATCTATCGAACACTTAATTATATTTTAGCTGTTTTACCCAAGTACCCCGAGTTACACGATTTCTATGAATTTATGGCGCAAGATGTCGCACCGAAATTTTCTCTGGAGCAGGCTTCATGAAGGCAATGATCTTAGCAGCTGGGCGTGGTGAACGGATGCGCCCTTTAACAGATGAAACACCCAAGCCTTTGTTAAAAGCAGGGAGCGAGCCATTGATTGGCCATGTTTTACAGCAGTGTAGAGACGCAGGCATCACAGATATTGTGATCAACGTTTGCTACAAAGCCGATCAAATCATGCAAACACTGGGTGATGGCGCAGATTATGGCGCAAATATTACCTATTCGATTGAGCAAGAAATCTTGGGAACGGGCGGGGGTGTAGTGAATGCTTTGCCTTTGCTTGGCGAAGACGCTTTTATAGTATTAAGCGGCGATGTTTGGTCAAGTTACGATTTGAAAAACTTAATCGCGCAGCAAGAAAATTTAGCGCTGGCACATTTGGTTTTAGTGAACAACCCTTCTTTTCACCCAGAAGGTGATTTTCATCTGACAGCAACACATCATCTTCATGTTGCAGGCGAGCCAAAATTAACCTACGGGAACTTAGGTTTGTTTCACCCAGCATTATTTGCGGGCATGAAAGTAGAAAATTTTGGTCTGGGAACAGTGTTACGCACAGCGATGGAAAACGAACAAGTGACGGGTGAACATTACCAAGGGTCTTGGATGAATATCGGCACAGTCGCGCAGCTGCAACAACTAGATGAGAGGTTACGACGCACGGCATGATGATCTGGGGTAAAGTTATTGGCCTGATACTAGGTTACCTCGTAGGTAAGACCTTTGGCGCAATAATAGGTTTATTAATTGGCCATCTATTTGATATGGGTTTAAGCCAGCAATGGTTGATTGAAAGTCTATTCACTTCGAAAGCAAAACGTGAAAAAATCCAACGCACATTTTTCATGACAACCTTTGCTGTGATGGGTTATGTTGCCAAAGCGGGTGAGGCGGACAAACAACCCAGCAAAGACGAATTAGAAAAAATCATGAAGCAGCTCAACATGAGCGATGAAATGCAAAAACTCGCGCACAATTTTTATGCACAGGGTAGAAAGCCTGATTTCAATCTAGATAAAACGCTAACAAAATTCAAAAAAGAAGTGCGTAGTAACAAAGCATTGCTAAAAGTTTTTATTGAAATACAGTTGCAAGCGGCTTATATGCAAGGTGTTCTTGTCGATGCAAAACGCGCGGTTCTGGTGCACACATCTGAACGGCTAGGCATCGATCGCACCTTGTTCGCCCGCTTGAATGCAATGCATCAAGCAGAAGATCGCTTCCGCGAGTATCTGCGCCGCCATTATTATGAACAGTTTCAAAAAATGCGTAATACCTCGAGCACGATAGATGCTTACAGGGTACTGGGTATCGATGAAAAGGCCACCGATGCACAGGTGAAAAAAGCTTATCGTAAGTTGATAAGTGAGCACCATCCAGATAGACTGATCGCTCAAGGCTTGCCTGAGGAAATGATCAAGGTAGCGACCGAGAAAACGCAAGAAATTAAAGCGGCATATGACGCTATCGTTGAAGCACGTGGTAAACTAAATTTATAGGAGAACATGATGGATTTTGTAATTGCCCCTTCCATATTATCGGCCAATTTTGCGCGTTTGGGCGAAGAAGTCGATGCTGTACTCGATGCAGGTGCTGATTGGGTGCATGTAGATGTAATGGACAACCATTACGTGCCAAATCTAACCATGGGGCCTTTGGTCTGTAAAGCGCTGCGTGAGCATGGTGTTAAAGCACCACTGGATGTACATTTGATGGTGACACCGGTAGACGGCCTGGTGCCGATGTTTGCCGAAGCGGGCGCCACCATGATCACCTTTCACCCTGAAGCTACACAACATGTACACCGTACTATCCAGCTTATTAAATCGCATGGTTGCCAAGCGGGCCTTGCTTTGAACCCAGCCAGCCCAATCAGCCTGCTAGAAGATATCTTGCCTGACCTTGATATGGTATTGCTGATGTCCGTGAACCCAGGTTTTGGTGGCCAAAGTTACATTCCACAAGTAAGCGACAAGATTCGCCGTGTCCGCAGCTTGATCGATAGCAGTGGCCGCGATATTCGTTTGCAGGTTGATGGCGGCGTGAATATATCCACCATCGCTGAGGTTGCACAGGCCGGCGCAGACACCTTTGTCGTTGGCTCCGCTATCTACAACAGTGATGACTACGGCAAAACCATCGCTGATTTAAGAGCTGCTCTAGGCTAAAATATTACATATATATAATAAATTTGACAAAAAATATAACACATATATAATAAAAACATAGATATTAATTATATATATGTGGTAAAAATGAAAAATTTTCTTATTATTCAGCAGCTTGATTCTTTTCTCACAAAGCTAAGTGACCTTTTTGGGATAAGAGAGATCCCAGCCCGGGGATGGGTGCATTCAATTCGTACAGCATTAGGTATGACAGGGACCCAATTGGCTGATAGATTAGGGGTTAGCCAATCACGGGTGGCGCGTATAGAACAAGATGAATTAAGCGGAGCTGTTACCCTACGAACCTTAAAACAAGCAGCAAATGCTTTGGAATGTGATTTGGTTTATGCTTTAGTGCCCAGAGATTCTTTAAAAACTATAATCGAACAACGGGCTGAGAAAGTAGCAAATGCACAATTGCAACGTGTTTCAAGAAATATGGCGCTAGAAGATCAAATGCCTACACAGTCACAAATAGATGCGATGAAAGAACAGCTTATACAAGAATTACTATCAGAAAATCCAAAACATCTTTGGGAGGAGTAAACGATAATGCAGTTTGAATATCCTGAGGGTGCAACCCCTTTAGACCCAGATGAAATTGAAGGGCTAATACCAGGCCATATTAGAACACAAGCTGAATTAAACGAGTGGGAAGCTAATAATATTAATGAAGCAGAAACTTGGATATGGCGCAAGAAACGCAAGCCTGAAAAAATACTCGCTTCAGCATTCATTAAACAAGTGCATAAAAAAATGTTCGAGAAAACCTGGCGTTGGGCGGGGGAGTTTCGTCGTTCTGATAAAAACATTGGTTGTGATTGGTTAACTATAAGTCAAGAATTAAAAAAACTATTGGATGATGTGCTGTTTCAAATGAGCAAAAAATCTTATGAAAACGATGAAATTGCAATTCGATTTCATCATCGCATAGTAGCAATACACCCCTTTAGTAATGGTAACGGTAGACATGGCCGTTTAATAACAGATTACTTAATTAAATCTATGGGGGAAGAGCGCTTTAACTGGGGTAGAGCTGATTTGCGCGATAATAATGAAAATAGAAAAGCGTATTTGGCTGCATTGCGAGCGGCAGATAAAGGAGATATAAAGCCTTTAATTGCATTTGCTCGTAATACTAAATAACAGTAGAATACGATACTATGCTACTGATTATCGATAATTACGATTCATTTACTTACAATCTTGCGCAGTATTTTCAAATGCTGGAGCAGCAGGTGCAGGTATTGCGCAATGATGCGATCAGCATTGATGAAATAGCCCAGCTGAGCCCTTCGCATATTGTGCTGTCGCCTGGCCCAGGGCGGCCAGAGCAAGCCGGGCTTACGCTGGATGTTATTGAACAGTTCGCAGGCAAGTTGCCCATTTTGGGAGTTTGTTTGGGCCATCAGGCGATAGCCTTGCACTATGGTGCAAACATTACACAGGCCGAGCAGATCATGCATGGCAAGACCAGTAAAATACAACACGATAATAAAGGCTTGTTCCAGGGCCTTGCGCAGCCTTTGGAAGTGACGCGCTACCACTCTTTGCTTATTGAACCCGAGACTTTATCAGATGAGTTTACGATTACAGCACAAACTGAAATAGGTGAAATCATGGGCATTGCACATAAACAGCATCCTTTATATGGTGTACAATTTCACCCTGAGTCGATATTAACGCAGCAGGGCTTAGCGCTCCTAGAGAATTTTTTGAATGAATAATATTAAAAACAATCTTGGTTTACAAACACTGCTCATTATCGCAGCCGCTTTGCTGTTTTTATTGCCGCAACTTTCATTTTACCCACTGCTGCCTCCAGACGAAGCTCGTTATGTAGAAATTCCTCGCGAGATGGTTGCCAGCAATGAATACATCGTGCCGCGCTTAAATGGCGTGGTCTACCTAGAAAAGCCGCCTTTATTTTACTGGCTGCAAACACTGCCCATCAAAATGTTTGGCATGCAAGAAGCTGCGCTACGGTTTTGGAATGCATTTTTTGCTGCACTCACCATAGGCTTTGTGTTTCTGGCGGGGAGCTTATTATATAACCGCAAAACGGGTCTTGTTGCTGCAGGCATGTTGTATTCATCATTGATGTTCTATGCCTTGGCGCATGTGATGAGTTTGGACATGACCTTAAGCGGATTGCTAAGCTGTTCTTTACTCAGCTTTTTACTAGGTCTGCAACACCCGCCGAATATAAGACGAAGATGGTGGTTTTATGCGGGCTACATATTCGCAGCCTTAGCTGTGATGACAAAAGGTTTAGTAGGTTTGTTATTACCATCAGCCATTGTGTTTTTATGGCTTTTGTTTACCAACAGCTGGCGAGCGTTATTGCGTGCTTATATACCTAGTGGTTTAATTATCTTATTTATTATCATTATGCCTTGGCACATTGTTGTGCAACAACGCGTACCTGAGTTTTTTGATTTTTATATTGTCGCACAGCATTTTACGCGCTACCTCACCATGGCGGAGCAACGCTATGAACCGATATGGTGGTTTGTGCCAGTACTCGCAGCAGGTTTACTGCCCTGGTTGCCCTGGGTTGCGTCTGCCATCTACAAGCAATGCCGAGAGATAAAGCTGCAATTCTCACAATACAAAAATGAAATGTTTTTATTAATTTGGGCCGCTTTTGTGTTTATCTTCTTTTCAGTTTCAAAATCAAAATTAATTCCTTATATATTGCCCGTTTTGCCGCCATTGTTTTTAATAACAGCGAATATTTTAATAAAGCAGCAATCAAAACTCATTGGACGGCGTGGCATGGCGATAGGTATGGTCAGTATTGTGTTGCTTACAGCTTTGATCCCTTGGTGGGTCAAGCATAGCGATCGTTCCATCAAGCCATTGGCGCAAATTGCGCAAACAGTAAACTATGACGAAGCGGTGTCTTATGGTCGCTATTATCAAGACATTCCGGTGTATCTTGGCCATACGGTGACGTTAGTTGGCAGCCTCAACGAGCTACGTTTCGGCACCACCCTAGAAGATGTTAGCGAGCAATATCCTAGCTATAAGGCATTCTGGGCGCGCTGGAATGACTCAGGGCATCGAATGATTGTATTCTTAAGTCGAAATAAGTATGATGACTTCTTACGTTACAGCAAAGTCAAAACCTACACATTAGGGGAGACTTCTCGAGTCATCATTGTGAGCAATTTTAGTGAGTGAAGCACCAGCATTTTTACCTTTTGCCAAGCCTAATCTAGATCAGGCCGCCATCGACGAAGTGGTAGAGTCTTTGCAATCCGGTTGGATTACCACTGGCCCTAAAGTCAAAAAATTCGAAGCGATGTTGCAAGATTATTGCCAAGCACCGCATGCATTGGCTTTAAATTCAGGCACAGCAGGTTTACATTGCGCTTTATTGGCACTCGATATTAAATCGGGTGATGAAGTCATTACTACGCCCATGACCTTTGCAGCGACGGTGAACACTATCGCGATGGTTGGCGCCAAGCCTGTACTTATCGATATCGACCGTGGTACACGTAACCTAGATTTAAACCTTATTGAACAGGCGATCACGCCTAAAACTAAAGCCATCATGCCGGTGCACTTTGCCGGTTTACCCGTAGACTGCGATAAACTGTATGCGATCGCCAAGAAGCACAATTTACGTGTTATTGAAGACGGTGCGCACGCCATTGGCGCTGCGTACAAGGGTAAGCGCTTAGGTAGCTTTGGCGATATTCAAATGTTTAGTTTTCATCCGAATAAAAATATGACGACAGGTGAGGGTGGGGCGGTGATCACGCGTGATCAAGCCATAGCAGAAAAAATCACCTGCTGGCGTTTTCATGGTATCGATCGTGAGGCTTGGAACAGATTTGGTAAAAGTGGCAGTCAGAATTATGCTGTTATTGCGCCAGGCTATAAATACAATATGCTTGATATACAAGCCGCGTTAGGTTTGCACCAACTGCCAAAACTGGATGATTTTATTGCAGCACGTACACAATGGGTGCAGCGGTACATCGACGTGTTAAACGATTGGCCTGAGTTTGAATTGCCTAGTGATGTAGATTATCAACACACACATGCATGGCATTTGTTTCAACCAGCATTAACAGATGCGGCCCCATTGCAACGCGATACCTTTATGCAAGCGATGAAAGAACAGGGCATTGGTACGGGTTACCACTACCAAGCGGTACATGCTTTTCCATATTATCAAGAAACATTCAATTATAAATGGGGTGATTTCCCGCACGCTGAATACATCAGCGATCGCATTGTTAGCCTGCCATTATTCCCGCAGATGCAAGAACAAGAATTTGAGCGCATTATCAATGCCATGAAAACTGTATTTAAGAAATAAAGGTGAAGCTATGACTCCAGATATCAGTATTGTAATTCCAGTGCACAACGAACAAGAAGTGTTGCCAACCTTGTTCAAGCGTCTTATGCCTGTAATGCAAGGTTTAAACCGCCCGTTCGAAATTATCTTGACCAACGATGGTTCTAAAGATGAATCCGAGCGCATTCTTGATGAGTACCAAGAACAATACCCCAAAAACATTCGCATTATTCATTTCAACGGCAACTTTGGCCAGCATATGGCGATCATGGCGGGTTTTGAGCAAGTGCGCGGTAAAATTATCATCACGCTAGATGCGGATTTGCAAAACCCACCTGAAGAAATCCCTAAGCTTGTCGCATTAGCCGATGCCGGCCATGATGTTGTGGGTGGCTACCGCATGGACCGCCAAGACCGACGTTGGCGTTTATTTGTGTCGAAATGGCACAACCGCATTCGCGCTAAAATTGCCCCGAACCTCGACATGAAAGATGAGGGTTGCATGTTGCGCGCCTACAGCCGTGAGGTTGTTGATGCCATGGTGAGTACCGCAGAGAAAAATACGTTTATTCCCGCTTTGGCGATGTGTTTTGCCAGCAACCCTGCCGAAGTGGGTGTTAAGCATGAGGCACGGACTGAAGGCACCACCAGCTACAACTTTTACAAACTGATTCGTTATAATTTTGATTTAATCACTAACTTTTCATTAGTGCCATTACAAGTGTTCACTTTGATTGGCATGGTCGTGTCGATGCTTTCCACCGCATTTGTAGGCTTTTTGTTTGTTCGCCGTTTAGTCATTGGACCAGAAGCAGAAGGCGTATTCACCTTGTTTGCAATCATGTTTTTATTAATGGGTATTATTTTGATGGGCTTAGGCATTGTCGGTGAATACATTGGTCGTATTTATTCAGAAGTACGTGCTCGCCCACGGTTTATTATTCGTCGCATAAAACAAAGTGAAACTGATTTACGCAAGGTTGGTTAGTCTACAAAAGTGGGCTCGCTGTAGGCGGGCTAGGTCGTGCTTCTCTTTAAGTTTGCCCCCTTTTTGAAGGGGGCAGGCCCGCTGTAGGCGGGGCGGGGGATTTTGACCCGCAGTTGCTAAACAAAAAGGTATAGGAGAGGAAAATGACAAAACGCGTATTAATTTTAGGCATCAACGGCTTCATTGGCTGCTATCTGGCCGATGCTATTTTAAAACAAACTGATTGGGAAATTGTCGGTCTAGACCTGCAAAGTCACAAGCTTGATGACAACATTAATAACCCACGTTTAACATTTAAACAAGCAGATATGCTACAAAGCTACGATTGGATAGAAGAACAAGTACAACTTGCTGATGTCGTATTGCCTTTGGTTGCCATTGCCAACCCACAAATTTATGTGCAAGACCCCTTAAAGGTGTTTGAATTAGACTTCGAAGCAAACCTACCAATCGTGCGCTACTGTGTGAAATACAAAAAACATTTGGTCTTCCCATCGACTTCCGAAGTCTATGGCATGAGTGATGAACCAGAGTTTAAAGAGTACGAATCAAATTTAGTGCTCGGCCCGGTCACAACACCACGCTGGATTTATTCTTGCTGCAAACAATTGCTAGACCGGGTTATCTTGGCACATGCACAAAGAGGCGAATTGAATTACACCTTGTTCCGCCCCTTTAATTGGTTCGGCCCTAAGCTCGATGAGCTTAACATCAGCGGCAGTGCGAAATCACGCGTGTTGACGAATTTCTTAAGCCAAATTTTGCAGGGCGAAGATTTGGTGTTGGTCGATGGTGGCTTGCAGCGTCGCAGCTTCACGTATATCGATGATGCCATACAAGCGTTGTTAAAAATCATTGAAAATAAAAACGGCTGTGCCGATCAACGGATTTTTAATATTGGTAATCCGAATAACGACCACAGCATTAAAGAGTTAGCCGAAATGTTGTTAAGTGTCGTTAAAGATAATCCTGCATTAGCCGAGTCGGCTCAAGGGGTGAAGCTTGTAACACAAGACTCAGGGCAATATTACGGCAAAGGCTACCAGGATATCCCTAATCGTGTGCCGTCAATTGCTGAGGCCCGTGAAAAACTGGCTTGGCAGCCAAGCACTGATCTGCGCACTGGCCTAGAAAAAACGGTCGCATACGTCGCAAATGAAGTCATTGCCAGCTAAGTATGATCGCCCCCTTTTTGAAGGGGGCAGATGCAGCGTAGCTGCATCGGGGGATTTTGTACTTGCAGAAACCTCAATCAAACGTAATACGTTAACCGCGTCATCACTTTTGCAATTTTCCGCATGGTGTTTTGCACAAATGCTGGCAAAGGTTCGCCACCGGCACTGATGGCATTCATGCCATGTTGTTGTTCATCAATTTGCATCTGCTTTACAATTTTGCGTGATTTAATATCTTGCTCGGGCAAGCGTTGTAAATGGCCTTCAAGATGCTGTTCTACTTGCTTTTCGGTAGCAGCAATAAACCCAAGGCTAATTTTGTCGCCGCAACAAGCCGCCAACATGCCAATCAATACAGAAAAAGTGTACCAAGCGGGGTTTAAATAACTGGTGTGGCCACCGAGCTCTTCAATACGTTGTTGGCACCAGAGCAGATGGTCGCCTTCTTCCAAGGCGGCTTCTTGCAGGTGTGCTTGTAGCTCGGGTCTGCGCGCTAGCAGAGCCTGGCCAAAATACAGGGCTTGGGCACAGACTTCACCGCTGTGGTTGACCCGCATCAAGGCGGCTGAGAGCTTGCGCTCATCAGCGCTCATGTAGTCTTCAGTGGTATTGCAGGCTGGATTAGGGCGATTATGCGCATCCGCCACCCCAGAAATCAGCCGTAAACCCTGTTCAGCTTGAATACAGAGCCGATCGATCAGTGAATAGTGTTTGCTAAGGTGTGTCATGTTTGAAGGATATAATACCCTGGGATATACCGCAACTCGCAATGGCCCTGCTGTAGGGGTCGCACCCTGTGCGACCCGCGGGCTGAACGATGTTCAGCCCCTACAAAATGCTTGCGACGGTCTTGTTGTAGGGGTCGCATTGTATGCGACCCGGCATTGCATAGCAATGCTGTTCCACAGGCGTGACCAGCACTGAATGTTGTCACAAACCCTTGATTTTCAAAGCTAACCAACCAAAAAGATCTTGACATTATGCCCCCCACCTCACATAATGGTGTTAGGTCAACTATGAGGACAATGCAATGCCAAGAGAAATAATTATTAAAGCGATTTTTAAAGACTTATCTATGAAGGGCGTGAATGATGAGTTTGCTTTAAAAGTAGACAATTTACCTGAGTTAACGACCCTCTTGCAAAAAGTTTATTCTCGGCAAGTTATAAAGAAAGCCGTTGGCCAAGGCAAGGAAGGCATTGAAGGCTTGCAAAACTTCTTAAGTGCTTTAGCATTAGAAAAACATGCAAACCGAGAAAAACGTGAACAGGTTCTTAATGTCTTAAGTGATATTATTTTTGTTTTTTCTGCAATAGAAAACTACGGTTTTTCTGTTGACGATGTAAATGAACTGCAAGCGCTTTGCGATTTAAAATATGACCTTGATGATGAGGCACCTCTACGAGAACTTTTAAATAAGCTGGAAAAAGGTAAAATAACAGCTTCCGAAAATCCACAGACAGTTACTGAAAAACTGGAAAGCTTCATAGATTCGAAAGCCGTGAGCAAAAAACAAAAAACTTTCATGAAAAAAGTCTTAGAAGATACGCTTGATAATATTGCAGATGAAATAGAAGAAGACAAAAAACAACATACCAGCGGCATACATCTGTTCTTTGGCATTGAAGATGCCAAAGACCAATTAAGCGAAGAATTTCACGGCATTCTTGATTTAACATTTGATATAGCTGATATTGAGAATCTTGGGATTATTCTTGAGCAGTATGAATCTTTAGATTCGGGAATTTTTGATGAAACACTTCTACAGTCACCTTCAAAAGCGGTGATTGCGCTTAAAAACATTTTAGCTGCAAAAGGAGAGGCGTACCTAGCGAATTCAGGTAAGTCTGAGCTTCTAAAAACAGAAATCGATCACTTAATCGAGTTCCTCAAGATTGCAGCGCAAGAACTTGCTGATGAAGAACCTAAAGAAGCAACACAGAATCCCGACGAAATAGCCAAAGGCAATGACGAGGTAGCTGGATCTTTACAACTAAACGATCAAGAAAGTTTAGAATTTACTTTTGGTGATTTGCATGCAGTGCTTAAATTGTTGCATAAGCTAGAAACTGGGCAGCAAATAGAAAGCGTCCCGAAACAATTTAAAACAGTCGAAGTGACCAAAAGCATATGGTTTGGATTTTCAAGCAGAATAGAAACAACCACGGTGCCTGTTGATTATGCTGCCATTGCAAAACTGCAAAATTTGTTAAGTGAAGCAACGCTAGAAGGCAAAAAACAGTTTGCAAGCGTGTTGGCAGCATTTGTCAATGCCCCTGATAATAAAAAATACCTAGACGTTACTAGAGTCGAAAAGCTACAAGAAGCTAAAACCGCTGCCATAGGGTTTTATGAAAGCGCGAAGGATGCATACGAGACATTCCAAACAGAAGCCAAAGAACTGCCGGGTCATGTGGGCGTTCCTGATAACAGCACGGCCACGGTAAATCTTGACAATTGGCTAGCGATTGCAAAGCAAGTAGCCAGGCTAGCAGGCAAGCTTGTGACAGCGCGTCAATCGCCTTATATCATGGGTGTTAATGACAAGACAGCCATGCGCTTGCAAAGAGCGAAGGATCTTAGAAAACAAGCAGATGAAGTTGTTACAGAAGTAACAAGTGCACAGACAACAATTACCTCGAACAAGAAAGCTAATCCAAATTACAGGCCGAACTATCTTGCTTATACCAATATACTAGCAAAAGCAGCGGCATTATCAGGCAAAATCGCTGACGCTTTCCCTGCGGTTAAGCCTAAGCAAGTGAAGGCAGAAGCAGTTGCAGAGCTAGCAGCAGCACCTGCAGAACAGGAAAAAGAGGCTAAGCCAGAATGGTTTGCTCGCGTAGAACAAACAGAAATTTACGCACGTAGCACACACGACGATAAGGCCAAGCTAAAAGCAAAGGCTAAGTACGCGGTTTCTATACCTGTAGAACAAAGCAAGCAAGCCGTTGTTGCAGCATTAGATACGCTTAATAACATTGTTATTAAGCCTTATGTAAACTTGGCTCAAGAAAGTGATAATAATAAGCTGCCTGAAGCACTAGACGATCTTGAAGCAGCTGTCGCGAGTGCCAAAAAACAAGGTTTTGTAGATGCTGAGCTTGAAGAAAAAGTGAAAAATGCTAAAAACGCGGTTAATGCAGCTAAAGACGCAGTGATTGGGTTAAAGCAAGACGCGAATGGCGACGACAGCGCTGCTGTACTTGAGCTAGTAAACACGGCGCGGGAAGCTGTAGCAGCAGCACAAGCGGCGGTAGATACAAGCTTCATCGATCTTGATACCGAGTATGCCACTACAATTACAGAGCAACTGCTTCAAGCAGAGGTCTTGCTCTCTAAGAGCGGGGTAAGTGATTCAAGCAATTTCTTACGTTATCAAAAAGATATTGAAAAGGTTTCTGCCATTGCAAGTAAGGTTCATAGCCATGCAGCAGGTGAAAAAACCTGGGGCCATTCAGCACCCCAAATAGAAACTTTTAAACGCGCGGTTACAAAAGCCGAAACGTCTGTTACTGACCTCAAGAAAAAAACGCTTTCAGCAGAAATTGCAGCAGTATTGAAGCAAGCAACAAGATTGGCGCCAAACGCCACTACTTTGCTAGCAAATTCGTTGGATGAAGGCAAAGAGGGCGTTATTACTTCTGCCTTGGATGCCAGCCACGCTTGGTCTGCTATAGTCGACGCTCAGCCAGCAACTTCTGAAGTAGCGTTATTTTGGAGCGAACTTGATGCAGCGGCAGATAAAATACTTGCGAAATTAGAGACTCACACGCTGGATGCTTCAAAGGAGTTTGTAGGAAGCAATACTGCAAATCTTAACCAAGCTTTTTGTGCTTTATCTAAAACAAGAGGCAGTCTGCAAAAAAGCAATACGACTGTAAGTACAGAGTTGATGGACCTTGAAGGAAAACTGCAAGGCTTATTGGAAACATATGTTGATACATTGTCAGACAACTCTGAAGATAAAGATAAAACCCTTGCTATTCAGCTAGAAGCGATTCGTCGTTTAGCAGGTCAATACGAGCAAGAGAGCAAGAAGTTCCCTGATGTTGCAAAAGCTTATGAAGATAGAAGGTCAGCATTTGACAATGCGCAAGGGGCTGCAGCTGATGCCGTTAATGGATTATTGACGGGCTTCCCAGAAATGGAAAGCAAAACTGTTGCAGAAGCTCGAGCCGATCGTACGGTAGGGTTCCTAGCTGGAAAAGGTAAGTTGTATGCTGGTGGTATGGTGGCAGTTGTGTTTATAACGCTTTTGATCATGCTTGCAGCGAACGACTTTGATTTTAGTATATTTGAACCAAGCTCGAGTGGTGGCACTGGTGGTCCTGTAGAGGGCGATGGTATACTTGGATCAAGCAGTGCACCTGAAGCGACAGCCTTAACGATGTACCAAGGCCCGAGCACAGAAGCACTGACCGAGGAAATCGCCGAAGCAGCGCAATCAACATTAGCATTGAGGGTGTAATAACCCGCAACTTATTGTAGGGGTCGCACCCTGTGCGACCCGAGTGCAGCGAAGCTGCAACATTAATCAACTAGGAAAATAGAATGGGCCTACAAGAAAAAATTACCAACGCCATTGCCGACAGGCCTGATTTGCATGAAAAGCTAAGTGCCATTTACACAGGCATAAGTGATGCCAATAAATCTTGGTTTAATCAATCGCCCCTAGACACTACAATGGCGCACATCAGAACAACACTTGATGCTATTACAGAGACTGGAACACAGATTGAAACTGCCTTTCCAAATACTGCCAGTGAAATTCGCAGGGGTCTGCTTGAAAAACTAGATAGTATTAAATCAAAATTAGAAGAAGCCAAAAGCGCTGACAGTAGTAATAGGGAAAGTTTTGGTTTAAAACTGTCTGCTGCTTTTAATTTTGTTAGAGATAGTCTTCCTTGGGCAACACAAACCAATGCTGACTTGAGAAAAGAACTTGGTATGCGCAAGCTGCATAAACTTAATAAAACTGAAGAAGCATTATTTGGTGATGATAAAGATAAACTTCAAGCTATTTATGATTTGACATTTGATATAAAGGATATTGATGGTCTAGAAGCACTTCTGGGTAAAGTAAATGCCAAAAAGGCTATCGGAGCTGTTGCAAACGACGCCAACGAGCCCGCCGCCATTGATCGTTTGCAAAACAACCTACATGCGCTTCAATTGCGCCAGGGTAAGAATGAGAAAAAACGGGATTATGTATTAAATTTTTTAAATCAACGGCTTTATCAATTAAAAACAGATGAAGTGCATGCGCAAGTCAACGCTAACGCAGCAGGAATTATTGAGAGCTTGATGGTTGTGCGTGATAATGCAGCGCTCGCAATAGGAGCAAAAAACAACAGTGCGGAGCTAAATCAACTTGCTAAAAACGCTGTTGCAGCAGCAAGTGATGCTGTTACAAAAGCCAGCAAAAAAGGAAAAGCTTGGAGTGACTTAGTTAAAAAAATCACAGCAGTCAAAACTGCAGCTAAAAGTGCCCAGGATAAGGCAGCCACAATAGAAGATACCGAAGAAAAAAAAGTGATTAGCGACCCCGACCCATTTGTTCATAAAGCATTTTTAGACACGTTGGAGGCTGCATATGCTGCCATAGTAAGCATGCTTGATGCTTTTCCTGCTGCAAAAAGTAACAAAGTAGACGCAGCTCGTGCTTTTCATGTAGAGGGAAAAACCAGTGCTCGCAACGCAAAAATCTTTGGTTATTGTTTCCTCTTACTTGCTGTCATTATAGCGGCAGCAGTAGGTATTCCAGCAGCCATGGGTGAAGACATTAATGATCTTCTGAATGATCTTGCATTGCCAGATGACGTGGATGCGGATGCCGATGGTCCATCGAATGCCACAGCGTTTACGATGTACCAAGCGCCAGGCGCAGACATATTGACAGAAGAAGTGGCGGAAGCTGCGCAATCAACATTGCAATTTCGAGTGTAATAAAACTCTCAACAATCCTACTGTATGGGTGGCATCCTATGCCGCCCGCACGAGCGACAGCTCGTGGTAATAACATCGCTTCGCGATGTCGGGTCGCACAGGGTGCGACCCCTACAACATCTTGCAATAATTTGCCTCAAGGATCAACCGCACATAAATGTGGTTCACCACTGCAGCGACATTGTGTACCAGGGAACTCAGGGTTGAACTCACAGAACCAATGTTGATTGCTAGGTTTTTGCGTATTTTGGTTGAGACTTAATACAAAACGAATAATTTCATCATTGTAGTTACCCACATAGTCACACTCGACAATACCTTTAGCATTATTGAGGTTCGACAGCTGCAACCAACGCGCTTCTTTAAAGTATTTAATTTCAGATGATTGTCCGCGACCATAACGCGGCACAGCAAAAAAGCCTTCCCAGCCTGGCTCGGCTGTTACCCAAGCATATTGGCCCGATACGCGTTGAATGCTGCGCACGTCTGGGCATGCCAGTTGTGATGCCATCACTAAGCTGTTTGCGCCAAGTAATAAAAACAATAAAACGACTTTACAATGTCTGATCATGATTGAGAGCCAAAAATCAATTTAAAGATATAGAATGCGATAATCGCAAGCAATGCGCCTGCAGGTAGCGTTATCACCCAAGAGGTAAAAATAGTCACCATGACGCGCAAGTTAATCGCACCAATACCCCGTGCTAGCCCAACGCCTAATACGGCCCCAACTAATGTATGCGTTGTTGAAACTGGCAAGCCAATGCCCGATGCGAAAATAACAACTGCTGCCGCGCCCAGCGTTGCTGCAAAACCACGGCTTGGCGTGAGTTCGGTAATGTTTGTGCCAATGGTGGCAATAACTTTATGTCCATAGGTAATGAGCCCTAGAACGATACCGCCGCCGCCTAAAAATAGAATCCATGCCGGTGTTGCACTTTCTACCGTGAGTTCACCTTGGTTGGTAACAATATTGATTACTGCTGCTAATGGGCCAACGGCATTGGCAACATCGTTTGAGCCATGCGCAAATGCCATTGCACAAGCGGTAAAGGTCATGAGCACAGCAAATACTTTTTCTACCGAAGCGTAATGGAATTCACGTTCGGCTTGAGGGTCAACTTGCACGCGTTTTACAAATCTAATACCGATCAAGGTCACAAGTAGGCTCAAGATTAAAGACCATAATACGTCCATTTGAAAGCTGAGGTCTAGACCAATATACTTTAAGCCTTTTACAAAAGTCACCATGAAGATAATAAAAGCGCATAAAAATATATACCAAGGAACATAGCGTTTTGCCGCTAAAAACGGATCTTTTGCGTTAAAGATTAATCGTTGTACGCTCACAAATAAAGTATAAGCAAAGATCATGCCCAGTACGGGAGAGACAACCCAGCTTATTGCGATAGTACCGACTTTGTCCCAGTGCACGGCATCCATACCGATGCCCACAGCGGTAAAGCCAACGATCGCACCTACGATGGAGTGTGAAGTTGAGACGGGCCAACCATATCGCGATGCAATCATTAGCCAAATGGCGGCTGCCAATAGCGAGGCTAACATGCCGTAAACTAAAAGTTCGGGTTGCCCGGTGAAAAAGCTAACGTCAGTAATGCCCTTACTGATGGTGCTGGTGACAGCGCCACCGGCAAAAAACGCGCCGGCAAATTCAAAAATTGCTGCGATCAAGATCGCACGGCGAATAGTCAGCGCCTTTGAACCCACTGAGGTGCCCATCGCATTCGCAACATCATTTGCACCCACACCCCAGGCCATGAATAGACCAAACGCCACAGCCAGGATGATAAACGTGGTTTCGTACATCATAAGAAAACCTACCTTGCCAAAATTACCTGCAATTGTCCGCCGACTTTTTGTGCCCTGTCGGCTAAGTTACCTATCCATTCGATGATGTTGTATAAAAACATCACATCGATAGGGTTCATATTTTTTTCCATACTAAATAGTTGTTTGCGGATATGGATTTGCATTTCATCCGTATCGTTTTCGATATCATCGAGTTCTTTGATCATTTCTTCAAAGTTTTTTACTTCATGCCCACAGAAGCCAGTTTCAAGCAGGGAATCCAGTTCATGAATAGCGCGATGGGCTTGCCCTGTTGCTGCAACGCTGCGAACAATATAACGTTGTAAATCGTGAGCTAGGCCTTCAGGAATCTGCATTTTACGGCCTAAAATTAAACCGGCAATATCTTTGGCGCGGTTGGCGATGCGGTCTTGAGAGCGCAGCATATCAAGTAGATCAGTACGTGGCACTGGCAAAAATAAACCTTTGGGCAAGTTCATCCGTAGATCACGTTTTAAGGTATCTGCCTCTTGTTCAAGCGTCGTGATAGCTTGCTGAATGCTTGCGGCTTTATCCCAGTCTTGCGCCATGACGGCTTCAAAAAATGGAATAAGACGATTGGCGCAACTATGCACTTTATCGATATGCTCTTGCAGCGGTCTGATCGGCGATCGACCAAAAAGCTTTCCAAATGGATTTGATGTGGGCATCGAGTAAGGTCTCCCTATACAACTCTCGTCAAAGTTAACCGAAATCACGATTAAAATCAATGAGATTTATGAGGTATTTTTGCTGAGCATTAGCTCACGTGTGAAACCAGGACGTAAGTAAAAACCACGGGGCAGGGTGTCACTGAGGTCACCTTCGGCATCAATGCCGGTGGTTAATACCTTACCGTGCGCGGCTTTTGGCCGAATATGTAGGTATGTGCCGATGCTCGCAGTGATGCTAGCTAACTGCCCTGTCGCAATCATTTCGATCAGTTCATCAAAGTCAGTTTTTAATATTTCTGCTTGTTTTTTGCTGGGTTGCCACAAAAAAGGCGTTAAAATTCTGCGCTGTGCAATGGCGGTGTTTGTATCCGCCAAAACAGGCACCCACAACACATGAGCAAGTTTTTTGTGTGCAGAGGACTGCTCCCAGTATAAGCCATTGAGCTTTTGCAGCGGCACTGTGCATACATAGGTAGACTCGGTCGGGCGTAATTGTGCATCAACGGGCAGGGTTTTTAATTCAACACCCAGGTGGGTAAAATCAGGGCGTGATTCACAGCCGGCATCAGCGCCGAGCAGCTGCTCAAACAGATGGCCGATGAACCCTTTCATATGGTGCAAATTATCGGGTACTTGAATGCCAAGTTGCTGTGCCGCTTCTTGCAGTGTTTTACCCTGCAATGCAGTTGCGTTTTGCATTAGGGTATGTAAATCTTTGGGTGTTGGCCTCATTGCGTCATTTTAACAGATTGCAAGCTTTGCTCCCGCGGGGGTACAAAATAGCATGTGATTTGCCATTAAATGGGTGTTAATGAGCTCTTTTTTCACCATTTCGCCTGTGTTCGAGATGAGCATATAAATTATAGATGATGGTGGTGTTTTACACAGATTATATGTTAGTATTCCGTTGTGTACCTATGTACTTGAAAGAGTGCGATAGGAAAGTTAATAGATAAATTTGGAATTTTGAACATGAAAGAAATATACATTGGCAACTTGCCATACACAGCTACTGAAGCAGACCTTGAAGGAATGTTCGGTGAGTTTGGTGAAATCAAGAAAGTAAACGTCATTACTGACCGTCAAACTGGCCGCTCTAAAGGCTTTGCCTTTATTGGTTTCGCTGAAGGCGACCAAGCTAGCGCTGCAGTTGACAAAATGAACGGACACGAAATGGGTGGCCGTGCCATTCGCGTTAATATCGCTGAAGATAGACGTGGCGAAGGCGGCGGCGGTGGTGGTGGTGGTGGTGGCCGTAGATAATTCTACGCCAACGCACCAGCGTACCAAAAAGCCGGCTAAAGCCGGCTTTTTTATTGCATGAAGTCTTTAATAGCTGCTAGTCGCGCATCACGTATAGCATGCTTGATAGCTTCACCCTGATGTTGTTGTGCGATGGCACGTTCATCGATACTGTTTGCAGCCGCTAGCGCTTCTTGTATAAAAGCAGCTTGCGGATAATCTGAATCTTCATAACCACTACGCCCTAAACTGTCTGCTTGGCAAGCAAGTAAAAAAGGCTGTAAACGATTCGGGCGGCGAAATACATCCAGTGTTTGCAATAAATCCAATAAGCTTTCTGCATCTAATGATAAGGCGCGATGGCATTGTCCGTGCAGGCCAGCAACCAATATGGCTAATTCACTGTATTCATTAGGTGCTTTATAGGTTTCACAAAGCGTTTTCACCAGGTCAACACTGATAGCCTCGTGACCTGTATGTTTGGGTAAAATATTTTCTGGTGTGTGGGCTTTACCAAGGTCATGCACTAATGCCGAAAAACGTACGGCGGGCTCATCACTTAATTTACAAGCAGCTTGCAACACCATCATTGTGTGTACGCCGCAGTCAATTTCTGGATGATGTTTTGCATCTTGTGGCACACCCCAAAGTTTATCAATATCAGGGAACAACACACGCAGTGCGCCGCAGGCACGCAATACAGTGAAAAACTCTGCAGGGTCTTGTTCGCATAAAGCACTGGCCAATTCTTTGAAAACACGCTCGGGAACGAGCGCATCAACTTCGCCTGCATTCACCATCTCACGCATTAATTGCATGGTGTCTTGCGCGACGGTAAAGCCGAGATGATGAAACCGTGCTGCAAAACGTGCGAGGCGCAAAATGCGGACGGGATCTTCACCAAATGCAGGGCTGACATGCCGCAGTATTTTATCTTGTAGATCTTGCTGCCCACCATAGGGGTCAGTTAAGGTGCCATCCGTATCTTGCGCGATGGCATTGATGGTTAAGTCGCGACGTTTTAAATCATCTTCTAAGGTAACGTCTGGTTCAGCATAAAAAGTAAATCCATGATAACCTTTGGCCACTTTCTTTTCGGTACGTGCAAGCGCGTATTCTTCTTTAGTTTCAGGGTGTAAAAATACAGGGAAGGCTTTACCAACAGGCTGAAATTTTTTGCTGAGCATCTCTTCAACCGTGCTGCCTACAACAACATAATCCTTTTCAATGACGGGTCGGTTTAACAGGGCATCGCGTACAGCACCACCAACAAGATAGATTTTCATCGTCGACCTACAGAGTAATGTTTCGGTAAATGGCTAGGGCGTCTTTTTCCGCTTTTGTTCCTAGGTAAGTGGCTACAATATATTCTAAACGCGTTGCTTGCAAGTTAAAAATAGCCGGAAAAGAGCCCGTGCAAACATTCGGCACTATTGCACTTTTATAATTATCGACGGAGTAAGGTTTGAATGGCAGGTACTCCATGATATGCGCCGCAATATTAGATAAAGCAGGAGATAGCCCGATGATTAGACGCTTGCGCTCACAAAGTTGCGCAGTATAAGTGACGAGATGTTTCAATGTATAAACCATTGGGCCACACAGATCAAAGCGCTCGCCTGTGGTTTCACGCATATCGATGCTATCAGCCATCACATGTGCGATATCCAATACATAGATGGGTGCAAATTCTGCATTGCTGCTAGGGAGCATCATAAAGCCTGGCGAATACTTTAGCAGTGTTGCAAAGCGATTAAAAAAGTTGTCATAGGGGCCAAAAATTATCGAAGGGCGAAAGCTGGTAACTTTTAAATCTTGGCTGGCATGTGCATGCACATAATCTTCAGCTTCACCTTTTGTGCGTAAGTAAAAACTATTACCGTGCTTGGCATCAGCGCTGAGTGCACTCATCTGCAGTAAACGCGAGATAGCATTGCGGTTACAGACATCAATGACTATTTTTGCCAGCTCTACATGAGCGCGATAGAAGCCTTTGCCCTGGCGGCCTTTTTCATTCAATATGCCGACCAGGTTGATCATCACATCGCAACCTTGTGATGCTTCACTGAGCTCACCCGGGCTGAAAATATCAACTTTATGAACCGATAGAGTAGGCAAAACAGTTAAATGACGGCAGGCGTGGGGGTTTCGTGTAAAGACACGAATATGATGGCCCCGCTTGGCAAGTACGGCGCATAAATGGCGGCCAACAAAACCGCTGCCACCTAATATTGCAATGGTATGTTTAGACATAATCTATAAATTAGGTGTATTTTTGCTAAGCGTCAACTTGATTTTATCACCGATTCGCACACTCCCCAGACATCGACGCGCTTGACGCCTGCTTGTTTTAAGACCTGGGCAATCGCATTAGCCGTGGTGCCTGTGGTAACGACATCATCAACAATGGCCACATGCTGGGCTGGGCAGGGTCTAACGACAGTAAAGGCATCGCGCAAGTTACGCAGTCGTTGCTGCTGCTTAAGCTTATTTTGTGGCGGTGTGTACTTATTGCGAATAATGATATTTGAGCGCCAGGGCAGGCCAAATGCTTTTGCGATAAAACGGGTCAACTCAATGCTTTGGTTAAAGCCGCGTTGCCAGACGCGCCTAGGATGCGCTGGTACGGGGATGAGTAATTCGGGGAGAGGTAAGTCATAATCTCTAGCAGCTGCACTGAAGCAATGGCTTAAGGTGCGTACCTGATGCAGCTGGGCATTAAATTTGAATTGAGCGATCACATTCGATAAGGGTGCTTGATAATGGAAGGGCGCAAAGCATTGGTCAAAAATGTAAGGCTTTTTTTGGCAAATCACGCAGATTCCTTCAATGGCGCCACCTCGTCCACAGCTGCTACAGCGCTGCTCGACCCAGGGTAGGTCGGTATAGCAGGCATTGCAGACGGGGTCTGGCGATGGGCTTAAGCAAAGCTCACAGCTTCCAGGGGGTTGTATATATTTTATACAGTTGTTAAGTAAGGCTCTTATCATTAGTTGACACTTGTTGTTATTATTAGCAAAATAGGGGGCATTGAAACAGCCCTGATGCCAGTTATAAGGAACTATTATGGAACAGATTACATCAAACCGTCAATGGACATTAGCAGAAGCCAAAACACTTCATGAGCGGCCATTGCTTGATTTGATATTTGAGGCTCAACAAGTGCATCGTGAAAACTTTACACCAAACCAAGTGCAGCTATCAAGCCTGTTGAGTGTCAAGACTGGCGCATGCCCAGAAGATTGTAAATATTGTAGCCAAAGTGGCCACAATAAAACGAATTTGCAAAAAGAAAGCTTATTGCCTTTGGAGCAGATAGTAGAAGTTGCCAAAAAAGCCAAGGCGCGTGGTTCAACACGATTTTGCATGGGCGCCGCTTGGCGTTCACCACCTAAAAAAGATATGCCCAAAGTAGTAGAGATGGTTAAAGCGGTTAAAGCGCTGGGCATGGAAACGTGTTTTACCGGTGGTATGTTAGATGAAAATCAGGCAGGTGAATTAAAACAGGCCGGCTTAGATTACTACAATCATAATCTTGATACATCACGTGAATTTTACCCGGAAATTACAACAACAAGAAATTATGATGATCGCTTAAACACACTGAAAAACGTGCGTGACGCAGGTATCAATGTTTGTTGCGGCGGGATATTAAATTTAGGTGAGAGCTTAGACGATCGCTTAAATCTACTGTTAGAATTGGCAAATCTGAAACCCACCTACCCTGAAAGCGTGCCCATCAATAAACTTGTACCTGTGCCCGGAACGCCCCTAGCCAAGCAGCAAGATATTGATAGCATGGATTTTGTGCGCATTATTGCGATGGCGCGTATCATGATGCCAAAAACGTTTGTGCGCTTAAGTGCTGGTCGCAACACCATGAGCGAAGAATTGCACGCTATGTGCTTTATGGCAGGCGCAAATTCAATTCATTACGGTGAAAAATTGTTAACGACAGAGTTGCCTGGTGCTAAAAAAGACATGGCGATGTTGGCAAAGCTAGGTATGGAGCCATTAACGCAAGAAATTATCGAAGAAGAGCAATCGCAGGTACAGTGTGCATAAAGCATTAGCGCAACGTTTACAGCAGCAAACCGATGCAGGACTGTGGCGTGAGCATCGATTGCGCGCAAGCGCGCAGGATAAAAAAGTTACTTACGGTGGCAAAGCACTGCTCAACTTTAATAATAATGATTACCTCGGGCTATCAAATCACCCTGAGGTAAAGCAGGCGTTTATGCAGGCAGCACAAGTGTATGGCGTCGGTTCCGGCAGTGCTAATACGCTATCAGGGTATACACAAGCCCATGAAGACCTGGTAAATGCTTTGGCAGCCTGGCTACAGCGCGACAAGGTTTTATTATTTTCCAGCGGTTATATCGCCAACCTTGCCATACTGACTACTTTGATGCAGCCACAAGATGTTATTTTTGCAGACAAGCTCAACCATGCATCATTGAATGATGGCATGCGTTTTTCGGGTGCAAAGTTTAAACGTTTTGCGCACAACAATATGCAACGCTTAGCAAACGATTTGAGTAAATACCCAGAGGAAAACAAATGGATAGTTACAGAGGGTGTTTTTAGTATGGAGGGTGATGCAGCAGATTTGCCACAACTAGCAAATCTTGCGCAGCAACATCAGGCACAGTTGATTGTTGATGATGTGCATGGCCTGGGGGTGTTAGGTGCAACGGGTGCAGGCAGCTTAGAGGTGCATGGCCTAAGCCAAAAAGATGTGCCCATATTAATGGGTGGTTTTGGTAAATCATTTGGAACACAGGGGGCGTTTGTTGCCGGATCAAAAGTTTTCATTGATGCATTAATGCAGTTTGCACGACCTTATTTATTTACAACTGCAATGGCGCCAGCGCTCGCAGCGGCGACTACGCAATCAATTGCGATTATAAGAGAAGACAATAAACGCCGTGAGCATTTGCAAAATATTATTCATTATTTTAGAGAGCAAGCAGGCAACCTGGGCTTGCAGCTCCTGCCTTCGAGCACAGCTATCCAGCCAATCGTATATAACTCTATTGAAGAGGTGCAAAGAATATCAGAAGCCCTTTATAATAACGGCATTCTTGTTTCATGCATACGCTACCCAACGGTGCCAAAAGACAGCCCTAGGTTGCGCATAAGCTTAAATGCGAATCATGATTACAAAGACATCGATATATTATTAACCACACTTGAGAAAATTTCACATGAACAAACAGCCTGCGCTACAGAAGACTCTTGCTGAGCGAATTTTACAACGTTTAGACTTTATTAAACTACAAGCAGAATGTGTGCTCGATTTGGGGATAAATAATAGTTGCATGCAGGAGGGCCTGAGCAAAAAATACCCGCAGGCAAAAATTAACACCCTAGAGCCTTTGAAAATAAATCTTCCTGATGCCAGTGTCGATCTAGTGGTGTCGAACTTAGCAATAAATGAAGATCTAGAACACGTACTGCAGCTTGTTATGCGTGTATTAAAACCCGAGGGTGTTTTCATGTTTACGCAGCTGGGTGTTGACAGCCTAAAAGAAATGAAAAAAGAGGGTGTGCAATTTCCAGATATGCACGATATTGGAGATGTATTATTAAAACTTGGTTTTAAAGACCCCGTGATGGATATGGAAAATATCATGTTTACATACGATGAAACAAGTAAAATCATGCCTGACATGCAAGACACAGGTTTCGAATATTTATTGGGTAAGCATCAAGGCGCAACATTAGAAAATGGTTTGTATCCGCTTACATTTGAAATTATTTATGGTTTGGCCTATAAGCCTACTAAAGCAAAGCAACATTCACATGATGGTGAAGTGAGAGTATCTATCGATGAAATCACTAAGCGAAACTAATTATTTTATTACCGGCACGGATACAGATTGCGGCAAGACCTATGTCACTGTGCAACTGTTAAAACAAGCGGTAGCACAAGGCAAAACAAGCTTGGGTCTTAAACCTATTGCGGCAGGTGGTAAGGAAGATGTCTTGGCGCTGCAACAGGCAAGTACGGTGAAACTTTCTTATGAGCAGGTAAATCCTTTTTATCTTACAAAGCCTCTGAGCCCGCATTTAGCAGCCAAAATTGATAACAAAACTTTAACAGTGCAAGAAACTGCCCTCGCAGTACAACCTTATCTTAATCAAGCACAGCTATGTTTAGTAGAAGGCGCGGGTGGTATTATGGTGCCAATCAATGCACAAGAAACCATGCTGGATTTAATGCTAGCTTTAGATATACCGGTTATCTTAGTGGTGGGTCTACGATTAGGGTGTCTTAACCATGCATTGTTATCGTATCAAGTTCTGAAAAGTGCAAGTGTAAAAGTGGCTGGCTGGGTGGCAACACAAGTCGACCCTGAAATGCTGTGCTATGAGGAGAATATCAAAACCTTACAAGAGAAATTAGAAGTGCCGATGTTAGCGCAATTTAATCATAGTAGTAAGGTGTGCCAAAATATATCTGTGCAGCCATGTGTAGAGGCAAGTTTTTAGTATAGGGTGTTTGAGCAGCCGAAAAATTACGCATTGCAGGGTGGCTACTACGTAAAGTCTTTTCCTTCTTACTTAAAGCGACAAGCAATTGATGACTAAAGTGAGAGTCTAAATTATCACTGGCAACAAGGTATGACATGGCAGAAAATGTTTGTGTGTGTTCTTGTTCCGAGCTGTATATGCCAGCACCCACTTGAGTAGGGAACATAATGGTTTCAAGCGAAAGTACTTTCTTGATAAGCGCGTTATCTAAAGGTACTAGTTTTATGTCGCAATTTTCCATTAAAGGTTTGTAGTTAACAACAGGGTGCCCTGACATCGTAATAGCAGCATCGATTTTTCCACTACAAAGTTTTTGGAACAATGCTTTATTATTTATATCTTCACGTAGGCTTGCAAAATCGCTGCGCGATAATCCGGTAAGGCGCATGATGAGCTCGGTGCTTGCACGTTGATCATCATAAGGTTTGCCGATATTGATGTGTTTATTTCGCAAGTCTTGCAAGCTGTTTATGTTGCTATCTTTTTTAACCAGAATGCTAAAAGGTTCAGGGTATAGAGGTAATAATACGCCTAGGTCAGGGCTGGCACCCATATGTGTAAAGTGACTCGTGCCTTTGATGGCATGTAGCAACATATCTGATTGTGCGATGGCAAGGTCAAGTCGTCTAGTGGCTAAGCCTTGCAGGTTAGCCATTGAGCCGGATGTATGTACGACGGTGCAAGCGTAGTCCTTTTGCAGAACCTCGTCTTCTTCGATAATATCGCAAATACTGTAGGCCACAGTGGAATAGATGCAGTCATCATTACCTGCACCGATGTAGATCATCTGTTTAGCAACAGCAGTACTTGCCATCGATAAACATATAAGAGACAAAATACTCGTGCATAATCGTTTGCCCAGACGCATGCATAACTCCATTTATAGCTTTTAGAACTTCCTTGCTCAACAATACAACATGAAATATTTAGGCTAAGGTGATATTATGACTGAACCACGATTAAATACAAGCTGTGTTGGCGGCGGTGGAATTTATAAGCCAGCTACCTATTTTTTATGAGAGAGGGAATCCATGGGCTTTTTTAGAAGCAGAAATTTATTGCATGGTGCAGACCAATGGTCATCAACAGTTGGTTTCGTATTAGCGACAACTGGGGCCGCGGTTGGTTTAGGTAATATCTGGATGTTTCCGTATATAGCGGGTATGAATGGCGGCGGTGCTTTTGTACTTATTTATTTAGCCTGTGTGCTGCTCATCGGTATCCCGATCATGATGTCAGAAGCTTTGATTGGCCACTACGGGCATCAAAATCCCATGGATTGCATCGACATGATGGCCAGGGTTTCAGAGAAGTCTCGCAATTGGCGCTTCTTAGCAGTATGGGGCGGTATCGCACTCATCTGTATTTTATCGTTTTACAGTGTGGTTTCAGGTTGGTCGATAGGTTATCTATATAAAACCATAGCCGGTGTATTCCAAAGCAGTACCCAAGCAGAGATCAGTGCCGAATGGGCACATTTTCTTTCCGACCCTTGGGAATTATTATTGTTGCATACAATATTTATGGTCTCAACCATGACGATAGTTGCTTTTGGTGTTGAAAAAGGCTTAGAGCGGGCCTCTAAATTAATGATGCCTGGTTTGATCTTAATCTTATGCATGCTGGTTGTATACGGTATGTTTAATGGTAATTTTATGGAGGGGTTTGAATTTTTATTCAAGCCTGATCTATCAGAAGTAACAGCAAAAAGCGTGCTTGCAGCGATGGGTCTAGCATTCTTCACCTTGGCAATCGGTGCTAGCTGTATTGTGACTTATGCATCGTATTTGCCGGTGCAAACGCCTATTACCTCCAATATTATGAAGGTTGTTGCGCTTGATACCATGATCGCTTTATTAGCAGGTTTAGCTATCTTCCCACTGGTGTTCGGTTTTAATTTACAACCAGAAGCAGGCCCAGGTTTGATGTTTGAAGTATTGCCTATGACTTTCAATCAAATGCCAGGTGGGCAGGTGATCGGGGGCTTGTTCTTCTTGTTACTATTGTTTGCAGCATTAACGGCATCGATTTCTTTAGCGGAACCCTTGGTGATCATGACGGCTGAAAAGTTGCATATCAGTCGTGTGATGGCTGTTAGCATCATCGGCTTTATTGCTTGGTTGATGGGTATTGCGGTATTGCTATCGTTTAACCACTGGCAAGAGGTGAAATTATTTGGTCGCTATACCTTCTTTAATCTTGCCACAGATATTCCAACACGTATCGTGTTGCCGATTGGTGGTTTGTTGTTTGCGATTTTTGCGGGTTACAAAATTGACAAGCATATTGCACAAAAAGCGTTGCTACTAAAAAGTGATACTTGGTTTAATTTGTGGCGCTTTGTTGTACGTTACGTATCGCCTGTTGCAATTGTGATTGTATTTGTATCACAGCTTGTATAACTCCTGAGATTTTGTAGATATGATCGCCTTAGTCGTCAGCTTTATCTTGAACGCTGACGACTGTTGCTGCAATAAGCGCACCCACAGAACTGCCACACAAAGTCGTTAAGACCAGTGAAAGCACCGCCCAACCCGTTAGTCCCGAAGGTGCTATGAGCGTAAATATTAAGAATCCGATAATTGCGGCAGGTGCGCCTAGTAAGGCTCCGCCGATTTTGGCTTGGTGCAACAACTTTTGTTTTTTGTCCTGCTCAGTTGCGCATTGTTCGATTACATCTAATATCATGACTTACTACTTATACATTGCTACTTATAATTAAAATATTAGTATATAGCTAGTTAATTGTCAAAAAATAACGATGTAAAACTGCAGCCTAGAATAAAACATTTAAAACTTATTAAATTTCAGGGGGTTATTGGGGTGTTAAACCGCCCCAAATTCTGCAAAATAATCTTTCATTGCATCAGCATGTACCAGCAGTTCCGGGTTACCCTGTAAATGCTGCAATAAATCGCTGAATTGAGCGATGGCAATCACCGGCACACCATAACGCTCGGCGACCTCTTGCACTGCAGATTGTTGGCCTTGCCCGCGTTCACCTCGGTCCAGCCCGATGACGATGCCAGCCAGTTGTGCACTTTCACGCTTGATAAGTTCTACTGAGCCATTGATTGCAGTGCCTGCGGTAATAAGATCGTCAACCACAACAACACGCCCTTGCAGTGGGGCACCGACTAAATCGCCGCCTTCACCGTGGGCTTTGGGCTCTTTACGGTCAAAGCAAAAAGGCACATCATGGCCGCCATCTGCCAATGCTATTGCGAGGCTGCTGACCAGAGGGATACCCTTGTAGGCGGGCCCAAAAATCATATCGTATTCAATGCCGCTGGCATTGAGTACATCGGCATAGCATTCGCCTAATAACTTTAAAGCATGGCCGGTATCAAATAAGCCGGCATTAAAAAAGTAGGGGCTTTGTCGGCCTGATTTTAGTGTGAAATCACCGAACTTTAATACTTTGTAATCTAGCGCTAATTGAATAAATGTTTGTGCTGTGTTCATAATACCCCCAATAGAATCTGTTCTATTTTACAGCAAAATGTTACAAGTTGCTAAGCCCAGTATGGTACAATTCTGATGGCAGTAGTAGGGAGATTTGATATGAGATTTGGAGATGGTCGCCGTGTCACTATACGCGTGAAACGTGACAAGCAAGCACAAGATTTTCAGCCTAGTCAACACGCTGCAATAGAAGTGTTGTCTGCTGAAGGTGTAATAGCCAGGGAAAACATAGTACGCGCAGCAGAAAAAGAAACATCATTCGTATTAGATGCAAATAAACAACGTGAAAAAACTATACGCTTTCCTAGATTAAAAATCCACTTAGATGATCTGATAGCTGCGCTTCCGGTAGAAGGGAGTGGCCAAACAGGCCAAACTGTTTTTGCAAAAGCAATAATGGAGTTAAATCTCAGCGATAAAAAAGATTTACTCCAGGTTTTGGGCGTCATTAAAAATCACTATGATCTTGATGGTATATTGGGCATGGGCTTAGAGTTGCTGAATGACATAATAAAAGAAGAGCACGGCTTGGCAGAAGGATGCCCATTGAATTTTTTGCACAAAAGTGCAGATATTGAATTTATAGACGATCAAACTGTAAAAATGACCATCGTGCAACAAACACCAACAGATATTGCAGTGCCCACGCATGACGGCTCGGGGCTAATACAGCACAGTTTAGACACACCCATCGAATTAAGAACAGCATTTGAATTAAAATTAGATGCACAAGGCAATGTGCAAGGAAAGCGTACGGAGTTTGCTGTTGCAAACGAGCATAAGCTTCATGAAATTATTGGTTTATATAGAGGCATTTCTTCCACTGAGAGCATGTCAATAGATGAACAATCTACTCATAATTCTTTTAGGTCAGTAAAATGAAAATAATAACGCTTAACATTAATGGTGTTCGTGCAGGTGCTCGTAAAGGGTTTTTTGATTGGCTACAAGATCAAAATGCAGACGTTGTATGCTTGCAAGAAACCAAAGCGCAAGTCGAACAGCTGCAAGACTCTATTTTTGCACCTGAAAATTATCATGTGCATTACGTTGATGCCGAGAAAAAAGGCTACAGCGGGGTCGCTTTATATTGCAAACAAAAGCCACAGCAAATCATTACCACGCTTGATCACCCCATCATGGACAATGAGGCGCGTTATATCCAAGCTGATTTTGACGGTGTAAGCGTGGTATCTTTGTATCTGCCTTCTGGCAGCAGCAGCGAAGAGCGCCAAGATATTAAATTTCAGATTTTAGATTTTTATCAGGCATTATTAAAAAAACAGCTTGAAGAAAACCGTGAGTATATTATTTGTGGCGATTGGAACATTGCCCATAAAAATATTGATATCAAAAATTGGCGTGGCAATCAAAAGAACTCGGGGTTCTTGCCAGAAGAACGTGCTTGGCTTGATACCTTATTCGATGATGTTGGTTTTGTGGATGCATTTCGTGAAGTGAACCAAGAAGAAGCGCAATATACCTGGTGGTCAAATCGCGGCCGCGCTTGGGATAACAATGTAGGCTGGCGCATCGACTACCAAATTGTCACCCCTGGTTTAAAAGGCAAAGTTAAATCGGCTGAAATCTACAAGGCGCAACGCTTTTCCGACCATGCGCCTTTAACAATGGAATATGAGTTGTAAAAAGAATTTAAGTCACCGCATCCTTTTGCAGTGCAATCAATTCAGCAATGCCTTTTTGTGCCAGCTCTGACATGCCGGTTAATTGTTGCATGCTGAAGGCGCCGGATTCGGCGGTACCTTGCACTTCGATGAATTCATTTTTATCGTTCATCACAACATTCATGTCGGTTTCAGCGGTGCTGTCTTCGGTGTATTCGAGGTCGAGCATGACTTCACCTTTATGTACCCCCACCGATACGGCAGCGATAAATTGTAAAAAAGCGCGTGATTTCAATACACCTAAATTTTCTAATTGTTTTACGGCATCATAAAGAGCAATACAGCCGCCGGTGATAGCTGCGGTGCGGGTTCCACCGTCTGCTTGCAAAACATCGCAATCAATTGTGATGGTGTTTTCGCCAATCGCTTTCATGTCGATGCAAGTGCGCAAGCTACGACCAATAAGACGTTGAATTTCTTGTGTGCGACCGGATTGTTTGCCGCGCGCGGCTTCACGATCACTGCGGTCGTGCGTGGCACGTGGCAGCATTCCATATTCAGCTGTTACCCAGCCTTGGTTCTTGCCTTTTAAAAACCGCGGTACTTGCCCAGTTTGTATACTGGCATTACATAGCACTTTCGTGTGGCCGAACTCAACCAGTACAGAGCCTTCAGCGTAACGCGTAAACTGGCGGGTAAATTTTATGGGACGCAATTCATTAAGTTTACGATTATCTGGGCGCATGGCTACCTCTGTATATGTGTTGTTTAATCGGTGCATTATATCATCTATCAGGTATAATTAGCCTATGTACTATAAGACCTTACAACTTATACAAAATCTTGGTAAGCAAGCACAGGAAGGTAAGCAGCTAAGCTGGATGAATAAACCCACGACGGTGGCATTGCCTTTTAACGTGAGTTGCATCAAACGGTTTGCCTCCTTACAGCCTATGGACCGAGTAGATTCAGATAGTCTTGATGCCTTAAGAACAGATTTAATCAGTCACAGCGATGAAAAAACCGCGAAACAACTGAACGTCTTGGAATGGGCATGCTTGATGGAAAGCAAAGACGCGAATTTGGCCCCAGGCACGTTATATGCAATGGCAAAGATTTTTTCTGATCTTTGGTCAGAATCATTTGAAGAACTTTATTACACTGTGCCTGAGAACGAACGTAAAGAAGCGTTTATCAAGCGCTACCTTGAAATTTGGAAGAAAGATCCAACTTATAGTGAAGATGATTTTGCGAAAAAACTGATGGCTTTTTCGCATGGTGCTGCAGGCAGAGAACGCAAGTCGCATCCTAAGCTTTTTGATCTTTTAAAAGTCATCACATTAAAATCAAATGCCACTGTATACCCTGATTATGATGTTGGTAAAGTTGTATTTAAATTGCCCGCAGGTGATTTGGTTGCGGAGCAAGACAAGATTGCGGGAATGTTTAAAGAAGGGCTGCAAGGCCTTGCTGAAAAAGCTGGGGATAAATTACCGTTTGGCATGTTTAGCTTACTGGAGAAATATTTTTCTTTCGAAGGTGTATTAGGGCTTGATACCGCATTGTTTTATGCCATAGTCAAAAATAAATACGGCAGGGAACTGCCAGCACAAACAATTTTTGGTTTTGAGTATGAGCAGATCACAATAGATGTCGATGAAAATAAAGAACAAAAATTTGGCATCATGATTGATATTAAGAAGCGTTTAACAGAAATTTATATCGACGATGCAACACAAGCGGTGATTAATATTGACCCGCCGCTCTTAGTGCATAGCTTATTATATATTACAGAAGAAAACGGTATCGTTGAAGCAAGGTTGGAAAATCTTACCACGGTTAACTACAGTAAATTTGTTGCCACATTAAGTACACATATACTTAAAGGCACTAAAAAATAAGGGAGTATTCCATGTCCGATCCTAAGTTTGAGGTTCATCCTGCAAAACAAGTGTGCAGTATGACCGCCTTTGCGCGAAAGCAATATAATGGTGATTGGGGTGCGCTTACTTTAGAAACCCGCACGGTAAACCATCGTTTTTTAGATGCAACAGTGCGCATGCCCGAATCAATACGTGTTTTAGAAAGCAGTGTTCGTGAAACTTTGCGCGATAAGCTCAATCGTGGCAAAGTGGAGCTCAATGTGCGTTTTGAGCCTGGCGAAGCAACCACGAAAATCACAATTAATTCAGCGATCGCGACCCAATTAAATGTTGCAGGCGATGAAATCACCAAGCTTATTCCAAGTGCACAGGGTATGCGCCTAAGTGAAATTTTGCAATGGCCAGGAGTTGTGCAGTCTGCAGAATTGGACATGGAAGTAATCAAACCGATATTTACACAGGCGCTAGATTCATTACTGGATAGCTTGCAAGAAAATCGAGCCAAAGAAGGCAGTGCTTTAACACAGCTGATCAATGAACGTCTTGATAAAATTGATGCAATGGTAGAAAAATTGCGACCCATGCAAGAAGAGTCGATTAAGATGCAGCGCGAAAAGATCATCATGCGCATAGAAGAAGCCAAGGTCTCAGTGGACTCAAATCGCATCGAGCAAGAATTGGTGCTGTGGGCACAAAAGGCCGATATTGCGGAAGAGTTAGATCGTCTTGAAACCCATGTTCAGGCTGTGCGACATGCTTTAAAAAAAGGTGGAGCCATCGGTCGACGCCTTGATTTTTTGATGCAAGAGTTAAACCGTGAGGCTAATACTTTAGGCAGTAAATCAGTTTCTGTGGTAACGACAAATATCAGTGTAGAAATTAAAGTATTGATTGAACAAATGCGCGAACAAGTGCAAAATATTGAGTAAGGAGTTATCACCAATGTATAAGGGCCAACTTTACATTATTGCTGCCCCCAGCGGTGCCGGAAAAACTAGCTTGGTTTCTGCCCTGCTAGAGAATCTGTCAGATATTCAAGTATCTGTTTCACATACTACTCGCGAAAAGCGTGCAGGTGAACAAGAGGGTGTAAACTACTTTTTTGTCGATGAAGCTACGTTCATGCAGAAGCAGCAGCAGGGGGAATTTTTAGAAAGCGCTAAAGTATTTGATAACTACTACGGAACCTGCAAAAAATGGGTGCTTGAGATGCTGAGCCAAGGTACTGATGTTGTATTGGAAATCGACTGGCAGGGTGCTCGCATTATTCGGGAGTTGATGCCTAATGCGGTAGGCATTTTTGTATTACCGCCTTCAATGAGTACGCTGCAAGAGCGTTTAAGCAGTCGTGCAGAAGACCAGCAGGCAGTCATCGACAAACGTATGCAGCATGCCGGGCAAGAAATCTCCCATTTTGATGAATTTGACTATATCGTTGTTAATGACAATTTCGAGCAGGCCCTCAATGATCTCAGCGTGATTGTTCAGGCAGAACGCCTGCGGCGCGAGGTTCAGCAGCCAAAACACCGTGATTTGCTGCAAGATCTCTTGCAATAAGCCCCTAATCTCTATACACTGGCCATTGGCTTGCCCATAGATAAATTGAAGAGGAACACATGGCTAGAATCACTGTAGAAGACTGCTTAAAAGAGCAAAATAATCGCTTTGAACTTACCCTATTAGCAGCTAAAAGAGCGCGTCAGCTCGTTATGAGCGGCCAGGAGCCACTTGTACCTTGGGAGAACGATAAGCCTACGGTTGTAGCCCTTCGTGAGATAGCCGAGGGCCTAATTACCCCTGAAATCATGAAGCAGCAAGAAGCTGCTAAGCGCCGAGCCGAATCTATGGATGCTCAAGACATGTTAGCCCAGGCGGCTTCTAGCATCGCCCAGGTTGATGCCAAAGAGGCCATGCTTGAGACCGCTGAAGAAGCGCTTACCGTAGAGGCTGTGGAAGAAATTCAAGAAGAAGCAATCAAACTTGAAGCTGAGCCAGAATCAGCGCCAGAGCCTGAATCTGCCCCAGAACCTGAATCTGAGCCAGAAGAAATCAAGCCAGAGTCACCCGAAACGGAATAAGTCCTTTCAGGCCCAGCTGAAAACCCCTATAATTAATATATAGAATTAATTATAACCGTGGAGCTATTGGGTGTTTCAATTTAACGACTTACGAGAAGAGCTAGCTCAATATCTAGACCACGACAAGATCGCAAAAATTTCCCAAGCCTATGCTGTTGCGGCCACGGCACATGAGAAACAAATACGCCAGACTGGCGACCCGTATATTATCCATCCAATTGCTGTTGCCCGCATCTTGGCAGCACAGCGTATGGATTTTGAGACCATTATGGCTGCTTTGTTGCATGATGTATTGGAAGATACCAATGTTGACAAAGAAAGCTTGGCTAAAGAGTTTGGTCAAACAGTAGCTGAGATGGTCGATGGCGTGAGCAAGCTAACGCAAATTCATTTTGAGTCGCGCGAAGAAGCGCAAGCAGAAAATTTCCGTAAGATGTTGCTTGCTATGACCAAAGACATTCGGGTTATTCTCATTAAGCTGGCAGATCGTTTGCACAATATGCGCACCATCGATGCTTTGCAGCCAGAGCGCAGACGGCGCATTTCCCGCGAAACACTAGAAATCTATGCACCGATTGCTAATCGTTTAGGTATGCACAATATCCGGGTTGAGTTTGAAGACCTGGGTTTTTCAGCGCTCTACCCGCAACGCTGTCGTGTATTAAAAGCAAGAGTGCGTAAGGCACGAGGCAATCGCAAACAAATATTTAAAAACATCGAAGTCGAACTTAAAAAATGTTTTAAAGATGCGAAAATACCAGAAAGCGCTATTCAAGGAAGAGAAAAACATTTATATAGCATATACCGAAAAATGCGTAGCAAAAATATTTCATTTAATGAAGTTATGGATGTTTATGCATTCCGCGTGGTCGTGCCAACGATAGATGAATGTTATCGAATTTTAGGCTTGGTGCACAATTTATATAAACCCGTGCCGGGTCGCTTTAAAGATTATATTGCTATTCCTAAAGCCAATGGTTATCAATCGCTACATACAGTATTGTTTGGCCCTTACGGCGTACCGATCGAAATACAAATACGAACACAAGAAATGGACCGGCTTGCCGAAAACGGCATCGCAGCGCATTGGTTGTATAAAACATCGGCGACCAGCGTAGACAAGGCACAAGCGTGGTTAACAAATTTATTATCACTACAAAAAAGCACAGGCTCTTCTTTAGAATTCATTGAAAACGTCAAAATTGATTTATTTCCTGATGAAGTTTATGTCTTCACTCCTAAAGGTGAGATCATGGAGTTGCCAGGTCGTGCAACCGCCGTTGATTTTGCATATGCAGTGCACACCGATGTGGGCAATAGTTGTGTTGCCGCAAAAATTGATCGCCGTTTGGCACCACTGAGCACACGCTTGGCTAATGGCCAAACAGTAGAGGTAGTTAGTGCCACGGGTGCGCGGCCAAACCCTGCGTGGCTAAATTTTGTGGTAACCGGTAAAGCACGTTCGAGCATCCGTCACTTTTTGAAAAGCCAACAACGTGCAGAGCTTATTTTGCTTGGGCAGCGTTTGTTAAATGTTGCTTTACGAGCCATTACTTTAACAATAGAAAAAATTCCGCAAGAAACGATGGAAGATTACTTAAATGGTTCAGAATATACAGATTTAGATATGCTACATGAAGCCATTGGTAAAGGTGAACGTTCCGCTTCTTTAGTTGCTAGACAACTTGCAGGGCAAGCAAATCAAGAACAAGCAGCTTTTGGTGAGGAAGGTGGTGCAATGCATGCGCCACTTACCATTAAGGGTACAGAAGGCATGATGGTGAAATTTGCCAAATGTTGTTGGCCAATTCCAAGCGACCCTATTCTAGGCCTTATGTCGGCTGGCCAAGGTTTGAACATTCACCAAGAAACATGCCGACGTGTTAAAAAGTTATCCCCTGACTCCAGTAAAACCGTTGCAGTACAATGGGAAGAACAACCCGAAGGCGAATTTCAAGTCGAGCTTAGAGTTGAAGTGCGTAACAAGCGCGGTATTTTGGCATCACTTGCCAACGCTGTGGCATTGGCAGGCGCGAATATTGATATGGTTAAAAGCGAAGATAAAGACGGTCGCTATACCTCAATCACGATTATTATTTCAGTGCACAATCGCGCCCATCTGGCCCGAGTCATGCGTGCCATACATGCCAATAAATCTGTAAGCAAAGTCACCCGTTCGATTGGTCGCTAGCGTGCTCTGGCAAAAATCCACCTGCTTGCATATGCCACATTTTTGCATAATGTCCGTTTGCTTTAAGTAGCGCATCATGCGTACCATCTTCGATAATATGCCCTTTATCAAACACCAAAATCCTATCCATCGCAGCTAATGTTGATAAACGGTGCGCAACAACAATGGTTGTGCGTTTACCCATGAGTTGATGCATGGCTTCCTGAACGTGTTTCTCTGTTACTGAATCAAGGGCTGAAGTTGCTTCATCAAGTATTAAGATCGGCGCATCTTTAAGCATGGCGCGTGCAATGGCGATACGCTGGCGCTGTCCGCCGGATAATTTCACGCCTCTCTCTCCGACTAATGTTTCGTAACCTTCGGGCAACGTGGTAATGAACTCATCGCAATGTGCTGCTTTGGCGGCAGCAACAACGGCTTCATCGCTAGCTTCTGGATTGCCATATCGAATGTTTTCCAATAGTGAACGGTGGAACAGCGTTGTATCTTGCGGGACCATGACAATACTTTGGTGCAAAGAATCTTGAGTTACTTTAGCAATATTTTGCCCGTCAATTAAAATCTCACCACTTTTAATATCAAAAAATCGTAAAATCAGTTGTACAAAAGTTGTTTTCCCGGAACCTGAGTATCCTACTAGACCGACTTTGCTTCCAGGTGCTATGGCCACATTCTTATCTGAAAACAGGGCTGTTTCATGATGGTAGTGGAAGCAGACCTCTTCAAATCTAATCTCGCCATGCTTCACTGTTAAGGGCTTTGCATTGTTGTCATCTTTCAGCGTAATAGGTTGATTCACCAAAGCCAAAGCTTGTTTAGCAACACCAATCTCACGGAAAAAATCTGTTAAGGTTTGGCTCATAAACCACATTTGACTGGCAACTGCAAACATAGCAACCATGAGGAAAACAGCATCGCCAGCAGAGATAATCTGATTTTTTGCGCCATTTATTAGGATAAACAGGAAGGCCATCGCTAATAGGACATAAAAAACATCTGTAAGTGTGCGCATAATATTTATACGAGTGAGCATTAGGCGGTTGCTTTTGCGTTCATCCGCCTGTTTTTTCCCGATGCGCTGCATTTCAAAGCTGCGTCGTGCAAATATTTTAATAGGCAAGATGTTGCTTAACATATCTACTACTTGACCGGAAAGTATGCTTTTGTCTTCAGCATTTATATGTGAAGCCTTATTGATGCATTGTGCGTACCAAACAATAACGAAGGTTTGTATGCAAACAAATATTGCAAGCGTAACAGCCGCAAACACATT
The DNA here is from genome assembly GCA_021773275.1 of Gammaproteobacteria bacterium. Classification (GTDB taxonomy): domain Bacteria; phylum Pseudomonadota; class Gammaproteobacteria; order JABCZS01; family JABCZS01; genus JAJFKJ01. Next base: position 88,109 of record JAJFKJ010000053.1, read on the forward strand.
AATAGTTGCAATCACTATAATAGAAGCAAGGCAAACAGAACCGGTCCCGATGATACCCCAACAAATTATCACGCGAATTTTATCTATTGCGCCTGGTAGATCTGAAAGCTTATTCGACAAGTTGCCGCTCAACCTATCAGTAAAATAGCTATATGATTGTTGCGAAAGACTTTCTAATACTGACATGCGAATATCTGACAAAAACTTGGGAATAATGTGGCACTGCACCCATTCTTGAAGACGGCATATTAAGCACAGGGTGAATGCTGCAAATAAGAAAAGACCTGCACCCAGATAAATCTCATAGGGCAGACCAGCTTGCTCAGGCGAGATTTGCGTGACACCATCCACAAGAAGTTTAACGGCATAGGGTTGAACTGTGTTTTCCAAGATCAAAAAAACAGGCGCGATAAAAAATAGCGCGAAAGCTATTGGGTAGCGTTTTATAAAGTGCCAGGTAAATGGCCATAGGGTGTTTGGCAGCTTGGGTATCATGGTAGTTTTAATAATAACACAGATATGGCATGCTCAAGAAGGGGTGGCATTCATCAATTAATGTTAAACTATACTGAGAAAACACAGTAGGAACGGCGATGCGACGCATATTATTAATCATTCTAACTTTTTCCTGTCTTACGGTATGGGCGGCGGACCCTTTCGAGCTTATGATGCGTAAGCAAGAAGAGCTGCGGCAAGCAGATATGGAACGCCGGCAAAACTTTATTTACCCGGGCGGTGAGCGTTTTATGGAAAACGCCTCGAAGAATGATGTGATCGCTCTACGCTGGTATGCTGCTGCCGGTGATGTCGATGCACAAGCGGTGCTGGGCGATATTTACGCGAAAGGTTTTATCGAACCACAAAATTTAGAGTCCGCGGTTTATTGGTATAATTTGGCCGCACGTTACGGCAACACCTATGCACAATACATGATGGGCTTAAGCAATCAGCTTGGTTGGCTTGGCCGGCCTAACGCCGATGAAGCGAACAATTGGTTTCGCGAAGCAACCATCAACGGAACCAATGCATGCGCGCAACGTCGCGTTGCACAATTTTTCAATGACATCGATAGTGCTTTGTATGATTTTGCAGAATCATTTCGTTGGTTTGAGCGAGCCGCTAAGAACAATGATCTAGAGTCACAGTTAAACCTAGCCGATTGGTATTTAAATGGTGATGTTATTGGCCGAGATATTTTATCTGCAATGAAATGGTATGGCAGGGCAGCTGCACAAAAAGATCCTTATGCACAATACAGCTTGGGTTTAATCTATTTAAAAGGTGATGAAATTATTCCCATCGATTACACTTCTGCAGTAGAGTGGATCGAGCGCGCCGCTTGGCAAAACTACAGCGCAGCGCAGTATACCTTGGGTCGATTATATTCACAAGGTATTGGTGTGCCGCGCAGTGACACACAAGCCTATGCATGGTGGTCAATGGCGAATAAATTTGAGAACCCTGCGGTTGAACGCGACCTTGCACGGATCACGCAAAAAATGTCATTGGAAGAAATTGATCAGGCAGTTAAGCTTGCACATGCCTATGAAGCAGATATGGTGGGTTGGTAATGACGCTTACCGAACTACGATACATCGTAGCCGTAGCAAAGCTTCGGCACTTCGGCAGAGCAGCGGAACAATGTTTCGTGAGCCAACCTACACTCAGCGTTGCTGTTAAAAAGCTAGAAGCAGAATTAAACGTTGCAATTTTTGAGCGCAACAAACAAGATGTTCGTGTAACGCCCATTGGCGAAGTCATTGCTGCACAGGCACAACGCGTGTTAGAGCAAGCAGAAAAAATCAAACAACTGGCCAGCAGTGGCCGTGATGAACTAAAAGGCGTATTACGCATCGGTGCGATTTATAGCATCGGGCCAAATATTTTTCCACATCTACTACCAAAGATGCATCGTAAAGCGCCCAATATGCCATTGTATATATTAGAAGGTTACACAAAAGTTTTACGGCAGAAATTAATTTCAGGTGATTTGGATGTTATTTTAGTATCAACACCGTTCAACGAACCTAACATTGTTACCGAAGTTTTATTCGAAGAGGCTTTCGATATTTTATTGCCAAAAGATCATGCCCTTGCCAAAAAATCTAAAATATCAGCAAAAGAATTAAAAGGCGAAAACATTTTATTACTGGGCGAGGGCCATTGCTTTCGTAACCAAGTGCTCGAAGTATGCCCACACTGCGCCGATGTAACCCCGGACAACGCAAGTACGCAAATGGTCGAAGGTGGTTCATTAGAAACTTTACGTTACATGGTTGCCAGTGGTTTGGGTATTACCATCTTGCCGCAGCTTGCATGCAACATTTCTGGCGCCATCAAACGTTCCGTTGTAACCCGCTCATTTGTTAAACCTGCACCAAAGCGCGAAATCGCCATCGCCTACCGCGAAGGCTTCCCCCGCGAAAAAGCCATCGACCTAGTGGTCGAAACCCTGCAAGATTGCAATCTACCCGGCGTTACCTGGCGGTAAGGAATGCAAGGAATGCCCTGTGCTTGTGCTCGCTGCTGCGTACACGGGAGTAAATTTTTCTCGCCTCGCGTTGCTCGTTAATTGCTCGAAAAAAATATCCCGATATACTGCACCGCGCTCGTATTTATTATAAACAGGGCATGCTATATGATCGCCCCCTTTTGTAAAGGGGGCAGCGAGCACCGCGAGCGGGGGATTTTATACTTGCAATGATCTTGAGTCAGAGCCGCGCGCGTGAGCAAGCGGGCCAATGCAAGATTGTTAGATGGGCCCACTCCCTTACGGTCGTGGCTCTAAAGACGTGATTATCTTAAGTGCTAGGCATTGCATATATATTCGTTCTTGCAATAATCTTACCGTTGAACCGCCCCCTTTTGTAAAGGGGGCAGCGAGCACCGCGAGCGGGGGATTTTATACTTGCAACAATCCTGCTGTAGGGGTCGCATTGTATGCGACCCGGCATTGCACAGCAATGCTGTAACCACGAACTATTGCTCGTGCGGGCAGCATTTAATGCCGCCCCTACAACAGCTTCACCGCCACCTTCAATTACCCTCATAAATAGTCATAATAATAACAAAAATCAATTGACCCTCATCCCCATTTTTCGGTAAGATATCCTTAAAAATAGGGATGCCCCTTCATATGGATGGAAGATTGATAAATATCAAAGAAGCAAGGATGCTGGAACCCAGTGATCTATTGCCGTACTCAAACAATAATTTACTCAGCGATTTAGCTGAAAAGCTAGATGTGCTCACAAAGCTGGTGTTTATCACAGATATGTTTGTGCAAGCCATCGATGCATTTATGCAAGGTCGCTTGTCCGAGTTTGATGCGCATGTTGGAGATTGCTTATGCCAAATTCGCGCATATCAGATTTTGTTGATGTTCCGCTACCGATCTGATTACGATCTTCTGATAGAAAAAGATAAACTAAAAAAACTTTCCTGTTTACTTCATGATCAGGTTGACTTGTACACCAAGCACAGAACTATCAAGCGACAGCTTTGCCCAAAAGAAATGACAAAAAAAGAAACGTTGCAGGAATTTTTAACAAAACAGAAAATCCATTTTAATATAAGCAGAAAGTCGTTAATAGTACTGCAGTGCTTCTTTTTATCAAAGTATAAAGAAATGCATTCGGGTTATACCATTCTTGATCATAACGCTATACAAAAGGGCATGCAGGTTTCTAGAGATTTTTCCAGGCGGATGCTGCAGTTATATCAAAAGAAAGTCGCAGAAGCTTCTTGTGATTTTATTTCAGATTTATTAGCTGAGGCGCCGTCATTAAAAGGACTGAGGTCCGCCATTCATTTGTTTAAAGAAAATGATGAGCAAGATAGGTTGGTTTATCCTTCTTTTCTTGTAGGGAAGATTATATTAGAGGATATGCTTTATAGGCAGAATCCTATATTGATAAAAAGTAATAAGCGAAAGGTGGTTCTTTACCCATGTGCAAGAGAAAATAGCTATTTCGAAAATAGCCCATGCTTTATTTTGGATGGTCTATCAATGCTAGATAAGGGTTTTTATGAATCTATTAACAAGTTTGGTATCGAAAATATAATATTGTCAAATATGGCAATTCATCCTCAATATCCTGGGGAGAAGTTATCCCACCTTAAAAACAACCCTTTTAGGGGGGTAATAGATTCACTTTCGTGTGAGCAAGATAGACAGGATGAATATAATGCACTAAAAAAAATAGAAGAAGAGTTCATAACCATGAAGTATATTGCATTAGAGCAGGGTTGCCACATAGGTGATCACAGCCTTTTTATATCCAGCATATATATTGTGATTTAATCGGGGGCCAGTTTAGCAAAGCTTCCTCAAACCTTAATATGAATCGTTATAGTTGCAAAATTACTAATATAAAGGAACAAGAAAACCTAGTTGTGGTCTGACCAAGGTAAATCCGTCATAGCTTATTATCTGCTACTATATATTAAAGAAATATAGTGGAATTGAAATGCTCAACTTAATTGACAAACATCTTGAGGAAATTCTGGACTTGCTCCCTGCGCATGTGTATTGGAAAGATGCACGTAGCGTATATCATGGCTGTAATCAGTCACAGGCTACCGATATTGGGTTAAGCTCCAAAGAACAAATAATAGGAAAAACAGATTATGACTTTTCTGAGAAAGATGTCGCTGCTGAAATAATAAAAATTGATAAACGCGTTATAAAGGAAAAAAAAGCAGTAACTATTGAGGAGTCTTCAGATGTCAGTAGTGGCGCAGAAACATTTTTGTCAAATAAAATACCACTTTTTGATGAAAGCGGTGAGGTAGTTGGTGTATTTGGCATATCATTTAATATTTCTCAATTGAAAACGAAAGAGCGAACTCTTTCTAAAGAAAAAGAAACATTAGAGCTTACACTAGAAAGTATTATGTCTAACATGCCGGGGCATGTCTACTGGAAAAACTTGAAGGGTGAAATTTTAGGCTGTAATGAAGCGCAAGCGAAAAGTTTAAAAATGACTCGAGAGAGAGTGATTGGTAAGACGGCCTTTGATACGCTTCCAGCTGAAGAAGCAGAAAAAATCAATAAAATAGACCAGCAAGTTATATCGACAGGGCAGGCCTGTACAGCTGACGAACATGCCGTTGATAGCGACAAATTAATTTCATTCCGCGAATACCTTGAGTCAATGGTGTAATGATAATCTTATATAAGTGTCGAACCCAAAATTCGCTCCCTTTTTGAAGGGGGCAGCCCGCCGCAGGCAGGGCGGGGGTTTTTGCAGCCTACGCCCCCGAATATTCCGTATTCACACCAATCCATCTGTTAACAAGCGCATCGGCTTTTGTGGGGTAGGTGTGCATGATCGATTCCGCGCAAGGTTTGACTTGCGGAATCAACACACGGTCGCGAACTATGTCGGCTATTTGCAAGCGCATCTCACCTGATTGTAATGTGCCAAGCCATTCGCCAGGGCCGCGGATTTCTAAATCTTTTTCAGCTATCAGAAAGCCGTCTGTTGTGTCGCGCATCACGCTTAATCGCGTGCGAGCGGTGTACGATAAAGGCGCATGGTACAACAATATACAATGAGATTTTTCATGACCGCGCCCGACTCGGCCGCGTAACTGATGTAGTTGCGCTAAACCTAAGCGTTCAGGGTTTTCAATGATCATTAAACTCGCATTGGGTACATTTACACCCACTTCGATCACAGTCGTCGCCACAAGTAGTTGAATTTCATTGTTTACATAAGCTTGCATTACTCTTTCTTTTTCAGCAGGTTTGAGTCTGCCATGTACTAAACCGATATTGATATCGGGCAGTGTATCGCGCAGCTGTGTTGCGATCTTGTCAGCGGCTTCAGCTGTTAGCGTTTCTGACTCATCAATGAGGGTGCAAACCCAATAAGCTTGTTTACCTTGTCGGCAGGCATCGGCAACGCCTTGCACAATTTCACCGCGGCGTTCATTGCCGATAACTGCAGTGGTTACGGGTTTTCTACCAGGCGGCAACTCATCGATTGCAGAATAATCTAAGTTTGCGTAGGCCGTCATGGCGAGCGTACGCGGAATAGGTGTTGCAGTCATGATGAGCTGGTGTGGTACATGTTGTTCAGTTTTGCCTTTTTGTACAAGTTTTAAGCGCTGATGCACGCCAAAACGATGTTGTTCATCAATCACCGCAAGTGCCAGTTTGTTAAAATTTACATCCTCTTGCACTAATGCATGTGTACCAATAATAATTTGTGCTTCACCTGATGCGATAGCATCATAGGCTTGATTTTTCACTTTGCTGGGTAATTTACCTGAGAGCCAAACAATATTTATGTCTAAGGGTTCCAGCCACTGCTTAAAGGTTTGGTAATGTTGTTCAGCAAGAATCTCTGTGGGTGCCATCAGCGCTGCTTGCTGGCCATCGGTTATTGCAATACACATGGCAAGTGCCGCGACAATGGTTTTTCCGCTACCGACATCGCCCTGCACCAAACGCAAAGCCGGAATATCTTGCTTTAGATCATTTTTAATAGCTTTAAGAACATTTTTTTGCGCATTGGTAAGCGTAAACGGCAGCGATTTTTCGAGCTTGCTAGCGATCTTGAAATCATCACAAGGCAGACCGGGTTGTTTTTGTTGTTGCGCACGGTAACGTAATAAACTGATGTGGTGCGCAGTAAGCTCTTCAAAGGCCAGGCGTTGTTGGGCTGGGTGTTTGCCTGTTAATAAGGCTTGCAGATCAGCTTCCGGTGGTGGTTGATGCAAAAACAACAAAGCTTGCTTTAAGTCGGGGTATTGATGTTTGCTGATAATATCTTTGGGCAGCAAGTCATGAACTTCACGGTGTTGTAAAATGCCCAGTGCCTGATCAATCACTTTGCGTAATGTTAACTGTGTCACACCTTCGGTGAGCGAGTATATAGGTGTCATCTTTTCTTGCACATCGGGCATCGCACCAAGCTTGCCGATGGTGTATTCAGGGTGGATCATTTCCAGCTGCTTGCCCACCAAGCGAACCTCGCCAAAACAGCGAATCCGCAAGCCTTCGACAAGCTTGGTTTGTTGGCTTTGGCTAAAATGGAAAAATCTCAGATAAAACACCCCTGAGCCATCTTTGATTTGTACCCGGAGCATGCGTCGTTTCCCGAACGTCACTTGGCTGGCGATGATGTTGCCTTCGACAACCGCCTGGTCACCGGGGCGCAGAGTGCCAATAGGGTGAATATGAGTGCGGTCTTGGTAGCGGTAAGGCAGGTGGAATAAGCAGTCTTGGAGGGTATGGATGCCCAGTTTTGCTAGCTTTTTTTGTAGGCCAGGGCCTACGCCGGCAAGCTGCGTTACCACATTATTCTCCATAACCCTTCTCATTTGCTTGTTGTTACGCTAATATTACCGTAAATCAAAAAAAATGGCGAATGAGAGCCACAACAGTTTAATTGGGATTACAATAATAATGAGCAAAGATTACACTTCAGAGTCAATAGAAGTCCTCTCTGGCCTGGATCCGGTGCGCAAACGACCCGGAATGTACACTGATACCACCCGACCCAACCACTTGGCACAGGAAGTGGTTGATAACAGCGTCGATGAGGCCATTGCTGGCCATGCCAACCATATTCAAGTCATACTGCATAAAGATGGTTCACTTTCTGTGAGGGATAATGGCCGCGGTATGCCGGTGGACAAACACAGTAAAGAAAAAATTCCAGGTGTGGAACTAATCTTGACGCGCCTGCATGCGGGCGGCAAATTTTCAAACAAGAGCTATCAGTTTTCAGGTGGTTTGCACGGCGTAGGTGTTTCGGTTGTGAACGCATTGTCGAAGAAACTTGAAGTTGAGATCATGCGTGATGGCAAGGTTTACGGCATGGCCTGTGCACAAGGCAAAGTTACCCAAAAACTCAAAACAATGGGCAAATCAGGCAAACGCGAAACAGGTACATACATTCGTTTTTGGCCCGAAGCAAAATATTTTGATACTGTTAAATTTTCTGTACCCAAACTAAAACACATTTTACAAGCGAAAGCAGTGTTATGCCCTGGTTTGGCTGTTGAATTTACCGAAGAGTCTAGCAAGAAGTCGCAAACATGGTGCTATGAAAATGGCCTTCCTGATTACATAAAAACAGCGCTCATCGGTGAATATTTGCCGGAAAAACTCTTTATGGGCAACATGAAGTCTGAGCATGAAACAGCTGATTGGGCAGTGGCTTGGAGTGTTGAAAACACAGAGCTTGTGACAGAAAGCTACGTTAATATTATTCCGACTATTCAGGGCGGTACCCATGTAAATGGTTTGCGTACAGGCTTGTGCGATGCCATGCGAGAATTTTGTGATGCACGTAATCTTTTACCAAAAGGCTTGAAGATAACGCCAGAAGATATCTGGGCACGATGCAATCATGTTTTATCGATTAAAATGCAAGAGCCACAGTTTGCCAGCCAGACTAAAGAGCGTCTAAGTTCTCGTCAAGCCGCTGCTTTTGTGTCCGGCGTGGTGAAAGATGCATTCAGTTTATGGCTGCATCAACATGTTTCTGAAGGCGAAAAAATTGCTGAGCTGGTTATTGAATCTGCGCAATCACGCATGCGTCAAGGCAAAAAAGTGGTGCGTAAGAAAGTTACCAGTGGGCCACAACTACCGGGTAAATTGACTGATTGTACAGGCGAAGATCCAATGCAATCAGAGCTGTTTTTAGTGGAAGGTGATTCAGCGGGCGGTTCGGCTAAACAAGCACGTACCCGCGAGTTCCAAGCGGTGATGCCACTGCGTGGTAAGATCTTAAACACTTGGGAAGTTGAACACACCGCCGTGTTAGCATCGCAAGAGGTACATGATATTTCGGTTGCTCTGGGTGTTGACCCAGGTAGCGATGACCTGAGTAACCTGCGTTACGGCAAAGTGTGCATCTTGGCGGATGCCGATTCCGATGGCGCGCATATTGCAACTTTACTTTGCGCCTTATTTTTAAAGCATTTCCCAGCTTTAGTCAAAGCCGGGCATGTGTTTGCAGCGATGCCACCTTTATACCGTATCGATATTGGCAAAGAGGTGTTCTATGCATTGGATGAATCTGAAAAGCAGGGTATTCTTGACCGCATAGAAGCCGAAAGCAAAAAAGGCAAGATTTCAGTGCAACGTTTCAAAGGATTGGGCGAAATGAACCCAGGCCAGTTGCGGGAAACCACAATGTCGGCAGATACACGCCGCTTGGTACAGTTAACGGTGGATGACAATGATGAAAGCAGCTCCATGCTTGATATGTTATTAGCGAAAAAACGTGCACAAGATCGCAAAAAATGGCTAGAGGGCAAGGGCGACCTAGCCGATGTGTAGCAAGTTTTAAAATGTAGAGGAAAAAATGGCAAAAAAATCAAAAACAAATACAGCTTTCGTGATGACTGCGGTTGAGTCACAACCCTTGCAGCAATACGTTGAAAAAGCGTATCTTGATTATTCCATGTACGTCATCCTTGATCGCGCACTACCCAGCCTTGCCGATGGTTTAAAACCGGTGCAACGTCGCATCATTTACGCAATGTCTGAATTGGGTTTAAAAGCCTCTTCAAAATATAAAAAATCGGCGCGTACTGTCGGTGATGTTTTAGGTAAATTCCATCCGCATGGTGATACCGCTTGTTACGAAGCCATGGTGTTGATGGCGCAAAGCTTTACGTATCGTTACCCACTGGTCGATGGCCAGGGTAACTGGGGCTCGATGGACGACCCGAAATCATTTGCGGCAATGCGTTATACAGAATCACGCTTATCACCTTTTGCGGAAGTGTATTTATCGGAATTAGGCCAGGGTACCGTTGAATGGCAACCCAACTTTGATGGCACACTCGATGAGCCCATCACATTGCCTGCACAGCTGCCAACCATTTTATTAAATGGTGGTACTGGTATCGCGGTAGGTATGGCGACTGATATCCCGCCGCATAACCTCAAAGAGCTAATGGATGCTTGTATCTGCTTATTAAAAAATCCGAAAGCAACCCTGGTTGATCTATGCACTTTTGTTAAAGGGCCAGATTTCCCAACCGGTGCAGAAATTATTACACCTAAAAATGAAATAAGGGAAATGTACCGCACGGGTAATGGCAGCATCAAATCACGCGCGGTTTATGCTCAAGAAAAAGATGAAATTGTGATCACAGCGCTGCCTTTTCAGGTATCGCCAGCAAAAATTCTCGAACAGATTGCGCAGCAAATGCAGGCTAAAAAATTACCCATGGTGATAGACCTGCGTGATGAGTCAGATGAAGAAAACCCGGTACGCCTGGTGATTGTGCCACGCTCAAACCGCATCGACGTTGAACAACTCATGATGCATTTATTCGTTACAACCGATTTAGAGCGTAGCCATCGTGTTAATCTCAATATGATTGGTCTTGATGGTCGCCCACAGGTTAAAAACCTAGAAATGATTCTGCGTGAATGGTTGGTGTATCGCCACGAAACAGTGAAGCGTCGCCTTGAGCACCGTTTAGCCAAAGTCATCGATCGCCTTGAAGTACTTGATGGATTATTAGTAGCCTTCTTAAATATTGATGAAGTGATTAACATCATCCGCAAAGAAGACAAGCCTAAACCAGCCTTGATGAAAAAATTCAAGATCACAGAGCGCCAGGCTGAAGCTATTCTTGAGATCAAATTACGCCAACTTGCCAAGCTTGAAGAGATTAAAATTAAAGCTGAGCAAAAAGAGCTTAATATAGAGCGCGAAAACCTCGAGCAAACATTGGGCTCAAAAACACGCATGACAACCTTATTGCGCAAAGAGCTAGAAGAATTGACAGAACGTTTTGGTGACAAACGTCGTTCACGCATTATCGAACGTGAACAAGCGACCGCCATGGCCGAAGAAGAGCGCATTCCTACAGAACCGATCACAGTTATCCTTTCTGAAAAAGGTTGGGTACGTCAGGCTAAAGGCCATGAAGTTGAAGGCAACACTCTAAACTTTAAATCGGGTGATGGTTTCTTGATGCAAGCGCAGGGTAAATCGAATCAGCAGACCTTATTTGTGGATTCCACCGGGCGCATGTATGGCATGTTGCCTTATACCTTGCCATCGGCGCGTAGCTTGGGCGAACCGCTCACCGCACGCGTTACGCCGCCACCAGGCGCAACCTTTGTGGGCGTTTTAATGCCAACAGAAAAACAATACGTCGTGCTGCAATCAGGAAACGGCTATGGATTTATCGCACCTACTGCTGATTTATATTCTAAAAACAAAACCGGTAAGCAAGTGATTCGTGCGCAATATGGCTTAGTGGCCCCAGTATTGGTCGATGAAATCGCCAAGCAACAATTATTGATTATTACGCAACAGGGTAGAGCTGTGATGTTCCCACTTACTGAACTACCTGAAATGAGCAAAGGCAAGGGCAACAAGCTTATTCAAATTGATAAGCATGAACTTGAAACAGGTGGCGATAAAGTTATCAGCATGCTGGTACTGAAACCTGGCAATAAAGTAGAAATTCATACTGGCAATAAGAGCAAAGTGCTTTCTGGCAAAGACCTCAAGCATTACGAAGGCGGTCGCGGCAAACGCGGCAAACTCCTGCCTCGTGGTATGCAAAAATGCACCGGCGCTAATATCGTATAGGAAGTATTCGCCCCCTTTGTGAAGGCTTTGTTGTATTAATGCTATGAGCTAATGTAGGGGTCGAACCCTGTTCGACCCGGCATCGCGAAGCGATGCAATTCCACAGGCATACGCCTGCGCGGGCGGCACAGGGTGCCGCCCCTACGGTACGTTTTTTGCAAGTGTATTTACATAGGTCATTCATCCACATAACCTATTGACAACCCCGCATAGGTATGGTTAACTTACACACACAAGTTTATAACAAAATGGATGTTGTTTTATGCCAAACCCCAACGAAAAACTGACTGTAGAAAGGCAACCATCATCGTTTAAAGATGCTGCAATGGTTGCCTCTATCCATGCCGGTAAGCATATTAATAAGTTTACGGCCGGTGTTTCTCATTACGCGGGCATATTCGCTGCATTTCTTGGCGCATTTGTTTTTGCTATTCCCAATATGCTTGCCGGTGCACGCAGAATCTTGCATGCTTTTTATAATATCATGAACCTTTATATAGACACGGTCGAAAAACGCGAGCGCATTGCCGTACGATCCATACTGCTAACACCCTTTATCTATTTTTTTGGCATGATCTTCGGTTTTTTTGCGATGCCATTTTACTTATATGCAAATCTCCAAAAAAGTGGGGTGCTTGAGTCTTTCAAGAGAACGTATTATAGCGATGAGAATTTATACGGCAATAAACATGCGCAAGAACAAAATTACTACAAAGCATACTATTACACTTGGCTTTCTTTAACATTGATAATGGCACCTGTTTTATTAGGTGCTGCTGCGAATTTAACACTGAAGTATGGTTTTAATTCAGAATTTTCATTTACTTTGATTGAACCTTTCCAGGAGCTTATGGGTGTTTCGGGCATGGCGGGCAATGCACTTGTCGGTGTGCTGCTTATGGTGCTGGTCAGCTGGGTCGTGGGTTTTGCCTGTAAGTTTTATTTTGGAGAAAATTTAGGCAAAGATAAAACTTACGAAAAACAAAATGACAATAACCATGATATAGATGCTGATCATGACAATACTATCGATAAAAAAAATCATCATACACCCAAGAAAAAATCAGGTACTTGGGAGGCAGTAACCAGTTGGTTTTTTGGCGATGATCAAGAAGGTGAGTCAAGTGTAGAAAATGTGCTTGATGCAGTGATGAGCATGCTTGGCTTGGAATCCGAAGCCGACTTAAAAAAACTACGTGTTACAGAACAATACAGCCCCGGTGGCTCTGAAGATGACGAAGACGATTTAGCAAACCACAGTATTATGTTAACTATTGATGCAGAAGCTGTGGGTGGTAAAGAAAAGACAGTCGTGGAGTGCCAGGTTGCCTTAGGAGCGGGCGAAGTTGCTGTGTATATGAATTATTCGAGTAAAAATCAAGAGTACCCTGTTTTAGCGCAGATTGGTACTGTAAACTGGGATTTGCCCAAAGATAAGCGCTTTTTAGTACCGCTAGCAAACCCCGCGAACACGCCAGCAAGAAATGTTAATCCGAATGAGATTATATTAAGAACACCAGCAGGGCAAAGCTGTAGAAGTGAACAAGGGACAAGTCCGGCAGTCATGTCGCCTGTGCAAAGCAAGCCAAGCAATGGCGCGTTGCTGGGTTCGCTTAATTTTCAGATGCAAGCAAAACTTATTGATCAAACGTTCATGACATCTGTGCAAGATGATATGAACACAGGGTTTTTGGTAAGAAACACTGAGCAAAACCGTATTGAATACAAGCATGCATTAGATGAAAATTCACTCGGCGCAAAATGTTGGATCAACAATAAAAGCGAAGTTTTTATAGCCGTATTTGATGGTCGTTATAAAGCAGGTACTATTAAGAAAGACAGTAATGTATGGGTTTTTGAATCGTGCTTGAGTGATGTTGGCGCTTCAAAAGATGCAACACCACTGAAATCTACTGATAGATTGTGCACACCCATGCGGTCGGCATATAAAACGCCCGGTCAAACACCCTTTAGAACACCAGCATCAGGCGTTAAGACTCCAGGTCCAGCACCAAACCCTACGCCGGCAACTGCGGTTGGCCCTGGCAATACGCTGATTATGGCAAGAGCGCCAGCACAAAGACAAACTCAAGGAGCAGGGCGCACGACTACCTCAAGAGTGTTGTTTGTAGGACCTCCGCTTACACCAGGCACACCTATTAAGCCTGGCTAATTTGTGAAGGTGGCAGCGCAAAGCGCGGGGTATTTTATACTTGCAATAATCTTATGCTAAAATACTCCCTTTCGCGCAAAACACGAGGATGCATCATGGCACAGATTTTCCCATTCAAAGGCATTAGTCCTAAACCCGAACTCGCTGCAAAAGTGATTGCACCACCCTATGATGTGGTTACGCGTGAACAGGTGAAAACCTGGGGCCAGGAAAACCCGTATAATTTTTTGCATGTGACCCGTCCGGAAGGCGACTTGCCCGATGATGTGGTTTTCAATGACGAACAAACTTACAAACAAGCACAAACCTATTGGCAAAAATTATTAAACGAACAAGTATTAATAGGCAGCGATCAAGCCGCGCTTTATGTTTATGAAATGCACGCACCTAGCGGCAGACAACTAGGTTTGCTGAGTTTGGTTGATATACTTGAGTATGAAAAGGGTGATATCCGCCGCCATGAACTCACTCGCCCGGACAAAGAAGACGATCGCATTAAACACATTCAAGCAGTGAACGGCCAGCTTAGCCCAGTACTGCTCACCGTTAAAGACTCAGGTGAAATTTTGCAACAATTGCAAAAGCTTACGCACACGCAGCCTGACTTGGAAGGTGCGGTAGACGGCGTGCACCATAAAATATGGAAAATAACAGATACACAGCAGCAGCAGGCCTTAACAAATTTATTTCAAGATAAAATGTTGTACATCGCCGATGGCCATCACCGCACCGCGGCAGCACTGCGAACAAAAACAGAAAAAAACCATTATTGTTTAGCGGCTATTTTTCCGGCACAGCAGCTGGATATCTGGGGTTATCATCGTGTGGTGAAAGATCTTAATGGTTTATCAGCAGAGCAGATGATGGAGCAGTTAGCAGAGCATTATGAAATAAACTTGTTAGACGAAGCAGCCATGCCCGCAAAACCGGGCGATATTCACATGTTTTTAGGCAACAATCTTTATTGCTTGAGTCGTTATGATTTAGAACAAGAGACTGACCCGGTTGCACGCCTTGATGTCGACCACTTAGCTAAAAACGTATTAGCCCCGATGCTAGGCATTACTGACGTGCGTACTGATCCGCGCATTGCATTTGTTGGCGGGCCTGATGCGCTCGACCGCATGCATCAACAGGTAGCAAGCGGTAAGCAAGCTGTGGCTTTTGTGATGTACCCGACGCAAATGCAGCAACTATTAGATGTGTCCGATGCCAATGAACTGATGCCACCGAAATCCACATGGTTTGAGCCTAAGCTTGCCGATGGATTGGTCTGCTACAGTTTTACTATTTAGCTTTTTTGGCTTTGCCTTTTTTGTTTTCCGGCGCAGGCTCAACACCTAGATCAATAGCGACAGCCAGCTGATCTTTAAACTCAGTAATGCGCTCAACAACATCATTTAAGGTTGTTTCCTTAGGTTCTTCGCCGTGTGCAATCGCATTGCGAAGTTCCGATGTATCTTTTAACCTGCCGAACAGCACCGGATTTTGCGTTCTGGTCTTATCTGAAGCATGTTTTGCCATCTCACCAAGCGCAGCAAGTTGCTGCTTAAGTGCAATTTGCATGATGCGCTTTTCTTGGGGATCTAATGCGTTATCACCATGTGCTTTTTTATAGAAAGCTGAGCTGTCTTGCACCAGCTTGAATAATGCAACGAACTGTTCTTTTTGCCAAGTCTCACTTTTATTTGTCTTCATCCAATTGCGATTTAACTTGTTTAGGTGCTCAAATCGGCTTCTAGACAATGTGCCGAAATCAGGGGTTGCATGCCGTACTTGATATCGCTCACCTTGCCATATAATTTGAGAGGCCTCGACATCATTTTCTAAGTACAATGAAATAAGATTTTGCTTAGCGACATCTTGAGAAAATTTAATCAGATCAATGACAATGTCTTCATTTGGAAAGTGCGCAATGATGTGCCGCAGAAGTGCAACATGTTTAGGGTCGATGAACTTTGTTGCAAGGCTGTTTGATTCGGTGCATAGCGTTTGTAGCTGTGCATGAAGATTTAATATGCTCAGTTTCAGCGCTGCTCTGCCTTCCCCAGTGTTTTCTTGACCAAGTATGGTGATATCAATAAACGTTTCGGTAATTGACTTTAATATTTCGCAAATGCGCTCTTTTTTACTGGGGCTTAATTTTTGCTCTTTGGAAGGTTCCGGCGCATTGGTCTGACTTGATCCTGAACCTGACCCTGAGTTTAGATATTCATCCAGTGTTCTCCCAGGAGCCGTGGCTGGCGGTACAGCTGTGCTTTTGTTTTTCGCATTAATCACTTTGGCTGCAAGTGCATTTTTTTGCTTTTGTTCTTCTTCAATTTTCCGCTGCGCACGTCTTCTATTTTCTTCGGCTCTTCTTTCTCGCTCGGCTTGTTCCTCAGGGTCAGGTTGATAGCCGCGTATCTCATGCTTTTCATCGTTCGGGTTTTTATCTTCAACTTGCTCTGGGGGCGGAGAGCTTTTTGGCTGTTTAGCTGCTCTACCTATAATTTTGCCGGAAGCATCCTTGATCTTTTCGCTTATAATTGGCAGCATTTCCTTTTCTAACGCGCTTTTTTCATTCGCAGTATGTTTATACGCTGCTAGCGTTTCAGATGCCGTTAGAGCAACAGTAAAGAGTTCTCGAGCCTTGCGGTCGTAACTTGCATCATTGACCGAGGGCATTTCCCGAGCGGCTGCAACAACATCCATTTGTGCAATTTTTTCTACTAACAGGGACTTGGCTTGATCTTTTGATCGAGATTCAAGCTTGCGTTGCTCTTCAGCACGTTGTTGCTGGCTTATTTGGTTCAAGGCAGTTTCACGCAACAATTCGGTAATTATCTCAAAGCCATGTTGCTGCACATATTCAGGGCCAAGGGCTGATGGCGTAGAGGTTAGCACAGCAGCCAGCTTGCGTGCTGTTGCGGAAACATTTTCCTCATCAACTTGATCGGCGTTGACTAAACTTAAGGTATCTACGTTTTCGACAAGTTGTTTGGCATGGTTTTTTAAATCAGATGTTAAATCATTTATCTGGCTCTGAAATAACTCACTCACTGCCTGCTTTATTACACCTTTGATTTTTTGCGCAAATTTTATATAAGCGTATTGTTCTGCTACTTCGCCTAGGGTTCGGTTATCTCCCGAAGAGGATAGGAGAGAAGTTTTTTGAAAATCACTGTAATATTTATCAACAAGAGCTGATACCTTGTCACCATCGAGACTGCCATTGTTACAGTAATTTAAAAGGGGTTCAGTTGCTGCATTTTCTTTTGCCTGCTTTCCTATGGCGGATAAGATTGCCTGCTGATGATTGTTTATAGATGATTTCCTTGATTTCATCTCGTTTTCAAAAGTAACGCCAATTACACGATTAAATAGTTCACGCATCGATTTGCGTTTTTTCTCAAATTCTTCAGCCAACTTCTTATTTTCTTTGGAATACCCGGGCAGGTTATGATTTAGCTGTTTTTGGTTTTCTTCAAGTATATTACCGATATGCTGACTTGCAATATTGGACAGTATTTTCCCATTATAAGCAAAGCAGGCAGCCACATCTTTGGCGCTCATTCTTTTCACATATGCAACCACCGCCAGTTTTGCTGCGTTTTCGGTGGACTCTATGGTGCTGTCCTGCAATATTTGCTGTGCAGTTTCGCCAGCACTTTTGTCTTTATCGTTTCCTTTCCCATTGGCGCCATCTTTCGGTCCGGCTCTCTTGAGAGTGTTTGTTATTTTCCCTGCTATTCGGAGGAAAGCTTGTCCTAGCTCATAAACTCCAAGGGAAACTCCTACCGTAAGCACTGTTACCCTTGAGAATGCGGGTATGAAGCCCCACTCGAAATAGCTTTTATTAGTTTCAAGGCTCTGCCGCTCCATATCTCTTGTGATGAACCAGTAAGCTAAGTTTCCTTTATAAAGCGCTTTCAAAAAACCATCTGCATTTTTATCGTATCTATATCGTGCAAGCAACAAATCCCTTAGTGTATCGCCAGGGGTAAGGCCATAAGCTGCTTGTGACACAGCTATTTTAATAGTAGTATTTTCGTTTGTGATAGCATGGTTTCCCACATTTTTTGCTATGCCATCTATTCGGTCATAGAGGGGTAGGACCTTTGGTGCATTAATCACAAGCTCAAAATATTTATAACCATCGTTTAATTTCAAGAATGCATCTGCTAGCGTGGTGTAGAATCTTTCGCCTCCCCACTGATCTATCATTTTAACAGTGTGCAACCAATTTTTAAAAGATTCCAATTCAAGTGTTTTCAAAATCTCAAGCTTTCCCTGGAATAGCGCTTCTGCCAATCCACTCAAAATAATCGCATTATTGTGAACAGGTTTTTCTTGTTTTAAAGATTCCGAAACGTCGGAAATTAATTCGAAAAATATATATAGATCGCCGGAATACAGGCCCATTGTGGATTCTATAAAATCATCTTCCGAGTTTCCAAGTGTTGCTTCATACATTGACTCAGCAATATTGTATAGTCTGTGTAATAGCACAGGGTTTGTGCCGCCATTTAAATGTTTGTCCGGGATATCAAAATTGGTTTTGGCTTGACATGACGGAATGTTGGGGTCTGTGACATCAAGGGCTTTTAGTTTTTTGAATCCATGTGTACCTGCCCATTGATATACAGTATCCTTAACTGCCTTTGGGTTTCTTATAAACCTATCAAGTGGCCCGACAGCAAGTGAGCGGCCTTCAAATTGTATATCTTCCAGTGGGAACTTGAATGCTTCTTGTTCGATAAGACTGGCAAGATGCCTGGCATAGCCTGCTTTTGAGGTGTTTGGTGTCGGGCTTGTACTTTCTGCAGGACTTTGCGAGGTTTTTTTCGCATGTTCTCCTAGTGCATCAAATATGCGTGCTACTGCGTAGGCGCGATCCGTTACGCTGACTTCTTTGGAGACACTTCTTTTAAGCTCTCGCACTTCTTTTTTTATTGCTGCGCTATCTTTATTTGGATGCACCTCTAAGGCTGCTATTAATGTGCTCTTGTCATGATCGCTGAGATTATCTCTATCTTGACGTGCTTGCTCGATATATGCGTCATAACCGTTTTCTTCTATTGTGTTGGCGGCTTTTTCATAGGCTCTCTCAAAGTTAGGGTTTGGCTTTGACGACGATCCCGTGTATTGATTGAACGTTTTTACATTGAAAGAGCCATCACTGTTTAAAGAAGCTCTGCCATAGGCGGAAGCAGTCAACCTCTGTTTTTCCATTTTAGAGATGGCAGAAATGTCAGTGTATCCATGCTCATTCAAAAGATTTACAAAGTGTTGCTGTACTTCTGGGCTAGCCCCAGGCAGTATGCTTTCGGGGTTTACGGTGCGTACTTGTGCTTGTGCGCCCGCTAAGTTTTTTAAAATGCCTGATAAGCCTAAAAGGGTAAGAAAGCCTGTTGGAGAGAGGAGTGTTCGAAGAATCCCGTGTTTTTTTGCCATTACCAATACCGCTCGATAAATTAGTGCGTAAAGTGATAATCATACCGGAAAGCAAAGCTATAAGCAAGCTAACTTTTAATTTGGAATCAATGACTTAGAAGCTAAGCATCTCTTTAGCGCCAGCTCCAGGAACTTCACGCACCAGCTTGGGTACCAGATAGCCCGGCAAGGCCTTGTTGATGTCTTGCATGATCTGCTGGGCTTTTGCCTCGGAAACGTCGTAATGATGTGCGCCGGCAATTTTATCAAGCATGTGGATGTAGTAGGGCAGTGCGCCGCAATCAAATATTTTTTTATTAAGATCAATATGTGCTTGCGCGCTGTCATTAACATCTTTTAAAAGCACACATTGGTTGAGCAAGGTAATGCCTCTTTCATGTAGAAGATGACATGCATGCATGACTTCTTCATCAATTTCGTTTGCATGATTGCAATGCAAAACCATCACGATTTTAAGTCGATTTAATGTTAGGGTGGTTAACAACTCGTTAGTGATGCGCTGCGGAATAATGATCGGCAATCGTGTATGAATGCGCACTGTTGTAACGTGTTTGATTTTTTCGATGCTTGACAGTAGCCAGCTTAAATACTCATCGGGTAGGCTTAAAGGGTCACCACCGCTCAAGATCACTTCTTCGATGTTTGCATCTTGCAATATGTAGTTTAAGGCCTTAGCCCAGCCGGCTTTCCCGGGATTATTGTCTTGATAATTAAAGTTGCGGCGAAAACAATAACGGCAATGCACCGCGCATGATTGCGTAACAGTGAGCAAGACACGATTTTTGAATTTGTGTAACAGCCCAGGCGCAGGGTTTACCGTTTTTTCTTGTAGTGGGTCGCTGCTGTAGCCGCGAACGATATCGGTTTCTTTGCCGGTAGGCAGAAACTGCTTGAGCACAGGGTCGTTGATATTGCCACGTTCAATGCGATCTAACATGGAAGCGGGCAGGCGCAGGGCAAAAAGCTTATTGGCTTGCTGCATATCCAGAAAAGTATTTGTTGGCAAGTCCAAAGCCTCAGCCAGCTCTAATGGGTCTTCGATAAGGGCCTGCAGCTCGTTTTGCCAATCTCGGGTCTGCCAAGGTGATGTATTTTGTTGTATCATAGGCGGGTCAGTATATCAAAGGTAGAAAACCATGACCACATATTCAACAAGTCAGTTTAAAGCGGGCCTCAAGATCATGCTTGATGGCTCACCCTGTTCTATTATCGAGAATGAGTTCGTTAAGCCAGGTAAGGGCCAAGCGTTTAGCCGGGTAAGAATCCGTAACCTGAAAACAGGGCGAGTGATAGAGCGCACCTTTAAATCAGGTGAGAGTGTGGAGAGCGCCGATGTCGTTGACCTTGAAATGCAGTATTTGTATTGTGACGGCGAGCTTTGGCATTTTATGTGCCCATCCACCTATGAGCAACACACAGCTGGTGCTGAGGCGCTAGGTGGTAACGAAATCTGGTTAAAAGAACAGGATGTGTGCACAGTGACTTTATATAACGGCCATCCATTGGTCATTGAGCCCCCAATTTTTGTAGAATTAAAAATTGTAGAAACTGACCCAGGTTTAAAAGGTGATACTTCCGGCGGTGGCGGTAAACCTGCAAAACTTGAAAGTGGTGCCACTGTGCGCGTACCCTTGTTTGTGCAAGAAGGTGAAGTCATAAAGGTAGACACGCGTAAAGGCGAATACGTCTCTCGTGCTTAGAATTTTCATTTATGATATTTACGACCATCTTGATGTAGGGGTCGCATTGCATGCGACCCGGTGCAGCATAGCTGCACAAAAGACACAGGACTAAATATGAATTGGCAACCCACATACACTATTGAAACGTTGCAACAACGCGGTGAAATTCTTGCAAAGATTCGTGCGTTTTTTGCGCAGCGCAAAGTTATTGAAGTTGATACACAATTATTGTCTCGTTCTACCGTTACCGATACGCAATTATCAGGCTTGTCATTAGAGTATCTTGGCGAAACATTTTATCTGCAAACCTCACCAGAGTACGCAATGAAACGCTTATTAGCTGCAGGCGCGCCAGATATTTACCAAATGGGCAAAGCATTTCGTGCGGATGAATCCGGGCGGGTGCACAATCCGGAGTTCACGATGCTTGAGTGGTATCGTTTAGGCTTTGATCATTTCGAGCTGATGCAAGAAACGCAAGATTTATTGCAAGCTGTGCTCAATACAAAACCTGCAAAAAAAATTACCTATGCGCAGATTTTTCAAGATCATTTTAAAATTGATCCACACCTTGCCAGTGTTGCCGATTGGCAAGTTGTTGCAAAGCAGAACGAGCTTGATGTCAGCGATAGCATGGATCATGCAGGCAGCGACACTTGGCAGCAACTATTATTTACCCACATCATTGAACCGAAATTAGGTTTCGACGCTCCTGTTTTTATTTATGACTATCCTGCTAGCCAGTGTGCACTTGCAAAAATCCGTAAAGATGCAGAATACCCAGTAGCAGAGCGGTTTGAGGTTTATGTTTGTGGTGTAGAGCTGGCTAATGGTTATCATGAGCTCACTGATTGGCAAGAACAACAAACACGTTTTGAAAAAGATAATGCGTGGCGCAAAGCACAAAACCTGCCTGAAAAACCGATCGATCGGATGTTAACGCAAGCTTTAAAACAAGGCATGCCAGATTGCAGTGGCATCGCGCTAGGTGTTGACCGTTTAATCATGTTGGCTTTAAATAAAAAACACTTATCGGAAGTTCTGCCATTTGGCTGGGAGGTTGCTTAAAAGCGCCCCAAGCCCTCGCCCAATTTAACGGCTTGGTTAGGGTGTAGAGCAGCGTTCCATTGCACAACATCTTTAGGCAATAAAACAATTGCCGTAGAACCCATTAAAAAACCACCGACTTCATCGCCACGTTGCAGTTCATTTGAGCCATCATAATCCCAGTACTTGATGGTGTCTGCAGAGACCTTACCATGCCATGCGGTGAACATGCTGCCAACATTGTAAGCGCCTACTAGTACAACAGCCATTGGCCCGTGTTGTGTTTCGAATTCACAGACAATACGCTCATTGCGTGAAAATAAATTAGCCGTGTTCGCAACGTTATGATCATCGACAGAAAACAACTTACCTGGAATGAATGTCATGCGTTTTAATTTTCCGCCTAGTGGCGTATGCACGCGATGGTAATCTTTTGGCGACAAATAGATGGTGATAAATGCACCATCTTGGTAAGCATGCTTGTCGTCGGCTAATAATGCCGCAGCCGAAAATTCATGACCCTTAGCTTGCAAAATGGCATCTTGTTTTAAATAACCATACTGGCTGATAAAACCATCAGCTGGCGAAATAAACTGTGAGCTTTCTGCTAGTGGTCGTGCGTCAGGTTTTAATTTACGCGAGAAAAAAGCATTAAAATTTTCGTATTTATTGATATTAGGTTCTAGCGCTTCGTCCATATTAACGTGGAGCTTGGTGATAAATTTACTGATGAGGTAATTTTTAACGCGCACAATCCGGCATTCGGCCAGCCAGCCAAACATTATCGTTGATAGACGCTGAGGCACCAGCAAGCGCCATAGTTTGTTTTTCATGTGATACTCCTTGGAAGGCGCTATTTTACCTCATCTAAATATTTTCATATATACTAGATAAATGGACAATGATACAAACCTTATCTGGGTCGATCTGGAAATGACCGGTCTGGACGTAGACAAAGAGAATATTATCGAGATTGCGACTATCGTGACCGATGCCCAGCTCAATGAGCTGGCAGCTGGCCCTGAGTTGGTTATTCACCAAAGTAATGAGCTGCTTGATGCCATGGACAAATGGAACACCAATCAGCATGGTAAATCAGGCCTAACGCAAGCTGTTCGTGACAGCAAGATCAGCCTGAAGCAGGCAGAGCAAGAAACACTGAGTTTTTTAGAGGAGTATGTGCCGCGAGGTAAATCACCGATGTGTGGCAATACCATCTACATGGATAGGAAGTTCCTAGCCAAATACATGCCCAAGCTAGAGGCTTATTTCCATTACCGGCATATCGACGTCAGCACCCTCAAAGAGCTTGCCAAGCGTTGGCAGCCTGAGGTTGTCGTCAAGAATGAAGAAAAATCTGACCATCGCGCCTTGAGTGATATCCGCGAGTCGATAGCGGAGCTACGACATTATCGCGATAAAATCATGAGCTGCTAAAATTAAGCTATGACAGACATTAAAGCGCTCGATCTAACGGAACTCGTCGGCCAACTCGCGCCGCGCTTACCTGACGCCAATAAAGGTGATTTTGGGCGTTTGCTCGTGGTGGGTGGTGATATAGGCATGTCTGGTGCTCCACGCATGGCAGGTGAAGCGGCCCTGCGAGCCGGTGCTGGTTTGGTTAAAGTTGCCACCCGCCCGGAACATGCAGCCACTCTGAATATCGAATGCCCAGAGCTGATGGTCAGTGGCATTCCGCAGCCTGAAGCGCTTTTGCCATTACTTCAGCAGGCCACGCATTTGGTGCTGGGGCCTGGTTTGGGTCAGGGCGATTACGGTTATGGTTTATGGCAAATGGCATTAAAAAGTGACCAGCCTATGGTCTTGGATGCCGATGGACTTAACCTATTAGCGCAACACCCACAAAAACGTGACAATTGGATTCTAACGCCACACCTAGGTGAAGCAGCCCGCTTATTGGGTACTGATATTGAGACTATTCAAGGCGATAGGCCTGAAGCAGTGCGCGCATTGCATCGATATTTTTCTGGCATTATCGTGTTAAAAGGTCACGGCTCATTGATCTACGATGGCGGTAAAACGATGTATCGCTGTGATTATGGCAACCCAGGGATGGCGACAGCCGGCATGGGTGATGTTTTAAGTGGTGTGATTGCAGGCTTGATGCCACAATGCGATAATCTCTTAACCGCTGCACAAATAGGTGTTTGTGTGCATGCGATGGCGGGCGATATGGCTGCCAGTAGCGGGCAACGTGGTTTAATCGCTACGGACTTACTCCCTTATATTCAACAACTACTGAATTAATATTATGTATACGATGCACTTAAGTAATGAGCAAGCGACTTTAAAGCTAGGGCAGAGCATTGCACATTTTTATGAAGAGCTTAGCGTTGTGTTTTTGCAAGGCGACCTTGGCGCTGGTAAAACGACATTGGTACGTGGTATGCTGCGAGGCCTAAACTATCCCGGCTTTGTGAAAAGCCCGAGTTACACGATAGTTGAGCCGTATACCAATGCGCGCAAACCCGTTTATCACTTTGATTTGTATCGCATCGCAGATGCGCAAGAATTAGAATACATAGGTTTACGTGATTATTTGGTACAAGAAAATTTGTGCATATTTGAGTGGCCAGAGCATGCAAAGCATATTTTGCCGCCACCTGATTTGCTTATAAAACTCGACATAGACAGGGATGGTCGAGCTGCGCATATCATGGCAGAAACAGAGTATGGAAAATACGTATTAGAACAGCTAGAGAAGATTTTGTAAGGAAATGCTGAATAGTGTTACGAGACTGTGCCATGTTTAATTGCCCTGCTGATACGGCGTTCGCCGACCGGTTTTTTTCTCGTCTCGCAGGCTCGTTGATTACTCGAAAAAAAGGCCGGCAAACCCCTACGCGCAGGGCAAGAAATCTGTGCAAGTCAGGGTGGGCTGTGCTTTTCATCTGTTTCACCATGCTAGCGCAAGCGGCGACAGTGAAAGACGTAAGGGTGTGGCCTGAGCCTGAAAACACACGTATTGTTTTTGATTTAACTGGGCCGGTAGATTATAAAATTTTTGAATTAGACAACCCGCCGCGTATTGTTGTAGATGTTCAAAATTCTAAAATCACAGATGACACGTCAACATTAGATTGGAATAATACACCGGTTAGAGATTTGCGTTATGCAACGCGAGACGGCAGTCATTTGCGCATCGTATTTGATTTAAATAATAAAGTCACGCCTAGCAGTTTTACCTTGCAACCGAACGGGCCCTATGGTCATCGTTTAGTTGTTGATTTAAAGGCTTCAGGAACAGCTGCAGCAATAACTGCTGTTAGTGGTGCCCCCTATTTGGCAACGAGACCAAAGCAAGATGCATTTATCGTGGCAATCGATGCAGGGCATGGGGGTGAAGACCCGGGTGCGATGGGCCCACGCGGCACGAAAGAAAAAGATATTGTATTGTCTATCGCAAAAGAATTGCATGCAATGATTGCAAAAGAACCTGGCATTAAATCGGTGCTGATTCGCGACGGCGATTACTATGTAGGCTTGCGACAACGTATTATCAAAGCGCGGCAGGATCAAGCTGATTTATTTGTGTCGATACACGCCGATGCCTTTCAAAAACCCAGTGCCAATGGTGCATCTGTATTTACTTTGTCACAAGGTGGTGCCTCCAGTGAAGCAGCACGTTGGTTGGCCGCACGAGAAAACCGCGCTGATTTAATGGGCGGCGTGAGCCTTGACGATAAAGACGATGTGTTAGCATCAGTGTTGTTAGATTTATCGCAAACGGCAAGCAGTGAGTCATCGATGATTGTTGCCCATGAAGTAATGCGACGTTTAGGCGGGATTACCAAATTGCACGGCGGTGAGCGTGTACAACAAGCTGGGTTCGCGGTATTAAAATCGCCCGATATTCCATCAATTTTGGTTGAAGCCGAGTTTATTTCCAACCCCGACAGCGAGCGCAAGTTGCGCAGTAAGTCTTATCAGCGCGAGGTTGCTCAAGCAGTGTTAGAAGGCATCAAAGCGTATATTCAGCAGCAGAAGCATCAATATCAGGATCTGCCTGTCATTCAAACAGCAGGTATGAGCCACACGGTGCGATCGGGTGATACCCTTTCTGCTCTAGCAGCGCGTTATGGTGTATCGATTGGGCAATTACGCTCAAAAAATGGTTTGCGTTCAGATGAACTGCGCATTGGCCAGGTGTTGGATATTCCTGCGTATTAAGTACTTAACTTTCGTAGATATCTTTCCGGTGCTTGATTGCTATGATAATCACTGTATGTTTTTCGATATTGATATTATAAACAATGCGATAATGACTAACCCTTAAACGCCGATAGCCTTTTAAACTATAACGCAGTGGCTTGCCAAAGCCAATGGGGTCTAGTGATAGGCGTTGTTCAATTGCTTTTCTGATAAGAACTTTTGCTGATTTGTTTAAAGCAGGTATATCTTTTTTGACAACGGTTTTATGGTATTTAATGTTGTAAGGCTTATTCGTCCCAAGCTTTGTCATGGTTAATCAATCCTTTGTTTGCATCTTTATCTCTGAGTTCAGCAAGGTTTGATAAAAGGATGTCTTCTCTACGTTCTAGAGCATCGAGTATCAATTGCTTTGTTAGACTGGAAACAGAGAGATTTTCTTGTTCTGCAAGATCAGACAATACATCCGCTGTGGCTGGGTCAACAGTGATATTGATGCGTGGATTCTGTGTAGGCATATTATGATCTCCTCTATATTTTATAGTGTAACACTTTTGCATCATTATGCAAAGCTTAAATCTAGCCAAAATACTCATTGACAGCTCAGTTAAGCCAGGTTATAGTTAATCATCAGTAATTAGTATTAGGTCAAAAAGACATGTTTAAAAGTTTCCAAAAACGACATCAAGGGCATCGACGCGTTAAGTAACGCTTTGATTTAATTGGTTTTATCGTTTTTTCCTGGAGACACAACATGCAAATTTTCACTTCCCTTGTCCACCGACATCATCACCGTCATGCACGACGAAAATCGTGATTTATTGTTGTTATTTTGTTAGAATGTTTACTGAAATTTAAGGGTGATGAGAGATGGGATTAAGAGATTTAATAGTTGATGGTGTTGCGCAGGCTCGTGGCGCCGCAGCTGCTGTATTAGAGTGGTCAGGCTTGATGGCCTCAGCTCCTGCTTCTGCAAATGGGGCAGACACTCCTGCGCCTAGCGTACAAGGCCAGCTTGAAACAGAAGAAGAGAGAAAAGCTAGGGAATTGGCAGCAGCGAAACAAGCGCTCAGAGAAAAAAGACAAACCATAGAAGCAGAGTTTAAAAAACTTCTCGAAAACGAAGAAGAGCTAGACGAAGGTGATTCAAGAAAACAAGCTATCGCACTGCTTAATCTGGCTTCCTATTTGCAAGACATTATTAACAGCGGTATAGCAGAAGATGATGAAGTAAGAAAAGCTCAAAGCGCCTTACAAAGAATCCGTAAAAACATTCAAGTTAGAGATGCAATCAATGACGGTTCAGAGAACGATGCCAAAATATACGGTATTTTAACCGCCATTGCCATGCTCGGCTTTTTCTTCATGTTAATGGGTATGCACAATATTGATTGGTCGAGCACATCCAGCATCTTGCAAGGTTTCATGGAACTCAGTGCCCAAGAAGGAGTCATGATTGCTGCTGCGTTTATACTGGCGCCCATTATTCTAATGAGTTCAGCATTATTGAATTTTCGTTTGATGCGGATTTGCATGGCCAAACAAAACCAAAGGGTTTTAGACCGTGAGCACAAGGATCTCGACCACGCTTGGAAGTTAAAGTTAGCTAGAGCTGCAGCATTCAGTGGCGCTGCACTGATGACCTTCTTTGTAGGCTTGGGTATTTTTGAAGTCTTTGAGGCTTTTGCCAACACATCAAACGTATGGGTGTTAGCGCCTGCCGCTGCATTTGCTTTTTTAGTATCAGCAGCATTTATTGGCAGACAAGAGTATAACCTCAATCTTGATGCCAATATAAACTTGCTTAAGCAGTTCAGCGCCAATAGAAAAGATGGTAAGGGATTTTTTGCAAGCCTCATGCTTCCCAATTCATTTTGGTTGAAGATGGCAGAAAAATTCGGGATCAGAGATCTTGATGTTTGGAAGCAAAATGAAAATTACAATAAGCTCTGGTGGACTTTCTTTGCTTACTTTGGTATTGCGGTTGCTGGTACCATGGGTTTGGCATACGTTGGTTTGCCTGCGCTTTCTGGTTATATAGGCGATGCTCTTGGTAGCAGTGAGTTTGGCTGGTTCGCATCAATTATTTTGTTGAGCATAGGTTTTGTTTGCGGCATTGCATTTTACCGTGATAAAGCGCAGTCTATGGTTGAAGCAAAAGCAGATGAGCTAGCGCCACCGCCTGCAGTGGCTGCTGCCGCACAGCTAGCGAATGACCAAGATTTCGAAGATAAGCACTTTAACAAAGCACGTGGTGTAAATGCTGCCGTTAATGGTATTCCAACGGTGCTGACTGTATTCGGCTTGAGTAATATTGCTGTGATGGATTTCATTAGAGAGGATTTTTGGACTGGTGATATGGGCGGCAATGATTTTTATGCAGAATTTAGCTTGGTAATGGTAGCAGCATTCTTGCTTACAGCCGCAGCAATCATTACTTCGTGGACTGCGGGGGCGGATAAAAATCCTGAGGCATTGTCTACATCGGGTGCGGCGGAAAAAATGGATAGCAATTTTGTGAGCTCGAAAGGCACTTCGCAGCCTCTGTACAATTACAGACCCGGCTACAGTAATGAAGTGCGTGAAGTTTCTGGCCTTGGCGGCGGCTTGGGCCTTGGTAAAGAGTTTGCATGTAACTACAGATTGCCTAAAGAATATAAAGCTGATCTAGATGCAGTAACACCAATGGCACTAAAAGCCTCATAATTTAATGTTACAATGTTGAGATGAGCACACATAAACGTATTAAAATTTTATCGCCGATATTAGCCAACCAAATCGCGGCCGGTGAAGTGATCGAACGCCCGGCCTCGATCGTGAAAGAACTGGTGGAAAACAGTTTAGACGCCGGTGCAACGCACTTAAATATTCATCTTGAGCGCGGCGGCAAAAACCTCATCAAAGTGCACGATAATGGTTTAGGTGTTCACCCTGAAGATTTAAGCCTGGCTTTATCACGGCATGCGACCAGCAAAATTCATGCTCAAGCTGACTTGAGCCAAATTGAAACCTTAGGTTTTCGTGGTGAAGCGCTGGCCAGTATTGCATCGGTCGCCAAATTAAATATCACTTCAAAACACGGTGAGCATGAGGCGCAATCGGCGTCTGCTTCGGGCCGCGATATGCAGGTAGACATTAAACCTGCGGCACATCCACAGGGCACAACAGTTGAAGTTAAAAACTTGTTTTTTAATACGCCTGCAAGAAAGAAGTTTTTGAAAAGCGAACGCACCGAGTTTTTGCATGTGGAAGATATTGTGAAGCGCTTGGCTTTAGCCCGACACGATATCGCGATTGATTTTTATCATGATGGAAAGTTGGTAAAACGTTATGTGGCCGCAAAAGATTGCCCGCAAACACGTATTCAAGCCGGGCTTTCAAAACCCTTCATGGACGCAGCCATCAAAATTAATAACAGGGTCACGCAAGTACGTTTGCAAGGCTGGGTAGGAAAACCCGAGTTTGCGCGCTCAAGCAATGACTATCAGTTTTTTTACGTAAATGGCCGCATGGTGCGCGACAAGGTTATTAATCATGCTGTGCGTTTGGCATACGAAGATAAAATTTACCCGGGGCGTTTTCCCGCTTATGTATTGTATTTAACATGCGAGCCTTCCGCTGTTGATGTGAATGTACACCCGACAAAACACGAAGTACGTTTTCGTGAGTCGCGTTTAATTCACGATTTTATTGCACAGAGTGTAGCAGACGTATTGGAATTTCCTGTAGACTCTTGTGTTGAACCTGCCGTAGGGGCGGCATTGCATGTTGCCCGCACGCCTGCAAACACGTGGCGTGATGTCGGCTTGACATCCGACAGGGTCGCATACAATGCGACCCCTACAATAGAACCTGCCGTAGGGGCCGAACAACATTCGACCCGAAATAATGACAGTATTTCATTTTTCGGCACGCCACTCACGTTGCTGGCCAACAAAATTCTCATCACACAACAAAATGATGAACTATTTGCCATTGATTGGTTTAAAACCTTGAGCAACTATGCAGTAGCAACATGGCAGCAGGCGATCGAGCAACAAATCATCCCATTAACACCTTTGTTACTACCGCTTACTTTGCAAGAGCAAGAATACGGCGTGTATACCGATGCGCTGAAACAGCTCGGCTTTGAATTACAAATAATTGGCCCTGATCAAAGCATCTTGCGCGCGATCCCCCGCATATTGCAGGGCATGGATGTGCAGACAGCGCTACAGGGCTTGCAAGCCAGCAAACCCAAAGATCTGCAGCAATACTTTGCAAAGCACTGGGCTGCATCACAGTCTACAAGTTTGCGTGATATCGCTAGAACCTTGCAGGATTGCTATGCGTTGTTAGGCAAATCTGGTGTCAAGCACAAGCTATATACCACGCAAAATCTATTATAGGCGTCGCAACCACACGGTCGCGGCCCGGTTATCAGCTGTCACAATCAGGTAAAATACCCGCATGCGTGAACCTTTTGTTATATTTCTCATGGGCCCAACCTGCTCAGGCAAGACTGCGTTGGCCATTGAGTGGGCCAAGCAGTACCCTGTGGAGTTAATCAATGTTGATTCAGCGCAGGTATACAAGGGTTTGGATATCGGTAGTGCAAAGCCTGACGCCGCAACACTCCAGCAATTCCCGCATCGTTTAATCGATATCTGTGACCCGGCGATGCCTTACAATGCCAGTGATTTTTGCCATGACGCAAAACGTGAAATTGAAAACATAGTGAGTAACGATCGAATACCGCTACTTGTTGGCGGCACCATGTTATATTTTAAAGCCTTGCAAGATGGCTTATCGCCATTGCCTGAGACGGACCCGGAAGTGCGTGAGAAAATCGCAAAACTTGCCAATGACATAGGCTGGCCAGCGATGCACGAAAAATTGAAAGAGATTGATCCGCTATTGGCAGAAAAACTAGAGCCCAATGATTCACAGCGTATAGGTCGTGCTCTAGAAGTTTATGAAATGACAGGGCAAGCAATGTCTAAGTTGCAAAAAGAGCCGGGCAAAAAGCTAGCGTACCCAGTTCACGCGTTTGGCATTATGCCAGAAGACCGAGCAAATTTGCATGCGCTTATTGCACAACGTTTTGATGCCATGTTAGAACAAGGGTTTTTAGATGAGGTTAAGGCCTTGTATGTACGAGATGACTTGCGCGCGGACTTGCCCGCCATAAAATCCGTAGGCTACCGTCAAGCGTGGCAATATCTAGATGGTGATTATGATCTGCAAACCATGCGTGAAAAAGCAATCATTGCCACGCGGCAACTTGCCAAGCGCCAGATGACATGGATGCGCAGCTGGCCTGATCTAATTGCGAAAGATATCAGCAGTCAATTTAAAAAACTTTTCTAAAGCCATATTTTTGCGGCTAGCGCTTTCTGAATCAGTTGCTCCTTTTTTCGTGAAGCAAGCTTGATCGAAACTAAACGCAGGTGCTCGCAAAAAGTATGACGCGATATGCGCAAAGTTTCTGCTGCAAGTTCATCGCTATAACCTTTTACCACCAGTATTAAGCACTGTAATTGCCGGGCCGTTAGTTGCACAGGTTTGGCAATGCCAGTAACATCTAAAACTAGATATCTACGCTGTTGCAATAACGCGTGAATATCAACGGTGTTAATGGGATCAGCATCTCTCAATGCAATATGGCCCAATGAAAGCCCGGGGTGGGTGGCCGACAGCATGGCATCTCCTTGTTTTTATTATCTACTGCAAGAAATCTATTTTCGCCAAATCTTGAAACATTGTCAATAAAAAATATTTTTAAAAATACTAGAGTTTGCTGGGTGTTTGTTCGGGGGGTTTTATGGTAAAAATAGAACAATATAAAAATAAGAAGGATAATAATGAAAAAACAATATTTGAGCGCGAAAGAATACGTGAAAAAATTGCAAGCAGCAATAAAAGGCTGGAAAAGCAGTGAGGTGCGTAGAGCTTGGGTCCTTACTTTTGTGGATGGTGCTGCTGCACAAAATGAACAATTTGGTTTGTTAGGATGCTTGTGGGATGCGCTGGCCAAGGCTATTGATGAAAAATACATATCAGCCGGGCTCCATATTTTTGAGGATGACTTAAGAAAAATATTTATACAATATTCACAGAACAACTTACTACCGGAAGGCGCGCAGCTTCAGAAAAACATTAGTTCCCATTGCCATAAAATAATTACCGAAGCAATCACATGCTGGGCGCTACAATCAGAACCTGCTCCGCCTGTCGAAGAGATTGATGTAGGAGCATTTTGGAAGAAGACCTTGGTTATGATTGCGCAAAATGAACAGATAGGGAGCGAATGCCCTGGGCACGAGTTCGAGATGGTGATGCATGCCTTTTCAAGAAGCTTATCTGAGCCGGGAGAGGTTAACAATAAAGTCAGTGAATTTATATCACTTATGCTAGAAGATGGCACCGGACACTATCTTGCTGAAACAATCTCAAAGATTCCACGAGTTGTGCGTTTTGATGTAGTGAAAAGCTTGATTATTGCAGAAGAAACTCTCGAAAAGGCAGCGGCACATTATGCTGTTCTCTATGCCAGTGTACAACTGCAAATACCACTACGACTTGAGCTTGAAGCAAAAGTACAGCAGTTGCGAAATAGGCAGTCTAGTTGTTTTCAAATGCCCTGGTGGGATGCTGTGTCAACGCAGCAAGGAATTATATTTCTCGATAAAATATTGCAACTGAATGAAAACAGGTTGTTGTCAGCAGTAACCTTGAAAGAAGCTGCCAAAAACACAAGCGCAAGTTTTGAAAACTATTTTGATGGCATGCAGCCGCTTTATGAAAAAATTGAGAGCAGTTTGCGGCGTGAAATTATAAAGCGCGCTAGAACAATGGACAGTGGCCCTGCTGTTGCGGTAAAAAACCAATATGTGATTGATAGCATGCGACGTTCGCTTACAGTAAGAAGCATCAGTGTTAACAGTCCGACGTGTTACTCCGAGTGTTCAACAAATTATTACTATGATGTTTACGACAACGAGTATGAAGATGAGCAGATACACACCCATTCAATGAGCAGTGGTCAAAAACAAAAGCAGGAGTATTCCCGTGCAGTGTTATTATCTGCAGGAAATTTAAAGCTAAAAAACATCGTGGAGCTGCGAAGCTCCTTGTGTTGTTTAAGATGGAAGTATGGTTTTCAAAACCCACCCTGGCCGATCAAGTCTGAAACTGAATTACTGGCAGATGCAACAGAGCGAGACCTAGAAGAAAGCATCTGGACGATGAGTAAGAAAGGACCTGAAAAGTTACGTTTTGGAGGTAAGCAT
Organism: Gammaproteobacteria bacterium; assembly: GCA_021773275.1. Classification (GTDB taxonomy): domain Bacteria; phylum Pseudomonadota; class Gammaproteobacteria; order JABCZS01; family JABCZS01; genus JAJFKJ01. Next base: position 121,470 of record JAJFKJ010000053.1, read on the forward strand.
GTCTAAAAATATTTCACTTACAGAAGTAGTTGCTATTCAAAACCGATTTTCACAACAATCAGCTAAAATGACTCTGCAAGAACTTTTTGCGATCAAGGAAGAGGCAGTAGCCATGATAAAGCATGTTGATGATGAATATGTAGCTATTCAAGATCGTATTCTTCCGGTTTTCCGCGTTGAAGTTAAAAAGCATTTGCAGGCGCATGTGAAATATGCAAAAAATATTGCCGTATACGCAGAATATTTTAAAAAGATATCGGATTTTTATTCACAGCTAGCATCAGCTCAAGATTTCTTGGGGCTAGATATTGCGATTGAATCATTCATTTCGTTTTGCCAGGTTGAAGAACGTAATATTCCTGTTTATGACTATCGATTTTCAGATAAGCTGAAGGATTGCCGTAGAACACTCAGGATGCAAGGCTTACTTCCCAGGGATTTTAGCAGAGACTTGCAGCCAGAAATTTTAAGCTTAATAAAATCAATTAAAAACGATATCAGGAAAACATCTGCAATCGTGAGATGGAATGGGCAAATCTTCGCTTGCTTAGAAAACAGCGTGTCATCAAGACAAGGTGACATGGGCCCACGAACAGCTGAAATTCTAAATGAAACTGACCTTGCAAATTTTCTTACTACGGTGGAGGCGGTGTTGCATGGACGAAATATATCTGGAATGCCAGCTGAAGCCCGGAATGTATTCAGTGAAATTGCAGAGAAGGTTTCTGAAGTGGGTCTTGCGCAGGAGCTGCAATTTGTTGGCATATTTAGAACCTCAACGAGAAAAGCAACAAATGAAGCAATACAACAATTGCATAACAAGTTGGTCGATCAGGGCTGGTTAAAGGCGGGTCAAGCCAACGAAAATGCGGAAAAACAAAAAATGCTTTTGCAGCTACTAAGCGATGTACTTGCACAAATTACTTTCCGTCAAGAACAGCTAAGTACGCAGTTGAGCTTATACATACATGCACATCAAATGGCAATCCAGCAATTTATCAAGCCAAGGAAGTACAGCCCGCAAGTGAAGGTTTGGCTTGTAGACCAGCTTGAAACATGTAGGGCTATTTTTTCTAAAGACATGCCACTTGAAGAAAATGATATGAAGCTTATACGAAAACAGTATCAACAGTTCTGGTTAGGTTTTATTCGAGAGCTGGATCGTCTGGCATTGCATGCTCAAAACGATGAGCAGCTTTACTTATCCAGGGTGCAAAAAGATTGGTTGTCTTTGCGTGACAACGCTTATGTGGCCGCATCTTTTCTTAGATCAGATGCAAAAACTTTAGTAACGACATTTGCTGATTTTGATGTTCCCTATATTATTAAAGAGTTAAAATCACATTTAAACAGGTCCTACCGTTTTTCTTTATTTTCCTGTAGCGAGCACCGTAGGGAACAGCAGCTGAGGTTGGAAAATAGATTGTTAAGCCATGGAGATAGCCCGGTTACTGTCGGTTTGATTTTGGACCAAGAAATAAAAAATATTGCAAACAGCCACAGCGCCACTAGCAAGGCACACAATTTTTTATTCTGGCGCAGAAATTCAAGAAGTGTTGTGGGTTTAAGTAATTTTTTTAACCTTTGTGCAAAGCGTGGTTGGGCAATTCTGCCGGAAACTACAAAAGTATTGTTGCTAGAGCAAACCCTGCGCGAACAAATGGAAAGCTACTTCGACCGATTTTTGTTCGGTAGCTTAACACGCAGAGGTGTGGTGGCCAGGGTGTTAAGTGTGGTTTACGAGGTTAAGGTCAAGCTAACGCGAGATAAAAGCTATACCCAATGGCAAGGCATGAATCAAATTGCTAACGCTTTAGCCAATGTTATTCACAGAGAAAGCGAAATGCATGAACAGGCCTGGACTACAAAAGTATTACGATTTTTTGGCTGTGCCTGCAAGGACGAGTTCATCGAAAATCTCAGCTTTGTTCAACAGTATGCGCAACAACAAAAATATTTGCCAAAATCTTTTGTGGCGACAAGTGCATCTGCAATTATCGCCAGCTTGAATAGTTTGCGTGAAAACATTGTTGCTCTAAGTGAAGACAACACCTTGCTCAATAAACTAACAAAACTAAATGGTGAAAAGCAGCAGGCAATGATTGATATCAGCGTCCTGATTAAACATATCGAGGAGCAGTGTATTGATTATCCTGGTGCTTCGCTTGCGGTTTCACAACTCCTAGATAAATTTGAAAATGAGGAATATTATCAAAACCCATGTTTTCACAAATATCTTCAAAGCGCCATGCAAGTGCTCCAAAGCCAAGGGCATTTACTAGCCCGTGACCAGGTGTTAGGTGACCATCTTAAAAGTATCCAGAAGGACTTGATATCGGTGCACGCACAGGCGCAAGCCTTACGCACTAAAGCGAGTTGCTAAAGGATGGTGCTGCCCCATATATTTTGCTGCATCCATAAAAATTGTGATATTATGCTTGATGTTGTACTAAGAATAAGTATGGTAAGTAAAATAACTAAACCGGGGGAATGTTATGTCAAAGGGGCAAACGCTACAAGACCCTTTTCTGAATGCTCTGCGAAAAGAAAAGGTATCAGTATCCATCTATCTCGTTAACGGTATTAAACTGCAAGGTCAAGTTGAATCTTTTGACCAATTTGTCGTGTTGTTAAAAAATACTGTGAGCCAAATGGTTTATAAACATGCGATCTCAACTGTTGTGCCAGCACGCAATGTTAAATTGCCACATGGTGAGACAGTAACAGGTTCAGCAGAAGCTCAGCCGCAAACTGAAGCACAAAATTTTGAGGATGAGTTGCCCGGCAACTTTTAATCAAAGAGGTCCAATTTGTTCGATCGCCCAAAAACAGGTGAACGCGCTCTATGCGTTCATTGCCAGTTCTCGCACGCCGAAGATAATGAAGATTTAAGCGAATTCGAAACTTTAGCTATATCTGCAGGCGCGCAGTTGCTTAGTACAGTGACGACTAAACGTAATAAGCCCGACCCCAAATATTTTATTGGTAGTGGTAAAGCAGAAGAAATAAGAGAAATTGTGGAAGCCGAGGATATCGAGCTTGTGCTCGTAAACCATACTTTAAGCCCCTCGCAGGAACGCAACCTTGAACGCTTACTGAAAGCCAGGGTTTGTGATCGTACCGGTTTAATTTTGGATATTTTCGCTGCCAGGGCGCGCACCTTTGAAGGGCAGCTACAGGTAGAGCTGGCGCAATTAGATCATCTTTCGACTCGTCTCGTGCGTGGGTGGACGCATTTAGAACGGCAAAAAGGTGGTATAGGTTTGCGCGGCCCAGGGGAAACGCAGCTTGAAACTGACCGTCGTTTACTACGCGATCGCATTAAAATGCTGCAAGGCCGTTTAGAAAAAGTACGTAAGCAGCGCGCGCTGTCACGCAAGGCACGACAAAAAAATGCTTTATTTACAATCTCATTGGTGGGTTATACCAATGCCGGCAAGTCAACCTTGTTTAACCGTCTTGCCGAAGAAAAGATATATGTTGCAGATCAGCTGTTTGCCACCCTTGACCCGACTTCCCGCAAAATTCATTTGCAGGGCGTGGGCGAAGTTCTTCTTACGGATACAGTAGGGTTTATTCGGCATCTTCCACATCAGGTAGTAGAAGCATTTCGTGCAACATTAGAAGAAACCCAAAATGCTGATTTATTATTACATGTGGTTGATGCTAGCGATCCGCAACGTCAAGAGAAAGCTGAACAAGTACAAGCCGTGCTCAAAGAAATTAATGCTGAAAATATTTCACAAATAGAAATATTCAATAAGATAGATTGCCTGGAAACGCCTTACGATTTAACGCAGAGCAACGCGCAAGATATGATCACCCGCTTGGGCATTTCAGCACAAACAGGCGAAGGCATAGAGCAGCTAGCAAAAGCAGTAGCGAGCCACATTCGCGAGCAGATTGTAGAAACGACAATTAATTTAACACCAGCCCAAGGGCGTATTCGCGCTTTGCTATACGAGCATGACGCTGTTGTTAAAGAACGTGAATTGGAAGAAGGTGGCTGGGCTTTGGATGTCAGCATTCGAAAAGCAATATTGAGGTTTATCATACCTGGATATAGTTAGCACACGGTCATAATGTTCATTACCGTTATTTTGTGATATGATTGCTTCGGCAAATGAGCTTAACAATAAAGCGATTGGGGGATAATATGGCTTGGAATGAGCCCGGAAGCGGCAAAGATAAAGATCCATGGGCTGGTGGCAATGGCGGCAAAGGCCCAGGGCAGCAACCACCTGATCTTGATAAACTTATTATCGATCTACAAAACAAATTTAAAAAGGTACTAGGCGGCAAAAATTTCGGTGGTGGTAATGGTCAAGCGCCGATGGGTACAGGCGGCGGCCGTTTCAGCATTGGTCTAATCGCTGCTGTAGTGGTAGCTATATATATTCTGTCTGGTATTTTTATTGTTAAACCTGCAGAGCGTGCTGCTGTAACACAGTTTGGTAAATTCGTGAAAGAGGTAGGCCCAGGTCCGCATTGGTTGCCACCCATTATTCGCGCTAAAAGAGTAGTGAATGTTGAGCAAGTGCACGCATCACGGCATCGTAACCGCATGCTCACCGAAGATGAAAATATTGTTTTTGTCGAAATAACGGTACAGTACAAAGTCGGCAACCTTGAAAACTATTTATATAATGTCGTTGACCCTGTTTACAGCTTGGAAGAAGCAACTGACAGTGCAGTGCGACAAGTTGTCGGTGTTTCTACACTAGATGAGATTTTGACCGAACAGCGTGCAAAAATCAGAGATGATATTCGTACGCAATTAGAACAAACGCTTATGCTTTATCGGACAGGCTTAATGATCACTGATGTTGCGATGCAGCCAGCACGCGCACCGGATGAAGTTAAAGAAGCCTTTGATGATGCGATTAAAGCGCAAGAAGATGAGCAACGGATGATCAACCAAGCTAATGCTTACCGCATGCGCATTATTCCGACCGCACAAGGTCATGCTGAGCGTTTGCTAGCCGATGCACGAGCTTACGCGCGCAGTATTGAACTGAAAGCGGACGCTGATGTGGAACGCTTTGAGCTTATTTTACCTGAATACAAAAAGGCACCGGGCGTAACGCGTCGTCGTATGTATCTTGATACGATGCAAGAAGTATTTAGCCACATCAACAAAGTTGTTGTTGATAATGAGAGCGGTAATAATGTGTTTTATTTACCACTTGATCAAATTTTGAAAGAAACGAATAAAACAGCGGTCGTAGAGCCAGCACAAAGTTATTCGTCATCTGCAGCAACACAAAGTAGTAGTGCAGCCACTAAGCAATATGGCAGCACAAACAGCAGAACAAACAATGACGCGCGTTCACGTGAACGCACGACACGTTAAGGGGATAGCATGAGAGTACTTTTATATATCGTTTTACCAATTGTGCTGATTGTTGGTTATTTTAGCGTTTACACAGTGTACCAAACAGAGCGTGCATTGGTGAGCGTATTGGGTAAGCTTAGCGGAGACATGGACGAGGCCAATGTTTATGGCCCAGGCTTGCACTTTAAAATACCTCTTGTGTCACAAGTCATTAAATTGGATGCACGTTTGCAAACACTTGATATCAAAGATTCACGTATCGTGACTATTGAGAAAAAAGATGTGCTTGTAAATTCATTCGTTAAATGGCGTGTGCGTGACTTTTCGCGTTTCTACACAGCCACGGGTGGCTTTTACGCGCGCGCTGATGACCTACTCGAGCAAAAAGTATCGGATGGCTTGCGGGCGCAGTTTGGTCGTTCCACAATCAGCGAAGTAGTGACGGAAAATCGCGATACCATTATGAAAGAATTGAGCACGCAGATCGATGAAAGTGCGCATTCATTAGGTATTGAAGTAGTTGATGTGCGCATTAAACGTATCGACTTACCTGATGAAGTATCAAACTCAGTGTTTGAACGGATGCGCGCTGAACGTGAGCAAGTTGCTGCTGGGCACCGTGCCGATGGTGAAAAGCGCTCTGAAGAAATTCGCGCACGCGCTGATGAAGAAGCTGCAATTATTATTGCTACAGCCGAAAGTGGCTCACGCGTAACACGTGGTAAAGCAGAGGCAGCAACTGCGGGTGTTTATGGTAAAGCATATAGCAAAGATCCAGACTTTTATGCCTTTATGCGTAGCTTGCAAGCTTATCAGGGATCGTTTAACAGTAAAGATGATATCTTTATATTATCGCCTAACAGCGAGTTTTTCGATTACTTTGATAAAGCGGGTCGAAGCAGTAGCCCTTAATATATGAATCATTTACTTGATAACATTGTATTTATTATTGCACTTGTGATGATAGCTGAAGGTATTATGCCTTTTCTTTCGCCGACGCGCTGGAAGAAATTGTTATTAAAGATGTTGTCTATCGATGATCGCACCTTGCGTATCATCGCGTTTATTATGATGTTGGTTGGTGTTGTATTGTTAAGTATCATCGACCCTGTATTTTAGTAGGTAATTAAAGATGAATAAATGCACAATAGTACTTGGTAGCCAATGGGGTGATGAAGGCAAAGGCAAGGTTATTGATTATTTGACGGAAAAGGCCGATGCTGTTGTTCGCTATCAAGGTGGGCACAATGCTGGCCACACACTTGTCATCGATGGCGAAACTACTGCGCTAAGCTTAATTCCTTCAGGTATTCTGCGTGAAGACGTGGAATGCTTTATTGCCAATGGTGTAGTGATATCTATACCTGTTTTATTGAAAGAAATAAAAATGCTAGAAGATAAAAGCGTTGCTGTTCGTGATCGACTTCGCGTCAGTGCAGCATGCCCCATTATTTTACCATCGCACATTGCACTAGATCAGGCCAGAGAAAAAGCATTGGGCAAAGCAGCCATTGGCACCACAGGTCGTGGTATTGGCCCAGCCTACGAAGACAAGATTGCGCGCCGAGGTTTACGCTTAATTGATTTAACCAGGCCTGAGCATTTTAAAACACGTGTGACAAAGCTTATTGAATATCACAATTTTATGCTTGGAAAGTTTTATAAGGTAGATGCAGTTTCTTTAGAAACAACGATGGCTGAAACCCAAGATCTAGCGGATCAAATTTTGCCACTACTGTGCGATGTGACACAGCGCTTGCATGAGCTACGCGAAGCAGGCAAAACTATTTTATTCGAGGCGGCACAGGGCACCTTGCTTGATATTGACCATGGTACCTACCCGTTTGTAACTTCATCGAACACGATTGCGGGCGCAGTAACTGCGGGTAGCGGTGTTGGCCCTTGTTACATCGATGCAGTGGTTGGCGTTACAAAAGCTTATACGACACGAGTTGGCGGCGGCCCGATGCCAACGCAACTTGACGACGCAGTGGGTAAACATCTAGCAGAAAAAGGCAAAGAATTTGGAACAGTAACCGGTCGCCCACGTCGCTGTGGTTGGTTTGATGTGGCTGCAATGCGCCGCAGTGTACAAGTAAACAGTTTAACCGCCTTGTGCATTACCAAACTTGATATTTTAGATGGCCTTGATGAAATCAAAATGTGTATTGGCTATGAGTTAAATGGTAAGCGCTTAGAAGTGCCGCCTATCGATAGTGAGCAATATGAACACTGTAAACCCATTTATGAGTCTGTCCCTGGCTGGAAGGATATTACTTACGGTATTACACAATGGGATGATTTGCCAGCAGCAGCGCAACATTATTTAGAAGTTATCGCAAAGCATCTCAAAACCCCAATAACGTTACTTTCCACCGGACCTGAGCGTCAACAAATGGTAGAGCTTTGAGTAGAAGGCAAGAAATTATTTATGCATCAGCAGATGTGTATTTTTCTGGACCACGCACTCTGTTTGATTTATTTTACGTTTTTTTCTTAAACCAAGTGGTCGGTGTTTCTGTTGCTACTGCAGGTGTTGTTTACGCTAGCGCGCTTATTTTACGTGCCATCACTGAACCTGTTTTTGGTGTGATATCCGATCAAATGCAAACCCGCTGGGGTAAACGCAAGCCATTCTTGGCTGTGGGTGGCGTATTAGCTCTGTTTGGATTTATCGCATTATGGTACCCCTATGCAAGCTTAAACCCTGATGCAAGCCTCGCCGTTGCGTTTACAACAGCAGCATTGTTTGCATTTGTATCGGGCATGATGCTTGGGCCTTACGCGGCCCTGGCGCCAGATGTCGCACCTGATTACCACGCACGTACCCGCGTCAGCAATATTCGTCATTTGTTTCAGTTGTTAGCCATCAGTGCTGCTGTTTTTAGCTTTTCATTTTTCTTTCAAGAAGACGCATCACTCAATATTGGGTATGTTTCGCTAGTTGTACTGTTTGCCATTTTATTTGCAGGCCCGATGCTGCTATTGTTATTTTATGTTCCCGAAGTTAAGCATGACACCCAGAAAACAAACATCAAGCAAACTGCAAAAAACTTACTGCTACCGCTGAAGCTATCGGCTTTTAAAACATATTTAATTATGAATGCGGCTATCGAAACCGTGTTGATTTTATTGCCTGTCTTATTGCCATTTTATCTGAAGTTCTATTTGAATAGCTTTGATTTGTTGCCTATGTATGCAGTTGTACTTGCTATTGCCTCAGTTATCACAATTGTTTTCTTTTTGAAAAGGCATGATTTCTGCAAAATTAAAATGTTTCGCTTAGGTGCGTTTCTGGCGGCTATAGGTGTTGCTAGCTTGTATTTTGTGCCAGAGAATAGCCATTACTATGTATTACCATCTTTTATACTCATTGGCGCTGCGGTAGCTGCTGTTTCTAGTGCTCGTTTGAGTATGCTGACCGATCTTGCAGATGTCATTTCAAAGCAAAACAAAACCAGCATGCAGGCTTTTGTATTTACTCTGGCAAAAGGTTTGGCAAAGGTCGTTGCAGCCTTAGTTGTAGTAACGGTTTTATCGTTCAGTCACATCGCGCCAAAAGAGGTGGATATTTTACCTGTTGAAGTGTACGAGCTTAAGTTATTAATGATTGTACCGTGTTTGATTCTGTTGCTGCTTGCTTTTATCAGCGCATATTTCTATCGTTTGAATGAAGCGCAGGTACTAAGCGACCACAATGAATAAAACAGTTAAGGCGGATAAGCCGATAACTGCAAAGCTTAATTGTAAGCCAAGCTGGCGAAAGCGAATGTAGTGCGGGTTAATTTGTTCTCTGATTAGGATGCCATATACATGTGCTACCCGCCCGACACAGAATGCAAAACACAGCAGTGCATAGTAAATAGTATTGATATCCATAAATGCCAAAATAAGCAGCAGCATCATTGCAAAAGGCGCGTATTCAGCAAGATTGCCATGTACCCGGATTGCACGTTGTAGATCTTCATGACCGTCAGAACCTAAAGCTACACGGTAACGTATGCGTAAGCGCACAACATTAGCGCCCAGCCCTAAAAAGAACAGTGCAAGCAGTGCCGTCATTAAAGCAAAAGTAGATAAATTTTCCATATTTTAAGCATAGCATATCTTTTAAGCAGGTGATGGTGCCCGCTGTATTGCGGTATTGTGGGTAGGGCTTGTAAGCATATTGCTTTGCGACAAAGCTTTCATCCCTTTGTACATTTGCAAGGTTTCCCAGGGCTTACTAGGTGATTTCAGCTCACCATTGAGCTTTTCAACACGCACAGGGCTGCTGTTAGTATTGCTTAAAATACTGTTGGCGCGAGCTTGGTCCTTGCCGGTAACCATGCCGATGGCGCCGAATACAACGGCGGTGTAGGCGGCAACCACAACCTCCAGCATGACCAGTGGTACAGCAATATAATCTGCCAAAAAGTAGCATACTGCTAAGAGAGCAATACGCCCGGCAGTACCACCTTTAATGGCATAGCTGCCACCATGACGAAGCATAGCGTTGGATTTTTCGATTTCACTATGAGTGAAGTAGTTGAAGGCAATTTCAGTCAAGCGGGCTAATAAATATGCAGGCGCAAGTGCTGCAATGATAAGATTGCGATTAACGATTCTGCCGTGGCCGCGTGCGGCTTGTTCAAATGTGCGCTTAAGTTCTTTATACATGATTACCTCCATGCCTTAAGTTTACATAGTGCAGGAGCATAAATAAAATCGATTAAATATATTAGATTAATAGTTTTTAACTATTTATCTAGGCCCCCTCAAATGGGGGGATTTCACAAAGAAGCGATTGTTGTATAATGGCCAGATAAGACCAATAACAAGGAGAGATAAATGACGCATGTGCAACCAATGTTTGATACACTTAAGTTTGTAAGCTATTTAGAAGACCATGGCTTTAGTGAGAAGCAGGCTAAAGGCCTGTTAGAGGCGCAGAGCATGGTAGTAGAAGCCCAGGAGGCTAATATGGTGACAAAACAAGATTTGGATCTTAGATGCTCCCAGTTAGAGCATAGAATGGATCGCACTATCTTTAGGGCGACTTTGTTTCTTTTTGCAAGCTTAATCGGTGTCACCGGTGCAAGCATAGGCATATTTACATTCATTATAAATAACATGCTCTACTAAGCCCTTGAAATAAAGACAATTTAACTTATCCCGAAAACAGCCGATATATTGTTTGAGGGGTAATTATGAATACAACAACGAAAATATGGCAAGCACAGCTTTACTCAACATTGGATTATGACTATGCCAATGTGCCGATCAATTTGGATAAAGCCCGTGATTTGGCTGCTAGTCTGCACAAAGGCCAGCCATGTTATTTAGTGTTGTTTTCAGAGCTAGATATGGAGATCGTTAATGTCATTCGCGTCTTCCACGATATCGTCACCTTGGAACGTGGGCAAAAGGGCAGCTCGCCGAACATCTGGCCACCCGGCACTTTTATCAGTGCTAAAATTACCGCGAAAATGTTAAAAGATTTACATCTTGATAAGTCTGCTTTGCTTGAAAATAATCATCAGGCAGTCGAAACAGATGAAGGTGATATCGTCACCTTATACGCGCAACATTCCTAATATATTGCTTGAGCGGAATAAATCCGCTCTGCGCGTTAAGAGGGAGAGCTGCGCCACTCCCCCTTAACAATCCCCCATTGCTTTATGAATGCCTGAGTGAAGTAAATTCGCTCTGTGTTAATGGTCGCCCCTACGGTAAAATTTCATTATCAGAGCCCAGAGCGTAAGCGATG
>JAJFKJ010000054.1:5000-33927 GCA_021773275.1 Gammaproteobacteria bacterium
TTCAATGGCTAGCTGCACTTTAATATCACGTGGGTTGGCACCCTGCTCAACTTCTTTTTTCAGTATCGCAATGTCTTGCTCGGGCTGAAAGCTCAGTAATTCAAAATAGCGCCACATAATATTATCGGGAATCGACATCAGCTTACCAAACATGTCGTTAGCCGAATCAGTGATGCCTATATAGTTGCCGTATGATTTAGACATTTTGCGCACGCCGTCCAAACCTTCTAATAATGGCATGGTCAGAATGCATTGTGGTTTTTGCCCGTAAAATTTCTGTAGTTCCCGGCCCATTAATAAATTAAATTTTTGGTCTGTGCCACCTAATTCAATATCAGCTTCTAGTGCAACAGAATCGTAACCCTGAAAAATGGGATATAAAAATTCGTGAATAGCGATTGGCTGGTTACTTTTAAAACGTTTTTCAAAATCGTCACGCTCTAGCATGCGCGCTACTGTGTGTGTACTGGCAATCTCGACAATCTGAGCAGCATTAAGTTTATCCATCCAACGCGAGTTGTAATCAATTTTAGTCGCGTGTTTATCCAGCACTTTAAAAGCTTGATCAGTATACGTTTTAGCATTTGCCATTACCTTCTCGCGGGTCATCGGCGGCCGCATTTCACTGCGACCAGATGGGTCGCCTATCATCGCAGTAAAATCACCCACCAAAAATATGACATCATGCCCAAGCTGCTGAAATTGCCTAGCTTTATTAATAAGTACGGTGTGCCCGAGATGTAAATCCGGTGCCGTAGGGTCAAACCCTACTTTCACACGCAGGCGCTTGCCGCTCTTAATTAGCGCATCAAATTCTTCACCAACGATGACTTCGTCAATGCCTCGGCGTAATTCTGCGAGTTGTTTGTGGTTTTCCATAAAAAGCCCTACTATAATCTAAGTTATCCATAATAAAAAATGGCGCTTTTGTATTCCCTGACATAAACTGTTATATTGCTTGCGTCAAAAAGACAACGGACTAGACAATGCATTATAAAACAAAATGGTCATTAACGCGATTGCTTGCTCTACCCATTACCATCATTGCTATTTTGGTGGTTACCTCACTATTTATTAGCAAGCCAAACAATGCTATCGCTGAAAACATGCCTATTATCAAAGCTGCAGGTGGCATCATGAGTGCAATTCCTGCTTTTAGGCCCGAGCCTAGACCTATATATGTTATGCCTGATAACTTTAGCACGTTTGATATTGTTATTATGCCGGGCGATACGTTGGCAAAACGCTTAGACGAATATAAAATCTCAGCACAGGTGATCCATGAAATATTGCAAGATGAAATTGCACAGCCTTTGCTTAGCAAAATTTTTCCAGGGCAAACATTAACCCTCACTACAGATGAGCATGGGCAACTACAGCAACTTGAACAAAAAATTGATGAGACGCGCTCACTGATTGTCGAATACATCAATGATAACTACACCGCCGCAGTGCAGAAAAAACCTGTCACCACTTATGTGAAATATGCACACGCCACAATACAGGATTCTATGTTCGGTGCCGCGATGGGTGCAAACATTAGCGACAATACAACCATGGAACTTGCTAACATTTTTGCATGGGATATTGATTTTGCTCTAGACATTCGCCCAGGCGATCGTTTTTCGGTGTTATACGAAGAGCGCTATGTAGATGATAAAAAAATTAGCCCAGGTAATATTCTCGCTGCAGAATTTGAAAACCAAGGCCGAATTTATCAAGCAATCCGTTTTGAAAACAATGAAGGGAAGGTAGGCTATTATACACCTGAAGGCGAAAGCATGCGCAAGGCATTTTTACGCACACCTGTAAAATTTACGCGCATCAGCTCGCATTTTAATCCAAATCGTAAACACCCTATTTTGCATACTATCCGCGCGCATAATGGTGTTGATTACGCAGCCCCTACTGGTACGCCAGTAAAAGCAGCCGGCGATGGGAAAATTAAATTCAAAGGTGCGTGCGGCGGCTACGGCAATATGGTGATGATTCAACACGGGCAACAATACACCACCGTTTATGCACACTTAAATAGTTTTGCAAAAGGCATTCGTAAAGGCAGCAAAGTCGAACAGGGGCAAATAATTGGTTATGTTGGCATGACGGGTTTAGCCAGCGGGCCGCACTTGCATTATGAATTCCGCGTCAATAATAAACATCAAAACCCACTTACCGTTGAACTGCCTGGCTCCGACCCAATACAGGATGAGCATAAGAAAATATTTACTGCCCATGCAGGTAGCCTGATGGACCAAATGAAGCACCATCACAAAACCGAGATGGCACACTTAGAAGTGCTGCAGCACCGGATTTTAGATTAATGAGCAAATATATCGGCATGATGTCAGGTACAAGTTTTGACGGCATCGATGCTGTGCTCATCGATTTTTCTGGCAGCACAGCTAAAACCTTAGGGAATACTTCTCTCGCAATGCCTGAAGCCATACAAGCTGCATTGCATGAAATTTCACAAACGCATGCGTCACATTCTCTAACAAATTTATACACGCTCGATAGCGAGCTTGGCGAACTCTATAGCAATGCCGTGCAGCAGTTGTTGGAAAAAACAAACACAAAAGCTGCTGATGTTGCTGCGATAGGCTGCCATGGCCAGACCATTCGTCACTTTCCAAATGCAACACCGGCCTTTACTGTGCAAATCGGCGACCCAAATATTATCGCCGCAAAAACAGGGATTACTACCGTAGCTGATTTTCGTCGCCGTGATTTAGCACACGGCGGGCAAGGTGCACCCTTTGCTCCGGTATTTCATCAAGCATTTATGCAAAGCCCTGATGAAAACCGCGCCGTGCTAAATATAGGTGGTTTTGCAAATATTACTTTGTTACCAAAAACTGGCACCGCTACTGGCCTTGATACCGGGCCAGGCAATGTTCTGATGGACGCTTGGATGAAGATGCAACAAAATAAAGCTTATGATGATAAAGGCTTATATGCCGCCAGCGGCACAGTCAATAAAAACTTATTAGCACGCTTATTACAACACCCATTTTTTGCACAGCAACCACCCAAAAGCACCGGGCGTGATGATTTTAATTTAGATTGGCTGCAAAGTATTCTAGAACAATGCAAAGAAGACATTAAACCCGAAGATGTGCAGGCAACATTATCAGAACTAACAGCCTTTACCGTCGCTGAAGCTATTCAAGCGCAGCAGAGCGACACCGAAACATTATTTATTTGCGGTGGCGGCGCTAGCAACGATGATTTATTGGCACGCATCCAAAAACAGCTTGCACATGTCACCGTGAAAACCACCGAAGCACTTGGGCTACACCCCCAACAAACAGAAGCTGCTTTAATGGCTTGGCTGGCAAAGCAAACCATCGAACGCAAGCCTGTTGATCTCCGTAATATCACCGGTAGCCAGCAAGCTAGTATTTTAGGTGGCGTGTATTACGCCAACTGACAGTTTCTTCTAAACCAATCAGCAAGTGCTTTTTCAGATGTTAAGCCTTGTCTAAAAAGAAAAAACATATAAAACAAATGGTTAAAAACTAAAGTTGAATCAGCTCAATCGGATAGCCATCCGGATCTTTGAGAAATGCAATGACAGTGCTGCCGCCTTTAACTGGGCCGGGTTCACGGGTAATAGGAATACCATTTTCTTTCAGTGTCTCGCAAGTTTTGTAGATTTCATCAACACCGATAGCCAAGTGCCCAAACGCTGTACCGATATCGTAGTTTTTAGTACCCCAGTTATAGGTAAGCTCTAAAACGGTGTGGTCTTTTTCATCGCCATAGCCAATAAAGGCCAGCGTGTATTTGTAGGCCTCGTTGTCACTCTTGCGCAGCAACTTCATAGCAAAGTTTTCTGTATAAAATTTGATCGAACGGTCGAGATCACCGACACGCAACATGGTGTGTAAGAATTTCATGAGTATTCCTTATACTGAAAAGGACGAACCACAGCCGCAAGTGGTTTGCGCATTCGGGTTGCGAATAATGAACTGTGCGCCGGCAATGCCTTCGGTGTAGTCGATTTCAGCACCCATTAAATATTGGAAGCTCAGCGGATCGATGAGTAATGTAACGTCCATTTCATCGACAGCTTTGACTACCGACTGATCATCCGGGTTTACGGTTTCATCAAAGGTAAAACCGTATTGGAAGCCGGAACAGCCGCCACCGGTAATGTACACGCGCAGCTTCAGTTCAGGGTTGTTTTCTTCATCAATCAGCTGTTTCACCTTGCGGGCTGCCGCCTCAGTGAAATTAACGCTGGGTGATTGTTTTAATGCGGGTTCGGCCATATAATGCTCCTCGTACACTAATTATACCACTTTTTTAAGGAACAGAAAATTATGCTATGGATTAAGGCTTTACACATCATCGCCATGGTAGCTTGGATGAGCGCCCTGCTCTACCTACCTCGCCTATTTGTCTACCACAGCATGACTGAAGATGAGGCTGGCAAACAACGGTTTAAAACGATGGAGCGCAAGCTGTATTACTATATAGCTACCCCAGCGATGCTACTGACGATTATCTTTGGCTTATGGCTACTGATCCCTGCCTGGGAGATTGCTTATAAATCGGCCGGCTGGATGCATGCCAAGTTACTGTTTGTAGTATTGCTGATTGGCTTTCATCATATGTGCAAAGCGCACATGAAGCGGTTTGCTAAAGATGCCAATAAAAAATCTGATAAGTATTTTCGTTGGTTCAATGAAGTGCCGACCGTCCTGTTGATTCTGATCGTGATTATGGCGGTAGTAAAGCCGTTTTAAAGGGGTCAAGTCGTTTCCCGACCCTTTTTATGAAATAAAAAGGGTCGAGAAACGACCTGACCCCTTTCTCAATTTAGTTGTATGAGGTATCCAATGGGCAAGGAACTTAATGATAGGCTGCGAGGCCTTGTAGATGCTGGTAATGTTACACAGGCATGTGACGTATATATCAATCATATCAAAGATCATTTGGCTAAAAAAGAAATTCAAAGCGCATGCAAGCACCTTCTAAACCCCAACTATTATTCCCCTGTAGAAGTATCAACTAAGCTGTCAGCTGATTACCAAGACGCGATGCTCGAACTCTGGGCAGCTGCCGTTAAGCAAACAAATCAACTCATCTCATGGCTCATCCCTGCTAAGCTCGAACTGCTTACGCAAATAATAATCCGAGCTAAAGCTCATAAAGATGATGTATTTATCAGAGTAGTCAAAAATCATTTTTTTCAGTATAGCTGTGATTACTTCAAAAACCGTGGATTACAGTTTGCCAACATAAAAAATACCTTGGCCGAGCTTGATGTTCCTATTATTGAAGACGCGCTCACCATAGATCACAAAGATAAAAAGGGTTCAGGTAATAGCGCAATTGCATACACAGGAACCCATAAAGCACTACCAGTAGTGATAAAAGAGTATACGAATTCAAATGAGCCCGGCTTATTTGTCGCAGAAGCTGTGCTCCACACTATATTTCAAGCTAATGGTGATGCGCACCCCAATATAATCAGAATGATTAACTTGCAAGCACCAGATAAGGTAGCCTTGGAAGCGGCACATAATGACCTAGGTCAACTTATAATTCCCGAGGTGGTAACAGCTTACAGGAAGCATGAAATCTGCCTGAATTATACCCATCAAATCGCGTCTGCTTTATCGTTTATGGCAGCGAACAGAATTGTACATGCTGATTTAAAGCCTGCTAATGTGCTCGTGATGCCAGATGGCACAGTGAAATTATGTGATTTTGGTAATGCTATTTTTTATGAGGATCTCCAAGACGATCATTATCACTTGCAAGCACGCACCACGATGTACAGGGCACCTCCTGAAAGTATCGCATTGCATTGTAGTCAAGAAGAACAGCTTGCAATCAAAGAACGCTACGGCATCGCAGCAGGCAACAACACCACCATTGATATCTATGGTTTAGCCTTCATCATGCACTTTATCCTGACTTTGCAAGACACTAATAAAGATATCTTAGATCTAGCTAATGCTGAAGCAAAAAAACAAGCTAACAAAGAAAATACTTCTGGTGCGGCAAAACAAGAATCTAGAAAAACCAACGCATACTTATACTTTGAAAAATTTATGGAACGATACGGGCAAGGTAAACCGAGCATTACAAATCCTGATGATTTTGTTTGTCCTGATCCTGATGCTAAAGCCCTATATTGTACAAGCTACCAGCTGATGCGCAAGATGCTTCCTGTCAACCCAGAAGACAGAGCAAGCGCTCAGGATATCGCCGATGCGACTCGATCTTTCAAAATGTAAGCGTTAACGCTGCTTCTTCTGCTAATTCAGTTTTTATTTCTGGTAAACTATCGGGCCAATCGAGAATATCATTATCATAAGAATAATCAACCAACTTTTGATTATCTTCTCTCTTTAGGCGCCGCACTTCGGTTACTTTATCCATCTTCATGGACAAATAAACTAACGCGACTGCGCAAACCATTAAAAATGCAAACACAAGTGGGTTGCTTTCTGTAATATCAATAAGGTCATTATCATAAAAACGGTTGCTGGTGAAGTTCGCAAGCAATAAAAAAGCGACGCCATGCAGCAAGGAAATCATAATTAGCGGGTAGTTAAGCCGTGCCTTAACATATTGAGTCTGCTTGGGCAAAGTATCATTTTCAAGTAGATCAAGATGGTACTCAACAAAATATTTGTGGTGTGTTTTGAATAGATGCCTTACCAATATTATTGCAAAGATAACACCTATGCCGAGATTGATTAAGAACAAGGTGAGGTCATCTGCCAGTGCACCGCCATCACCGAAAACCTCGAAATCATCACCATCTTCTTCTTCTCTACCCGCCTTAAGGTCTGAAATTAATTCATTGATCATCATGCAAGCTTCAATGGCAATAAAGGCGATGACTACGGCTCGCCGTGCTTCGTCCCATTTTGCGCTCTCCTCAGCTTGTGCTTGCAACTGATCAAAGGCATCGATTTTGTTCTTCATTTCGCCATCAGCTGTGGCCATAAAATCTGCGTATGCATTGGTTCTAGAAATGCCGTCCTGCGCCTTCATTACCTTTTTAAACTGGCGCAATATTGTACGGTGCCATTGCTTTATGTTTTTATCCGTCAACAGCGTGACTAAATATTTTTTTGCGTTTTCGAAATCGTACTGCCCAGCATACAGTACGAGCTCTTTTAAGCGATCGGCAATCAGGCCTTGGCGTTGTGCATTAGTAATACGGGCTTGATAAAAAGCAGCATACAGAGCCTGCAGCGAGGCTTTCTTTGCGGCTTCCTCTTGAGCATATTTCTTAGCAACATAGGCAACTACACGCACGTTGGTTCTGTCTTGCGTTTGCGTATTAATATCACGGATCAAACCTTGATGCGCAAAACCACCCGCCTTTAGCAGCGGGCTGATATCTTTATAGAAAGCTTTATATTCACGATGGTTTGCAGAGTAGCTATCCCCAGTGGCGACATAACTATCATAAAGATTTTTTAAAACACTGTTAAGGTCATCTTGTTTGAGCGTTTTCTTTTTGTAAAACCTAGAGTAGTCTGATGTAGGAGCTGCAATTTCAAAACGAGATACAAAGACGGTACTTAAGCCATCGAGGTACTTCATGTCGCCCCTCAGAAGCTCGGCATCTATTATTTTTGCATATCCACCATTTAGCGCTGCTAGTTGCTGGTTAATTGCTTCGAGTAATGTCATCGTTTTGTTTGCACCTTCATCTGGGCAGCATAACAGATATGTCAAACCTTGGCAAGAGAGAAATCTAACTTACCGCCTCAGCCCTGCCTCTCTTGCCCTTGCTGCAGCCGTCACCTTTTCGCGCTCGTTGACCGCTTTGTAAGGGCAAAAAACCCCTTGATTATCAACAGACCCCACAACCACCTTGTTCTCCTTGGCCCAACTCATTACCTGCCCCAAAAGCTTTTTTTGTTGATAATCAATCACATGCTGCCTAATCATTGCCTGCGTTCGGTAGAACTCTTTTCTGTTTCGCATTTGGCCAGAGGACCCAACCTCCATGCCATGCTTTGCTAAGTCGCCTTTAAATTTATTATATTGGCCTTCGCTCAAGCCATATTTGTCCTTCATGAACGTACGGTAAGAATGATACATATTCGGCAGGCGCACCACCTTAGCCAAACACATATGGTCATTCGAAACGCCGCCATGAAACACCTGCTCTAAGGCCCGGATGTACCCGCTGGTTTCGTAAGTGCCTGGGCCTTTGCTCGTATCGATCGTATTTGCTTGAAAATGTTGGATAATATTTTCACTGTACTGAGCAAGGTCTTGCTGGCTGTGTAATGTTACATAAACCACACCAGTGTACGGATGACGGAGCTCGCCATTTGCCCTGTATTCCGGCATTAATGTGCCACCAGCGTCTGGCTTTAATTCATGACTCTCTTTATCGTAGCTCAACTCAGCATAAGCGTACTCCAAGCCGATACTCATGCTTTCGCTCATCGACACAAAAGGAATGCCCTTGAACTGCTCAAGTATTTCTTTTTTCTGCCGTGTACGGTCTGTTCCAGGGCGAGCAGGTTGCCTTTGAATATCCGCCTTGAGCTTTTTATAAGAATTAATATAACGCTGAACAAGCTCATCTAAACGCGTATCATACATAGGCCTACTACTTTCGCTTGTCCCCAACACAGGTGCTACACGACGTTCTCGCTGCAACCTATGTATCACACCTCTGGTGACCTGCCTGGACGCTGAAAGCCTTGCCTCTCTCGTGTTATCCAATCTGTCCGGCAGCTTGAATGAAACATTCGCACGCTTATGGGTATCCTCACTGTACATGCCGTATGCTGTCAGCAAGTTGCAAAAATCGTATGCTCGGTATAGATGTCGATCCCTTATATCATTGTGGCTTTTGTAAAAATGTAAACCTCTGGCATTTAATACAAGTTTTTGTGCGCGCTGTTCTTTTGATATGTTTTTACCAATGTCCGTTTTATCTTCATACTCATATTCAAAGTCTTCCTCTGAATCATTGTCTGAAAAATCATCATCACTTTGCAACTCAAAATTAGACCTGCGTTTTTCTTCTTTGTATATATCGGGTAAATATAATAAATTAAGTTTTTCTAGCTTTTTCAAGACTGGGGTATCGTGTATTTCTGTATCTAGACCCCAAGAATCATCAGAGTCGCTGTCATCGATATCCATATCATCGTCAGAGCTATCGCTGTCACTTTCATCTTCGATCAGCTCGATATCGAGCCGTCTAGAAAATAACCATCGGGTAATAAAGCGGAACATATCTTCGTAGTCAAATTCATCGTTTTCCGCTGCCCGATATACTACACTGCCAAAAACCGTGGCACCACAAGGAATACCAACATCCATAATATTGCCTGCATTGGTGACTTGCGTTGGGCAGCGCCCCTACGCAACAACCACTTAAACATTTCATCTTCTTTTGCAACAACTGCTGAGTGCAATGCGGTAAGACCGTGGTAATCATGAACCTCCATATCTTTAGGTGATTTTTTAACCAATAGTTGTACAATTTCAAAGTTACGCCTATCAATTGCAAGATGCAGAGGAATGCCATCGATACCATCGGCAGAATTGAAAACTTCAATATCTGTTTTAATACCTGCTTGCGCAAGCAGCAAACGCACGCAATCCACATGTTGGTTTTCTACAGCATATGCTAAGGCAGTATAATCAAGATCATCTTGTTTATTAATATCAATGCCGTCAAAGCCGACGTAACGCTGAAGCGCAGCAAGATCGCCTTCTTTTGCTGCTTTAAAAAAATCTTCGTATCTCATTTCTTAATCTCTTTTAGCATACCTTGCCACAAGCTACAGCCGATGACCAAGCCCACTGAAAATTATAGCCGCCTAGCCAGCCCGTTACATCCACTACCTCACCGATAAAGTATAAACCTGGAACCGTGTTTGCCTCCATGGTTTTAGAAGACAAAGCATCGCAATCAACACCCCCGAGTGTTACTTCAGCCGTGCGGTAACCTTCGGTGCCATTAGGCTTAAACTGCCATTGCTGCATTGTTTGCGCAATGTCTTTAAATGCCTGATGTGAAATTTCTGCAAGCGATGTTTGCAGTATCTCATCTTCAAAAAAGGTTTCTACAACGCGCTTCGGAAAAAATTCACACAAAACTGCTTTTAATGTTTTTTTCGGGCTATTGTTTTGATTTTGTTTAAAAATTTCGACTAAATTTTTCTCAGGCAATAAATTGATTGTTACCGCTTCTTTGTTCTCCCAATATGAAGATATCTGCAAAATCGCGGGGCCACTGATACCCCTATGTGTGAACAACATAGCCTCTTTAAAGCTGGCTTTTTGGTTTTCTGCAACACAAGACACTGCAATGCCAGATAAATCATAAAACTTATCTTTCTCCGTATTTTGCCAAGTCAGCGGCACCAAACCTGCGCGCGTTGGCCACACTTTGATGCCAAACTGTTTCGCAACTTCATAACCAAAGGCTGTTGCCCCCATGGTTGGAATAGAAAGCCCGCCTGTTGCAATCACCAAAGATTTACACTGATACTTACCATGCGAAGTTTTTAATGTAAAATTATTTGGGCCATGCGCTTTTATGTCGCTTACACTGGTATTTAACTTTAACTCAACCTTGTTGTGCTTAGCTTCATTTAGCAGCATCTCAAGAATATCTTTGGATTTATTGTCACAGAACAGCTGGCCCAGGGTTTTTTCATGAAATGGAATTTTGTATCGTTTAACCAGCTCGATAAAGTCCCATTGCGTATAACGGCTAAGGGCTGATTTACAAAAATGTGGGTTATGTGAAATAAAATTATCGGGGCCTGTACCCATATTCGTAAAATTGCAGCGCCCACCCCCAGACATCAAGATCTTTTTGCCGGGTTTATTGGCATGATCGAGCAACAACACTTGTCGCCCGTGTTTTCCTGCCTCAATGGCGCACATCAGGCCTGCTGCACCCGCCCCTATTATTATCACATCTACCGTATTCATAGACCTATAATACCATGCGTAAATAGCCCTCTTCTCAAAGCTGTGCGAGCTGACGGCTTTATAGTAATAGCTATTGGCTAGGAATTACTGTACACTTGTCTGACCATAATAACCAGTAATGAGACTATCTTATGAATTTCGCCTCTTTTGGCCTATCTGACCCTATCCTTAAAGCGGTTGCAGAGCAAGGCTACAAAACCCCCTCGCCTATTCAACTCGAGGCTATCCCTGCTGTATTAAAACGCAGAAACATCATGGCTACGGCCCAAACCGGTACCGGTAAGACAGGTGCTTTTGCACTGCCTATATTGGAAGGCCTATTAGAGAAGGAGCGCGCAGGTTCCAACCAGGTCCGTGCACTGATATTAACCCCTACGCGCGAGCTAGCAGCCCAAGTAGCCGACAGTATACGTACATATGGCAAGCATTTACCGTTACGATCCGCTGTGGTCTTTGGTGGCGTTAAAATCAACCCGCAAATGATGAAGCTGCGCAGAGGCACAGACATATTGGTAGCAACCCCAGGGCGTTTACTTGACCTATTTAGACAAAATGCCGTGAATTTCAAACATGTGGAAGTATTGGTTCTTGATGAAGCCGACCGCATGCTTGATATGGGCTTTATTGATGATATTCGTACTATTTTGGCGCAATTACCTAAAAACAGACAAAATCTAATGTTTTCTGCGACTTTTAGCGACCCTATCCGCAAACTGGCCAAAAGCTTTATTGAAAACCCTGTTGAGATTTGTGTTGCCCCACGTAACACCACAGCAAGCACTGTGACACAGCTGATTTGCCCAGTAGATAAGGGCCGTAAAGCTGATCTGCTCACCCATATGATTCGCGAAAATGATTGGCAGCAAGCCTTAGTCTTTACCAAGACTAAACATGGCGCTGATAAGCTGACCAAGCATCTCAAGGACAAAGGCATCAAAGCTGCTGCGATACATGGCAATAAAAGCCAGGCTGTACGTAGACGCACCCTTGAAGAATTTAAAGACCGACGCGTGAAAATCCTAGTTGCAACGGATATAGCCGCTAGGGGCATCGATATCGATCACCTACCCCAGGTAGTTAATTTTGATTTACCCCATGTTGCAGAAGATTATGTGCATCGTATTGGTCGTACCGGTCGCGCGGGCTCAAAGGGCAAGGCAATATCATTTGTTAGTGCTGATGAGTTTAAGCAGCTACGTGATATCGAACGACTTATTAAACAACCGCTGAAACGTGAGTTTACGGATGGTTTTGAGCCTAGTCATAAACTTCCCACAGGCAACGGCAATGATGGTCCTAGACGCGCTAATAAAAATCCCAAATGGAAAAAATCTCGCAGCCGACGTTCTGGATCTGATGAACAGGGCAACAGGTCTAACAGCAATGGCAACAGCAACACGAGCAGCAAGCCCGCTAATAACACGCGGCATAAAAGCAAGCATCGTCGTAGCGAATCGCGCAGTGAGCAAAGGTAAACAAAGTTAACAGCTTCTTGACTCATCAAGCCCTTAATCTTGTCATATTCTTGACGCTGTATATTTAATATACAGCTTCAGGATATTTTCGCTAAGTCCCTAGATTTTTTGAATTTTCTTATCTATAATCCCCTCGAGATGTTAGATACCTTATAGGTATTTGTAATAGGACAAACTCTGTTCTAGAATAGATAGCTATGTAGGACTGCAAACAAAACTTGCTGTTTTGGTTTTATTTGCGGTACTAATATTAAACCAAACTATTACGTAATAGGGGAAATGTTATGAATAAGAAAATCATGTCAATCGCAGTAGCAAGCAGCTTAGCTGTTAGCCTATCTGCTTTTGCTTCAACTGGTCCTGCTTATAGCTCTAATGGCTTTAACGAAGACTGGGCAAGTAATTGGTACATCGGTGCTGGTGTTAACGGTGACAGCCAAGCTGTTATGGACACTCGTGGCGGCGTTACTCAGTTCAAAAGCGCTACAGACAGTCGCATCGATCGTCGCAGCAGCGATGTTGGCTTTGACGTCTATGTTGGTCGTGATGTAAGCGACTGGTTCGCAGGTGAACTTGGTTTCACTTGGGTTGGTGACCAGAACTTCCGCGTTCGCGACAGTTCAACTGGTGACAAAGAGCAAGACATTAAAGTTAAAGACCAATGGAACATCCACTTAGTAGGTAAAGGTACTTTACCACTTGGTGAATACGTTGGTGTTTTCGCTAAACTAGGTGCTGCGTACATGCAAAGCGACCAACGTTTCAAAAACGTTGATCCTGCTGTATCTACGTTCACTGAAACTACTCATGGCTTCGCACTTACATACGGTGTTGGTCTTGAAGTAAGTTACGAACAATTCGGCGTTCGTGGTGAGTACAATGTACTTCGCCCAGCTGAAAACGTTCGCGATGACTTCTACACGTCTGATGTCATCTCTGCTAACGTCTTCTACAAATTCATGTAAAAGATACTTAGCAATAAAAAGGGCCGCTCGCGGCCCTTTTTTTATTCTTTAAAAAAATAAAATAATAAGTTGCATTTTTTAAATTTTTGCACCAGAATGGGGACATTGGGAGAAAGTGTGGCAAATTTTAACTGCTTTCTTGCAATTTTAGAAATCTCTGATAATACTGTATCAGTATTATTTTGATTTTATTTAACTTAAACTATTACGTAATAGAGGAAGATGTTATGAATTTAAAGAAAATTACACTTGCAACGGTTGGAAGCTTAGCAATAAGCCTACCAGCATTCGCAGGTATGTTAGATGGCTATAATGGTGCTTGGGATACAGGCTGGTACATCGGTGCTGGTATTAACGGCGACGCGCAATCTGTAATGGATACTCGTGGCGGCGTTACTCAGTTCAAGAGCGCTACAGACACTCGCATCGATCGTCGCAGCAGCGATGTTGGTTTTGACGTGTATGTGGGTCGTGATGTAAGCAATTACTTCGCAGGTGAAATGGGTTTCACTTGGGTTGGTGACCAGAACTTCCGCGTTCGCGACAGTTCAACTGGTGACAAAGAGCAAGACATCAAAGTTAAAGACCAGTGGAACATCCACTTGGTTGGTAAAGGTTCACTACCTTTAGGTGACTACTTCAACGTATTCGCTAAACTAGGTGCTGCGTACATGCAAAGCGACCAACGTTTCACAAACGTTGATCCTGCTGTATCTACGTTCACTGAAACAACTCATGGCTTCGCGCTAACTTATGGTGTTGGTCTTGAGCTTACTTACGAACAGTTCGGTTTACGTACAGAATACAACGTACTTCGCCCAGCTGAAAACGTACGTGATGACTTCTATGTTTCTGATGTCATCTCTGCTAACGTCTTCTACAAATTCATGTAAAAGATACTTAGCAATAAAAAGGGCCGCTCGCGGCCCTTTTTTTAGACTAAAACCAAATATTACGTAATAGAGGAAAATATTATGAACTTAAAGAAAATGACACTTGCAACGGTTGGAAGCTTGGCGATAAGCCTACCCGCTTTTGCTGGTATGCTAGACGGCTATAATGCAGCATGGGACACAGGCTGGTACGTGGGTCTTGGCGCTAATGTCGACAGCCAACAGCTTATGGACACCCGTGGCGGTGTTACGCAGTTCAAGAGCTCAACATTCCCACGTGTAGACCAGCGCAGTGCTGATGCGGGTTTTGACTTGTATGTCGGTCGTGATGTCAGCAACTACTTCGCCGGTGAGCTTGGCTTTACTTGGGTGGGTGATATGAACTTCCGCGTCAAAGATGATGGCGGCGACAAAGCACAGGACATTAAAGTTAAAGATCAGTGGAACATCCACTTGGTCGGTAAAGGTACTTTACCTTTAGGTGACTATGTTGGTGTTTTCGCTAAGCTAGGCGCTGCGTACATGCAAAGCGACCAACGCTTTAAAGATGTTGACCCATCTATATCTACATTCACTGAAACTACTCATGGCTTCGCACTTACATACGGTGTAGGTATTCAAGCTACTTACGAACAATTCGGCGTTCGTGGTGAATACAATGTACTTCGCCCAGCTGAAAACGTACGTGATGATTTCTATGTTTCCGACATCATCTCTGCTAACGTCTTTTACAAATTTATGTAAGCAATATCTAGCAATAAAAAGGGTCGCTTGCGGCCCTTTTTTTATAACAGTTTTTTAGCACAATCTGTCATTGCAACGTAGAGTTTGTGCACTAGACCATCGTGTTTGCTCAACACTTGCGAATGCTTCTCAAGCATATCGTGATCGCCACGCGCTACTGGGCCGGTTAGTGCTTTCTGTGAACCTAGGCTCATATTGTTGTCTAATGTCTCTTGCAAAAATGGCCCCAGCATTGCTTGAGCCTCCTCAGCGCTCATACCAGAGGCCTGGTATAATTCCACTGTGGTACCAAAAAGGGTTGTTAAACCTGCACAGGAAAGCACTGAGGCTGCGTGATAGAGAATTTTATGCTCTGGGAGCATTGTAACGCCTTTTGCATCAAGTTCAAGCATCCACGCATGTAAAAGCTTGGTGGCTTTGTCAGCGCCCTCTATTGCGCAAAAAGTACCCGCAAATGTTTTTACGGCTTGCGCACTATCGGCAACACTTTTCAGTGGATGCATGCTCGCGACAAAAGCGCCCGCAAATTGAGCAGGGGCCAATATATCAGAACCTAACGCGCCGCTGCAATGCACTACAATGCTACCTGGCTTGATCTTATGCTGCGCAACAAGCTGCTGGCAGACATCCGTAATGGCATCATCTGGGGTGGTAATAAGTGTGATATCGGCGGGCGCAAGCGCGGCTAACGCTGGCACAGCATCGCCCTGCCCTATAAAGGCGGCCGCTGCTTGCGCACTGGAAAATGATTGATTACAAATATGCTGGATAGTAGTCAATTGCTGCTGTTGCAGTAGGCGACCAAAAGCCTTACCCAGTCGGCCAGCCCCTACAATATTGAGCGTTGGCATTTGCTTAGGCTAGTGCTTTAATCTGAGCGCTTAAACGGCTTTTATACCGTGCTGCTGTATTTTTGTGGATCAAGCCCTTACCCGCAAATTTGTCGATAATAGCAGTCGCTGTTTTCAAAGCTTCAGTTGCTACTTTTTTATCGCCTGCAGTAATAGCGGCGCGAACCTTCTTAATAAGTGTACGCATACGTGTACGACGTGACCCATTGTGCTGACGGTTTTTTTCCGACTGTTTGGCCCGTTTTTTAGCTGATTTAATGTTTGCCAATTTCCTTTCTCCATACAATGCTAGCAAAGCGGTATTTTGCGGGATTATTGCAATGATGTCAAGCACTAAGCTAATTAGCTATGTAACTGTGTGTGCTGCGGGCCTAGCCTTGACCTCTAAGCCCTCAGGTGCGCTCTTAGCATCCAGGGAGCGTATATAGTGCGAGCTACGCTTCAAGAACCTTTTTTCGATGAAGTGCCAGGATAAGACCGACAATACCAAGGTCGCTAGCAGCGTCGATGCCATGCCCAAATAGGCATTATATTCGTAAATACCCCAAAATACGGCTAATTGGATTAACGGGAAATGGTACAAATATATCCCATAGGCCACATCGCCGTATCTACCAATATTGATGGATTTGTATGCGCTGGTGGCAAAAAATATCACTAAGCTTGCATAAAACACAGGCTCAATCATTAGGCGTAACGGCGTACCAATACTGATAAAAAATATTATGCCTGAAACCGGCACTATGTATTTTAGCTTCTTTAAATAAGCGATTTCGTAGCTTAAAAATGCACCTATCACAAAGTAAGATAATTGCCCGACGAACTGTCTTGCCAACTCATCTGACAGCTTAAAAACCAGCATATACTTGAATAAATAAACCCAAGCCACACTCAAGCTGAATATCAAAAGCGTCGCTTTTTTAGCGCCTATTTTTTTAAACATCAGATAAATAATAGGCACACAAAAATACAAGCAAATCTCTATTTTTATAGTCCAAAGTGAACCATTAATAGCAGGTATCCAGTTTTGCCCAAAAACATGAGGCAGCGTCGGCTCTAAGAAATTGAGAAACAATAAATTAGCAGCTAAATATTTCAGCGTATGTTCAGAGCTTACAAATTGTAAAAAAGTCAAGGAGGTTACCAGCGAGCCAATTAAAAGACCGATAACGATGACTGCTACATAGGCCGGGTAAATGCGTCTTAATCGTTTTTCAAAGTAGTCTTTTTTTGATTTGCTGCGAATATAGCTTTTCATCACCAAAAACCCACTGATCGTGAAAAAGCCTTTGACGGCAAAGTCAGCGCTGAATAGGGTTCCTAGAAATTTTAGACTTTCCTGCTGGCTCAAAGCCCAGGAATGAAAGAACAAAACGACCAAGGCCAAGCTGATGCGTATGATGTCAAAGTTGTTTCTGCTATCCATCGCGGCATTATATCGAATATGTTAATCTATCGCCATGAACATCGATCATTTCATCATCATTGCCTACTTGCTGGCCTTATTTGCCATCACTTACTTTGCCTCCCGGAAAATCAACACCTTAGAGGATTATGCCGTCGCCGGCAGGCAATACCCGGCCTGGGTGATTTTCGCGACCCTGACCGCCTCACTCGTCGGTGGCGGCTATACGCTGGGCAATGCCGAAGCCATCTACAATATTGGCATTGGCTATATGTTCGCTATGTGGGGCCTAGGCATACGTGAAATCAGTGTGGCTGTGTATATCGCCCCTCACATACAACGCTTCCGAGAGGCGATCTCAGTGGGCGACATCATGGGCGAGGCTTATGGCGGCACCAGTATGAAGCTCTGTGCTGGGCTATTCGCTGGTATCTTTTCTGCGGGCATTGTAGGCGCCCAGGTATTGGCCATCGGCTATATCTTTATGGGCTTACTGCAGATCTCGCTCAGCACTGGGGTCTTGCTAGGTTTTGGGATTATCGTGATATACACGACAATTGGTGGCTTCAAAGCAGTGATCTGGACAGACGTTTTGCAATTCGCCATCTTGATTATTGGCCTACCTGCTACCGCATTTTATGGCATCTATGCTGCAGGTGGGCCAGTGGAAATGCTCAAAGCCATTCCGCCAGAGCACCTTAACATGTTCAAGCAATTCTCCCCTGCTGCTTTTCTCTCCTTGTTTGCTTTTTACCTGTTTGGTGAAGCTTTAGCGCCGCCTTATCTGCAACGTCTATTGGTAGGTAAAGACAAAAAAGCAGTTGTGCGCGGCGCACTCTGGACGGGTATTATTGTTATCCCATTATCTTTAGTCGTCGCAGCGATTGCTTTGTCGACAGCTGCACTTAATGCTTATATTCCTGTATGTAGCATGGCGATTACCGGTTGCCAAATATTACCCTACCTTATTCAAAACGTTTTACCGGTCGGTGTTTCAGGTATTGTCGTAGCGGCAATGATTGCTGTGATCATGTCATCTGCCGATTCTTACTTGAACGCTTCAGCGGTAAACACCGTACACGATGTTGTAAAACCTTTAACAAAAAATAAAATCAGCGACAAAACAGAATTGCGATTGACACAGGTTTTTACCGTATTAACCGGTGTAGCTGCCATATTATTTGCGCTCTCCTACGAGAACCTAATCGATGGTTTGCTAAAAGTCTATGGCTTATGGGCGCCAGTCATACTTGTGCCATTGATTGCTGCAATACGCGGCTACAAAACTTCAGCTGCAAAAATCAGCATCGTCGTAATTACCGGCCTGGTAACCTCTATTATATTCGATTATGCTCTAGCCGACTTACCCATCAGGGGTATATTAGCCGGAGTAATCGCAAGCGCCTTGGCATTCTGCCTAATTTACTTTAAGATTGGCACTTCGGGGCGTGGCGCAGCTTGGTAGCGCACTTGCATGGGGTGCAAGGGGTCGCAGGTTCAAATCCTGCCGTCCCGAATGTCAAAATGTCTTATTCACCCTCACCTAACCAATATTATTTTCTGCTTTTTCTTATAATCAGTCAAGTTTTATCGCCTGTACAAGCTCATATTCGAGTAGAGCATAAACTGCCCTCCAAACAGCGCTCTGCCGAATAAGTGCAAGTAACTAGCCAAGGCGCGTCAGTCTGTTTGCTCAATCCTACATGGAAAGTGCTGGGGCAGCACTGGGGCAGCGTTTTTAATCAGCCTGTGTAAGCTTATGGAAAAATAATTATCCCGCAAAGGGTCAAGGCGCTCATTTGCTAAGAGAGCGCCATAATTCATGTGATACCTGCCATGAGGAGCGCTTAGGGAGACGCCAGGCCCGATCCCTTGTGAATCCAATAGGGAATCAAAAACCCAGATTTTCGATAATATAAATTTATTTGACTAATCGACTCATTTCGGGTAAAAAGAATGCTCAGCGCTTTCGCTGTGATAAGGGCCAGCAGAAATTTTGGTGGGCCCCTATCAAACAATTACTTTTAACCCGATTCCCTTTGGGGTGGTGACATGTTTAAAGCAATAGGTGATTTTTTTAGTCCTTTTGGCAGCGAACTTCTTAAGAGAATTCAAAGTGACGACCCCGGGATGACTGCCTTAGATTTATCCGAGATGGATTTAACTAACAGCGACATTACATGTTTGTGCGATGCCCTCCGTAATAACACCAACCTCAAGACACTTAACCTTGCCGGTAATCAAATAAGTAATGCGGGAGCCAGAGCTTTGGCAAGAAACACCACTCTTACGACACTCAACCTTGCGCGTAATCAAATTACTGACTCAGGAGCCGAAGTCCTGGCAAAAAGCACCACTCTTACAACACTCGACCTTTCCTGTAATCTCATCACTGATGCTGGAGCTAAGGCCTTAGCTGAGACTACTACCCTCACAACACTTAATCTTGCGCGCAACACAATTAGTTTCAAGGGGGCAGGGTTCCTCGCAGGAAATCTCAGGCTCAAAACACTTAACCTTGCTCTCAACCAAATCCGCAATGAAGGTGCTGGCGCTCTGGCAAACAACTTTACCCTAACGAATCTTGACCTTGCTGATAACGAAATCAGCAATATTGGGGCTTGCGCCCTAGCAGGTAACAATACCCTCGAAACACTTAACCTTGCACGAAACAAAATTGACCATCGAGGAGCTCAGGCCTTGATAAGAGACGCTAACCTAACGTCCCTTGATCTTAGTGAAAACCAAATCAGCGAGGCTGGTGGATTAATGCCGCGCATCAGCTTAATAACGCTTAAGCTTTCTGGTAATAAAATTGGACATCGTGTAATGGCATGGATCGATAAACAGCTTGAAAGCAATAGAGCTCACCAAAGGACTTTAGCTAAAGAAGCTGCAGACCAAAAAAGCATAAATAAAATGAAATGCATCAAAGACACAATGAAAAAAGTGCAGGGTCATTTGAATCCAACAACTCCCAATCAGCATTCAGGCGCTAGCTCATGCACGGGCCACTCTTTAGCACCAGATTCAGCTTTTGATACGTCCTGGATAGAAGCTGCTTTCGATGAGGAAAAAGGCAAGCCATCATTAAAAATCTCGCAATCACAAGCAGGAGGCGAAACTCCCACCCAGCAATGGGAAGCGTGGGCGCATCAACCGCAAAGTACACCTGCACCTAATTTTTTAGCAGCACTACCTAGTGCAAAGCAAGCTGATGTAACAACGCTTACCCAAGGTGAGAAAGAAGCGCTGCTGGTTCATATCTCAACATTACAACAAGCGCAAGCAGGGCTTGAGCAAAGACTGGCTGGCACACTCAAGGCCGAAGCAGAAGATGTCAAACAAAAACAAGCCATACAAGCCATTAATGCAAACCCTAATACTCAAGCTTACTTTGCAGCCTTGTTGCGGGTAATAGACCAAACCCTGCTGGCAAGCTTAGTGATTGGCTCAGGCGCTGTAGCGCGGGCGCAAGACCCTGTGGCGCAGAATATAGGGGAACGTTTAATAAAAGGAGCCAGTGTAGTAACCGGTATCATTTTTCCACCGGTAGCGCCTTTTATATCTTTGATATCCCATATGATGTCTACTGCGGACAATATTAATAGCGTGAGAGAAATACACAGATTATCGTCTTGGGTAAGCTCTTCCGGTGACATCCCAGCATTCACATTAGCGCTGGCGATAGCATTAACGCAAACCCAAGACCAAGCGATTAAACAAAATCAACACACTACTCAAAGCCAAGGCAAACTTAATCAGATACGTCACCACTGTAACCTGTTGCTTAAACAGTTAAAAGTGGGTGAGTCTTTTACCAAAGCAAAAGAACATGCCATTTTAGATGCATATGCTTTGCTGGACTACATGATGAGTAAAAAACCTAATGATGCAGCTCCAGAGGCTAAGGTTAGTGAGCTGATTATGCACCTAACCGGGAATGCACCTACCGCTACACAACAAACAGCCAGTGTTTCTTCTGCCAGCTCATCTTCTACAGCTGCGCCCGTATTGGTGATAAGTAACACACAAACCCAAGCGCCAACTTATGACCCAGCAAAAGAAATTGAAGCATTAAAGGCAATACAGGCGGCACAAGAAGCCAGGTTTGCGGCGCAAGAAGCTGAGCTCAAAAAACTTAAAAACCAAAGCCAACACAGCAATCATGATGATGAGCTTGATTATG
This sequence comes from Gammaproteobacteria bacterium, assembly GCA_021773275.1. Classification (GTDB taxonomy): domain Bacteria; phylum Pseudomonadota; class Gammaproteobacteria; order JABCZS01; family JABCZS01; genus JAJFKJ01. The sequence goes on from JAJFKJ010000054.1 coordinate 26,470, forward strand.
GTAATGGCACAAAAGGCAAAAGAGCACAACAAACTGTCAACACGCGTAAAGGCCCCGTGCCTGTAGAGCATGCAATGAGAGAACAAGAAAGCAAGCATGCCGAACTAGAACAACGTGTCCAAGCTACAGAGCAACTCCTTGCGCATCTTGCGCAAACACACGGTGTTACAGCGTTCCCACGATCACCGTCTCCAAATAAAGATGACGTAGACGAATTGCTGGACAGGAAACACGGAAGGTCTTCGCCCCAACCACAATGATTAGGAAAGCATCCATGAACATGGCCTGCACTGATATATAGAAAAGCGTGAAGCCAAACTTCTGGCATGCATAACTGCTATATCAAAACGCCAAAACATTTTAAGAAGCAAAAATTGATATTTATTGTTTTAGAGGTAAATGAAGTGCAGGGGGTTCAAGTGCCCTTACTTTATCTTGAGCTTTTCCCTTTGTTTTTTCGTCAGCAGTAGGATTTTCTGCAGATTTTTTATACCAAACAAGCGCCTCATTTAAATCCGGAGAAACTCCATCCCCTTTTTCAAGCATGCGGGCCAGATTATACTGCGCCTTGGGCTCACCGGCACGGGCGGCCGTCAACAAATATTTTTGGGCAAGTTTTTTATCTATTACTACCCCTGATCCAGATAAGTATGCCAATCCAACATTAGATGCAGATGTAATATCACCAAGGTCAGCAGCCTGCTCAAAGAGAGTAAAGGCAGATGAGAGGTCACCTTTTTGGTGAAGATCAATTGCGGCCGAGAACAAAGCTTTTGGATCAGGGGTGCTCATTCTAAGAGTGGCGTTAACGGGTGACACCATACTGCTATAACCGCTGGTATATTGCGCCTGATTGGTAGTTTTCCTAAGCTCAATTTCTTGTAACCGCTGTACAACAGCGCTCATATTGGGCCTCACGTTAGGGTCATCAGCCCAGCAATCTTGAATTAACACGCGGTAAGCTTCAGGAATATGGCCAGGAATAACTCCCCTAGTCTGCCTTGGATGTTGGCTGGTAAACAGTTCCCACAGTATCACACCGTAACTGTAAACATCCGATTTGTGTGTGTTGGGTTTTCCTTCTAATACTTCAGGTGCCATCCAAGCTAAGGCTTGGGAGGCATTTACTGGTCCCACGATAGAGCGGGCTGTAGCATGTGATAAGCCAAAATCAGATAATTTAGCTTTATTATTTTCGTCCAAAAGTATATTTTTACTTTTTAGATCACTGTGCACAATCCCTGATTGGTGGCTGTGAACATAAGCTAGCCCTTTGGCAATATCGCAAGCAATTGTATGAGCTTTTTCTTCACCAAGCTTATTGTTGCCGATATAATCATAAAGATTCCCATGTTGCATAAACTCTAGCACCAGACATTCATGCCCTGCTTGGATATTGCCGCCATAGAACTGCACTACGTTGGGATGCCTAAGCCTTGCTAAAATATTAATTTCACGAACTAGTTCTTTGCGAGAAGATGGGTCTACGTTTTTTAAGCGTTTAACGGCGACGGGGTTAAGTTGCCACTCACCCTGGTAGATGTCGGCAAGGTGACCTGACCCTACTTTTTTTTGTAGTTTTAGCTCAAAAAAACTGATAATAAACTGAGGATCTATTTCGGGTTTGGCCGTATTGCTAACTATAGAGGCAAGTTGTTCCCGCATGGATGCAAGTTGCGCCTGTAATATGTTGTTATTTTCATCCTGATCTTTTGCGAATGCAGTGAAGTCATGAATGGATTGTTTTTGTAAGTTTATTATTTCTTCCTGCAAGAGACCTATGGTTTCTATATCTTGTTTTAATGCATCATCGTCTTCCTGTGTCTTCTGGAAAGATTTGATATCAACCTCAAGATTTAGAAGCGCAACTATGTCGCTTATTCGCTGGTGGTACAGGGTAAATTGTTCATTATGGGTTCCTGCTTTCAAAACAGATCTAAACCAGGATTTTTTATCAGAAAAATTTGTGATAAATACTAAGCATTCATCCAGGCATGTTTTTAAATCAGAAAGAGGCCTGCTAGCTTTTTCCATCTCATTTTCTGGTTTTCTTTCTAGCTGTGCTATAACCTCAATGGCCAAGTTTACACGGTAGCCAAGACGCGAACATTGGTGTTTATTAACTTTAACTAAAGCAATATTTTCCTGAATTTGCCTTGCAACAAGCTGTAGTGCACCTATAACAACTGGTATCATTTGAGATTCCTATTTTTTTAACTTTTGCAATCTTTCTTTAAACTCAATCCATTTGAGCATATTTTCAGCGTCTTCGCCGCCGAGAGATTTCGATTTTTCAAACATTTCCTTACCATGCTCTTCCAGCTTTTTGGTGCCGAACCCCTTGTACAGCATCCATCCACGCATGGTTAAATAAGTTTTATTATTTGGGTTTTTCTTTTGAAGGTCCGCAATCAGCTCGTAGGCCACATCGCAGTCAGATTTACCGTCTACTGTGAACCCCTTTGCCAAAGAAAAGGCTAGACTGTAAGGGCTGTTTTTGTCTGAATTTTTAAGATCGAGCATCCTATGCCGGTTTTCTTGAAACAACACACTACCAAAGCGCGCGGCTAGGAGAGTAGTAGCCTCATGGCATCCATTTTTTTCCGCAAGCTTTAAATAATGATATGCCGCTGTTTCATCTTTGCGCTGGTACTTTTCTAGGTAATAAACATTTTTACCTAATTCCAAAGCTGCGTACTTGTGCCCTTTGCCTGCCGCGAACTCAAGCAAACGGATCCCTTCTTCTACATCTTGAGTAACACCCCAGCCTATAAGTAATAAATTTCCTAAGCATGCAGATGCATCGATATTTTTTTTAGCAGCTGAACTTTTGAATAGCCTAACGGCTTCCTCAATGTTTTTTTCAATTCCTTGACCCGCGCCATGGTAATAACAATACCCTAGTGAAAATTCCGCCTCTGCGTCACCATTAGAAACATCCTTTTTAAGCTGTTCGATGGGAAGCTGCTTAAGCTGTTCTATACTATAGTACGGCATTTATTTCTCCTATTTAACCATGCTGAGATAGCCTGAAGATGCAGGCTGTGTTTCTTTAGCCAGGGCAGCCATTTCTTCTGCTAAACGAGGAGCGCTAGGGCGAGTTTTATTATCTTGTTTCCAGCATAGGGCAATAATATTTTTAAATTCAACAGGCGTGTTTTCAGGTATAGCAGGTCGTTTACCTGTTATTACTGCAGCCAAAATCTGGGCCTGCCCTTTTCCTTTGTATGGTAGTTCGCGTGATGCTATCTCCCAAAATACAACACCGACACTGTATATGTCGCAGGCGGTACCGTATCCCTCATACTCATCATCAAACATCTCTGGTGCGCTCCACTGAAGTGTGCCAACAGCGGCTTGGGTTGTTGAATGCGGGGCATTATGCTCCTTGACCCTAGCAAGGCCAAAGTCTGTAAGCTTAGGCTGACCTTCTGTTCCAATGAGTATATTCATACTTTTAAGGTCACGATGTAGTATTTGTGGTTTATTGCCATGAAGATAAGCTAAGCCTTTTGCAATACCTAGGGCTAGTGTAAGCCTTCTGGACCAGTCTAGCTCTTGATTGCTATGGATAAGGGCCGCTAGGGTACTTGGTGCATACTCCATTACTATCGAGTAGGGTTGAGTATAGCAAGCACCATACAGTTGAATAATATTAGGGTGCCTCAGGTTTGCCATAATGTTGGCTTCGGCCTTAAATTCAGATACACTCTCGGGTGAAAGCCCTTGATAATGCAATTGTTTGACAGCAACATCAACAAATCTCCATGTCCCTTTGTATACTTTTCCAAAAGAACCGATACCAAGCTCTTCACCCAGCTTCAATTCATCATGGCTTATTTCAAGGGAAAAAGCGGGGGTGTTAAATGCTTCGCGCGGGGTGCTTTCTCCAGATGGACCCATTGCTAAATATTTTTGTAAATTCTCGTTAAGCTGGCGTCGTTCTTCAGCCTCTCTTTGTTTTTCAAGCGCTTCTTGTCTTTGTGTTTCTTTCTCAGCCTCTTGCGCAAGCCGTTCATCATCGTGGGCTATTAGTTGCATATCTTTTTCTAAAATCTCTCCTAAGATGCTCTGTGCTTCAGCACTTACCTTTGGCATCTCAAGTGGTATACGGCCATGTATTTCAAATGCGTAAGGGTCAGCGCCATTGTCTATTAGGTATTGAATTATTGTTTTGTTTTTTAATTCAACCGCTAAATGCAGGACAGTTCTACCGTCATAGCCGGAGGCATTAATACCCATGCTGCTTTTTTTGAGAAGATCAATAAACTCGAAAGATTTTTTTGGTTGCTCATAGTTGCTCCACAAACATGCATGTGCCAGTAATATAACGTCCTCCATGCCTTGCCTAACTGCAATAGCAAACAGATCAGAAACGGAAGCTTTCGCCAAACTATCTTTGTATATCCCTTTTATGTCTACGACAGAGCCCTTACCTTCTATATATCTCGAGTTTGCCCCAGCCTCTATCATTTTAGCGATAAACCGAAAAGATAGAGTATAAACTCCTGCGTCAAATAAAAAGTGATTTGGGACGGGTATATTATGTTTTAAAAGCAAAGGTAAAAACCTATCGTCTGATTGCACTTCCTTTGTTAGCGCCTTAAAAATACCCGCCCCTCGATTGTTGTGTAGGGCATAGTCACTGCCCAATTCAAGTAGGTATTCGATATAATCAAATAACGAGTTTTTAGACCTACGTTCATATGGGACGGCATTAATTATAAGGCTATGGTCCATTGTATGTGGATAACCAACAGTGGGGTCTGCCCCCGCTTTAACCAATTTCTCTGCAATAGCTTTGCTATATTTTACATAAGTCATCGTAAAAGGCGTGAAAGCGCACTGGATACATGGTCCACCAGGCTCAGCATCTAAAATGCTACCACGGCTACTTCCGCCGCTCTCCGGGTTTCTTGGACGTAGCGTAAAATTGACGGGAGAACCTCCTTTAAAGTTTGCACCAGGATCTGCTTTAAAGTTTGCATCAGCACCTTTTCCTAATAAGTAGTTGACGACATCAAGGTGTCCTCCCATCACCGCGCACATTAATGGGGTTATACCTAGCTCTTTAGCCACTTGGTCATTCATGGGTAGGTCAGGTATGGATTTACCAACAGCGGCTATCGTATCGACGGGAATCGGCTTAGACATAAAGCCGCCCTTTTCAACCAACTTTACAACTTTATCATATTCGCCTTTGAAGGCAGCTTTGTGTAAGTCAGTCATTAAGGCCCCCTCCTTGTAGTAATGCCTAAATGGAACTCTACTAAAATTTACACCATTTGTATAGCCAGATAATTTAGGGCGCATGCTAAAAATAGTTAATCACCTGGTTTGAAGCTATTCAGCGTCAAATGAGTAGAGACGCCTTTAATGGGGGCAAGGGGTCGCAGGTTCAAATCCTGCCATCCCGATTGAATTTAGCTTATTGCAAGTAAAAATCCCCCGCCTCGTTTCCGTCTTCGCCTAAGGGCTACGACGGACAAGCCACTTCGGCTCCCCCCTTAAAAGGGGGCATTTTTTGCTTTATTGCCATGGGGGTTTTAAAGATATGAAAGCGAGGTTTTAAAGCATAATTCATCCTATCTTGGTTTGTGCTGCCATGAGAGCGCGAGCGGCAGCGAGCGATCAGCTGAGTCAGCCTTCACATGACCGCTCGCTGCCGCTCGCGCTCTCTTATTCAGCTCATCGCATATGTGCAACAAAGCCCTTTCATGCGACGGGCGGGTTCACCCCGCCCGAGCAGTATATGAAAGCGTCGCAGGTTCAAATCCTGCCGTCCCGAATTATTCTCTTATTCTTCAAATATTGACCCAATATTTCTGTAATTAATTACACGTATATTCCCAATCTCATATTCATTTTCTCCCGCATAAACAAGGTATCCCCTTGGTGAGCGTTTTGACACAAGAGATTGGAAATATTTAACTCCCTTTAAAAGCTTTTCTGAAAATGTTTCTGAAGATTTTATTTCAATCGGAATCAAGTAATTACCTGTTTTATAAATTACATCCACTTCATTGCCATGATTGTCGCGAAAAAAATAAAAACCTGGTGTGCGGCCCGCATTTAATCTGTATTTGATAAGCTCAAGAACAACCAGGTTTTCAAAAAAATGGCCGCGCAATGGGTCTCTTGCCATTTGCGCTGCTGTTTCAATATCAATCATGTTGGCGGCTAGACCTGTATCAGTAAAATAAAGTTTTGGCGATTTCACGATGCGTTTACCAAAATTTTCAAAATATGGTGGTAGCCTGTGAATCAAATAGGATGCCTCTAAAATTGACAGCCATTCTTTAACTGTTTGCGTGCTGATACCTAGGTCATTTGCAAGCGTACTATATACTAACAGCTGCCCAGTTCTTGAAGCGCTGAGAGCCATAAATTTTTGAAAATCTAGCAGATTTTTTACATTTGTGATATTGCGCACATCTTTTTCGATATAAGTCTGTGAATAATTTTGATAGAAATTAACAGCATCAATTTCTTTCGTATACAATCGTGGGAAACCTCCCTTAAAAAGGTTTTCATCTACCGTCCCTTGAATACCCGCTTGCTGCAACTCAAGCAAGCTCATTGGCAATAATTTTAACAGCGCTGTCCTTCCCGCTAGTGATTGAGCGATAGCATTGTGCAAGTCAATTTGGTGGCTGCCAGTTAGTATAAACTCACCCGGTATTTCATGCTCATCTACAATAACCTGTATGTACGAAAGTAGCTCAGGCACATGTTGGATTTCATCAATAATTGCACCATTGGGGTATTGCCCAAGGAATTTTCGGGGATCTAAACTGGCCGCTTGCCGATTATCCAAAGATTCTAAATTAACATAGTCTTTACGAACAAAAGTGCTTTTTGCTAAAGTTGTCTTTCCTGATTGGCGCGGACCAGTGATGGTAATAACTGGATATTGCTTTGCGGCAGACTCTAGCTGATTTATGATCATTCTTTTATACATTTGAGTAGTATACTATAATTCGTACAAAACAACAAGTCAACTTATTATATTACACAGACACAGATAATTACTACATATTTCAGTATGTTAGATATGTGCAATAGGCTGCCTATCATGGGGTGCAAGGGGTCGCAGGTTCAAATCCTGCCGTCCCGATTGCAAATATGCCTTATTCACTCTCATCTAATCGCCTCTATTCTCTGCTCTTTCACACAATCAGTCAAGTTTTATCGCCTGTACAAGCTCATATTTGAGTAGAGCATAAACTAAGCTCTAACAGGACACTACCGAATAAACGCTGTAAAGCCCCCATATTTACCCCACCTCTGAAAGAGAGCCAATTTCAGCTTGCTATAACAATGTAGTTGACTTCCAATAAGTAGTGCGCACCTTTGTGAAACTAAGCAAGCAGGATGTATAGGCCATCTAGTTTAGTTGTACCCAGCTTTTAATATAAAACATACAAAAGTAATTCCCACTACTCATTGGCTATACTA
>JAJFKJ010000055.1 GCA_021773275.1 Gammaproteobacteria bacterium
GAAAAGCAAATGGTCGACCCGGTTTCCAAGGTCCACGAAGAATACCCATTCGTCTATCACTACACGTCTAGGGCTGGGTTAGAGGGCATCCTTTCCACACAAACACTGTTTGCTACGCACTACCAGCATCTAAACGACACATCCGAAACCCGGCTTATGTCAAAGGCGTTGGCTTTGAACCTCCAGCATTTCGTCAAGTCGTGGCTTCGTAAAAGGCACAAAGGCGAAGAAAGGCAAGTAAGGTTCCTCGCTCAGCAGGGCGGCGAGCACATCTTTTCTCACACAGAAGCAACCAAGATCATTGACACGTTCCATAGGATCGCCTTCGGAGGTGAGCGGATAGATCAACCCTTCGCCGAGCCGTTCATCACCTCTTTCTGCACCCACTCAGATGACGAAGAATACGAACGTGATAACGGCCTTCTGAGCCAGTGGCGGGGGTATGCCGAGGTCCGGGACAACGGCGGTTTCGCGATCGTTTTCGACACGAAAAAGCTGTCTGACCTGATAGCGAGAGAGAACGATATCTACCATATTTCTACCCTAGCATTCGGGGATGTCATATATGACGGCGACAGAGAGGGATTCCATCGAGAGTTTGGCGGATTGCTTCAGAAGTTGGAAAGTTCCTTCGATCAAATTGTTTCTGGCGGCCTCAATATTCCTGGTGATTATTTTGGCGATTTTGTAAGTGGTGTAAGTCGTTTCAAGCATCGTGCCTTTCGTGAGGAACGAGAGGTCCGTATTATTATTTGCCCCACGACACTAGATTTTTACAAATATCTGAAAGAAGTTGACCCCACCCTCAGCCTGCCGGAAAAGGCATTCAAACGAATCTTCGAGCGACCAGGCACCACAACACCAACGACATGCCTGTTCGACTACGAGAAAGAGGACAAACTTCCGGTCGTTAAGATCATCGTTGGCCCACATCGGAATCAGGAAGGGAATGCTGATTTTGCCCGGGCGCTGGCGAGTAAACTTGGAATGGACGCGGAGATCAGTGTGTCAACGACGCCCTTTACAGGGCGATGATCGCGGCCCAGGAACAGTGCCAACTGGATTTTTTATTTTTCGTGAGAGGGCGGATATACGCCTACCCCAAAGGGTCCACCCCGCCCCCGCCCGCCGCTCGACCGGGGGGAGGGGTCCGGGCAGTGGATTACCCTCTCGCCTTCCACAGCAACGGCGGCTCGCGGTTGCCCTGGTCGCCGGGCCTCACGGCGTTGTAGCTCTGCCGGCGCAGGCACGAATGCAGAAAAGAAAGAACGCTGTCATTGGCAAGAATTCGGACTTTCTGGCCCGTGTTCGTAAACCCCCCGCGCCTTCACCCTGAAAACCCCAACTATTTCAACGCCGCCAATTTCCCAAAAACACTGTTCGAAAAACAGTTGAAATGTGAACATGCGGACTCCACGTATCTTCATGGCGAGTGACGACAACCATGGAGGCGATGATGGCGAAGCGCGCGGCACTGTACCTGCGAACAAGCACAGACAGGCAGACCACCGAGAACCAGCGGAAGGCCCTTGTAGAGGCCGCAGAGCGCCACGGCTGGGCGGTAACGGCTATCTACGACGATAACGGCGTGTCAGGGGCTAAGGGCCGTGACAAGCGCCCCCAGATGGATGCCATGCTCAAAGCTGTCACCCGCAAGGAATTCGACGTTCTCATGGCCTGGTCCGTGGATCGCCTAGGCCGCTCCCTGCAAGACCTTGTGGGCACCTTGGGCGAACTCCACGCAAAGGGCGTGGATCTCTACCTTGACCGCCAGGGTATCGACACGACGACGCCAGCCGGAAAGGCCATGTTTGGAATGATGGGCGTCTTCGCCGAGTTCGAGCGTGAAATGATCCGCGAGAGAGTGAACGCCGGGCTGGAGAGGGCTAGGGCGAAGGGGACGAGGTTGGGCCGACCTGGGCTGGACAGCAAGACGACCGCCAAGGTGCGAAAGTGCCTTGATAAGGGCCTGAGCATCCGCGCGACGGCCTCAGAATGCGGCGTAGGCGTCGGGACCGTCCATAAGTTCAAGGCTGCGATGGCTGCTTGAGAGGATTACTGCCAGTTGCGCAACGCGGAAATGTGCGTGCGCTCATATTCACACATACTATCTGTTGTTTATTGCCATTTCTACCGCACGGCGCTGTCACCCTATTCGGCGCTGGGATTTGCGCAGGATCGAACCGAAAGCACACATTTCGACTGTATATAATATCACCAGGTAGCGGATTGCCTACGCAACTCTGTTGCCTACCTGTGTTGCGGTGTTGTTGCGCACGGGGTGGATGAATTGCGACCTTGCATCAATCGCTCCTGTCACGGGTTTGGCAGTTGCGGTTCGCAACCCTATAAGACGTACAATTCGCTGCACAGAAAGAACAATGTTATGGACATCTTAAACGAAACCCTCTCGGAATTATCTCGCGCTTTCCGGCAAATAGAGGCTGTTGTCCCTGCACCTAGATTAGTAACTGTGCCAGGCGGCGAGGCCTTCCGTTACGTAGAAAAGTCGTTGGAACAGGCGTTGGTACAAAAGCTCGCACGACTTGTTAGTGGGCTTGGGGCGGCAAAGATTCTGCTTCAGCACGGCTACACGCAAGAAATCGCTGTTTTGCAGCGGACTTTGGACGAGCTTGGCGAAGACATCACCTTTCTGTGCCAACCTCTCCACGGCGAGCCGTTATCCCCCAATCACGAGAGATACTTGGAGTATTTCTACGAGGAGGAGTTTGATGAAACTGGGGACCCACTGTCATCGGCTCAGTCAAGAGGGACGGTTACAAGGCGAAGGATTAGGGCGGCAATTGCTAATTCTTCAATCGCTCCGGGCAACCCGAGTGATAACATCCAGTTGTTCCGAACACTGAGCAGGGCGTATTCGGGATATGTGCACGCAGCATCGCCACAAATCATGGATATGGTTGGCGGTTGCCCGGCGCTTTTCCATGTTGAAGGGATGCTTAACACCCCTCGAATGCCGGCGGTGCAAAGGGATCTCCTGAATTACTTCTATCGTAGCATAGGGAACTTTGCGCTGGTGGCGCTGTGCCTGGACTTAAAAGAACTGACAACGGCGCTTGCCGAACATATGGATCAATTTGGGCTTCGCGCAGGTCTCGCCCAGCCGCACCGAAACTAATGTTGGCGAAGCAGAGCAAGTCGTAAAACGGCGCGATGAGCGTCCAGGACGGGCGTAAGGCGCTCCAAAGGAGACCAAGCCAGCAAACGGGGGCTGTGAGGGCGCTCCTATGGCATCCTGGGGCGTTTCCTTAGCTTGGGCTTGCGAAAGACCCGCGCATGCCCCGCCGTGGCGTTCGGTCATCTCGGAATCATCAAAACCAAAAAGCGCCTACAGCAAAGCCTGCCAGCACTGCGAGGACAATCACAAGGAATCCGGATGACTGCCTTAGTTTTTGACCTCGAATCTCAGCTACGCCAGCGTGATTCATCTCAGGAGCGCAAGACCGGCAAACACCGATCAATCCCTCTTCTCCGGGAACAAATTCGGACGCATAGGCTATTACGTAGGCATCCTCAATGTAGAATACTGGCTCTGGATTCCCTTTCGTCATGCAATTGGTACAAATGAAAGGGGCGGGCAGCCCTTGACGTTTTGCAGCGTCACTTGCTTTGCGAAGTACTTGCCACGACAGGCCCGTTCGATTTTCAGGCGGACTGATGCCAGGTATCGGTTCGATTGGCCATTCGTTGCTTTTTCCTGCATCGGAATCCGACATTGCTCACTCACTGCCGCCGCTCGCCTTCGCCCGGCTCCTGCCGCTCCAGCGCGTCTATGGCCCTCATAACAGCTCGCCAGACATCCGCGCCGGCATGGTCCCGTTCCTGCCTTAGCCGGTCACAGACCATGACAGCCTCCAGCATCGCGTTGTCGCCGTGGTGGCGGACCATGACGGCGGCGCTGCGGCATAGGTCGAGATCTGAGACCATGATAGTGGTTGACTCGATTACGTCGCCTGGTTGCCTCAGGATACCACGCAAACGCAGTTGGGAGCGCGAGAAATGAAGTTGATGCTTATCTTGGTCGTCTCGGTGACGCTTTGCAGCCCCGCCCAAGCTGCGTTCTGTAATGACATGCAATGGCTCGCGGGGAGGCTGATAGGTGGCGCAAGTTTGAATAGCACCGCTGGGGCCTTATACGACAAACAAGTTGATGAAGCTGTCGCCAACGGCAATGTGCACCATGAAGAAGAAATGCGAGACGCAATGGCGGGGGCATTCAAAGCTGCCAGCAATGACGTTAGAACGCTGGCCGGGCTATTGCAGATTTGTCCCGATTTGGTCAGGGGCGAAATGGAACGGCGCGAGTAGCTTCGATTGTCCGGCGTCCACTGTGCTCTCGGCGGTCGAGCGGCACCAGGCTCCCACAATCGGCGCGCCCGTTCAATGGACGAAGTCGCTTCCGGGTAGAAGCTTTGGGCGTGGCGGCGCAGGGGGGACTGGCTCTTGGGCACCTCAACCCTAGGAACCGCCCTACCGCCAGGGGAATTGCATCCCTTTCGTAGCCGTCCGATGAATTGGAGCAGGTCGAGCCGGACGAAGGGGAGTGAGGGCAGTGATGGGTTTTTCGAGTGAAATCTTTACGATTCCTTAGTTTCACCACATATGATACTTATGTACAAAGCTGCACCCGTAGGTACAGACCCGATGTCCTTAAAATTTGCATTCAATGAAGCCAAGGCAATCGAAGCGTTGGCATACATTGCTAGTCGCCACGCCGGCTTTACCCCATTCTTCGTCTCGAAGATCCTTTTCTTTGCTGAAAAGTGGCACCTGAACAGGTATGGCCGCCCAATTATGGCGGATACATATGTTGCGATGCCGCGAGGCCCAGTCCCATCAACCGTGAAAAACTTTATTGATGGAAATTGGAATTGGGTCGAAGAGCCGGAGGGGCTGGCTGAGGCCGTATCGTTCCAAAGAAACACAGGCCCGGCCCGGCTGAATCCGGGACGGCGTGAGCCAAACCTAGACTTGCTTTCTGAGTCCGATATTGAATGCTTGGGCGAAGCTATTGATTTCTGCGCATGCAGGACGTTAGGCGTACTATCAAATCTCACACATTTTGAGAAAGCTTGGGCGGAAGCCGACCCCAACCAGGCTATGGATTACGAAAACTTCGTAGACGACGACAACCCTAATAAGGACGAGATACTAGAGATAGCTCGCGAGACGGCGGCTTACGGTGTACTTTGACCCTTACAAATGGTCACATTTATATCTATCGCTGCCATTGGATAAAGCCACCCCACAACAAGATTGCCCTTTGCGTTTGCTCTGACCGTCAATGGTTTTTTTGGTTTAACACCGTGGCGCGCACTCACGGAAATGGTCAAATGTCGATTCGTGCGCAAGAGCACAGTGCAATTACCCGGAACTGCTTTTTGGATCTATCCGGCATTAAGGGAGCTGGCCCAAATGAGCTAAATGCCGCTGTCGACCGGGGGGCAATATCAGATTCGCTTAGAACGCGGATGTGCATCGCACTGGAGGTGTCAATTCCCATCCTGCCGTCATCCCAAAGAGAAATCGCCTTACGAAACCTCAGCTCTTAGCCAGGGACGCTAAGTGGGTTATACTCGCTGGGAAGTGCTGCTCCCAGTTCCGGTGTAATTCCTGTGTAATCATGCAGAGAAAAAGGCAGAATTTCCGAGAATATCGGTATGCCGATATATCCCGGCTTATCCCCCTAAATCCCGGATAAGAAAGCATAAACTGACAGTTTGGGAACTATCAGGAAACCCCGCTACGGCTATTCCTAATCTGTAGGTCGCAGGTTCGAATCCTGCCGGGGTCACCAATATTTTCAATAAGTTATAGGCGAATAACGGAGCGTCTCTTTCACAAGTGCCTGTGCAGGTAAGCAATTGGTGAGCAGTGGGTGAGACCTGAGAATGCCACTCAAGTGGGCCGCCTCCCTGTACTATTTTGAGAAGTTCGAAGATTGGCGCTGTCCAAAACTTCAGCACCCAAAGGGCGCGCATTCAAATCCTGCGGCCGGAATGGCGCCGACGGTCATGTTCAAGGTACGGAGCACAAAGTCCCCAAGGGTCGACCCGACCCTAGTGGATAACGGGGCAGCAGCGCCGACAACCAACAATGCCAATCCCGACACGACTTGGCGCATTATCCATCGGCGCTGTGCACGTGGGCATCGACACGTACGCTGCTTCGCA
>JAJFKJ010000056.1 GCA_021773275.1 Gammaproteobacteria bacterium
AGGTAGCGGATGTCCTGTCCGAGCGTCATGGCGGGCCAAGCTGACCATAGGAGCGCGCGGGCACGCAACCGCTTTGTCGGTTCCCGGAACCCTCACCTAGTGGATAAAATCTAACATATGGTACCCCTAGCCAATCGCAGCGCGACCCGCCTTTGCAAGGTCGGATTTGCGGAAGGGCTTTTGCAGCAGGTGAACGCCGGGGTCCAGGCGGCCCTGGTGGATAATGGCGTCTTCGGTATAACCGGACATGTAAAGGACCGGCAGTCCCGGCGACAGACTCTGTGCCTCGTCAGCCAGTTGACGACCGTTGATGCCGCCGGGCAGCACCAAGTCCGTCAGCAGGAGGTTGATTCCGGGTTCGGATCTCAGCGCGTCGATTCCGGATTGTGCGTTGCCCACCTCCAGTAACCGGTAGTCCAGCGAAGAGAGCAAGGTGACCACCAAGGTTCGCACGTCGATGTCATCTTCGACGACCAGAATTGTCTCGCCTCGGGACATGAGGTCGGCCTCTTGAGCGGGCGTCTCCGCAAGGGTGTGATCCTTGCCGTAGAATCTCGGAAAAAAGACCTTGAACGTGGTTCCCTCCCCTACCTCAGAGTAGACCGAGATGTGGCCCTTGGATTGTTTGACGAAGCCAAAGACCATCGAGAGCCCCAGACCGGTCCCCCGTCCCACTTCCTTGGTGGTGAAAAAGGGCTGAAATATATTCTCTCGGATCTCTTTCGACATGCCGGTGCCGGTATCGGAAACAGACACCATCACGTATTGACCCGGGGTCACCTCGGCGAGAGCTGCCGCGTAGTCGTCGTCGATCCGCATGTTGGCGATTTCGATCGTCAGTTTACCACCGTCCGGCATCGCATCGCGGGCGTTGATGGCGAGGTTGATGAGCGCCATTTCGAACTGGTGGAGATCTATTTCACAGCTCCATGTCTGGCGATTGCCGACCATTTCGATTTCGATCGTCTCCCCCAGTGTCCGGCGCAACAGATCGTCCATCTCGACGATCCTTTCCCGCAGGTCGACCATGGTCGGAAAAAGCGGTTGCTTGCGGGCGAATGCCAGAAGCTGGTGCGTCAGGGATGCACCCCTATCAACGGCGCGAAGGGCCGTGCCAAGCAATGTATAGGAGAAATCATCCTCGGCGAGAGGCTCCTTGGCGAGTTCGATGTTCCCCATGATGATGGCCAGCAGATTGTTGAAGTCATGGGCCAAGCCGCCGGTGAGTTGGCCGATGGCGTCCATCTTCTGGGCTTGTAGGAATAGTTCCTCGGTTTCCTTGTGTCTGGTGATATCCAGGATGGTCACGAGCGATCGCGTCATCGCCCCGCTCCCATCGAAAATAGGTTCGGAAATCTCCAAAATATGGCGATTCTCGTTTGCCGGCGTGACGATGCGATACTCGATCTCCAGAGGGGCATTGGCTTCCCGGCTCTTGGCACTCAAAGACCTGTAGCGTTCACGGTCGTCAGGATGGATCAGCTGGACATCGTCCTTGAACTGGCCATACTGACTCCTGAATGTCGCCGGGTCGCAGCCTAGAAGCGTGGCGTAGCCGTCGGTAATGGTCGAATAGCGGTCTTCCACTTCGTCCCAAACGGCATAGGCCAAGTTTGCGATCCGCGCGGCACTTCTGAGCAACCTGTCGCTTTCCTGTTGCCGCGCCTCGGACTGTGAAATCTGACTGAGAATGACACGGACGAGTGCCAAGGCGAGCAGCAGCGCCGCCGCGAAGAGACCAATCAGTATCCACTGATCGCGTGCCCTTTCACGCGCGCTCAGTTCAATTTGGCGATTGTAGAGCACGCCATGGAGACGGCGCAGCTGTTCGCTTCGGAGGCGGAAGTTTTTCGCCAGAGTGACGATCAGCTCTCCTTGGTGGACATCGCTTTCGTGGGCTGGTTTGATCGCCAACGACAGCTGCTGCACAGCGGCGGTCAACAAGCCTAGGGTCGCTTCGGTCTCCCCTGTTCCAAATCGTGCTTCACGCGCCTCCAGAAGCACGAGGATTTTGCCGGTCTGGTACAGATGATCGTCTAGCTGTTTCACATGGGTCAGCCGGTTAGCATCTCCATCCAGCTCGGCATGGCCTGCGTCGGCCCCATCTCCGTTGAGCCGGCCCAACAGGTGGGAACTGACGTGGAGAAGCGCCTCGACTTCCACGGCCCTCTTCTCGATGAGTCCCGCCCAATCCGCCGATGCCAAGTAATAGTCGTTCGCGGTGGCGCTCCGTTGCCGATCCGACCAATGCCACCAGACAAGGCCCGCCGAGGTCGCGCCCCACATGACCACCAGCACTCCGATGAGCAGATAGATGCTCGCCCGCGAGCCCGTGGCACCCACGAACTCTCCTTTGGGCGGTTTGATCGCCGGCATCTAAAGGAGGCCCCGGAGTTCCGCGATTGCGATGAGCTCCGAGAAATCTTCAATCTGTGCCGGCAGGAACCCGCCGGCATCGATGTTCTCGAGGATGTTGGCTTGTGTTTTGTCAGCGGGACCCAGAGCCAGAAATGCTTGCACGATTTGGTTTCGCAGCGTGGCGTTTCGATTGTTCTGCAAGGCCCACACATAGTCAGGATAGGGCCGCGTCTCCTGTACAATTCGAACTTCGGCAGGATCGAGACGTCCGTCCGCGTACATCTTATCGATGATCCTGGCATTGGCGACGCCAAGATCGACCAGGTTGTCGCGAACCATCAGGGCGGTCCTGTCATGGCTACCGGAAAACGTGACCTCGCTGAAGTACCGCTCCGGCTCGATGCCATCCTGGCCGAGAAAATACCTTGGCATCAAATGACCCGAGGTCGATAACGCCGAACCAAAGGCGAAACGCATGCCCCTGAAATCCTCAAGGGATTGAGGCGCCGTGCCGACGCGTGCCAGAAAGTAACTCCTGAATTTAAGGTCCGTGTCGCGCATGACCAAGGGCACCGCTTGGTACTTGCGATGGGCCTGCAAGAATGTGAGCCCGCCGAAATAGGCCAATTCGACCTCTTTGTTGGCAAACAGCGTCAGGAGTTCGCCGTAGTCCTTCGGAATGACCAGCTCGAAGATCAGGCCCGTCGCCGCGGAGAGATGGTCGAGCAGGGGCTCGTAGCGTTTGATCAGGATTGCCTCTGATTCATCCGGCAGGACGCCAACACGGATTGGACCGGGCGGCGGCGTCTCCTCCTCGGGAAAGCATCCGGAGACTGTAAACGCCAAAAAGATTACAAAGAACGCGACCGTTGTAGGGTGCCTCCAAACGCGCCCTATAAAATCACTAATTTTAGTTGTATATTTAGACATTTTATGGACCTGAATCAAGATCAGATAGACTCCCTAAAAAATAATGTAGCATGGTGGCAATGCTGAAATCACCCCCAAAGAACACCTGAAAGATTCTAGAAAACCTTGCCGATAATACTATAGCAGTAGAATCATGGATGCCCCCATTGGTGATAATAAATATTTGTTAATATTTTGTAATTAAAAATAATAACTATTTTTAATTGCAGTAAGTTTAATAATGCAAAAAATTTTATTTGGTTGCTTTTCGTGATCGCGGGACCACTGCTCGAACATGGAGCCGTCAACTTCAGGGCTTGGATCACGCAACCGACCCACCGGGTCACGGCATGATCTCTATGGCCTCCTGATTCTAGCGCCGGCGGAAGAGCTTGAGCGGACCGGGAGGGGGTGCTATGCGCGGGGCCATGA
>JAJFKJ010000057.1 GCA_021773275.1 Gammaproteobacteria bacterium
CTGTTACCGTAATGGAACCATAGTTTTCAATATAAGAGCCGTCGGGCGCGCCAGAAAAATAATAGTTGCCGGCCATGAAGTTTTCATTGGTGATGTTAGCTGTAGAGCTGACCAGGCCGGCAACGTTAACCTGGGCACCTGCCCCAAAAACGACGCCATTAGGATTGACTAAGAAAATATTACCGTTAGCAGAAAGCTGTCCTTGAATATTAGAAATATTATTGCCAGTGACCCTATTAAGTGTCACTGAGCTAGAAGAAGGTTGTACGAATTTAGTGTGTTCACCGCTATCAATAGAGAAGTCTTGCCAATTGACGATGGCTTTATTAGTGGTTTGGGTAATCGTCGTTGTTGTGCCGTAGTCAATTGTAGCCGAACCGCCGACCACAGAGCCACCCGTAGGGTTAGCTAAAACAGGGGAGGCCGCTGTCAGCAAGCACAAAGAGGCGCAGCGGCCAATACAATAGCCCTTATTGTGCTTCATTTGCTTTGAGCGTTGAGCTGACATCGTTGAAATCACACCATTTATTAAAGTTCATAACTTAAGTTTAGGTGGATTATTTGGCTTATTCAAGCCAATAAGTTACATTTATTTCTTTTAAAAACAGGGTGTTATAAACGCAAAGAGGCAGACTACCTTAAGACGTAGCCTGCCCTCTGCGTGCTGTAGTACCGCTTAGAGATTAAGCAGGTTTACAGTCTCTCCGTCTGTTTCAACACGATTAACTTCAGCTAAGCCCTGTTCGCTAACAGCATGTTCGATGATGTTATCGATAGCCGCTGCCGATAAGTATACTGCGCTGTCAGTAGGTTCTACTAAGCCTTGAATTGAAGAAGCGTCGTAGTTGATCATGCTGTCACCGTATAGGTCGACGGCAAAGTAATCACCAATTTTTAACAGCTTGGCATGCAATAGGGTAGCCTCGCCCATGTTGGGTGATACTAATGCCGCGAACCCGGCATGATCAAGCGATTTACTTGATGCACTGCCTAGCACGTCTTGCCCTAAATATTGGCTGTTAACCTGAGTTTTTAGATTGCCATGATTAATAGGGTCTATAACTTTAGGCAAGTTGTGCTTTATAAAATCGACATCATTAATGTTAAACCGTGGCTGATCCGGGGTAACGTTTCTGGTAGGTATAGGCTGCTCAGGCCGTGCGCCAAGAAAGCCATCGCCTGCCCCGGTGCCAGCAAGTAGTACACCACCACGATCCATACCAATGCTGTCATCATAAGGACCCGGTCTATCACCAGCAGGTGCCCCGATAGCAGCTGCAGTGCTTGCGAATACCAGTAAGGTAGCAGCGGTTAAATATTTATATTTCATAATAGTCTCCCTTATTTTTACCAGATTACCATGCAAGCAAATTGACCCACTACCACATACTTGTTTCTTGCCTGTATCTTTTAGATTACACAGTTTGGCGTTCAGAGTAAACAGTATTGGGAAATCAGAAGCTTAGGCTAATGCATTGAAAACAAAGAAGTTATTGAGAACCTGGACATTTTGGCACACATAACAACAGCTTGCAACAATAACAAGCTGTTGGTGCCATGTGAAACATGGGGAAAATTATTCGGTAGTTTGCTTTTCAGTAACCGGGTTTGTTGCTGTCATCGGCGCTGTTATGCTCCGCGCAGCAAGCTCACCTGCGTTTTCACGCACCGCTTCTTCACTGACGTGAGAGCGGATATTGATGGCATGTAAGCCCTTTGGCCCTGGGCTGATTTCGAATTCAACCAATTGTCCAGCTTTTAGCGTCTTGTAGCCTTCCATAATGATTGTCGAGAAGTGAGCGAATATATCTTCGCCCTCATCGTTGATTGGGCGGACAAAACCGTACCCTTTAGCGTTGTTAAACCACTTAACTGTACCTATAGCCATTACTTCATTCCTTCCGTTTTTTGACAACTATCCGTGTTCTTTATAATGTATTTATATACAGTGAATGCCAAAACGTCAAATTAATTTCAGAAATAATATTAATGACATATAGCTATCCATCTGGCTCGAGGCATGATATCCTATGCATATATTTGGGAATAATACCGAATATTGGCTAAACTTATTAATATGGAATGGAGGCTTACCCATGATGGAATTAATCGTGCGGAATAGGGATATCACAGCAGTACTCGAGCAAGCGAAACCGATGCTCAAAAGACCGTCGTTGTATCAGGTTGTGGTCATTAATGATGACTATACTCCGATGGACTTTGTTGTTGAAATTTTACAGAAATATTTTGATATGGGATTGGAGAGTGCACAGGAAACGATGTACCAGATCCATACGCAAGGGAAAGCAGTATGCGCAGTGTATCCTTACGATATTGCTGAAACGAAAGTTGCACTAGTGACAGATTGCGCAAGAAAAAGTGAATATCCTTTGTTATGTGATTTAGAGGCTTGCACTTACGACTCATAATAACTAATAAATAAAAAAAGGGTACAGTATGCTAAGCAAAGAATTGGAGTTCACATTAAATCTGGCTTTCAAAGAGGCGCGTGAAAAACGTCATGAGTTCATGACGGTTGAGCATTTACTATTATCACTTCTAGATAATCCATCGGCAGTGGGTGTACTACGTGCTTGTGGAAGCGATACAGAACGACTGCGTTGTGATCTGGGTGCATTTATCGATGAAACTACGCCACTTATCCCTAACGAAGATCGTGATCGTGAAACACAGCCCACACTAGGTTTTCAACGTGTGTTGCAAAGAGCAGTGTTTCATGTGCAATCATCGGGCAAATCTGAAGTAACTGGGGCCAATGTGCTCGCCGCTATATTTAGTGAACAAGAATCACAAGCTGTTTATTTTTTGAAGAAAGAAAATATTTCTCGTCTGGATGTGGTTAATTACATCGCGCACGGTATTTCAAAAGTACCCGATGAAGAAAATAATATTGATGAAATGCAGCAAGCTGAAGACGAACTTGGCCTCGATGAAGGTGGCAGTCAGTCACCACTTGAGTCATTTGCAGTGAATTTAAATATTCGTGCAAAAACCGGGTACATTGATCAGCTTGTCGGTCGTGAGAACGAAGTAACCCGCGTTGTGCAAGTACTTTGCCGCCGTCGTAAAAACAACCCTTTATTAGTCGGTGAAGCAGGCGTTGGTAAAACCGCGATCGCTGAAGGCCTGGCCAAAATGATTATTGATGATACGGTGCCTGAAGTGTTAAAAGGTAGTACTGTTTACTCATTAGATCTCGGTGCATTATTAGCGGGCACAAAATACCGCGGTGATTTTGAAAAACGTTTAAAAGCTGTGCTTAACCAATTACGCCGCGACAAAGGCTCCATTCTATTTATCGATGAAATTCACACTATTATTGGAGCGGGCGCTGCATCAGGTGGTGTTATGGATGCATCGAATCTGATCAAGCCGCTACTTGCTTCAGGCGAATTGCGCTGCATGGGTGCAACAACATATCAAGAGTACCGCGGTATTTTTGAAAAAGATCGCGCACTAGCGCGACGCTTCCAAAAAATTGATGTTGTTGAGCCCTCTATTGATGAAACATTCGAAATCCTTAAAGGTTTGCGACCACAGTTCGAAAAACATCACGACATCAAATATACAATCCGTGCATTAAAAGCAGCTGCTGAATTAGGTGCGCGTTACATTAATGATCGCTTTATGCCTGACAAAGCTATTGACATTGTCGACGAAGCAGGCGCGTACCAACGCTTACAACCTACAAGTAAGCGCAAAAAAACCATTGGCATAAAAGAAATTGAAGAAATCGTAGCAAAAATTGCACGCATTCCTTCTAAAACAGTTTCTAGCAGCGACAAAGACATTATGCGTAGCCTTGAACGCGATCTAAAAATGGTCGTGTTTGGGCAAGATAAGGCGATTCAATCTTTGAGCGCAGCGATAAAGATGTCACGTGCTGGCCTTGGCGACCCCAAAAAACCTGTGGGTTCATTTTTGTTTGCTGGCCCAACCGGTGTCGGTAAAACAGAAATCACAAAGCAACTTGCACAGCACCTAGGTGTAAAACTATTGCGTTTTGACATGTCAGAATACATGGAGAGACACACGGTTTCACGTTTAATCGGTGCCCCTCCAGGTTATGTTGGCTTTGATCAAGGCGGGCTATTAACCGACGCAGTCTTAAAACAGCCACATTCTGTTTTGTTACTTGATGAAATCGAAAAAGCACATCCTGATGTGTTTAATTTATTACTACAAGTAATGGACCATGGAAGCTTAACCGATAACAATGGGGCAAAAGCAGACTTTAGGCATGTGATTGTTGTGATGACGACAAACGCAGGTGCAGAAGAGCTTAGTAAGCGTGGTATTGGTTTTACAACAGAATATCACTCATCTGAAAGCGATGAAGCCATCAACCGCACATTCCCACCCGAGTTTAGGAACCGTATTGATCGCATTATTCACTTTGACCCACTCACGCAAGATACCGTGATGAATGTTGTTGATAAATTCTTGGTCGAATTACAAACGCAGCTCGATGAAAAGGGTGTTGCACTTGAAGTTGACCATGCCGCACGTAAATGGCTTGCAGAAACAGGCTACGATGCTGCGATGGGTGCACGTCCAATGGCGCGGTTAATTCAACACGAGCTTAAATTACCACTCGCAGAACAGATATTGTTTGGTGATTTACACCAAGGCGGTTCTGTGAATGTGAGCCTCGCTGATGGTAAGATCAAAATCGATTACGTCAAAGAAGAATTATTAACAGAGTAGAAAGAATATATGATCGCCCCCTTTGTGAAGGGGGCAGTCTGCCGAAGGCCGGCGGGGGTTTTTTACTTGCAGTGTTCTTGAAATCAGAGCCCCGACAGTTATGGAGCGGGCCCATCTTGCAATACACCACTGGCCCGCTTGCTTACGCGCGCGGCTCTGACAGTTAATCCACCGTAGTTTTACTCAGGCTTGTCTTTTATTTTGCCGCGATAAACGATGCGGCCTTTGCTAAGGTCGTAAGGCGTCATTTCAATAACCACTGAATCACCCTTAAGGATGCGGATGTAGTTTTTACGCATTTTGCCCGAAATGTGGGCAACGATCTCATGGCCGTTTTCGAGTTCGACCTTGAAGGTGGTGTTGGGCAGGGTTTCGATAACTGTGCCGTTGATTTCAATCATATCTTCTTTTGACATAGTGGCATTATAACCTTAATTTCATAAATTATCTAAGTATTTCTCAGCATCCAGCGCAGCCATACAGCCGCTGCCTGCAGAAGTCACTGCCTGGCGGTATATATGGTCACCAACATCACCTGCAGCAAATATACCTGGCTTGCTGGTAGCCGTGGCATTACCTTCAATACCGCTGTTCACTTTCAAATAGCCGCCTTGGTGCATTTCCAGCTGATTTTTGAATATATCCGTATTCGGTTTATGGCCGATGGCAATAAACACGCCATCCAGCTTTAGCTCTTCGACCTCATTTTTTTGGTTCTGCTTAATCTTGACGCCGGTAACGCCCATATCATCACCCAAGACTTCATCAAGTTCATAAAACAGCTTGAGCTCAACATTGCCATTTTCGGCGCGATCCTTTAGTTTATCGACAAGAATTTTTTCAGCGCGGAACTCATCTCTGCGATGCACTAGGGTAACTTTTTTGCAGATATTTGCTAAATACAAAGTTTCTTCAACAGCAGTATTACCGCCACCGACAACGACGACTTCTTTATTTTTGTAGAAAAATCCATCGCAGGTCGCACAAGCAGAAACGCCACGCCCCATAAATGCTTGCTCTGAGTCTAAGCCTAGATACATAGCAGAGGCACCGGTTGCAATAATGAGTGCATCGCAAGTGTATTCACCTTTGTCACCGATCAATTTATAAGGTTTTTGATCAAGCTTCGTCGTATGAATATGGTCATTAATGATTTGTGTTTCGAATCGTTTTGCGTGTTCTAGCATGCGCTCCATCAGGGCAGGGCCTTGTAGATCAAAGGGGTCGCCAGGCCAATTATCAACTTCAGTTGTTGTGGTTAATTGCCCACCTTGTTCTACGCCAGTGATCATGACGGGGTTTAAGTTGGCGCGTGCTGCATAGATTGCAGCGGTATAACCAGCTGGACCAGAGCCTAAAATAAGTAGTTTACAGTGTTTTATTGTCATGTGGGTTCCTATAATTACATCACATTTACATCAAAGGGTACAAATACATCTTCGCCATCAGATTTTACTTGTAAAAACATTCGGTATTTTCCTGCAGTCGGGAAAACTAAATGAAACATCAAATTAGGACCGCCGCGCTGGCTACTAGATGTCAGCTTTTCACCCATCGGGTGTGCGTGAATCATCGTGCTCAGACATTCGCTAAAACCGACCAGATGCGCGTAAGCTTGCATGGTAGGTTCAAGACGACGGTAGGGGTCACCATGTTGCGTAACGGTAATATTAAGCATGGTATTTTCACCTGCGCGAATAGGGCTTGGTTCGATACTCGCTTTAAAGGTAAGCTCCTCACCAAAGCTCTGTATTTGCATTTCACCTGCGGCAATGTTCTGGGCAAGCACAGCTTGTTGTTGCTTGCCGGGAACCTTAAATACGACGGGTAATAAATAATTTGTTTGATCTTTCGCGGTAAGGACATCGGCATATAATTGGTAAGTGCCTGCTTGTGTTGGCGTTAGTTCGAATTCATAAATGGCCTCACCATCAAGATCATCCGGGCGCGGATGTATGTGTTGGTAATCTATTAAATCCTTATTGACCGACATTAAATGCAAGCGGCGGCCATGTACTACTTTAAAATCTTTATGTTTTGCAATTTCATCTTTCTGTTTTTTAATTGTAAGCCGAAACGTTATCGGCTTGTCTTGTTCAATTGTGCCCAAGGGCTCAAGTTCTGCATAAAAAGCAGGGCGGCGAGGGCGCTTGCTTAAATCAGTTGCGTTTGCGTGGTCTTGTGCCATATGCTCGCTATGTTGGTTGCCTTGTTGAGAAAATGCCTGGGTCGAAATGCACAGTAAAATACTTGCAAATATGAATAGCGTATTTTTTAGCACATGAGCTCCTTGTGTTAAACTTATGGAAAGACATTATACGCGATGGAATGATAAAAATGAAACAGGCTAAGAAAAACGAAAAAGATTTAGGTGCAAAGCTAAAGTCACAGCTCAGTAATCGTTTGCGTGAGGGCACTTTCATACTGATGCTCTCGATAACGCTATTCTTTGTCTTATCGCTAACTACCTTTAGCGGTACCGACCCAGGTTGGTCGCACACAGGTGAACATACTGAAATCGCTAACGCAGGTGGTCCGATAGGCGCATGGTTTGCCGATGTTCTGTTGAGCCTATTTGGCTATTTGGCTTATGGTTTTCCAGCAATGATCGCACTGGGCGCTTTGTATCTGTTTTTACAACGGCATCAGAAGTCTGCAGCCATTAATTACCCGATGCTTGGTTTGCGCCTTGCAGGCTTTGTATTTGCTTTGCTTGCGGGCTGTGCTTTAGCCAGCCTCTACTTTACGCAAAGTGCATTCTATCCTTTGGGCTCAGGCGGTATTCTCGGCTTGGTGTTTAGTGATTTTCTACTTCGCACCCTGCATTTAACGGGCAGCACACTGTTGCTACTGGCCTTGTTTTTAACGGGTATAACATTTGCGACTGGCTTGTCTTGGCTAAGATTGATGGACTTTTCAGGCCGTTACATACTACGTTTTTTAAATACCGCTAAAGAAAAAGCAACACTGCTGAAGCAGCAGATACAGAATTGGCATTTATCGCGTAAGCAAGCACAGCTGGATGAACATGTTATTAAAAAGCCTGAGTTTGATATTACTAAGTTAACGCAAATAGTTAATAACAAACCAAAAGCGCATGACGCGCAAATTACAAGCTTTGATGCCAAAGTAAAGCTAGTGAAAAAGAAAAACACTCTTGCTGCGCAAACGCCACTTTTCAAATCAGGTGCTGAAGGTGATATGCCTGCGCTTTCCTTGCTGGATGTACCTGTGCATAAAGATGAGGCAGTATACACTGACGATACTTTGCAAGACATGTCGCGACAAGTAGAAGCGAAACTTGCAGACTTCAATGTCAAAGCGCAAGTTGTTGCGGTGCATCCTGGCCCAGTGATCACGCGTTTCGAATTACAATTAGCTCCAGGTATTAAAGCAAGCAAGATCACAGGTTTAGCAAAAGATATCGCACGCTCTTTAGCCATCGTCAGCGTTCGTGTTGTTGAAATTATCCCGGGCAAACCCTATGTCGGTTTAGAATTGCCGAATGCGCATCGTCAAAATGTTTATTTGAGTGAGGTCTTGGGTAGTGCTGCTTACCAAAGAGAAAGCTCGCCATTGGCTTTAGCGCTAGGTAAAGATATCGCTGGCAAACCTGTAGTGGTCGATCTAGGTAGAATGCCACACTTGCTTGTAGCAGGTACGACAGGCGCTGGTAAATCAGTTGGCCTGAATGCGATGCTGCTCAGTATTTTATTCAAATCAACACCCGAAGAAGTACGCTTGATCATGATCGACCCGAAAATGCTTGAGCTTTCAGTGTATGATGATATCCCGCATTTACTTGCACCGGTTGTAACCGACATGAAAGAAGCTGCAAACGCATTGAAGTGGTGTGTTGCGGAAATGGAGCGACGCTATCGCTTGATGGCGGCCTTAGGTGTGCGTAATCTTGCTGGTTTTAATCGTAAAGTTGAAGAGGCAGAAAGGGGTAATAAACCTATCCTTGATCCACTGTATGAACCGATGACCAGCGATGATATGCCCCCGCATTTAGAAAAACTCCCATACATTGTGGTTGTCGTGGATGAGTTTGCCGATATGATTATGGTTGTCGGTAAAAAAGTGGAAGAACTTATTGCTCGTATCGCACAAAAAGCGCGAGCGGCAGGTATTCACTTAATTTTAGCAACGCAACGCCCATCTGTTGACGTGATTACTGGTTTGATTAAAGCAAATGTACCAACACGTATCGCATTCCAAGTGGCGTCACGTGTTGACTCGCGCACAATTCTAGATCAACAAGGTGCAGAACAATTGCTAGGTCGCGGTGATATGTTGTATCTACCGGTCGGTGCAGGTATTTGTACACGTATTCATGGCGCTTTTGTTTCTGACCAAGAGGTTCACGCAGTGGCTAATGATTGGAAGTCGCGCGGTGCCCCTGATTACCTTGATGAAATTGTCAGTGGTTCTGCAAGTCTACCTAATCTGAGCATGCCATCAGTTGATAGTGATGACCCAGAATCAGACCCACTTTACGACCAAGCTGTGCAAGTAGTAATTGAATCACGCAAAGCGTCTATCTCAATGGTGCAACGTCGCTTGAAAGTAGGGTACAACCGTGCGGCAAGATTAATTGAACAAATGGAAGCGGCTGGTTTAGTTTCGCAAATGCAATCTAACGGCACACGTGAAATTTTAATTCCGAAATAAATAGGAACATGATGAAAGCAAGATTTTTAACATTATTAGCCAGTTTATTCTTAGCGTTGACGGCGCATGGCAACCAAGCTGCGAAAGAGCTAAATGGTCTGCTTGAAAATATTCAAACCTTGCGCGCAGACTATGTGCAAACAACGTCTGACCCGCGTTTTCGGTCAGAAGAAGTTTTAACAGGTAGCATGATTTTAAAACGCCCAAGACAGTTTCGCTGGCAAGTGCTTACGCCTTATAAGCAACTATTAGTTGCAGATGGCGAAAGACTTTGGATCTATGACGAAGATCTTGAGCAAGTGACTGTGCAAGCTCTAGAGCTTAGCCTGGCTGATGCACCGGCATTACTACTTGCTGGCGAACATGAAGATGTCGCTGAACATTTTATCGTACGGAACCTGCCACAAGAATACGCTAACCAAACCTATGAACTCATACCTTTAAGCGAAGAAAGTTTATTACAAGCAATTTATCTAAGCTTTCAGGGCACAATAATAAAAAGCATGCGCCTAATCGATAACCTGGATCAGGTCATCGATATCAATTTTTTACAAGTGAGCATGAATGATCCCCTGCCTGAAGATTTATTTCGTTTTGTACCGCCACCAGGTGTCGATGTCATTGGTGATGATGAATGACCGTTAATTTAGGCATGACAACGCTGCTTATGTGCGGAGCAGGTGGTGCTTTAGGCGCCGTCACGCGTATGCTGATTGCCATAGGTGTAGCCACCTTTAAACCAGATTTCCCTTATGCAACGCTTTTAATTAATGTGCTGGGCTGTTTTGCATTGGGCTTGTTGATTCCACTTGCATTCGATAAAGCGGTGCTGGGCCCAAATCTGCAAGCATTATTCATGGTTGGATTTTTGGGTGCATTTACAACTTTTTCAGCGTTCACCTTCGAGAGTTATCAGCTGTTAAAATGTGGCGCATATGCTGCTTGGGCTTTGAGTGCCAGCCTGAATATTTTTTTGTGCCTAGCTGCTTTATTTCTGGCCATCAGATTAGTAAAGTAGGGGATATATCGTTATAATGGATGCTTGTTAATTCGGAGATCACCATGCTAGAAGCAAAGCTACTGCGCACACAACTAGATGATGTTGCTGCAAAACTAAAAATAAAAGGCTTTACCCTTGAGAAGGATAAGTACATCAGCTTAGAGGCTGAGCGTAAGCAAATACAAACGCAAACCGAAACTTTGCAAAACGAACGTAATCAAAAATCCAAAGCCATCGGCCAAGCTAAAGCTAAAGGCGAAGATGTGCAGGCTATTCTTGATGAAGTCTCAGGTTTGGGTGATAAACTAAAAGCCAAACAAGACGAGTTAGAGGCCGTTCAACTGCGCATGCAACTGTTTACTGAATCTATCCCAAATGTTCCTCATGCTGATGTGCCGCTAGGCAAAGATGAAACAGATAACATTGAGGTCAGCCAGTGGGGTGAAATCAAAAAATTTGACTTCGATGTTAAAGACCACGTCGAACTCGGTGAGAACATGGGTGGTTTAAGTTTTGAAAATGCTGCAAAAATTACCGGTAGTCGTTTTGCCATTATGCAAGGTCCGCTTGCACGTTTGCATCGCGCTTTAGCACAATTTATGATCGATACCCAAACCGACAAACATGGTTATACAGAAATTAATGTGCCGCTGATGGTCAATAGCGAAAGCTTGTTTGGCACCGGCCAGTTACCAAAATTTGCCGAAGACCAGTTTAAAGTAGAAAGCGATAAAGACCTATGGTTGATACCTACAGCAGAAGTGCCGGTAACCAATATTGCGCGCGATGCAATTATTCCTGACGAGCAGCTGCCTAAAAAATATGCTTGCTACTCCGTATGTTTTAGAAGCGAAGCTGGCAGCTACGGTAAAGATACCCGTGGCATGTTCCGCCAACATCAGTTTGAAAAAATTGAACTGGTGCAAATGGTTAAACCTGAAAATTCTTATGCGGCATTAGAAGAGCTTACTGGGCATGCGGAGGTTATTTTACAAAGCTTGCAACTGCCGTATCGCAAGGTTATTCTTTGTGGCGGCGACTTGGGTTTCAGTAGCGCAAAAACCTACGATCTGGAAGTGTGGCTACCTGGCCAGGAACGTTACCGCGAAATATCTTCTTGTTCTAATTTTGAATCGTTTCAAGCACGACGGATGCAAGCACGTTATCGCGACCTTGCAACAGGTAAGCCTGAGTATTTGCATACATTAAATGGCTCCGGTCTTGCTGTTGGCCGCACGCTTATTGCGGTGATGGAAAACTATCAAAATGCTGATGGTAGCATCAATGTGCCTGAAGTGTTGTTACCCTATATGGGCGGCCATAAAGTCATCAAAAAGCCATGATCTTAAGCTCAGAAAACATCCTGCAATTGTTTTGTGAACAAGATGCGATCAAAAAATCGCAAGCAACGATGCAACTTTGTTATCCTTGGTCCCAAGAAAAAACGTATACACATGCTCCAACAAGCGATCTACCTCTAGATGCAGGCAAGCCAGAACAACCACAACTTGTTTCACCACGTGATTTGCCTAGGCGCCGACTCGGCACCGACAAAGGTAAAGCAGCGATGTTGCATGCCATCGCCCACATAGAATTTAATGCGATCAATTTAGCCCTTGATGCCGTGTTGCGGTTCGATGATATGCCAGAAGAATATTACACAGATTGGTTGCGCGTTGCAGGTGAAGAAGCTTACCATTTTTCATTGATAAATGAACATTTAAAAAGCTACGGTTGCAGTTACGGCGACTTGCCCGCACATGATGGCTTGTGGCAACTGGCAGTGGATACTGCTGATAATTGCTTAATCCGCATGGCGATGGTGCCAAGAGTGATGGAAGCACGCGGGCTAGATGTAACACCAAGCTTAATGCAAAATTTAGCATTAGCCGGTGATGAAATAGCAGCAGATATATTAGGCATTATTCTGCGTGATGAAATTGGCCATGTTGCCGTTGGTAACAGATGGTTCAAATATCTCTGCGAACAAAACGAGCAAAACCCTTTAAAAACATTTGAAACCCTAAGCAAAACTTACCTACAATCACAGCTCAAAGGCCCGTACCACCGTGAAGCACGATTAGAAGCTGGCTTCGATGAAGAAGAACTCGATTGGTTGGAAGCGACTTATCCGTAGGGCTTTGATAATTCTATAGTGTTTGTTCCTATGATTATCGTGAGTCAGAGCCGCGCGCGTCAGCAAGCGGGCCTATGATCTAGCGAGTGTGTGCAAAAATAGGGGTTAATGGCTCGTGCTTGGTTTTGGTGAAGAAGATGCATCTTGGTTCTGGGCTGTTACCTCATTTAGTCCATATGGCCTAGGATAAGCTATTGTCGATGGTGATGCCGTTACGCAAGCATGTTCGCGATGCTGAGTATCAATTAAATAATTGTTAAGGACCTGCTCCAAAACACTGTTACTGTTAATGGGAATGTCGATTAATAGTAAACGCTCACGTATGTCTCTATAGCGCATTCCTTTTAGCGATTTTGCATTCATATGCAAAAACTGCGAAAAACAATTGCTTAATTTTCGTTTGTCTTCAGTGGAAGATAAGTCTATTATCACTTCTAATAAACAATTCATGAAGTTTTTTCTGCGGTTTGTGCCTTCTTTCAGCATTAAATTATTAACCACATAGATGTAATCTTCCGGTAGTTCAAAGTACAAATCAACAATTTCTGCATAAGATCGGCCGGGGTGCGAAAGCGCATAATTAAATAGCTCTTGTTTTAGGAAATCAGCCAATTCGTTACCAGTTTGTGACAGCTGATTAGCAATTTGTGATAGGCTTGCACTAGGGTTTTGCAGCAATGGAAGCATGAATCGAACCGGGGACTCATCTGGGACGGTTTGCAAGAGGTGTTCTTCAAAATTATTCCAGCTGTTGTAGATAGATTCGACCATGTGTTGCAAATCTTCGAAAGCAATCCTTCGTTGATATGCAGCACGTACAAGCTCCTCACCCAAGGCTCTGTGATCAATCATGCTCGCATTGGCCAGATCTGTAAAAACCATTTGTAACACAGAGAGTTTAATATGGCCTTTTGGCACAAAATACCTTTGAAGCGTGTTGTTTTTAAACCATTGATCTCTGTCCGGTGTTATATCGTCGCTAGTTTTATATAAGCCATGTTTTATTAGATCCATTACTAAAGTAGGATGCTCTTTCTGATATTTTTCTTTCAGCATAGGGTAGATGCTTTCAAATAGCTGCATTCGCTCTTGGGGCGTGTAGGGCGAAGCATGCAGCATGTATAAATACAAATTAAAAGCCAAATGTAGGCGGCACACGTCTTTTTCTTGATCAAATTTTCTAATGCATTGAGCGGCATATATTACGCTAGGGTCTTCAAAAATTGTAAATTCATTATCCTGTACCCAGGTGTCTGAGGTCATAGCGAGAGGGATATACCCCTCAATAGCGCATCTTGAGGATCTGATGTGGAGAGAATCATGGTTTCACATAGATCTACAAGCTCCACATAAAGTGGATGCTGATAGGGTGATTTTTTTATATCATCTCGCATAATTCAACTCAACAAGTTAGATTGAAAACTATTTTAACAGGCTGAGAACCTGATTTCAAGACTTATATAGCAACTTTCTCAAATCAAACGCATTGCCACTCAGCGCGTTAAGCTTTTAGCTAGTGCGGGCAAAAACCGAGGGTTGGCAGCGGTACTACATACGAGGTCTGGACTTGAAATCTATTTTTGACCTAATGACACACTCTGGCGTGTGGCTAGCATTGTCTTCAAAGTACATAGTATCTACATCACTTTCCAGGAGCGATGTATCACCGCTTTGGTCATGTACATGAAAACCTAGAAAATTTTCATCCCTGCTATAGCCAAAATCACGGTGCAGATTAACCCCTTGTTTATGCAAAATGAACAAATCATGCCCACCTGGTTGCTGGCCAGAGCGAGTGGATGGTATATCCGGACCTGTAAGAATCACTGCATACGCATCGCCTTCACTGTTGTCCAGAGCCTTTAAGGGAAGGATAATTTTATAATTTACATATTCGCTAGCTTCAGCGCCTGTACGTGTTGCATGCCTATGTGCGGCAGTGTTTAGCGCAGCAATACGCTCTGGGTGATTTAAGATGCCTGCTACTTCTTGTAGGGAGAGGGCATCTGAGCCCCTAGCTACAACTAGTTTTCTGGTCGCGACCCTTGATTCTTTGATTTTGGGTGTTTCTGAAGTATATGGCATGGCCTATCCTCTCTAAAATGCTTACATCATGCAGTTATATTTAATCGAAAAAAGCCATTTTACTAAATAATGAGGTGAGAGTCAAGATAATAAGGCGGGCGAAGGTGGAGGCAGAAACAGATAGGTGTTATTAAACTTACCATCTGCCGCACCCGGAACAGCGGCCCAAGCAAATACCTGGAAAACTCTACTAGCTAGTGTGTACAAAAACAGGGGGTTGACATAGTAACTTTCTCAAATCGAACACAACAAATTTGTAGGCCGCATATGTGTGTATCTTGAAATAATCTGCTATCAGAGCCCCGACCGTGAGGGAGGGGTGATCAGGCAGTAAAGCATCGCACTCATCGCCTACGCTCTGGGCTCTGATAAGGTGATAATCGCGATACCTTATAGTCGTGTTAATTATCGACGCGGCGTCTGCCTTGCTGGGGCAACAGTATTACCAGAGCTAGACGTGGCGCCTTGATTAAGCGCGCGTGAACCTGCGCCTTGAGATTGCACGGGGTCACCTTCGGTGAACAAGTGTTCATTGGTCATTTTCGTAACCGTTGGCACGCACAGCAAAATTATACCTAAAATAAGTTCTGTAAACACGGTGCTGATCGGCACTTGTTGCGGTGTTTGCCGATGAATGCGGTATTTCATTCCAGCGCTGCATATGACTACGGCACCGGCAACATAAAACACAGCTTCAATAATCCCTGACAAGCTCATCAGCAAATCATTAACATTGTTTGCAGCTTGCCCAAGGCTGGTGGCTTGGCCCGCGCCAGCAGCTAATGCACTACCCGAAAAAACAAAACAGATAATTAAAAAAATAAGTCTATTCATTAGGGGCCTTTGCTTTGATGCTGAGCGCATGAATTTCGTCTTGCATAAGATCACCCAGTGCGGCATAAACCATGCGATGACGTTTAACCGTGTTTTGATCTGAAAACTTTTCAGATACGATATTAACCGTAAAGTAACCTTTACCCGTATTGCTGGCGTGGCCGACATGTTGCGCACCGTCGTCTATGACTTCAAGTGCTGTAGGCGTTAAATCTGCGGTTAGTTTTTCAGTGATTATTTCTTGTAGGGACATAGCAAATTACTCGTGTTGTGTGTCTTTCAAATGCGGCGCTAGCCAAAACCCTTGCGCCACCAAAAATAATAATAATAAGGCTAAGATGCCAAACAACTTAAAATATACCCAGGTTTCAGTGCTAACAGAGTAGGCGACCGCAATATTTAAAACACCCACCGATATAAAAAAAGCCATCCAGGCGCAATCTAGTTTGTATGCAACTGCTTTAGGCAGGCTTACTGCTTTAGCCAGTAATTTGGCAACGGCAGGTTTACGCGTATATATTTGTGTCGCCAATATAGCAACAGCGAATAAACCGTAGATAACTGTCGGCTTCCATTTAAAGAATAATTCATTTTGGAATAAGAAGGTTGCGCCACCCAACACGGCGACCATCACGAAGGTGATAAGTTGCAGCTTGTCCACTTTGCGGGTCTTTAACCAGATAACCGCTAATTGTACGCCGTAAAGTACGATCGCACTGGCTATTGCAGCATAGATGTCCACGACCTTAAACAGGACAAAAAATGTGACTAATATGAATAGTTCAAATGCTAGTTTCATGGTGTTCCTCGCTGGAGTGTATTATAACATAACTATGATATACTCGAATATATACTAAAATGAGAGACTTACATGCATAAACAACGTGTTTTATCGGGTATGCGCCCAACTGGGGAGCTGCACCTTGGCCACTACCACGGTGTGCTGAAAAATTGGTTAAAATTGCAGCATGAGTACGAATGTACCTTTTTGGTCGTAGATTGGCATGCGCTCACTACGCACTATAAAGACAGCCATACGCTGTCAGACAATGTTATGGATTACATCGTGACATGGCTTGCTGTGGGTATCAATCCCTCTTTAGCTAATATTGCGATACAGTCGCAGATACACGAGCACGCGGTGCTGCATCTGTTACTTTCGATGATTACCCCAAATAGCTGGTTAGAGCGTGTTCCTACCTACAAAGAACAACAGCAAAAGCTAAAAGATTTTGACTTGGGCACCTACGGGTTCTTGGGTTATCCATTGCTACAAGCAGCCGATATATTGATGTACAAGGGGCAATTAGTGCCGGTAGGTGAAGACCAGGTTCCACATGTAGAGTTCGCACGTGAGGTTGCAAGACGTTTTAACCATATCTATGGGCGTGACCTAGGCTTTGTTGAAAAAGCCCATGCAGCGATTGATAAATTAGGCAAAAAGCAGGCAAAACTATACAACGAGTATTGTCGTGAATATCAAGAAAATGGCATTCAAGAAGCACTGGAAAAAGGCCAAGCACTGATCGCTGCAGCTGAAAACTTGAGCTTATCTGATTGCGAGCGCTTGCTGGGTTATCTCGAAGGTAGTGGTAAAATCATTTTGCCTGAGCCTGAAGCCTTGCTCACAAAATCAGCCAAAATGCCTGGCTTAGACGGCCAGAAAATGTCCAATTCTTATCACAATATCATTAGCTTACGGGATGAACCTAATGCAGTGGCTGAGAAAGTAAGGACGATGCCAACGGACCCTGCGCGAGTTCGCAGGACTGACCCCGGCACGCCTGAAAAATGCCCTGTTTGGGAGTTTCATAAAACTTATTCCGATGAGGCTGCACAGCAATGGGTGCACAAGGGTTGTACTTCGGCAGGAATAGGCTGCATCGATTGCAAGAAGCCGATAATTGAGTCGATCAACCAAGAGTTGGCGCCTATCCAAGAAAAGATCCGTGAATACGAAGAAAATCCAAGCTTGGTTCGGAATATTGTTCAAGAAGGTACCGAAAAGGCCCGTGAGATTGCGCAAGACACACTAGAAGAGGTTCAGCAAGCTATTGGTCTCGATTAAAAGTGCTATAATACCCACATGACTGAACAAGCACTACAAGATGAACTCGTCGATTTCCAGGTTTTAGTGAAAGGTCAGCCACTCGCTGAGCTGCCGAAAGATCTGTATATTCCGCCGGATGCCTTAGAGGTTTTTTTAGAGACATTTCATGGTCCTCTAGACCTGTTGCTTTACCTTATTCGCAAACATAATATTGATATTCTTGATATTCCGATTGCAGAAATAACCAATCAATATATTGCCTATGTTGAAATGATGAAAGATATGCAACTGGAGTTAGCAGCCGAATACCTCGTGATGGCAGCGACTCTGGCAGAGATTAAATCGCGAATGCTGTTGCCACGGTCATCAGAGAGCGATGATGAAGACGAAATTGATCCACGTGCTGAGTTAATACGTCGCTTGCAATTGTACGAACAATTTAAACAGGCTGCGCTTGATTTAGACGATTTGCCTCGCGTTGGCCGCGATACCTTTGACGTGGTATCAGGCACGCCTGACTGGGAAAAAGAAAAACCCTTACCCGACGTTGATTTTCAGGAAATGCTATTGGCATTAAGCCAAGCATTAAAGCGCGTCGACATGACTGAGTCGCATTTAATTGAGCGTGAAGAACTTACCGTACGGGAAGCGATGGCTTATGTGCTTGATGCCATCAAGGTCGATGATTTTACCGATTTTTCAAAGTTATTTCGCCCCGAGACAGGTCGCGCGGGTGTCATTGTAACTTTTTTAGCGCTGCTTGAACTGCTACGAGAACAAATGATTGAGCTTGTGCAAGCAGGACCTTTTGCCCCAATCCACGTAAGAGCGATTAGTGATGAGTGAAGATATAGCAATATACCATATAGTTGAAGGCATTTTATTTGCTGCCGATAGACCGTTAACCGTAAAACAGCTCAGTGAGTTGTTTGATGAAGGGGGGCGTCCGGATACAAAAGAAATTCAAGCTGCGATAGAGCAGTTGCAATACGATTACAAAGATCGTGGTGTTCAGTGCGTAAAACTTGCCAGTGGCTATGTTTTCCGTGTGCACGAAGACCTGGGTCCTTGGGTCAGTAAGTTGTGGGATGAAAAACCTGCAAAATATTCCCGCGCTTTTTTAGAAACGCTTTCAATCATCGCGTATCGGCAACCCATAACCCGTGGTGAAATTGAAGCGATTCGTGGTGTTGCAGTGAACACGCAAATTGTTAAAACGCTTATTGAGCGCAATTGGATTCGTGTTGTCGGCCATAAAGATGTGCCGGGCAAACCTGCATTATTAGCAACAACAAAAGATTTCTTAGATTATTTCAACCTTTCCAGCCTAGAAGGCCTGCCACCTTTATCAGAAATAAAAGATCTTGA
This sequence comes from Gammaproteobacteria bacterium, assembly GCA_021773275.1. GTDB lineage: Bacteria > Pseudomonadota > Gammaproteobacteria > JABCZS01 > JABCZS01 > JAJFKJ01. The sequence continues at coordinate 18,877 of JAJFKJ010000057.1, forward strand.
TGAAGCTGCAGCGCAACTTGAACAAGAGGCCGCGATTGAAGAACAAACACAAAGTGAAATAACACTTACTGCTGTAAGCGATGAAGAGCCAACAGATCAGCTCGACGCAGCTTCATAAACATAGAAGTAACCATGACAACGATAAAACTACAAAAACACCTTGCTGAATTAGGCTTGGGCTCACGTCGCGAGATCGAAGGCTGGATTGAAGAAGGGCGGATTACCGTAAATGCTGAAACAGCGCACATTGGCCAGCGTGTCAGTGATGCTGATCATATCAAATTAGATGGCAATAAAATCAAACAATCATCAGGTGCACCAACTGCCGAACAAACCCGCGTGATTATGTACCACAAACCTATTGGTAAAGTCTGCACGCGTAAAGATGAAAAAGACCGTGCCACCGTTTTTGATGATTTGCCTAAGTTACTGCATGGCCGTTGGATCATGGTGGGGCGTCTAGATCTAACCACAGCAGGCTTGATATTGTTTACCAATAACGGCGAACTTGCCAATAAGCTTATGCACCCGAGCAGTGAAATCGAGCGCGAATACGCGGTCCGCACATTCGGTAAAGTCAATGCTAAGGCGCTTGAAACACTCAAGCAGGGCGTGATGCTTGATGATGGCATGGCAAAATTTAACAGCATCAAAGCAACCGGTGGCGACACCAGTAATCAATGGTTTCATGTTGTGTTGACTCGCGGTAAGAATCGTGAAGTCAGACGCCTATGGGAATCTCAAGGTGTTAAAGTTAGCCGTTTAATTCGCGTACGCTTTGGCCACATCTTCTTACCCAAAGAAATGGTGCCAGGTGAGGTGCGAAACCTTTCTGAAAAACAAATTCAAAGCTTATTAAATTCCTAGCTGTTGCAATTTAAATCTATTACGGTATGATTGACGCAAAATAAAAGGCGAATGCTTTTCCCTTTTGTTATTTTATGAATTACTAAATGGATGTTCAGAATTAAGAGTAGGAGCTCAAATGCGTAAATTTCTTAAGTTATCTTCTTTAAGTACCGTCACTTTACTAGGATTTGCAACAGCAGCACACGCAGTACCCATCGGTTCAGCTTACGTAGGTGGCTTGTTACAGGTAGACTACGCTAATTTTTCAGGCGATAAAACAGATGTCGCCGTATCAAGTGGTGATATCCGCCGTGCGAAGCTTTGGATTAAAGGTGACTTAGGCGATGATTGGAGCTACCAAATATCAACCAGAAATCTAACAAATACTGAAGGTTTCATACCGGATGCTTCATGGATTGGTTACGATGGTTTTGATGTGGCATGGTTAGCGGTGGGTCTAATTGATGCCCCAGGTAGTTTGGGTTATTGGTCAGGTTACCAATATAATACCTTTATGGAATACGCAGGGCCTATTCAAGCATTTGGTCCGCCACGCGGTATTGGCATCTATGCTGATGCCGAAGCTATGGAAGGCTTGTTCAGTTATCAATTGGCAGCTTACGTGCCTGATATCACGGAAGCAGGTTTGAGCTCCAACCCTTGTGAAATTATTGATGGTGTGAAGTACAACACCCTAGGTAGTGATAGCGATCAATGGGGTTTTGCCGGCCGTGCAGTGGCTAAGCCACAGTTGGGTGTAGGTGATGTTACTGCTATTGGTGCATCCATTCATTATGAAAGCCTTTCTGAAACACAAGGCGTGAACGCACTTGTCACAACACCAGGTGCTTTAGGTCGCTCAACAACAGGCACGAATATCCGCAATAATATTCTGGTTAGCACTGTTGCACCAGAAATTGGTGATTTGAAAAACAGTACTACTTTCGGTTTTGAGGGTGCATTCCTCTGGGGCCCATTAACGACGCAAGCTGAGTTTTTAAGGACTTATTGGGATGGCCGCGGTTCAGTGAGTGATTTAAGCTTCTGGGGCGCCTATGGGCAAGTTTCTTATGTTTTAACCGGTGAGCCACGTGCTTACGACAATTACAGTGCGACAATCGGCCCAGTAGAGTACATTACAAATCCATTTGGTGCTTGGGAATTAGCGCTGCGCTATGCCTTCACTGATCTATCTGATAACCCTTCCTCAGGTTATGGAGAGAATAATGATGATAAAACCGGTAAGCAATGGGATTGGACGGGTGGCATCAACTGGTATGTGACAGACAATGTCATATTCCGCGGTGAATATGTCTATGCAAGAGCGACTTACAACAACAGCACAGGTCGTAGCGATAAGAATGTGAAGACAATGGCTATACGTGGTCAAGTCTCATTCTAGAACCCCGCAATTATGCTAAACTTGTATTGCAGCCGCACATAGCGGCTGCGTTTGCAAGAAAGCAGGCATTGGTCACCGCCAAATTGATGACGCCTAACTACCTAAAAGTTAAAGCTTTTCGCTCTCTTGTCGTTCTTGTATAATGAGGGGATGATGGCATTGGAACTAGCATGTATATAAAAAAAATCTTAACATTTATGTTTACTGCAGTTTTGCTGACCGCCTGCGCAAGTTCGAGTAAAGTAACCGAAAAACACCCTGAAGATCCTTTTGAAAGGCTCAATAGAGAGATGTACACGCTTAATAAAGGGCTCGATACTATCGTCTTTAAACCCATCGCTTCTATTTATTATGTTGCAACACCAGCTATTGTACGCAAAGGTGTAACGAATTTCTTTAGTAATGTCGGCGACATAACGGTATTTGCTAATAAAGTACTTCAGTTAAAAATTCATGATGCAGTACGCACCGCAGCACGTTTTGGGATGAACTCGACCTTTGGTATTGGTGGTGTATTCGATATTGCCTCAGAAGCGGGGCTTTATAAAATGCGCGCTGATTTTGGTTTGACCTTAGCGCATTATGGCATGAAACGTTCGCCGTTCTTGATGCTACCGGTACTTGGCCCAAGCACAATGCGTGATACCGCAGGCTTTGTGGCAGACTGGTTTCTTAGCCCTTGGGCCTACATTGACCACGATATCCTGTATATCGCTGGTGCGATTGACCTCGTTAATATTCGCGCTAATTTGCTTGATGATCAATACTACTTTGATTATGCCGCAATGGATGAATACTCATTTATTCGTGATATTTATCTGCAGCGTCGTAATGCACTTATTGCCGGTCAAGATGCGCAGGCGCCAGGCCAATGGGGCGAAGAATACGATGATTGGGATGATTGGGAGATTGACCAGGAAGATGGCTCAGGTTTGCCGCCACCTGTACCGGCACCGCTTCCCGTGCAAGATGCCCTGGATGATGCAGCAGCTTAACAGCTAGCAGTCACTCGGCGCGCAGTAAACTTCATAATACCTGCGCACGTATTCCTCATAGCTTACAGAGTCATTTTGTTCCATCACTTTTTGTTTTGCCAGGCTGTCTTTAGCCATTTCTACAAACATCTGCTGTTTGTCTTTACTCAAACGATTTTCCATAAAATACTTGTGGTGCTGTTGTGCTAATTTGTTGCCATGGTCAATATATGAGCCATTATTTTTGAGCTCGTTCATGTATTTTGCAGACAATATTGTGCTTGGCTGTGCAAGTTGTTGCTTATAAAAAGCAATGGCTTCGCTGTGCTGTTTGCCCGATTGATTTTCATCAAGCATGACAGCCACTTTTTCTAGATTGGTAAATAGTTCATTGGCCCAATCCACTAATTTAATTTTCTCATTGCCTTTTTGCAACATGCAATTAGGGTCGCGACCATGTAATACAGTATCGATTTGATTTTGGTGAAGCATATTAGCTTCGTTTTTGGTAAAAGCAGGGCTTTCTTGCAACACACAATATACTAGGAGCGTGTCTAACAGTAGTATTTGTTGTTGATTGATACCGAGTGGCTGATAGGGGTTGATATCAATGTTGCGCACCTCGATATATTCAATACCTTTAGCTTTCAGGGTAAAGACTGGTCGTTGCCCAGGGCAGAAAGTTTGTTTAGGTCGAATGGCGCTGTAAAACTCCGCTTCGATTTGCAAAATACTAGTGTTTAACTGCGCATTTTTACCAAATTGTTGCGTAATGTTTTCATAGCTGTGCAAACTTGTTTCCGTTGCTTTTTTTAGATCGCGGCTGTATTCATCTAGGCTGTTATACGAAACAGACATACTATCTTGCACTTTACTTTGATAGCCAATGTCACTCATGCGTAGTGCAATAGCTTGCGGTGTGGTGTAAAACTGATTATTGTAATTCTCGAGGTACTCAGCCGGCTTATGTGTAAAAAAAGAAGCGTGCGCAGCAGGGGAGGCCCCGAATAGGTAATAAGTGAACCATGAAACACGTAAATAATTTCTAATGAGTGCCATATAGTAATGGTCGACACAGCTGCGTAGGCTGTCAAAGTTTTGATTTATTTCGCTGTACCAGTATTCCCAAAAAGATGCAGGAAGAGAAAAATTGTAATGCATGCCCGCAATTGTTTGCATGTGTCGACCATAGCGATGCCCAAGCCCACGTCGGTAATGCATTTTCATCTGCCCACTGTTGCTTGTTCCGTAATCAGCGATGGGAATCTCGGCGTCGCTGCCAAGCCAGCAGGGCATGCTTAAGGGCCAAAAATATTCATCTGGGTTGCTGTTAATGGTATAGGTGTGGATGTCATGTAATTGACCAATAAGATCGTCGATATTTTCAAACGGCGAGGTAATGAGCTCTAATAGATTTTCCGAGTAATCCGTGGTAATGTGTGGGTGTGTTAACTTGGAACCCAGTTTTTTTGAGTGATGAGTTCTTGCTAGCTCGCCCTGGCGATTGACACGCAAGGTTTCACGTTCAATTCCTCGCTTAATACCCTGGAATACAGGATAATTTTTTTGTAATGCTTGTATTTTATCGAGAACATGATCTAACATTACTTAATTCTAGCAGGATATGCATGGCATGTTAAGACGCGCGACAAAATTAATGGTTTTCTTGGTGCTGGCGGTATCTATTTTTATGGTTTTGCATAAAACGGTCGGCCTGCAAAAAAATGTCCAGTTGGCCCAAGAGGTCGACATTGCTGAATACAAAGATATGTTTTTGTCAGCCGTTCAAAGACAAGATTTGCCTGATGCAAAGCTTAACTATGAAACCCTAAAAGAATACCTACCAGCTAATGACGAGTTTATTGAAACCATCGCACCTGCCTATATGGCAGACCTCTATATTCAATATGCACAACGCATGTCCTTTAATGCATCTGCTTACCAACGTTTATTGGCCGAGGCAGAGCTACTAGCGCCTGAGCATCCCTATTTAGTTAAGCAGCAACCACTTGCATTGCTTGCGGCTCCACCGCTAGACGAAAAACTACTGGTCCTGCAGCAAGAAGTGGCAGGCCTGGAAGATCTGATCATCCAGGAAGAGCAATTAATCGAAAATGAACTATTGCTAGCTGAAAATATAGTGCGCAGTGAAATGGAACATCTTAAAAAGTACGAAAACCAAGAAAAGCTTTTGCAGCATCTTCATCGATTGGTTCCCGCTATGCCAGAGCTCGTTGAAATTGAAGCTAAGCCTGTAAGCGTAAGCGCTCACATTGCGCAAGTACAAGAACAACTACACCAGCAAGAGCCTCTGACTATCGCTATGACAGCGACCATACCTGAAACAAGTGATAGCTGCGCCTTGGCTTTTTATACGCGTAAGTCACCATTAGGCGCCTGTGTAGATGCCATTGCTAAGGACTATTATGGGCCAGGCTTATTTGTGATTGCCGATGCTGATGCGCAACCCATGTTTGCATTTACACAAGCGCCCGTTACTACGCACGAGTATGATTTGTTTTGTCATTTGAGCGGGCAGTGTTACGAAGAAGATAATACTATGGATGCCATGATGAGCCAGCTTCAAGCGTCTGGTATAGAACTGGATTTGAGTGAAGTACAGCAAACGGTGACTGATTACAATCGCTACTGTCAAATGACCAAGCTGTGTGAGCCTATTCAAACACTGAAAGACAAAGAGCAGCGCATTTTAAGCAAAGGGGAGCTACAACGCTACGCTTTATGGCTGACCAAAGAAACGGGGAACAAATACCGCTTGTTAGACGATTCAGATAGCGCCGCAATCTACCAGCATTTTCAGCTGTGCATGCAAACGGGTGAATGCACGGTTAGCATGCTAGAGCAACTAGCAACAGTTTTCCAGGAGAAAAATATGCTGCTAGTCCGAGAACTGCAATAGCATTATTTTTCAGCTGAATTTAGATCACCTTCATTGAAGAAAGCTTCCCACCAACCTTCTTGCCAGTAGTGCGCTTCCGTGCTGCACTTCGGGTAAGGGTTGATAGTCTCTTCTCTTCCAGCGGTGCTGGCTTTAAAGCCCTGTAACCAACATATCTCAACTATTGACATACGTGTACCTATTAATGTGTCCATTGCGTCATCTCCTACATACTTATATTAATTAGTAGATTTAATCTACATTATGTTTACAGTTAATTTAGCAATACTAGATGTAGGTGTCTATCAGACATCGACCCTACATCGGGGGGGAGAAGTGCTCTATTTTTACCCGATTTTTGCTCATTTTTTGCCTTTGATTTATGCTCACATAGGGTCTAAGCTATAGATATCATTGGAGAAATAAGAGGGACGAAAATGAATAAAATTAGAATTTTAGGTAAGTCATTGATTTTTAGTATGTCATTGATCTTGTTAGCAAGTTGCCAAAGTCATGGGGAAAACACTTCATCAAATTACCACATCAATGACATGCAGCGCCTTGATGCTGATGCCGGTAACGAAAAGATGAAGCGTATGGAGCGTGAAACTTACCGCGATAAGTAGTCTATTGAATCGTGCCGATCGGCTGCGGTATGCCAGACATATCGCGGTCGAGCTGCTTGATTTGGTCCCAATCAATTATATATGTACGATTATCATCTCTAGGCTGTTCACTAATAGCCATTAATTCAAACAGCAAATCATCCATGCCAAGCGGGTAACCTTCGAGTGGTTCGTGCACTTCTACATAAAGTTTTTCATCATCCCAACCTTTCTTGATCGGTTGATGCACGACACGTACGGTTGCACCAACAGGAACCTTATAATAAAGCTGTTCGATATCTTCAGGGAACATTCGGATGCAACCGTGCGTAACACGTCGGCCAATCGCAACAGGGCGGTTGGTACCATGAATTAAATAGCCAGGCTTGCTGGTACGCAATGCATACTGGCCTAAAGGATTGTCAGGGCCAGGAGGCCAAACGGCTGCGATAGGCTGTCCCTTGGCTTCATGCTCGCGCAAAATACTTTGTGGCACGTGCCAAGAAGGGTCTTTTTGTTTGCCAATGATCGTTTCTTTTTCCATCATGGGGGTTGGCCACCATTCGGTACCAATACCGATAGGGTGTGTTGTAACGGTATTATTTTCTGTGTCGTAATAATATAAACGCAGCTCGGCAAGGTTAATCACAATGCCTTCACGTGGCGCATCGGGCAATATGTATTGCCGCGGAACAATAATTTTAGTGCCGCGCCCTGGGAGCCACGGGTCGACTCTAGGGTTTGCATTGACCATTTCGTAATAGCCTAGATCATGCTTGCGCGCTAGCTCAATGAGGGTATCTTCGTATTGCGAATGAATAATATAGACTTCGCCGACTACGTCACCATTTTCGGGAATAGGGTAGGTCACAGCCAATGCGAGTGCTGGTAAAAGCAGAAGTACGGCCAGTAGGCCCGAAATAGCGTTCTTATACATATGGCACCGTGTATTTAGTTGTTAAACTGCTTATTTATTATGGCGGCGTATATATGTAGTATAGTCGATGTTCTGGCTTTTGTGGGAAGCATGGCTTAAGCCTGATTGACAATTAGTTAGGCGCATGGTAAAATACCTTTTTTACTAATAAAATCAGAGGTATAGAATGTTTAATAAGGCGAAATCAGCAGCTGCAGCAGCTAAACAAGCAGTTACAGGCGATTATTCTGAAGCCTTGAAGTTAATCGCGGCACAAATCAGTGACCCAGCGAAACTGCAAGACAGTGAAGCTTTCTATAAGATGCTGAAAAGCATTCCTCAAAGCGTTAGGGCTGGTTTTGACGGTGCACTGCCACTTCACCGCGCTGCGGCTGCAGGCAACATTGCAGCAGTAACCCAGCTAGCAAGGTACTACTTCGATGAGCGTATGAAGCCATCTTTGCTTGCAAGCTCAGCTGTAAAACCTGACCCTGTATACATGCAGGCAAAATTTGCTATGGAGCTTGCAACAGATCAAGGCAAAAAAACATTTGGTGAGCTTATTATCAACATGTATTACGAATTGATACAAAAAGAGACAAAGAGCGATGAGGAAAAAGCATTTTTCGAGAATGAATATACAAAGCGGCTTATGAAAGAATATGGCAGCTGGATGGATAAACGTGTTAACACTCGCACAACAGATGATGGCGCAGTTGCGGAAGTCGAGCGATTGGCAAAGTTTTTTCCCGCATACAACAATAATGAAAATATGCAAACGTATTTAAAAAATCTAGGGGATATTTTCCATTCTGTATTTCCTCTTGATACTAGGGTCTACGCACTTACCATCCTTGAATGCTGTGTGAAATTAATTGATAGCGCAACACTTGCTGAAAAATCGCTTGCAGATATTCAAAAACTTACCCGCAGTCTTTTTGAAGCATGGCATTACCAGATAAGAAACGTTACGAAGCCTACAGACCTAGCGCACATAAAAGCAAAAAAACTTGCAAAAACGATAATGGAAATAAATTTCGTGCAAAAATTTTCTGAAGAACCCTCGGAGGAAAACCTGGGAAATTGCGCGGCTATAATCAATTTCATGCAAGAAATAGAACTTGGTGAAGCTTTGTTGTATAAAGATGGAAATATGGAGGGAGAAGCATTTATTGAAAAGAGAAATTATGCCTTGATTTCATATAAGCATGCAGAATCAAATGATACATTTTGGCCCTATATTTTTCAACCGCAAACAGACAGCGACACAAGAGCTGCATTTATAAAAATGGCTGCTGATTTTTTTGAAACAAAATACAGACAAGAATTATTTTTATCAAAATGGAAGCCATATTCACGCTACGTAGCAAAGTTTTATAAAAACCCAGACTTGGGCATCAAGTTGTCAAAGGAAATCGCTTTGACAGTGCTTCGCGATGAAGCTGCAGGCTCGGAATTTGTTGCCGCCATTAAGCGTGGGGAAGTAATAACATTTTTTAATTTCTACAATGATACCCAATATCAAAACTATATGGAGAAAGTATTCCCTCGCGAGCATGGGTTGACAGGACTTACAGAATCCTTTTGGGATCTTCTCAGTTGCTTACATGCAAATGTTGAAGGTGTTCCGTCTAAGTTAAAAGCTGAGCTAGCCGTTGCGTATGTGCAGCTCCGAAATAAAAAAATAGATATATACAAAAACTTCGAAAGAAGATTTTACCGTAGAGAAGAACGTGACGATGCTGACAAAGCAAAATGCCTTAAAGACGTAGACATTTTTGATATTTTTGCAAACATCGATTTTGATTTTGAGACGCTTTTTAGGATTTTCAATACTCATGATGGTGCTGCACATTCGAATACGATGCGAAGCAAAATGAAGGCTGCAATGATGCATAGCGATAGTTCAGATGAAAAAATAGTTGCTTTGGGGCTGCTTTACCAGGGTGGCAACAGTAGTAGCTTTGATTTTTTTGCGGATATTGATTTTGATTTTGAAACGCTCATTAGAATTTTCCAGGGTAATGAAAATGCCGCAAAATCAAACACAATGCGAAGCAAAATGAAAACGGCAATGATTCAAAGCAATGAGTCTGAGAAAAGAGTAGCTGCTTTTAAATTACTAAGAGAGGGGTTCGAAGACAGCACTGCATTTGACAGCTTTTTAAGCGCAGATGACTCGGGTTTTGAGTTAACGCCAGCGGAAGCGCAATCACTCAACGCTGAGCATTATACTTCTCGCCATATTTCTATAGCACTTGGCGTTCTTAATTACCAGCAATCTGCAACGAATGACCCCTATGCTCTTAACTTAGAAAGCCTTTGTAAAGCTTACGGTACTGATGGCACCCTAGTTCCGCTGGCTGTAATTCGCAGCATGCTGCGTTCCGCCAAGATCGATGCAAATCTTTTTTATCCCTTTGTAGTAAAAAACGCAGCTATGCACTCAGGATTTGCCATTGCTAGCTTGCTTCAGGCTTTACAAGGCATCAATATTACAGACAATACCAGCTTGACTGCATGTGTAGATGATAAATGTGCGTTACACTATGCAGCCAGGTCAAACAACATAGAAATATATAAAATTGTGCTGGGGCGTTACCTTGAGCAAACGCATAATGCCACGTTGATGCAAATTTTGTTCCAAGAGTTTTCAGCCAAAGACAGCGCAGTAAAGAAAAACGTATTTGATATGACAAAAGACAATCGAATGTTTTTGTACACGACCTTAAAAATGCTCGATGAGCGTGGTCTAGTCGATGAAAGGCTTACCACAGAAGCTACTGAAAAAGGCATTTTTCTGGACCCGGTCGCAATACTGCGTGCTAGCAATTCATTAAGTGCAACAGAACAAAAGTTTTTTATGCAGCAAGCGTTAGCTATGGGTGACGAAAAAACTCAAGAGCTACGCGAATTTATATTAGAAAATTATAACGCTGGCGATTCTCAGTGCGAAATTTCTGCCGAACTTAAAGTTTTTGGTGTTCAACATGCTGATGCATTAAATATAGTAAAAGATCCTACGAAGCTTATGGCGCTTGCTAAAGCCCATTTTGGCCAAGAGAACGGGCTTAGGAATGAGCGCATAAAGCAGTTTGTTATTGAACGCGATCAAACGGATATGGATAATACTATGCTGCATAAAGCAGCAAGTCCGAATGCGCGGGACTACGAATTTATTTTGTGGGCAACACACGAAACGGATGTATTGCAACGTATTTACGAGCATAACAAGGGTGAAAATGCCGCTTTTTCAAGCCCAGAAGACTTGTTAAATCAAGTAACCACAGCTAATGGCGAAGGGGCTGTTCATTCTGATCATGCAGCTGCTTTGACTATGCTTTCCCCACCCGATGCCGGTACTAAAAAAGTATTTACGGGTGAAGGTGCTGGTTCATCTTCAGCTGCGGGCTGTACGACAAATGGCAGTGGTTCTGGCGCACCTTCTGCACCCACTAAAGAAGTAGCTGATGCTGCAGCAGCTGAGAGCTGCGCACAAGCTGATTGTTCTCCTGATGTTGAGAATGAAGAGACTGATGCAACCGCAGCCGCTAGTTGCACGACAAATGGCAGTGCTTCTGGCGAACCTTCTGTTGATGAAGAGGCCCCACCGCCCTATACTCCACCACCCCCAACTGCACCGGATGCTGAGGATGAGGCACAGTCTACAGATGCAGATGATGATATAATGCCATCAGTAAAAACCGTCTTCTTGCCAGCATTTGCGAGCAGTGCAAGCAGTGCAAGAAATGATGAGGCGAGATTAGCTGAAATGTTAGCACAACAAAAAGCAGAAATTGCAGCAATGTTGGCAAGGCATGAAGCACAAATCCGGAGTTTTGTTGAACAAAACATACCAGATCAAAACCGTAAAAATAGCTTATGATGTGCCATTATATCGGCATGAGCGCCAAAAGTGTTACCCATCAGCCGGGCTGTACATAGAAAATTTATACGGGAGCCGCGAACGTTAGAGAGTGGTTGTAGGGGCTGTATCCTATGCAGCCTGCACGAGCGGTAGCTCGTGGTTATGACATTGCTGCGCAATGTCGGGTCGCACAGGGGACGACCCCTACACTTTTAATCTCTACCTGTAAACGCCATGAGTAGCGTTAACAAGCTCACAAAGATATTGTAAAGCTGCACATACAGGCCAATCGTCGCCATGATGTAGTTACGCTCACCGCCGTGGATAATGGCGCTGGTTTGCCACATAATCCAACCTGATGAAATAATCATGAAAATAGCCGACATCGCTAGCATCATGGCAGGTGTTTGGAACACAAGTGCCATGATCATGACGAACAATGCAACAACCGTACCAATCACTAAAAAGCCAGTTTTTGAAGACATATCTTTACGTGTGGTTAATACATAAGCAGATAAAGCAAAGAAGATTAAGCCAGTACCGCCTAAGGCTGTCATGATGATTTGGCCACCATTAACACTGCTAGCCAATACCATATTGAGCATCGGACCAAGCGTGTAACCGACAAAGCCAGTAAAAGCAAAAGTACTTACCAAGCCCCATGCGCTGTGGCTCAGCTTATAGGTTAGAAAAATCAGGCCGTAGAAACCGACTAGTGTTAGTAGTAAACCAGGGTAGGGGGCATTCATTGCCATCGAAAACCCAGCAGTACAAGCACTGAAAACAAGGGTTAGGGCAAGCAACATATAGGTATTACGCAATACACTGCTTGTGGCCAGCGCTGAGGGCTGTGCCGTTGAAACTTGGGCTCTAATATCATTATGTGCCATGAGATTCTCCATATTTGTCTCTAATGCCACACATTATAACATATTTTGAGCTGACCTACGATATAGTGCTGTTTATCACCCCTTCCCAATAAAGCCAAAATCGAATATAGTAACGGTCTTCGGAGAGATGGCAGAGTGGTCGAATGCGGCGGTCTTGAAAACCGTTGAAGGGTAACCCCCTTCCCTGGGTTCGAATCCCAGTCTCTCCGCCAAACCTATAACACCTACCCTTAAGCTAAGTCATTGCTAAACGTTTGAAAATATTGCTGCAGGACTTGGTATAGCTAACTTACAATGGTATAATATTTTAGCATACACATAAAGTAAAGACTGGAGCAAAAAATGGCATTAGATCAAACCATTATTAACAGACTAAGCCAGAATGATTCCTCGTTGACAAGGTTAGACCTCTTTGATCAAGATATTAAGGCATTCAACACTGTATATATTGCAGGAGCCTTAGAAGGAAATACCTCACTGACAACGCTAAACCTTTCGTTGAACGGCATTGGCAGTATTGGCGTAATAGCCTTAGGACCTGCCTTAGCAAAAAACAGCTCACTGACAACGCTAAACCTTTCGTTGAACGGCATTGGCAGTATTGGCGTAATAGTCTTTGCAGTTGCCTTAGCAAAAAACACCTCGCTGATAACGCTAAACCTTTCGGCGAATGAAATTGGCGATGCTGGCACTAAATGTATTGCAGTTGCCTTAGGAAGAAACACCTCACTGAAAACGCTAGACCTTTCGACGAATGAAATTGGCTATGATGGCGTCAAAGATATTGCAGTTGCCTTAAGAAAAAATACCTCGCTGACAACGCTAAATCTTTCGGCGAATGGGATTGGCAGTGTTGGCATTAAATATATTGCAATTGCCTTAGGAAGAAATACCTCACTGACAACGCTAAATCTTTCGGCGAATGAAATTGGCGATGCTGGCGCTAAATATATTGCAGCTGCCTTAGAAATAAACACCTCAGTAGCAACGCTAGACCTAAGAAATAACCGCATTACCAATGTCGGCGCACAAAAACTTTTAGACGCCTTAGAAATAAACACCACGCTGACAACGCTAATGTTGAGTGGGAACAACATCGATGGAGAGCTCATAAGAAAAATACAGGATAAGCTGGCAGTTAATAGACAGTTATTTACTAAAAATCTTAATGCTGCTTTTTTAGAAGAGCGTAACACGCCACAAACACTTCAAGCGTTAGTAAATAGCCTGGGCGACAAAGCTCCTGAAAATACGGCTTCAATAGACATGAAGATTAATGAGGGACATGCAAAAATTACCTTCGGCAGTACTCCGGATAACGAAGCAGGAAGAGGAACAACTGTACTAATGAGGTTTACGCTTAGTAAAGATAAAGCACCTAACAACTCGAATACACGCTCCGCGGCCAGCAACAACGAAAGCGCCTGCCGTATTTCATAGCAAAAAGGGGTCAGGTCGTTTCCCGACCCTTTGCTAAAGAACCTAGGCCTGCTGATGCTCGAGATAAAAGGGGTCTAGAAACGACCTGACCCCTATTGTTTGACATTGTGCCATTAGTTTTAGTACATTAATCATTTTTATGAGTAGTTTTACCATGGGGGGGCAGTTATGGGTGGCAGTTATAATGATAAAGTTATTAATGCATTTACTGGGTTAGAGGCTTCTACAGCAATGCGATCGGCTCTTGGGCAAGGCAGCGGGGCAGATTTTGCAGATAAAGCTTTTCTTGAAGAGCTATACCTTGCCGCAACAAAACAAGCGAATCCCCCTAATTATACGGGCAATCCGAAGACGCTTAGCGAACTGTCTACTCATAATATTTTTAATGAATTTGCTGCCCTGACAAGCCAAGGCGCCCTCACAACTGACGAGAAGGCGGCTTTAATTCGCTGGATAGGTGAGTTAGACAATCTTGATCTTATTCATGACAGTAAGTCCGAGCATCTTGATAGTATCGAAAAAACCAAGAAACTTTTATCTAAGCAAGAACGCAGCGCAGCGGATATACAAGTTCAGGGCGATTGGCCAAAAAACCCGAGTGCATTAGGGCTTGAGGGTTTTGTTTTCAACAGAGTCCACATGGGCAAAAATCCGGGGTCTGATGATATTGAAAAAGGCAAAGTGAAATTCATTTTCAGTGCCAAGCATGCAGGTTTATTCGATGCTGAACCCAAAGGGTTTATAACCTTGGTCGGTAATATTGGTTTCATGAGCAATCTGCGCGAGCAGGAGAGTGCTGCCAAAATTAACTATTTTGCAGGGCCCGAGGTGAAAATTGCGCTTGCTCTTTCCATATTAAATAAAGTTAGGCTAAGAAACGGTGGCAAACCCGTAAACGTACCGGATATAACTGTCGCGGCAGAGCTTATTAAGACAAACATGCCTCTTCATAAAGTTATTCACAGCGTTCCGGTTACCCCAGAAGTAAAGCTTGCTGCTTATGTTGATTTGGAAAAATTAGCAAAAGAAGAAAAACTGAGCAAAATTGTGGGTGCTGGGGATGCAGACAATACAAAAGGTTTTCCAAGCCTGCTGCCCTTGTCAAAAGCAACAGATATGGATAATCCATTAGGTGCAATTGCGAGAATGCACGGTAACACTGACGCTTTTGATAAAGCAGTAAAAACAAATGGTGTAATAGCATGTATTTTTGGTGGCACTTTAAATCCTCCAACGACAGCACATATTGAAATGCTGTATACAACTGCACTTTGGTACCACCGTAATCATCCAGGTGAAGCGGTTGATATTATAGTAAACACGGTGTACAAGCAGGTTTTGAGCGACCCAAGTAAAGCTAAAAGTGCTGATTTGTTGTATTTACAGCTTAAAGATGAAAGTGAATATGAGCAATCCTTCCAGCATAGATTTAATATGACTATAAGAATGGTTAAAATAGTTGAAGACAAGTTGCGCCAAACATTAGGTGCCGCTTACGCAGAATGTACCGTTAGGATTAGCGCATCAGATTGTGAGCGTGAGATTATAAAAAAACCACGCATGGAAGACTTGACGGGTGGTGTTGGCACACTCGAGCAACTAAAATATATTACGGGCAACTACGAACGCAACTATAGTATTGCTGCAAACCATGTCAGAGGCCACTTTGCTACAGGCCAAGACTCTGTAGATGGATTCACGCTGGGCGGTTGGGTTAATTCAGCGCGCATGATTAGAAGCTTTGAAAGATTTTTAATTTTTAGGCGTGCAATGACAAATGCAAGTGGCCAAGAAACGTATCTGCCAACGCCCTTGAGTGATCAGTCAGACCAGATATTACGTAAAGATTTTATTGAGTCAATAACCATTGTTAGCCGGGCGGACTATGAGAAGCTTGCCCAGGCCGACAAGGAGAAATACCTGTGTCCGCCGTGGAATCGTCCCGAGCATGCAAGTGACCCAAGTTATTTCGCTACACTTAAAGGTGCGCTTCTTGAGGCTGCTGCCCAAGGAAAGTTTGTAGATTGCCCGTTAACACCTCAGCAGAAAAAAGCGATGCAGGGTGTTTCATCAAGCAAGGTCAGAGCGCATCTAGAACGTTATTTTGCAGCTGGAGGCCATAAAAATCCCACCAACTTACAGGCTTTAAACCAACACTTGCACCCTGAAATAGCAAGCTATTTGCTTTTTGAAGGAAACGATATTGCACCTTACTATCATATGGGTGATGCAAAAGAAAGGGTTGAGAGCTTAAAACAACAGGAGTCTGCCGCTAATGTAATAAGCACTGCAGCAACCAATGAAAAATTCACGCCAGGAGCGGCAGCGGCAATGGGTGCTAACCGCCAGGTGGGTGGTAAATCTGCTGTGCCACCACCCGGCTCTGCTAGCGGCCCTGCGCCAAAAAAACCTAAATAAAGGGGTCAGGTCGTTTCCCGACCCTTTTTATTCCATTACGATGATGATATTCTGCTTACAGAATAAAAAATAATAATAATGGAGGGCAGGCTATGCCACGTTATCGTCGAATGCAATTTGAGGGTGCTTTTTATCATGTAATGAATAGGGGGCGCAACCGCTGTTCAATATTCCACAACAGCAGATTTTACGAGGCATTCCTTAAAGCTGTAGCTGAATCTTGTTTGCAGTTTAAGGCAGTAGTTCATGCTTTTTGCCTGATGCCCAATCATTATCATTTATTTCTAGAAACGCCGCTTGGAAATCTTTCGCGCATAATGCGGCATATTAATGGTGTTTACACCCAAAGATATCATACCTTCGTTGGCAGTGATGGCACTCTATTCAAAGGTCGGTATAAATCTATACTTGTCGACTCTGAGAACTATGCAAGTGCTTTAGCAGCTTACATTCACAATAACCCTATCGCTGGGGAAAATCCACTGGTTAAAAATTTAGAAGATTACCCATGGTCCAGCTATCCTCAATACCTTAAAAAATCAAATAACTATGATTGGCTACAAACTGGCTTAGTCAACTCTTTATCTGGCGTTCAGGAGGGGCAAAAAAATAGTGTAGAGACGTTTTATGCAAGGAAAAACCAAAGTTATATTATGGGGTCTGACGATTTTAAACAAAAATTGTTTGACGATAAATTTAGTGGTGATTTAGAAGCCGCTAAGTACATATTTGAAAAGCCAAGCTTTGATGAAATAATTACAAGAATGTCTAAAATCCTGGCTATCTCACCGGCACATATTATGAATCCACTTTTTGGGCGTAGCAACAGTAATATGGAGAGAAAAATTGCCATGTTGATATGCCAGCAAGCCTGTGGGTACAGCCGTGCAGAGATTGCTGAGCATTTTGGCTTGAAGAGCCCGGGAGGGGTGGGCAAAGCTCTTTTTAATGCAAAGCATATTTTGAGCGATGCTGAGCTGAAGAACCTAAGCCTGCTGGTGTTGCGGGATAAAAAGGGTCTAGAAACGACCTGACCCCTATCTGCGATAAAAGGGGTCTAGAAACGACCTGACCCCTATTTTTTTCTTGACATTGCCCCCTGAAAGGTAGTACCATAACTCATTAATAAGTAATTTTATGATGAGCAGGTATGAGATGGCAATTACAGTAAAATCAATCATTTACGCGCGCGATGTCCTTGGGCATGTCGTTGATGATCTAGTGAAAAAATCCAGCTTTATTTATAGAGCTGTCTATAGCAGCACCTAGAACAGCTGGTCGTTATGTTGATGCAATGAAACGACATGAAGTTGTTACGATGTATGAAACTGCCAAAGCGCAGAATATAAAACTACTCACAGATTCAAAAGATATGGGCCTGGTAATTTTGCTGGCAGGCAAGCTTCACGGTACGAATTTGCTAGATTTTGAAATCGCTGGTCAATCATCACAAACTCATACTTTTGCACAGTATTTAAATATTAACGCAAGCTCAAATAAAATGAGCTATTTGATGACGGAAGCATTGGCAATAACAATTCAAGATGCTCGCTATTCATGCATTTTAAATATAATTAACGCTTGTTCTGCTGAAGTTGTGCTAAAAGATTTGGCAAAACAGCAGGGCATAGAAAAGCTGCTTACACAATACCCTGCATCAGAGCAAGTACTCCGTCTTGTTTTTGAAAAGATGGGCGAGCTCAATGAAGGTGCGCTTGCTGAGTTATTGCGAACAATGAATTATGATATTCTGAAAGAATTAAAAAACAAAGACGACGGCCAAATCCTTGCGCAGATTTTTTATAGCATTAACCCCGGGCTTATGAAATCACAATATCCTGAATCAACGACTGTCTGTGATTGGCCTAAGTATATTATTAAGAACAATGATCCAGCTGCTGATAATAACAATGATGACGACGAATTAGACGCTGATGACTCACAGACTTGCGCACCTGTATTATATACCGCACCTTATAACCCAGCTTATCTTGATGATATAACGTCGGATGAGCGTAAAGAGCTTTTAAGTAAAGAGCAATTAACAAATTATATAGCAAACCGGAAATAGCAAGAGGTAATCATGGGTAAATTAGCAGATATTATTAAAAATAGTTCTATCACGGGCGATAATATAGCGCACTTTGTGGCTAAACCAGCTGATTTTATTGAGTTGATAAGGCTTGATATTGATTTGGCTGTACGTTATTCCAAATCATTTAACGCTGAACATCTTGCGTCGCTTGCCAACGGCATTTTTTTTGCGGATATCGTTTCAATAAAAGATGAAAGACCTACAGATAAAGCCAAACCTTGCCAAGTAACGCTTGATGAAATCACAAAGACAAAAAGAGAAGGCATTTCAAAAGGGCAGTTTGAGTATATGTTTACGACGGTGAACCACCTTCTTAGGTATAGTCTAGACAGTGACACACGGATTGAGCTAAATCACAAACACAGTTTCCGATACTATTATAACTATAAAGGTAGCGCTATTGCTTCGGTTGAAGAAAATAACTATGGAAAATTGCTTGGTCGATATTATGATGAAAACGCCTTGATCGCAGTATATGCTTGGGGTGACCTTGCCAATAAACGCCCAGACCTCATTGCAACTATAATTAAAAATTTAGCACAAGCAGCCGCCCCAGGTTCAGTAAAGGGTCAGTATCAAGGTCGTGCGTTTGAGTTTTTGGCCTTGCGCCAAGATTATGTAGCGATTACAGCATTATTTAACGCTGTCGACAATGTCAATGCTATTTATGGTGTTGGCAGTTTTATGCACGATAAAAGCAATCGCTGCGTGATTGAAAAACTCATTAAAGAACTTCCCGCTTCCTCTGTTGCAGTGGACGCAATATTTTCTCGCCTAAGCACCATTGCGGCAGCAGATAAAAATAAGTTCAAAACTTTGCTGGAATACATCAGCTGTGACTTATACGCCTTGTTACTTACAAAAGATACAGCAAAAGCTGAGCGTTTGTTTCTAATGGCACCTGCTATTGTTGCAAAACAATACCCCGCCTCAACTACTGAACGCGCAAATGCTGCGCCTGCACAGGCCGTAACTTTTGTTGATGACAGCGGTTTTTGTAGCCTGGACCATTATGTGGTGTCTACAGATTATGACCCAAAGGTAGAGGAGGACGATTCACCACCCGACTATTATGAGGGCATTCCATCAGCTCCACCTCCGACTAACAATAATGCAAATACAGGATCTTCTTTGTATCCCGTGCTAGCTGCATACGCCAACACAACAGCCTCTGCTCCGTCACCTGAAGTGGTCCGAGAGCAGGAGCGGGAGCTACAGGCCAAAGCTTGTAGCTCAAACACCAACGATGGTCAAGCGGTAGTGACTGCAAGCGTAGCCCCGGCACCAGGGCTGCATAATGACTTGCTTTTAGATTTCAATCGCCAGGTGGAAGAGGATGGGCAACGAGCAGATTCACCACCATTATCGCAGCCAGAACCAGGGCAAGAAAGTCGTAGAAGAACCCAGGCTCAAGGGTAATTAGCCAGAGAAATCACACATGTCATGCGAGAAATGGGCTATACTCTTCTTGAGTAATTACATATTCTGTTCTACAGTGAATAAATAGATGTCCATAGGGAGATAACTCATTGATTAAGTTATTATTAGCCGATGACCATGATCTGGTCCGAGTTGGCTTTAAACGTTTGCTCTCAGATGTAAAAGGAATTAAAGTTGTAGGGGAAGCAAGAGATGGTGAAGAAGCCATCAAAAATGCAAAATCATTAAAGCCTGATGTTGTGCTTATGGATGTTAAAATGCCTGGCATAGGTGGTCTTGAAGCAACCCGTAAAATTTTACGCATGCAGCCTGATATTAAAATTATCGCCGTGACAGTGTATGGCGAAGAGCCGTTTCCTTCACGCTTTTTGCAAGCAGGTGCTTCGGGTTATATCACTAAAGGTTCTAGTCTTGATGAAATGGTTAAAGCCATTCGTACGGTTTTCAACGGCCAACGTTACCTTAGCCCTGAAGTGGCACAAGCATTGGCACTTAAAAGCTTTAATGGCGATGAAAAATCACCTTTTGATATCCTTTCAGAACGTGAATTACAAGTGATGATGATGATCACTAGCGGCCAAAAAGTTCAAGACATATCAGAAACTTTATGTTTAAGCCCTAAAACTGTTAACAGCTACCGTTACCGTTTATTCGAGAAATTAGGTGTTAATAGCGATGTCGAGCTTACCCATTTAGCGATACGGCATGGTTTGATCGAGGCCAAAGGCATGGATGTGCAGGTCACCGAGAGGGTGATCGAACACGGCAGCGACGCAACAGATGGCGAAGCTTGATCATAAATCTTTTCTGAAAACAGTTCCGCATAAGCCTGGCATCTACCAGATGTTTGATGCCAAGGCGCAGCTGCTTTACGTAGGTAAAGCAAAAGATCTGAGTAAACGACTGAAAAGCTATTTTGTCAAAGCGCAAGATGGCAAAACCCTATCGTTGGTCAATCAGATCGCCGACATCGAATTCACCATTACGCGCAATGAAGTTGAAGCTTTAATTCTTGAGCACAATCTCATCAAAACACACAAGCCGCGTTACAATGTCTTGCTAAAAGATGACAAAAGTTACCCTTATATTCAAATTACCACACAGCAGAAGTATCCACGTATGGATATCTACCGTGGTGCAAAATCTAAACAGGGCGAGTTTTTTGGGCCCTATCCAAATGCTTACGCTGCACGAAAAAGCTTACATCTACTGCAAAAACTGTTTAAGATTCGCCAGTGCCGCGATACCTTTTTTGCGAACCGTTCTCGGCCCTGCTTGCAGTACCAGATAAAACGATGCACAGCGCCTTGCGTGGCCTATATTGAGCCAGCGCAATATCAGGAGGATGTGCAACATGCGGTGGAATTTTTGCAAGGCAAAACCAAAAATGTGATTGCAGCCTTAATCGCCAAAATGGACGCTGCTAGCATCGACCGGAAATACGAAGAAGCAGCGCTTTATCGCGATCAGATAGAAATGTTGCAGCAGTTAGTACAAGAGCAGCATATCAACAAGGGTTATGGTTTCGCAGATGTTTGTGTTGTTTACCGTAAAGCAGAATATGCTATCGTTACGCAGTTATTTATTCGCCAAGGGCAGGTACTAGGCCACAAATATTATTATTTTAAAGCATCTGACTGGCAAGAAGATGAAGCCCTACTTGCAGGCTTTATCGGGCAGTATTATTTAACGGGGAAAAACAATGAAATCCCTGCGCAGATCATTACGAATATTTCAATAAATGATAAAACGGTATTAGAAGATGCTTTAAAACAACAAGCCAAAAAGCAAATCAAAGTGACGCACCAAGTGCGCAAAGAAAAACAACAATGGTTAAAGCTGGCCCAAACCAATGCTAAAGAAGCACTGGCCCGGCACCTAGCTGCAAAAAACCATATTCACGAACGCCTAGCTGCATTAGAGAAATTCTCAAAGCTCAGCAATATTCAGCGTATCGAGTGTTTTGACATCAGCCATATGCAGGGTAGTAAAACCGTGGCTTCTTGCGTTGTGTTCGATAGGGAAGGCCCTCTGAACCAAGACTACCGGCGTTTTAATATTGAAAACATTCAAGCGGGTGATGACTATGCTGCACTGGCACAAGCTTTAACCCGTCATTACAAAAAGCGTAAATCACAAGATGCTCTGCTGCCCGACTTGATTATCATCGATGGTGGTAAGGGGCAGCTCAGCAAATGCAAAGCTGTGATGGAAGAATTGCAACTACAAGATATCCCCATGATGGGCGTTTCAAAAGGCCCCGCTCGTAAAGCAGGAGAGGAACAGTTGTGGTTTGGCGAAAAGCTATCAAAATCGCTGGCTGAAGATTCGCCAGCCTTGCACTTGATACAACAAATTCGTGATGAAGCTCATCGTTTCGCTATCGTCGGGCACCGTGCTCGCCGTAATAAAGCGGCCAAAACATCTGTGCTTGAAGGCATTCCTGGAGTAGGGCCGGCAAAGCGCCAGGCCTTGCTGAAGTATTTTGGAGGCCTGCAGGGCCTGAAAAAAGCCGATGTCGAAGCAATAGCAAAAGTACCGGGTATGAGTACTGCGCTAGCGCAGCGTGTTTATGATACTATTAAAGAATGATGACGATACCCAACATGCTTACTTTTCTGCGCTTACTGCTGATGCCACTGTTATTGGTGTTATTTTATTTGGATATTCCAAATAATTACCTCTATTGTGCCTTAGTATTTATTGTGATCGCTATTACAGACTTTTTTGATGGTTATTTGGCTAGAAAACTTAAACAACAAACTAAATTTGGCGCTTTTATTGATCCTGTTGCAGATAAAATTGTGGTTGCGATGTGCTTCATTCTTATCGTTGATTTATATGAAAATATTTGGGTGACACTCGCAGTATTAGTGATTATTGGGCGTGAAATTGTTATATCGGCGCTGCGCGAATGGATGGCAACGCAAGGTAAAGCCGAAAGCATGGCGGTAGCTGATATAGGTAAGTGGAAGACCACGATGCAAATGATCAGCGTGGTAGCAATGTTTGTGGCCGCTGAACCATATTTAAACTGGGGTGTGCCTATTGCCTATATATTTCTAGGGCTAGCCACCGTGCTTACTATGCTCTCCATGTATTATTACTTTAAAAAGGTTTGGGTGCACTTTAAGAGTTGACAGAACTCCCTGTTTTCCGTAGAATTTTCATCGATGCGGGAATAGCTCAGTGGTAGAGCACAACCTTGCCAAGGTTGGGGTCGCGAGTTCGAGCCTCGTTTCCCGCTCCAAGTTCCAAAACCCTGGTCACCACGCCGGGGTTTTTGCTATTATGGCTGAGTGGCAGAGTGGTCATGCAGCGGCCTGCAAAGCCGTGTACGCCGGTTCGATTCCGACCTCAGCCTATTTTACCTGCTTCCCGCAACATACCAAGCCATCCCATAACGTCTCTAATTCGCTCAGCCATTTGGCAATATCTCGCCAAGCAAATACTTGGAAAACTCTACTAGCTAATGCGTACAAAAATAGGGGGTTGACACTGCAACAATAAGTATTATCCAACCAAAAAACCATGAAATTAAAACTAACACTATTGCTAGCACTGTGGGCGAATCGTAAATCACGTAACAAAAGTGAGTTGGTCATGGGGCCTATTTGCGATGATTATTCACTTGTATTGGTAATAGTGCCGCCGTATAATCATCACTTGCAGTCAGCTTAAATAAAGCTTTTAACCCACCAGATAGGAAGCGTTATGGATACCATTAGAAAGTTTTTTTCAAGAGAAACGCCAGAGCAAGCTAAGTATAAGGAGTCACTTATTGCTGCACAAGCTGGCGATGCTGATGAGCAGTACAATGTAGCTGTTGCTTGTCTTGAAGGTAAAGGTACGTTTAGGAGTCCATCTAATGCGGCTAGCTGGCTTCAGAAAGCGGCGGACCAAGGGCATGCAGATGCACAGGCTCAATTAGGTCTTCTGTTTGAGATCGGTATAGGTGTCGACAAAAACGAAAGTAAGGCCGTAGAGTTATATACCCAAGCTGCGCAGCAGAATAATGCAAGCGGCGCGTGGTTGCTTGCCCGCGCATGTGAAAACGGGTTGGCTGGGCAAAAAGATGAGGCGCAGGGTTTGCTTTGGTATGAGAAGGCTGCTCCATTATTAGAAAAGGCCCCGGAAAGTGATGCTGAATCACGCAATCGCCTGGCTTGGATGCACAGGCACGGTAAAGGTGTTGCCAAAAATGAAGCGAAGGCGGCGGGACTTTATCGACTGTCCGCTGAACAGGGAAATGTTGAGGCGCAGAATATATTTGCGGATTGTTGTTATTATGGGACGGGCGTTGATAAAAGTTACGAAAGCGCTGCAGAGTGGTTCAAAAAGTCCGCCGAACAAAAGAATGCATACGGACAGTACAGCTTGGCCTTTCTTTATGATAGTGGCGAGGGAGTTAAGCAAGACCTAGGAATGGCTGCGAAATTATATCGTCTGTCTGCGGAACAGGGAAATGTCGATGCGCAATACCGCTTGGGATATGCTCATGAACATGGCCGGGGGGTTCCTAAAAACAGTCACTTGGCCAAGGAATGCTACAGTCAGGCAGCTAGGAAAGGGCATGAAGAGGCTAGAGTAGCTTTTGAAAGGTTAAAGCAAGAATTTTGTAGATCCCGTGGGGCAGGTAGCTCGACGGCGACAGCTCGCCCGGTACACCATATGCATGTTGCCCAACCGAAGCTTTATGATACTGACGGAATACCTTTTCAAGTGAAATATGATCCCAACTACAGAGGGCCGCGGTAAATTTGACAGGGTTTCGTGCCTGTTAACAATACCAGTCCGCCGCGAGTATTAATATTTTTTTGCTAGAATGTGACCTTACAAAATCACTCAAGTAACGGAAGGCTCTGGCCTCAGCCTTTATTATTTTTTATCTGCTTGCTCTGTCTACCACGCCAAAAACATTAGTTAAATGGCTTTACTTATCAATCTAGATAAAGTAAATGCCTGCAAATTACGTAAAATGAAGGAGTTGGGCATGCCTAAAACAGGATCTGATACAAAACCTAATACAGCCATTCAGGCTCAACAATCAGTACCGGCTGTCACATCTCAACCGGGACCACAGCCACCCCCTCCGTCGGCACCGCCAGCTGCTGTGAACGCTAACACTAATCAAAATGCGTCTGATCTTGAGATACAAAAGATACAAAAATGGTTTTTTACTAATGTAGATTGTTTACATATTGCAGCGGCCTGCAAAGCCGTGTCCGCTGGTTCGATTCCGAGCGGTGCCTCCAAACTTGTTTATTTTACTTTAATACGTTCTAAATCTTGTGCTACAACAATAGGGCCGTCGTAATATTCTTTAACTACTTCAATGTTTTTATCTAGCTCTTTCAAGCTCCAAGCCATCAAGTGTGTTAACACGAGTTTTTTCACGCCAGCTTCGGCTGCAAATTTACCGATGGTGCTAGGTTTGGCATGCCAAGACTCATCTGCGGGGCCGACTTCACCGTAGGGGAAATGCATCACGAGCATATCAACGTCTTGCACAAAATCTTTAAATTCAGTGACGCGTAAACTTTGGTCACCAGAAAAGACAATGGAGCCTTCTTCGCTATCGACACGAAAAGCAATAGTCGGTACATCTGAATGCTCTACAGACAATGCACGGACAGTAAAGTCATCATTTTCAAAAACAATAGAGGGTTTGTTACTGCTCACGTCGACCGATTTTGCGCGAAGCTTCAAGCATTTGCCACAATGTGCTATATAGCGGTAAGCGCCGGTTTTGCCGTTAAACATCGCTTCGGTAAATTCTTCCATGCTAGGGAACTTTTCGTTACCTGATGGGCCGATAAGCAGCAAGGGTTCTTTACGGTTCGCAAAGTAACCACGTTTCGCCATGGAAATAATATCAACGGAGTGATCGACATGCAGATGGGTGATGCCCATCATTTCTAGATCTTCAAGTTTCGCATCAGATTCACCAAAACGTGTGGCAACACCGGCACCGGCTTCGAATATCAAGCGGGCCTTGCCATCCAACCAAACCAGATTGCCTGAAGACGCACGGCCTTCTTCATCTGTTGGGCCACCGGAGCCTAAGATTTCAACACAGAGCTGTGCTTGCGCACTAATCGCTGCAAAAAGCAGGGCAGTTGTCAGTAGTTTTTTCATAGGTCCTCCGTCATGTGTAGGGCCATTATAATACACGAGGGTAAAATCTTGAAATCCGCGGCAGATTCGTCACCCCAGTTTTATATTAGACTCTGTCCGGGTGGTGGAGTAGGCATTAGTTAAATGGCTTTACTTATCAATCTAGATAAAGTAAGATGCCTGCAAATTACGTAAAATGAAGGAGTTGGGCATGCCTAAAACAGAACCTAAAACAGAACCAAAGACGGCCACCACGCCCTCATTGGGATCACAGCCACCCCCTCCGTCGGCACCGCCAGCTGCTGTGAACGCTAACACTAATCAAAATATGTCTGAGGCTGATATACAGAAAAAGTTTTTTTCTAATGTAAATCGTTTGCAGATTGCAGCGTTAAGGCGTTTAGAAGAGAATAACCCTGGGAAAATTAACTATAGAGACCTGAACACGGGTGGCAACACAGCTTTGCTGGTAGCTGTAAAATCTGTTAACAATACGCCTGGTGCCCTTTTACAAGTTGTACAGCATTTAGTTGCGCATGGCTGTCCCCTCGATGTAGTTGATCAACACGGTTGGACTGCTTTGATGTATGCTGCAAACTATGGTCGTGCTGAAACTGTTGAATTTTTAGTCACAAAGGGCTGCAAGCTCGATATAGTTGACAAGCAGGGTTGGGATGTTTTCTTGCTTGCTACTAGTACATACCGGCTTAATATACTTAGGGTTCTATTTGGGAAACCAGGCTGTAATGCTCAAAGAGTGGACAATGAAGGACGTAATGCATTACTGCTTGCTGCAGGTAACGATAACTATTCCCCTGCTAAATGTGATGTTATTAAATATTTAGTTGGCCTGCAGATCTACGATATCAATGCAACTGATAGTGATGGCCGAAATTTATTGATGCTTGCTGTACCAGAGCCAAGATTACATATTGATGCGAACTATAATATACCGCCTGTTAAATATTTAATTGATAAAGATTGTAGGCTCGATGCAAGGGATAATAAGGGCCGGACAGTGTTTATGCATGCTGTGATAAAAGGCAACCTTGATACTGTTAAGTTTTTAGTTGCAAAGGGCTGTAATCCTGCCGATGCTGTGGTGAGCAATGATGGCCGGACAGCTTTGATGTATGCTGTGGGTCGAGATTTAACTGATATTCTTGAGTTTCTGCTTTCGGAAGGTGCCAACGCTGCTTATGTTAGCCCGCATGGCCTGTATAAAGGAAAGAAGGCATCTGATTTTGCTACAGGTACTAAAAAAAAGTTTCTGCTTAAGGCAGAGACATCTGCGCCGGCGACAGCGGTGGCCGCACATCCACCTCAACATCGCGCAACTGCTGCCACAACACGCCCAGTAAATCCATTGGCAATGTTGGCTAGGGTCGCCACTGGGCTCGCCGAAGTAAAGCAAGAACTTCTTGATGACAATGACAATAATAATGATGACGATGCTGATGAGAATGCTGCTCCGGGCACTAAACGACTGGGAGGCGAACTTACAGGGTCGCCCGCTACCAAAAAATCCAAACCTTAGTTGTAACGCTAATGGCAAATCGCCCGTAGCAAAATCTTGAAATCCTTGATAGAATCGTTGCTCCAGTTTTATCAACACCCATGCCCGGGTGGCGGAATTGGTAGACGCAAGGGACTTAAAATCCCTCGAGATTTACTCTCATGCCGGTTCGATTCCGGCCCCGGGCACCAATAACCCTTAGGCTGTGTGCTTGAAAAAGCATGACCTGTTGGCAAGCTTTCAAACCTAATTTAGCGATTAATCTTCCCATATCCGCTTATTTGCAAATCTGATAAACTAAAATCCGGCGGTTGTTAAGAGGTTTTTATGTTAGAGATGATCGAAAATTTACTGAGGCGGATGAAAGGCGAATACACAGGTGATGAACCTGGGCTCTATGTGAGTATAGTCGATGCCTTTCAAGCCGCAGGTTTGGGCGAAAGAAAAGATTTTCTACGTTTTGTACCTGCCGACATTCAAGAGGGTGATAGACCAACCAAGATTGTAAATCATCACTTGGAATTTGATTCATGGAAACCGAAAGTAGGATCTGGGGTTATATGGCACTACATAGAGGAGCTCTGCGCTAGTATAAATGCTTTTCAAGGGATGCGTTATAACAGAGTGAATGAAAAGTTTGCTAGGCTGGTTTATTACGATACGCTTAACGATCCCGTGAGCGTAATGTTAGAGGAATTCAAATATTGGCTTACAACTGAGCTATCTAAGTATGATCTATCAAAAATATCAGCCTGTCAGACCTTGAAAGATGATGTGCAGAAAAGGATTGTGTATGTGATGAGCCTTGAACGTAACGCTACATTACGTAAAGTTGAGGACACATATAAAATGTTGCAAAGCGATATGACGATATTCCAGCTGTTTATTGAAATTAAGCACACTTTGAAGGCGAGTGTTATTCCGACTATTGACCTGGAGGTCTCAAGACAAAGCTCAAGGGATCTTTTTAGATCGTTAATTATCAGTTCTGAAAAAATATTAAAACAAGGCACCCGATTTTTGTTTTTTGTTTTTCGTGATGAGG
Source organism: Gammaproteobacteria bacterium (assembly GCA_021773275.1). Classification (GTDB taxonomy): domain Bacteria; phylum Pseudomonadota; class Gammaproteobacteria; order JABCZS01; family JABCZS01; genus JAJFKJ01. The sequence goes on from JAJFKJ010000057.1 coordinate 47,351, forward strand.
CCGATTTGAGTTCAAATTTTTCATTAAAAGAGATTCGCCACCCGAGAATGCAAAACTACTGCAATGCTTTATCAACAGGTTCGGGGGCAATTATGCGCTATTTTGTTGCCACAACATTTATGCAGGATGTATTTCCTGACACCATGGCATTTCTATACTCGATAGACAATGCTGCAGATGCGGATGAAAAATCCGGAGTGGTCGTTTTTGAAAACCTTACGCCACAGAATTTGTTGCGAGGGTGTAGCTCATTGACGCCGTTTATAAAATTTCCTCATGATAAAGAAAACATTAATGAGTGGTATACAAAAGGCGACTCAGGATTTATGGAAAGTTTTAGAACAAAAGCGCATGGAGAGCCATTTCTCAGAGCTCATTTATTGCTTATGGTTATTGCCAGCTATCATCAAGTTTTTTCAGCATGTTATGATTTATCTGGTGAAGGTGGGGATATATTAGTATACGGCGCGGCAGAAAAGGAAATAGGGGACATCGTAAACAATTACACAAAATTGTTGCAAGAGCTTAAAGAGGTTTTCAAGTTTTTGAGTGAAAAAGCAAGTGAGGTTCATATACGCAGGACATATGCTGGTGAAAAGCTTGATACACCTTGGAGTATTAATTATAGTTTTGCACTTTCTTCATATGGTGATTTAGAAAAGAACGTTGCTGATTGCTTTCTGGCGCTAAATCGTTTGGAGCAAAACATGCATGAGCTTACATTGACAGAACGCATCAATCGAGCAAAGAAAAAACTTGAAAGCTTTAAATCCCTATTTTCAGGTTCGCTTGCTTATCAAAAGCGTGTTTTGGGTAGCATTACAAGTGGAGGTGCGCCTAGCTATATAAACCGTCAGCCCCACAGCAATGCAACGACTGCTCTGCCATCATCAGTGGCTGTAGTTAATAGTAATAACCAGCAGAACAATGCGCAGCATTCTGATTTAAATGAAGGTGCTAATATAACGAGGGGAATACAACATGGGCAATGAAAATAACACACCACGAAATAGACAGCTGCCATCAGAGCCAGAACTCCAAGCAGAGAAATTAAAAATAGAAGGCTTCACTCAGGCCCAAATAATATCTCATGTGAAAAGCTTGGACAATACTACCTCGAGCAGCGCTGTAAATGACCTTACAAAAGAGCTGCAAGACTATGTAACAGAGATCGACACTCGTTGGTTTTATACTTTACATGAAGATAGATTAAAAGTGCTCAAAGATTTAGTGATGGAAAGATACAGAGCTGTTGTAATGGGTAGTGATACGCTTTTGCGTGTGTCAATGCAGATGTATGCAAACACAACTTTTAAGCCAACTTTTACACGCAGTCATCTAAAAGCAAGCCTTAAGAAGCTTGCTAAAGAGCATCAACTAGATAACGATGCTTTTCACAATTTTTCACAGCAGTACGCTCAAATGCGCAGTGATGCTGCGCGCCCCACCGCGGGTGGCCAAAGCAGTCAAGATCAGACAATTACTGAGCTGCGAAGAGAGCTGCAAGTACAAGCCGAATGGGTCGCTTCACTTACGCAGCAGATGAATGAAATGAAGGAGTTGGTTAATGCTATGCGACAACAAGAGCATAGAACACATTCATCGGATATCAACCCTAGCGCTAACCTGCCAGGTGACAGTTACCGGGGTGCTTATGCTGGAGAAAGTTCAGCTGCAGCCACAACCACAACAAGGAGTCCGGGTAGAGCACCGACTTCAAGCGTGTCAACAGTTTCATCCACGCGCCATCCATTTCGCACGTCTCCGTCACCAGAGCGCGGAGACGAGCACCGAGAAGGGGAGCAAATGCAAGAACTGGGTGATACGCCACCTACTGGTGCATTAGCTAGTGATGTGAGAAATAGGCGGTAACGATCTCTAATACCCGAATAATTTGTTATTAAATTTTGCACCTGACAGGGGTTCAAGATAATCTTCCTGTAGATTAGCAACACTTAGGGATTGCCGCGCATGCACAGGATTGTGTTTATATTCATCAAATAAATCAATAATGGCTTTGGTTGAAACTCGACGGTCTTGTTCTCTGGCTGCTTGGTCGTATTTAGCTATTGCTTTGATGTTTCTATGGCCATCCCTCATTGATGCAATATGCACAAGCTCACCCGAAGTAAAGCCCTGTATTTGTAGCATTTCGGCATGTTCTTTTAGTGCTGTGAGGCATGCTGTGAGTAATTCAAAGTTTGCTGTTGTCAGCAATCCTATTTCACGATCTGACAGAATTTTTAATTTTTTAAAATCTTCTATGAAATTAACAAAATTACTTACACTATGCGTTTCTTTTTGAAATTCATTAAAAAACACTGTTAATCTTGATTGTGTTGCGGTTCTAGCCGTAGCAGGGGCCGTGCGGCTCGCTGGGGCTGGTGGTGCCACTAGTGCACGCGGTGCTGGTAATGCAGTAGTGCGCGGTAACGAAACAACACCTTGATGTTGATTTATAGCAGAGCTTGTTGGCTGTGGGCTTTCCGGTTCTACAACAGGAACGGGTGCTGGCAATTCCATCACAGGGCAAATAATCGTGGGGCGGTAGTAGTCGCCAGGAACTGCAAACCAATGGACCCACACATACCCATTAAATGCAGGATGCCCACCAGGCGGAGGCATAAAGCCCACAGGGCCTGTAGGTAGGGTAGCCACAGGCATGGATGGGCCAGGTGTTACTTCTGGCTGCCCAGGGGCTTGTCCAATCGCTTCTAAGGGCTGGTCATTATCCACATGAGTGTTCCAATCAACTAAACTACTATTATTCCATATTAGAATTTAGATGGCAAGCATAAATGAGGTAAATAACAAATAATTATTGAAGTCAATGATAGCGCTCACAGACATCTATATATTGTGCAAAATGTGCTAAAATTCACTATATTATTATTCATTTCTCTATTTAAATTATTTGGGCATATAACTTATGAGACTTTCAAGGATAAAACTAGCGGGTTTTAAATCTTTTGTAGACCCCACAACAATAGAGCTGAACACCGATTTATCCTGTGTTGTTGGTCCCAATGGTTGCGGTAAATCCAATGTGATTGATGCGGTGCGTTGGGTGATGGGCGAGAGCTCTGCTAAGCAATTGCGTGGCGAGTCAATGACCGACGTTATATTTAATGGTTCTACAACGCGTAAGCCTGTGGGCCAAGCTTCGGTTGAGCTGGTTTTTGATAATAGCGATGGCACTTTGGGTGGCGAGTATGCTGCTTTTACTGAAATTTCCATCAAGCGCGTGGTTAATCGCGAATCACAATCTACTTATTATTTGAACGGTGTGCGTTGTCGCCGCCGTGACATTACCCACATATTTCTAGGCACAGGTTTAGGGCCACGCAGTTATGCGATTATTGAACAGGGTATGATTTCACGTTTAATTGATGCCAAACCAGATGAACTACGTAAATACTTAGAAGAAACAGCAGGTATTTCGAAATATAAAGATCGCCGGCGTGAAACTGAAAATCGTATTCGCCATACACGTGATAACCTCGATCGACTCAACGACTTACGTGAAGAATTGCAGAATCAACGTGAGAAGTTACAACGCCAATCCAAGGCAGCAGAACAGTTTAAAATATTGCGTGAAGATGAGCGTTTGCTCGATGCGCAACTACATGCCATTAACTGGTCGGATCTTGACAGAAAATCGCAAGCACAACAAGCCACATTGGCACAAGCTGAAGCGAACGCTGAAGGTTTCAAAGCTGAAATTACGCGCACAGACACTGAAATTGAACAAGCACGTATTCGTCATGATGAACACAACGATACTTTGCAACAAGCGCAAAATCAGTTTTATACGATTGGTTCTGAAGCAGCTCGTTTGGAGCAAGATCTTAAGCATGCAAAAGAACGTCGTGCAGAACTAACAGAAGAACATACACAAATCATGCAACATCTTGGCGAGTTGCAGAGCGAATTAGAAAGTGATAACGCTAATACAGCGACCTTGAACGGTCGTATTACTGAAATCAGCCCGAAAGAAGAACTTCAGCGTACGCAAAAATTTGCGGCCACAGAGACGCTCAATAGCGCAGAGCTTGACTTGGCGAAATGGCAAAATGCCTGGGATGAGTTCAAACAAGAAGTTCATGCTGTTTCTCAAAATGCGCATGGTGAGCAAACAACGATCACGCATTTAGAAGAGAATGTTCTAAAAGCAAAAGAGCGTCTAGAAAAACAGCAAGTACAGCTCCGCGAAACCGACACGCAACGCGTGCAAGCCAAGTTGCAGGAAGTGGCTGCATTAACAAACAATTTAACACAATCACATGCGCAGGCTGCAGAAGCATCAGAGCAAGTGCAAGCGCGCATCGCATCACAACGTAGCCAGAACGACACGCTAGAAGATGATTTAGATACTGCGAAAGAAGAACTGCAAGGCAATAAATCTGAACAGATTTCATTGCAAGCGCTACAAAATGCCGCGCTAAATACCGAGAATGAGTCACTTAATACCTGGCTGGAAGAAAAGGATTTAAATAACAAGCGCCGTTTAGCGCAGACCCTGCAAGTTTCACCAGGCTATGAGAAGGCTATTGAAATCGTGTTAGGTGATTATTTACAAGCTATTTGTGTAGACAGTATTGATGATGTAAGCACATGGCTGCAAAACCTTAATACAGGTGAGCTCGCATTTTTACAGAACACACCGTTTTCAGATATTAATCTGCGACAAACGCACAGCTTGATGAGCAAAGTTAAGTCCAGCGCAACAGATTTATCGCATCTTCTAAGCCCTGTCATGGTTGCTGATGATTTGCATACTGCGCTGACTATTCATAAACAATTGCGCCCAGGTGAATCTGTCATCACACGTGATGGCATTTGGCTGGGTGAGAACTGGGTGCGTGTTTCCCGTAAAGAAAACAACGAAGGTTCGATACTTGCACGTGAGCAACGCCTAAAAGTATTAGAAGAAATTATCACTGAACAAGAAGCACAGGTGTCAGAGCTTGCACTTAATCTGCAACAAGGCCGTGATACCTTAGATGATCTAGAGCTTGAGCGTAACGATACGCAGCGTAAATTGAATGAACAACATCGTAAGCTTGCTGAAGCCAGAGCCAACCAGCATGCGATTGAAAAAGAACAGGCTAAAGCGCAAGAACTTTCGAAACAACTACAAGAAGAAGTGGCTGAGCTGAGCCAGCAGATCAATTACGATAATGATGCGATCCGCCAAACACGGCAAAACCTCGAGCAACATCTTAAGCAGATGGCAACGTTCGAAGACGCTAAGCAGGCTAAAGAAGCTGAAAAACAGCGTATCCAATCTGCATATCAAGATGCAAAGCTGCAAGCTAAAGAACAAACAGAGCGTTACAGTGAGCTACAAATTGAACTCTCCACCATCACTTCCAAGCTTGAAGCTGCAGCTAAAAACAATGAAAGAATGTCGCAGCAACTTCATAAGTTACGTGAGCGTGAACAATGGTTAACGCAGCAACTGCAAGTGATACAAGCACCACTGGCCGAGCAAGAGCACGAACTGGAAGAGAAATTGAAGCTTCGTTCTGATGCTGACGCGCAATTGCAAAAAATTCGTGAAGCGGTTGATAGTATTGCCCATGGTTTGCGCGAGCTAGAACGCAAGCGCCAAGAAACCGATCAGCAATTACAAGAAGCGCGCACAAAAGCAGAAACATTGCGCTTAGGTATGGAAGAGGTCAGAGTACGACGCGCAACCATCGAAGAGTATATGACAGAAACAGAATTTGATTTAAAGACAATCTCTGCAGAACTGCCAGAAAATGCAAATGCACAAGAATGGGATAAAAATCTTGACAGAATACGTGAACGTATCAAACGTTTGGGGCCGATCAACTTGGCAGCTATCGATGAGTATGAAGCAACCCATGAACGTGAAGAATACTTAGCGGCACAACATACGGACCTTTCGGAAGCATTGGACAGCCTCGAAGGTGCTATCGCGAAAATTGACCAAGAAACACGTGACCGCTTCAAAGAAACCTTTAATACAGTCAATGGCTATTTATCGGAGCTTTTCCCAAGTATTTTCAATGGTGGCCGCGCATCACTAGAACTTGTCGGTGATAATATTTTAGATGCGGGTGTCGCTATTATGGCGCAACCGCCGGGCAAGAAAAACTCAACGATCCACATGTTATCCGGTGGTGAAAAAGCCCTCACAGCACTTGCCTTGGTATTTTCCTTATTCAAGCTAACCCCCGCGCCGTTCTGTATGTTGGATGAGGTTGATGCACCGCTTGATGATACCAATGTTGGTCGTTATTGTGGCTTGGTAAAAGAAATGTCTAAATCACTGCAGTTCATTTACATTACCCATAATAAGATTAGTATGGAAATGGCTGACCACATGATGGGCGTTACGATGAAGGAACCGGGCGCATCACGCATTGTCTCGGTTAATATTAATGAAGCTGTAGAAATGGCAGAAGAGTAGGAGAAAAACATGGAACTACGCTGGGTCTTACTTTGCATTAGCATTATTATTATCGCCTTGGTAGCGTGGCATACATCACGTTCTTCTTTTGTTGTTATTTTAAATTATGTTAAAAAACTTATCAAACGTGAAGATCAATTAGATCTATTTTCTGACGACTCCGGCCAAGAATCAGAAACAGAAGCCCCAGACGCGCCTGAAGGTATCGTATGCTTACATATTAAAGCTAAACCAGGCAAACATTTTGGTGGGCAACAACTTCTTATTCACCTCAATCGCGCAGGGCTGCATTACGGCGATATGAACATTTTCCATTACACACCTGCAAATGCGCCTAAGTCTGTATTCAGCCTGGCTTCGGCTTTTGAACCCGGCACATTTGATATTGATCGCATGGATAATTTTTCGACTGAAGGTTTAGCCTTATTTATGCAAACAAATGACCAAGAGCATCCCGCTGATGCACTGGATTCACTGCTGGATATCGCGGAAGAACTGAGTGAAAAACTTGATGGTGACCTGCTTGATCATCGCTGGCATATGTTGACCGAAGATCAGGTTGATGCCTACTATTCAGCTCTAAATTAATTAATGTAAGTATTGCAATGGATGCAAAAATTCACATTGAACAGCTTCGGCAGCAAATAAACGAATTCAATCGTCAATATTACCTAGAAGATAATCCAACCGTCCCTGATGCGGAATATGATCGTTTATTTCGTGAATTAAAACAGCTCGAGGAGGAGCATCCTGATTTGCTGGTAGCTGACTCTCCTACGCAACGCGTCGGTGCGGCGCCACTTGAAAAATTTCAACAATCAAAACATCTGCAAGCGATGTTATCTCTGGATAATCTTTTCAATTTTCAAGACTTGCAGGCTTTTTGTAAGCGGATACTTGACCGACTCAAGCAAGACATTGCCATTGAATTTGTTTGTGAGCCGAAAATGGATGGCATTGCTGTCAATCTGCTTTACGAGAATGGGCTTTTAAAAACAGCAGCAACGCGTGGCGATGGGGCGACCGGCGAAGATATCACGCAAAATATTAAAACTATCCAAGCTATTCCTTTAAAGTTGCAAGGCAAAAACCACCCGCAACGTATTGAAATACGCGGCGAAGTATACATACCGCTTGCCGGGTTTGATGCAATAAATAAACAAGCACGTGAGCATGGCACAAAAGAGTTTGCAAACCCTCGCAATGCAGCAGCAGGAAGTTTGCGTCAGCTGGACTCCAGCATTACAGCACAACGTAAACTGACCATTTTTACCTATGGCATTGGTTTTTGCAGCGATGAAAATTTTGCGCAAACGCATGCGCAGATACTTGATCATTTAAAATCGTGGGGTATGCCTGTTTGCCCTGAAATCAAAGTCGAATCAGATATCAATGGCTGCGAAACGTTCTACCAAAACATTTTAAACAAGCGTGCAACATTACCCTATGAAATTGATGGCGTTGTGATCAAAGTTAATGACCTAAAGCTACAGCAGCAATTAGGTTTTGTGGCAAGAGCGCCTCGTTTTGCCACGGCTTACAAATTCCCAGCACAAGAAGAAATGACACTACTAGAAGATGTTGAATTTCAAGTAGGGCGTACTGGGGCGCTCACACCTGTTGCACGCTTGCAGCCAGTACACGTTGGTGGTGTTACCGTAAGCAATGCAACGCTGCATAATATGGATGAAATTGAACGCAAAGATGTGCGCATAGGCGACACCGTCATTGTGCGCAGAGCAGGGGATGTCATCCCTGAGGTAGTCAGTGTTGTGATGCAAAAGCGACCACCTAATGCAAAGCAGATAACAATGCCAGCGCAATGCCCTGTTTGTCAGTCCGAGGTATTCCGCGCAGAAAGCGAAGCAGTGACACGTTGTACCGCAGGTTTATATTGCAAAGCACAGCGTAAAGAAGCGCTCAAACATTTTGCATCACGCAAAGCACTGGATGTCGATGGTCTAGGTGATAAAATAATCGAGCAAGCGGTTGATCTTGATCTTGTGCATGACCCGGCGGATTTATACGCTGTTACATTACAGCAATGGGCTGGCATGGATCGCATGGCTGAAAAGTCAGCGCAAAATGTATTGGATGCATTGCAGGCTAGCAAAGAAACCACACTACCGCGATTTTTGTTTTCCCTGGGCATACGCGAAGTAGGGGAGACAACAGCCCACAATCTTGCCCAGCATTTTAGGAATTTAGATGCACTAATGCAGGCCGATCACGATGCGCTGATCGCTGTCGATGATGTCGGAGTCGTTGTTGCTGAAAATATTTTACACTTTTTTGCAGAACCGCATAATCGTAATGTCATCGACAAATTAATTGCCCAAGGTGTTCACTGGCCAGTTATTGAAGCGCCATCAGCTGAGTCACAACCGCTCGCAGGCAAAAACTTTGTACTTACCGGCACCATGAGCACTATGGGCCGAGATGAAGCTAAGGCTAAGCTAATAGGCCTTGGCGCTAAAGTCTCTGGCAGTGTTTCAAAGAACACCGATTACCTCGTCGCGGGCGAAAAAGCCGGCAGCAAGCTCAAGAAAGCCCAGGAGCTGGGTGTGAAAGTCATCGATGAGGATGCTTTGGTAAACTTGCTCTCGGTCTACGTTAGTGTATGAACGCCCCCTTTTGTAAAGGGGGCAGGCCGCCAACGGCGGGCGGGGGATTTTCTCCCGTAAAACCGACTGGCACCTGCTCAAATCTTGGTCTATAGTTAAATTGTCCTAGATCAAAGAAAAACAAATTGTTTCCCTATAAGGCTTATAAATAGGCCATATAACTATATATGAGGAAAAGTACCATGGACCCGAAGAACTTCAAATCCGAGCTATTGGCAATAGAAAAGAAACTTGAGCAAGTGCGTCAAGGTGACGGTATTGGCAAGCGCCAAGCCCGCAACCTGTACTTTGAGCTGCAACGCGTGGCACGCCAGTACGAAACAGCTCAAGTAGATGAGAGCAGCGAAGCGAGTTAGGGCCTGTTATAGACTGTGTTTACTCTGCCTTAACAGTTAGTTTTTAAGCTAAATATTTTACAATTTGTCACAATTGATATAGTTATTTTACTTGAAAATAATCTTTCTGGTATGTATCCTCATGCTATCTAAACTATCAGATTGTGGGGCAGTTTTATGATTACGAAAAAAAATATCGACCATGTTTTATTTGATGTCTTTTTGTATACCGAATTGCTATCAGCAAACGCTGACAATCCTGAACGTTTGGCTGCCATCAATCAGACCCTAAAAGGCTACTTGAATGGTTTAGCGGTTCACAGTCCTTCTTTTCGCTTTTATAATACTAACGGTAAGCTATTTACTGCTCGTCAAAGTGGTACTCAAGAAACCGTATTAGAAAACGGTCCAGCGAAAGGTGAGATGATTGATATGTTCTTACCCTTGCGTGCGACCGCAATTGAACAAGCGCAATTCAATAGTAAGCGTCACACCCACAAGCTTTCGGAACTTGTAGATATTTTTGCAGGCAAGCCAAATGAACTGTTTTTGTCCCTGTATATTTTGTTACGTCATGCTGTTAAGGTTAATCACGCTTATTCTAATAAATCTAAAAGCCAACCAGAATTAACAGATGCGCAAGGAAACACTGTAGCATCGATGTATGCAGTGGCTGAATTTCATAACCCTACTAATAGAATTTTTGTTGACAATACAGCTTCTGAAAACATCAAGAATGAGCTTTTAAATAAAACGAGTCTTTTCCAGCTTGCAGGAGATGAGAGAAAACATCTCTTAAATTGTTTTGATTCCAAGGTAAAATCTGACTTAATGGTTGCAAATGGCCGGCTAGCCATCCAGTGGGCAATTTTTTCCATTGTTACAGGTGTGTCAGTTTTCGGTTTTGGCGCTTTTATGGCAGCTTCCGCCGTACGTGAAATGGAAGATGTGCCCTGGCATTGGATGGATGACGATGAGATTAGCGTAACAGCCCTGAGCATATCGTATTTCGGATCAATTCTAATAATGGTATTAGGTGTCTTTATTGGATTTGCTATAGCACTCCAAGCAGAGAAAGGATATAAAGACCGTCCTGAAAAAGGGGCCGAAACGATGGTTAGAAGCGATGCGCTGAGCGTGTTGATAAATTCTCCGCAGGATATTAGCATGCGACGTGAAAGCAGTACTTCTGAGGTTACACAAGCAACAACAGTTAGAAAAGCTTTTATCGCACTGTATACCCGTGAGGTAAATGCCACTGTACCGGAGCCTGAAGTTATCAACTCCACAGCACTTGTACTATCATAATCGCAAAATACAAGCTAAGGCTTGAGGCGACCTTTAACAATACAACCGCCTGGACCTATACCGTTATCACTTTTTGCATCATTAAGCGAAGGAGTTGCGCAGCGATCCATAAGCATTTTAAGGCTGGGATTTGGCGCAGGTTCATTAAGTGCTGCTTGAATGGCAGTTGTATTTTTTGAAACGTCTAGAAGCTCGGAGGCTGCGATACTGATATCATTCTTTATTCCGCGCAGCTCTGAATTTTTTCCAGCAACCGTATAGTGGCCACCGCCATTATGTTGAATGTCATGCTTGAGAGAATCTATAAACCAATCGATGTTAGGATCGGTGCTAAAAGTAACTAAGCCCGTCTCACGATCTTGATGAATGGTATCGAGTATATCGGCTAAGCTATATCGGTAGGTATCCAGTTTATCATTATCAACTGCATCAGTGAGCGAAGAGTCTATTGTAGAAGCTCTTGAAGCAAAAGTTCGGGAAAAAACTGCCTTTGTGCCAGGATTGTTTGAATTGCCATTGTTTGCCTTAGCATTTTGTTTTTTTGCTAGTGTTTTTTCAAGTTCCAGTGCTTTGAACAGCAGTCTATTGCTGGGTGCTTGGGGCCCTCGTTTTGCTTCGTCGCATCTTGCTGGGGATTCCAAATCTGATGCAAGCTCTGTAAGCTGGGCTAGCATGAATTCACTGAATCGCTGTGCTTGCTCTGGCTTTTCAAAGATTGAAGTGCGTGTAGTCGTATTAGTTTGCACCCCATTTAGTAAATTACTAGGTAAGCCCATTTGTTCTACAACGCCCTTTTCAACTTCACGTAAAAGAGGGTCAATGCCATTTAGTTGTACCTGGACTGCTATGCCTTTTTCTAGCACTGTTTTTTCTAATTGCGTGATTACCGCACGTAGTTTTGTTAAAATATTCATAATTTTCTCCTATAAGTTAAATTTGTGTTTGACGCCATCGTTTTCTTTGCCCATATATTTTAAACCTGGGTCATTTTTTGTAAACCGTAGTGTTGCGGTTGTTTCAGCAGTAGGCAGTAATTCTGAAATAAAACCATGGCATGAGTTAGGGCCTTCGCCAGGCAAGCCGATAATTGTTAGTTTACTACCGCCAGTACCTAACACGAGATCAGGGTGTTTTTCTTTGCACTCAGGGCTTGCGTAGTAAGCTTCAGCTATGTCACGCATTAGCTTCGCAATTACAATATTTTCCGGTAGCTCTGCAGTAAATTTTGGCCCTTCTTTAGGCTTGCTGCCAGTTACTGTCCATTGCAATGCGCCAAATGCGCTTATTAGTGCGGCGTAATTTTTATCAAAGTTGCGAAAAGCATGTTGTGCATCTACCTCGGTCGGGAATTCTACTCGAGAAAAATTATGCGTGTGATATTTTGTAAATGTTACAGTTTGACTGCCCGTGTTAAATAATATTTTTAGATAGGCCAAGGTGCGGGCATCAGCCGTTTTTAATGTCGCAGTAACACCTGTATGACCACGGCTAACGTTTGTATGGGGGATGGCTTGTTTTAAGGTGTGCATAAGGGTTCTAAGATAACTCATAAACGACTCCTTGTTGAGCAAAATGCAAGAGTTAACTTTATATCATGCTTAAATACTCAAAGCAATTAGCAGATAATGAAGGCTTAAACTGGTATAATTAGCTTACTATGAGATACGCATTAGGCTTACAATACGATGGCACCCAATATTATGGCTACCAGAGCCAGCCGGGGCTGATTACGATTCAGGGCTGCCTAGACAGAGCGCTCTCGCAGGTTGCGGACGAACATATAATTTCGGTTTGTGCGGGGCGTACCGATGCTGGAGTGCATGCGATGGGCCAGGTTGTGCATTTTGACACCAATGCTGTACGTGACGATCATGCTTGGCTGCTAGGTGTGAATAGCAACCTTCCTGACGATATTTCGGTTACTTGGGTAAAACGCGTGGCTGATGATTTTCATGCCCGTTTTGATGCGATTGATCGACGCTACCGCTATACAGTTTATAACGCCCCAAATCGCATGGCGATGAGCCACCGTTATGCCACATGGCATCGCAAGCCGTTGGATGCGGATAAAATGCACCAAGCTGCACAATGTCTAGTAGGCGAGCATGATTTTACAGCTTTTCGATCGATGGGCTGCCAAGCAAAGTCACCGATCAGAACCCTTCATGCGATCAGTGTTGTGCGTGATGAGCTGAATGTTACATTAGACATTAAAGCTAATGCTTTTTTGTACCATATGGTGCGCAACATCATGGGCTCGCTATTTTTAGTGGGGCAGGGCGATCAGCCTGTCGAATGGATGCAGCAAACCTTAGCAAGCAAAGACCGCGCGGTAGCCGGCATTAAGGCCCCTCCAAACGGATTGGTGCTTGCGGAGATTGTGTACCCAGAGTAATTTCAGAAGCTGCCGTAGAAGATGCAACAGTATAAGGCGCATTCGTTGCTGCGGGTTGGCTTGCAATATATGCTTGCGTTTCGATGAAAAGTTTAATTTTTTCAAAATGGTCCAGGCAGGTTTTAGTAAGTGAATAGAAATAACCAGCTTTGTCTGCGTTATTTGAAAATGTTTGCAGTACATTCGTATCAGAGATCTCACCTAGCTCTTTTTTAAGTATCCTGCATTTCCTGCCTAAAAATGATGAGTCATTAATGAACTGCATGTAATTTTGTTGAAACTCGAGTTGAATAAGTTTTAATGTATTGACGTAATGAAAAATGATTGATGTAACAGGTGTGGGTGTATTTTTGGCATCGTAGTATTTAAACTGGGCGGTAATTAATCGATTATACAAATCGTATTGTGCGGCAGTGATGTTTTTGAAATGATGAATATAAAAATTGCTGTGTATATCCATGTCGATCATATGGGTAAAGCGTTGCGCCCAGGCCAAAATCAGGCTCGCATGCTTTACATTAGCCTTTTCTTTATCGTATAAATCTAATAAACCTTCTATGCGGCTGACCACTGCTGATAGCTCCCCGCCCTCAATGCCAAGTGGGTATTGCCAAAAAAGGGTTTTGATTTTAGTTTCAATGGGGCATAGGCCGCCGGTCTCGCCGGGGCAAGTATCTAAATTTACCATTATTACATCCTTGTAAATCACTTCAAGGTTTTGATTATAGACGGGTTTTATGACCTTGCAAAAAAGTTGACCAACTTGTTGTTTGGCGTTCTTCTTGCACTTCGTTCTTTGGGCCATTATAATGGTCTAACTTATTGAAAAGGAACGCACATGAGCTGGTTCAAGAAACTCATACCATCACGCATACGCACAGACAGCGGCCAAAAGAAACGAGGCGTACCTGAGGGCGTATGGACGCAGTGTCCTGCTTGCCAAGCGGTGTTGTATCGCGCGGAGTTGCAACGCAACTACGAGGTTTGCCCTAAGTGTGAACATCATATTCGGCTTTCTGGTCGCCGACGCCTTGGGTATTTCTTTGATGCCAATACCATGGAAGAAATTGGCGCCTATATTGAACCTGAAGATCGTCTTAAGTTCCGTGACAGCAAAAAATACAAAGATCGCTTAATTGCTGCACAGAAAAAAACTGGCGAAAAAGATGCCCTTATTGCAGGCAGGGGATTAGTGCTAGGCGTGCCTGTTGTTGCGGTTGCCTTTGATTTCAACTTTATTGGTGGCTCAATGGGGGCTGCAGTTGGCGAGAAGTTTGCGGTTTCCGTTGATGCCGCTATACAAAATCGCCTGCCTTTTGTGTGTTTTTCTACTTCCGGTGGTGCTCGCATGCAAGAGGCTGTCATTTCATTGCTGCAAATGGCAAAAACATCCGCTGCTTTAGCGCAGCTTGGGCAAGCGGGTCTGCCATATATCTGTGTGCTTACTGACCCTACCTACGGCGGTGTCTCCGCAAGTTTAGCCATGCTTGGTGATATCAATATCGCAGAGCCACGCGCAATGATTGGTTTTACCGGCCCACGTGTTATCGAGCAAACAGTACGTGAAACATTGCCTGAAGGCTTCCAAACATCTGAGTTTTTACTGGAGCATGGCTTTGTTGATATGATCACTGACCGCAGACAACTGCAAACGGTGGTCTCGCGTTTACTTAAAAAATTCACACCTACACCTGTTGTCAAACATCATGACGAATTTGCCGAATAATCTTCCGCAGTTTTTAGAGTACATCGAAGGTTTACACCCGCAAAATATTGCTTTAGGTTTAGAACGCATTGCCCAGGTTTATCAACGTTTATGCCCATCAGCTTTTGATTGCCCGGTAGTCACTGTTGCAGGAACAAACGGCAAAGGTTCAACTGTTGCAGCGCTTACGCATATTGCCCAAGAGAATAAGCTAAAAGTTGCAAGCTATACATCACCGCATTTGCAGCAATTTAATGAGCGCATTCAGCTTAATGGCCAGCCCATCGATGATGAGAAACTACTTGAAGCACTCGGGGCTGTCGAAACCGCTAGGCAAGAAATCACTTTAACCTACTTTGAATTCACGACTTTAGCCGCGCTATATTATTTTCATCAGCAAGAAGCCGACTTGGTGATTTTAGAGGTCGGCTTGGGCGGGCGTTTAGATGCGGTAAATATTGTTGAGCCTACTATTGCAGTGATTACGCAGATTGCAAAAGATCATACCCAATGGTTGGGTGAGAATATAAAAGACATTGCGCGAGAAAAAGCCGGCATTATGCGGCGCAACAAAGCTGTTGTTTTAGGCGATACGCCGCTACTTAATGTATTACTTGAATATGCTGAAGACCTCGGCGCAGTGCCACACGAGGCTGAAAAACTGAGGCTTAACAGCCAGCTTCACCCCAACAGTATTGCCTGTGCAGGCAAGGTAGCCGAGCTATTAGGCTTGAAAGTCAACATCGATTCTTTGTCTGATGTAACATTGGCAGGCCGTTACCAGAAACAGGTAGTCAATGGTCAACTGCATATTATCGATGTGGCTCATAATACTGACGCGATGCAAAATTTGGCTGCAAAATTACGCACTGAAAATGTTAAGCAGCTGCATATTGTGCTTGGTATGCTCAAGGATAAAGACATCGAGCAAGCGGTGCAGCCACTGCATGCACTTAATCCACATTATTACTGTGTGAGTATCGCTGGCGAACGTGGTTTGAGCGCTGAAACTCTGGCACAACGCCTGAATTATGCAGGCCAGGTGAGCTGCTTTGACGCCGTATCGCAGGCACAGGCTGCTGCCAGTAGTGCCTATGAGCCACGCGATATTATTCTCACGACGGGCTCGTTTTACGTATATCCAGAGGTTTTGCTGTAGGGGTCGCACCCAGTGCGACCCGACATCGCGAAGCGATGTAATTACCACGAGCTATGCTCGTGCGGGCTGCATAAGATGCAGCCCCTACAGTTGGTTCACCGTCAAGCTGTTAGTAAATCACGATCGTGTAACTTTTTAAATTAGTGTTATAATTATTCGCATGAATACTGTATTGAAACAACGCTTGGCTGGGGCCATTTTTATCTTATCGCTAGGGGTTATTTTGATTCCCGTGATACTAGAAAAGCCGATTGAACATGCCACGCCGCAATACAGTGAAATCCCGGCATCACCAGGCCTGCCAAAAACCAATACGGTTGCCAGTATTAAGTATGTTTTCAACGAGATAGAAGCGAATTTTGAAGAGCAAGCTATACAGATAGCGAGCAATGATGTAGGGGCCGCAAGTAGTGCGGCCCGCGGGTCGAACGTTGTTCAACCCCTACAGGAACCTGTGGAAAGCCGCCTTGCGCAACAGCAAGTTATTTTAGCTGAACACACACAGGAGCTAGACCCAGGTGAATGGACTATCCAGCTAGGTGCCTTTGGTAGCCGTGAAAATGCCGATGGTTTGTTGGCTAAGTTGACGGAAGAGGGTTTTCAATCATACTTAAAAGAGGTTCCCGGTCGCGATTTGGTGCGTGTTTTCGTTGCACCAGGCGTCGAGCATGGTGACGCTGAACATCTGCTCTCTGAGCTCAATAATGAAATGGGTTTAAAAGGTATTATCGTCCGTTTTAGGGAATAATTATGGGCCTGGAATTTGCCGATTGGGTGATCATTATCGTGATCATTTTTTCAACTGCCATCAGTCTATGGCGTGGGGCGGCACGTGAGGTGCTGTCACTGGGCATCTGGGTGCTTGCTGCCTGGTTAGCCTTTCACTACAGCAAAATGCTACAACCGGCCCTGGCTTCTTACATTGAAGCGCCAGAGATACAACTAGCCGCTAGCTTTACCATTATTGTAATTGCCGTCTTAATTGTCGGTGCCTTCGTCAGTCGCGCACTTACACAATTCATCAATTTTGTGGGTTTAAATGGGCTTGACCGCATCTTAGGCCTGATCTTCGGTTGCGCCCGGGGCGTACTAATTCTGGCCATTTTCGTGCTGTTGGCGAGCTTTACCGAGCTTCCTTCGGAACCCTGGTGGCAAGACTCTTTGCTCATACCGCACCTGACTCAGGTGGCAGATTATATGTCTGAATGGTTAGACCAACGCGGCTTTGAGCCATTCCAAACGGGCGCCACAAATGCTATAATTCACCCTCAACCAGAAGGGTAATTTATGTGCGGCATAGTTGGAATATTATCGAAAACTGCAGTTCAGCAGGACATGTTTGATGCCTTGACGGTGCTACAGCACAGAGGCCAGGATGCTGCAGGCATGATCACCACTGATGGTGACCACTTCTACCTGCGTAAAGCCAATGGCTTGGTCCGTGATGTTTTTCATCAACGTCACATGGATCGCTTGCATGGCAGTGCGGGTATTGGCCATGTGCGTTATCCGACCGCTGGCACCAGCAGTGAATCTGAAGCACAGCCTTTTTATATCAATGCGCCTTTTGGCATTTCTTTGGCCCACAACGGCAATTTAACGAATTATGCGGCTTTGCGCGAAGAAATCGTGCAGAAATATCACCGCCATATTAATACGGAATCTGATTCCGAAATTTTATTAAACGTACTGGCACATCACCTTGAGCCGGCAGACCAACCAACCCCTGAAGCCGTATTCACAGCCGTTAAAAAGACCATGCAAACAGTAACAGGCGGTTATGCAGCGGTAGCGTTAATCGCAGGTATTGGTTTATTAGCCTTTCGTGACCCGCATGGTATACGCCCACTGATGATCGGCAAGCGTGGCAATGATTACATGATAGCCTCTGAAAGTGTCGCGCTAGACACATTAGGCTTTGCCCGCATTAGCGATCTGGGCCCGGGTGAAGCGGTATTAATTGATTTTAATCATCAGCTGCATCGTCAAGATTGTTTGCCTGAAAAGCTCACGCCTTGTGCTTTTGAGTTTGTTTATTTGGCACGGCCAGACTCCATCATCGATGGTATTTCTGTGCACCAAGCAAGACTCAACATGGGCAAATACCTAGCACAACAGATTTTAGAAAAATGGCCCGAGCATGACATCGATGTTGTGTTGCCAGTGCCTGATACATCTCGCACAGCAGCCTTGCCGATTGCCGAGCTATTAAATGTTCCGATGCGCGATGGTTTTGTTAAAAACCGCTACATTGGTCGCACATTTATCATGCCTGACCAAAAAGCACGTAAAAAATCAGTGCGCAAAAAACTTAACCCGATCGAAGTTGAATTCAAAGGCAAGAATGTTCTGTTAGTTGATGACTCGATTGTACGAGGCACCACTTGCAAGCAAATTATTCAAATGGCGCGTAACGCCGGCGCTAAGAAAGTGTACTTTGCTTCTGCAGCGCCGCCTGTGCGTTATCCAAACGTATATGGCATCGATATGCCAGTGCGCGAAGAATTAATAGCCTATAATAAAGATGTTGATCAGATCTGCAAGATAATCGGTGCCGATAAACTTTTCTACCAATCAGTGGATGATTTGATTAAAGCGCTGACAGATGTGAACCCAGCGCTGACAAGCTTTGAAGCATCAGTATTTGATGGTAAATACGTCGTAGGCGGAATAGACGAGAATTATATGCAAAAACTTGAATCTTCGCGCAGTGACGCGGCAAAAACTAAACGTAATGGCAATAGCAGTAGTGTAATAGACCTCTCTAATGCTGTTATTTAATTATGCAAAAAACAATACATATTAATCCGATAACGCAAAAACTTCATGTCATGGATGAAGGACGCATCAGCAAAACTTATCCTGTCTCTACAGCCAAAAAAGGTCTTGGCGAACAAAAAAATAGCAACAAAACACCTCGTGGCTGGCACACTGTTCGCGCCAAGATAGGCGAGGGCAGCCCAATAAATACAGTTTTTGTAGGTAGACGCAGCACAGGCGAAATCTACTCGCCTGCTCTGGGGTTGATGCACCCGGACCGCGACTGGATTCTTAGTCGAATTTTGTGGTTATCCGGTTTAGAGCCTGGCTTTAATCGCTTAGGCAATGTTGATAGTATGCAACGTTATATTTATATTCATGGTTGCCCAGATGAAGTCACGCTTGAGCGGCCATTGTCCATTGGCTGTGTTCGCATGGGAAATCAAGATGTTATAGAGTTATTTGAAAGTATCGATGCGGGTACACGTGTTTTTATAGGGGAAGATTTTCAGGAGGAATCGTAATGCAACAAGGACCCATTTTTGCAGATCTAGTCGGTACAACATTAACAAAAGAAGACGAAGAAATCATTGCTCATCCACTGGTGAGCGGCATTATCTTATTTTCACGTAATTTTGAAAGTAAAAAGCAAGTAACGGCCTTAACCCAAGCTGTTCGTGCAATTAAAAACGATATGATTATTTGTGTCGATCATGAAGGTGGCAGAGTGCAACGCTTTCGCGATGAGTTCACCGTATTGCCACCGATGGCGGAACTTGGTGCGCTTTATCTGCAAGATAGCAATAAAGCCTTGCGCCAGGCACATAAATACGGTGTTATTATTGCGCAAGAATTACTTGAGGTCGGTATAGACTTTAGTTTTACACCGATACTTGATTTAGACTACCAGCGTAGTGAAGTGATTGGTAATCGCGCCTTTTCAAACAAACACGACATTATCTCAGAATTAAGTGGTGCATTAATAGACGGTTTAGGGCAGCAGGGCATGGCCAATGTTGGCAAACACTTTCCGGGGCATGGCTATGTAGCATTAGATTCGCACATTGCCGACCCAGTGGATGAGCGTGATTTTGAGACCCTCTGGCAAGATGATATTCAACCTTACATTGCATTGAACGACAAATTAACGGCCATCATGACCGCACATATCAAGTACCCGAAAGTCGATGATGAACTGGTCACATATTCTAAAAAATGGTTGCAAGATATCCTGCGCAATAAGATCGGCTACCAAGGTATTATTTTCTCGGATGATTTATCGATGCATGCCGCAGCCCATGAAACACCACTTGTACGTGTACAAAAATCGCTGGATGCCGGCTGTGATGTGATATTGCTGTGCAACGATCCAGAGGCCGTTCGTGATGTGCTCAATCAGGCAGATAAATTAGTTGATAGGCCAAGGAAAAGCCTGCTACCTTTAAGGGGTTAGCGCGATCCTGCCGTAGGGGTCGTATTGTATGCGATATGGCATTGCACAGCAATGCATGCGCACAAACAATTAAACAACAGGAAATATTATGCTTGAAAAAACAAAAACGCTGCTAGACAGCCAAATGGACTCAATCCTTTTGGGTGGTGAAATTTTCGTTATCGTATTTGTGTCGATAGTTGCCAGTCTTGTGGTCAAAAAAATCTTGAATAAACTTCATGACAAGCTAAAACAAACACCAAACCGTTGGGATGATGCCATTGTCGATGGCGCCCGCAAACCTTTAGTGTGGTTTGTCTGGCTAATCGGTTTGACCTTTGCGGCACAACGCCTGAATAATGCCAGCGAAGAAATCATGTTGCTTGAAACCATTTTTATGATTCGCAAACTTGGTATTATTTACCTATTTACATGGTTCGTTTTACGTTTTATCAAAAACGTTGAAGCCAATATTCTTGCATCAAAAGCAGGAAAAAGTGTCGACAAAACCACAGCTGATGCAGTCGGCAAGCTCGTCCGCTTATCTATCATAATAACGGCCGCGCTAATCACCTTGCAAACCATGGGCATCAGTATTTCAGGTTTATTAGCATTTGGTGGTGTTGGTGGTTTAGTCATTGGTATGGCAGCCAAAGATTTACTCGCAAACTTTTTTGGCGGCTTGATGATCTACATGGACCGCCCATTTAAAGTAGGGGACTGGGTGCGTTCGCCTCACAGTGAAATTGAAGGTACGGTTGAGTGTATTGGTTGGCGTTTAACTTGTATTCGTAACTTTGAATCACGCCCACTGTATGTGCCTAACAGTTTGTTTACGACCATCGGCATCGAAAATCCATCACGCATGCGTTATCGCCGTATTAAAACCGACATTGGCGTGCGTTATGATGATTTCAAGCAGGTGACAAAAATTGTTGATGAAATCCGCACGTTACTTGCAGAACGTGAAGATATCGCGAAAGACGCTGCTTGCATGGTGCATTTTATGGATTACGGCGCATCGTCATTAGATATCAATATTTATTGCTTTGCCAAAACACGCGATTGGGCAACCTGGCGTGATATCCAGCAAGATGTATTGCTGAAGGTTGGCGAGATCATCGATAAGCATGGCGCCGAAATCGCCTTCCCAACACAGACCTTGCATCTTGATAAAGAAGACTCTTGAGATAATCTTGCTGTAGGGGCCGCACTCATCCAATTGAATCGCCCCCTTTGTAAAGGGGGCAGTCGAACGCAGTGAAACGGGGGATTTTGTCGCGCATCTCGCAATGATTTACCGTAGGGGTCGCATTGTATGCGACCCGGTGGCGTGTAACGCCACATCTGCGGGGGATTTCACAAACCTGATCTAGATATAACCGGTTTTTAACTAGTTAAAGCTATGCCGGCACTGTGAACAGAATCATCGTCATTGTCACTGTCATTGTCATCGTGATCGGTACTCAAACCATCATCATGGGTGATGTACTTACTCCTAACAGCATTAATACTTGTAGTGGTGGGAATTCCGCCACCACCAACAAAATCAAGAGTAGGGGAAGCGGTGGCACTTCGAACTAAATCATCAGAAATATCTAGGCTTTCGGCCGAGCCGTTATCACTACCCATATCTGTGTCAACAGTGCTGACGACTGAGTTGGCGCGTGAGCGGGTATAAGTATTATCATAATTCACAGCCGTTACAGCAGCATATGCATTGTGATTACCCGAAAGAAGCGGGGCATTTTCTGCTGATTTACTTGTAAAATGATTGTAATGCATAATACGTGCTTCCATTGTAATATTCATTAGCAAAGTCGCAACACCTAAGGTAAGCAGCAATGCTGTAAATACCATGCTGGTATCAACAAGCGGTATGAAGCCCAAAAATTGACTGTCTGAAAGCAAAGCGCCCCAATCAAAAGCTTTATCGATAGGCCCTAGAATCTCGGCTTTCATGAAATCGTGGATGTTATACAAGGCATTTATACCCGTAGCTTGTAGTGTCATCAATGTAGCAATGCTGGCTACTAAAGTCGTCGTAAATACCCAGCGTGGCCAGTGTCTCATGGCGTTTAAGGTAATAGGAATGTTTGTGCCCGAAATATATACAATAAATAAATCAAGGTACGTAAATAATGGGCTGTTATTTCCTGTAGAACCCGAGCGCTGAGCTGCAACTATTGAAGGAGCCATGATGATAAATAATGGCAGCATAGCAATCAATAGTAAGGCTTTTGCAATGGCGGTTATGATTCGCGTAGCATGACTTGCCAACCAAAAAACCGACTCCAAGATCAGCGCAAATGTACCGGGGAGATACCAAAGTTTGTTACTTTGCGCCTCAGCAAAACATTTTTCCCGTGCGGCAAGTGAGCTTAGATAGAGCATATTTACAATAAATAATGGGATACTGGCAATACGCCTGACCAAATCGATAAGACTAGCTGCTACAAAGCCCGCTTTTGCTAGTGTTGTTTTTTGCCCATTAGTTCGTAGTTCTTCATGCGCTTCCGCCGCGAGTTTAGTGAATGAGCTGTTGGCTAGCACCAGTTTTGCTTGTTGCTTATTTACTGAATAAATAGCAAGTCTGCCAGAGGTATAGGCTTTCGCCATGTCCCATAACACCTTAAAATTAAACTTGCTGGTGGTTTGATTTTTTTGGGCATCATATCTATAAAAATAAGCCATTTTCTAACCTCATATTTTGTTGATAGGTCATTGTACGTCATTCTTGGGGTGCAAGTCAATGGTTATTTGACTTAATTAGGTGTTGTAAGGTATTGATTTATTGCGATAATCTATATATATCGCCCCCTTTGTGAAGGGGGCAGTCGAACGTAGTGAGACGGGGGATTTTCACGTATTGTAGCATCGCACCGCTCTGTACCTTCGCGGCTCTCGTATAGGCTTGCGATAATCTGCAGTAGGCCACGAGGTATCAAAATAATGCTATCATCCTAGTCATGCAAAATTCACTTAAAAAAGCCGTTGTATTGCTCTCAGGTGGGCTAGATTCGACGACAGTTACAGCCATGGTGCAAGAGCAGGGCTATGCCGTGTACGCGCTGAGCTTTGCCTACGGGCAGCGACACAGCGCTGAGCTTGATGCTGCCAAACTCATTGCGAAACAGATGGCTGTGGTTGAGCACAAAATAATCACGCTCGATTTAACCACTTTTGGTGGCAGTGCACTGACCGACAGCAGCATCGAGGTGCCAGACCATGAAGATACCGATGCGGTGCCAATTACTTATGTGCCCGCACGCAATACAATATTTTTAAGCTATGCCATGGCTTATGCAGAAGTGAACAACATTAACGATATTTTTATCGGTGCTAGCGCTGTTGATTACTCGGGTTACCCGGATTGTCGGCCTGAATATTTTGATGCTTTTAATACGATGTCACAGCTTGCCAGCAAGGTAAATATCCATACGCCGTTAATCAATCTCAGCAAAGCAGAAACCCTGCAGATCGGTGCTAAATTGGGTGTTGATTATGCGCTCACGGTTTCGTGCTATCAGCTTGATGATGACCGCCGTGCTTGCGGTCGATGTGATAGTTGCGCACTGCGCAAAAAAGGTTTTGCTGACGCTGGGCTCGACGATGTCACAAGTTATATTTGAATTCAACTTGGCTCATATGGCGTAATTTTAACAATCATGCCAATTAGCGGGTGGTCGTAGTAATACAATTTATCGCTGCGCACACGTTGTGATTGTTTCAAGCGATATGTTGTAAGGTTAGGCGATTTATAAGATCTACCCGTGTTGCTATCAATTAAGCCTAACGCTTGTGGTGAATCAAACGACCCGGATGCAGAAGAACCGGGTTCACGCAACACGACATCTGCTTCGATATGCATAAAGCGTGATTTTTTAAATGTCACGAGGCCTTCAAGTTCCCATAGTGGGTTTTGATCAGGCCCGGTGCCTAATGACTTGCCGCCAAAGATGCGAATATTTTCTACTTCACGGCCATTTAGAGCAGGTTGTCGCCAAGCAACATGCGACATGATTTTGTAGCTGGGGTTTTCTTCAATAATTTTTTCAACACCTTGCATGGTGTATTGGCGTGTGCTGAGTTTTACAAACGGAATTTCAGTAATGGTTTTGTCTTCAGCAGGAGCGGGTTCCTCTTTGGCACCAACAAGTTCACCTACGGTCACAAAACCCATATTATCTTCGGGCTCTGGTTCAGCGACTTCTATTTCTACTGCAACTTCCTCAACAGGTTCGGGCTCTAGGTGCGCGCGTGCCAGCGCCTCACTCTCATAAAGAAACATGCTTTGTTGCCATTCGGGTTCGCCAGGGTGTGATGCCCAGAGTTCAACTTCGCCTTCGGGTTGTAGGTATTGGAATGTAATCACTTCAATTTGGTACCAGTCATCGGCAGCCAGCACTAGAATAGGACATAATAAAAGCTTGTAAGTTATTAATTTTAATATTTTATTCATCGTTAACCCTTAGTTTCAGTAGCAAGTTTTCAACATTGCTGATGCGTTTCTGGTAGTCGTCAAGCCCGCCTTCGAATAACAGCTTCGTTTGGCCTCTTAACTTATATATTGTAGGCTTATTTTGAATCAAATCAATCAATACTTTACTATTGATTCTCGGAGCCTCGCCAAACTCAATGAGGCCGCCCTTAGCGCTAGCGTCAATTTTACTGATGCCCATGCCTTTGGCCAAGCCACGCAGTTGAGCAATTCGAAATAACAGTTTCAGAGGCTCTGGAAGCAGGCCAAAGCGGTCGATCATTTCAACTTGCAAGTCAGAGCGCTCTTCATTTAATTTGCAGTTAGCAATGCGTTTGTAGAAAATCAGCCGCGTATGCACATCATCAATGTAGGTGCTAGGGATCAGCGCTGGCATTTTCAGATCTATCTCGGCATCTTGATGCACCGGTGATGCGATATCGGGTTCTCGCCCGGCACGTAGCGCATCCACGGCACGTTCTAGCAGTTCTGTGTAAAGACTGTAACCGATCGATTGAATATGGCCACTTTGCTGTTGCCCCAAAATCTCACCGGCACCGCGTATCTCTAGGTCGTGTGTCGCTAACATAAAGCCAGCGCCCAGATCTTCTAAAGAGCTGATGGCGTCAAGCCGCTTCAGCGCATCTTTGGTGACCAGTTTTTTGCCTGGTATTAGCAGGTAGGCATAAGCCTGGTGATGCGAGCGACCTACGCGACCACGGAGCTGATGTAACTGCGCCATGCCCAGTTTGTCCGCGCGATCCATAATAATAGTATTTGCACTCGGTATATCGATGCCATTCTCGATAATGGTTGTACAAACAAGTACATTAAATTTTTGGTGATAGAAATCTGACATAATGCGCTCTAGCTCCCGCTCGGGCATTTGCCCATGTGCAACCAGCACGCGTGCTTCGGGCACGAGTTGCGAAATTCTTTCAGCAGTTGCATTGATGCTTGCAACATCGTTATGCAGATAATAAACCTGGCCGCCACGCAATACTTCCCGAAGTATTGCTTCGCGAGATAGCGTTTCATTGTTTTCGTGCACAAATGTTTTAATCGATAAGCGGCGTTTGGGTGGCGTCGCAATAATAGACAGATCACGTACGCCATTCATCGCCATATTCAATGTTCTGGGTATTGGTGTTGCAGTTAAGGTTAATATATCAACTTCAGTACGCAGCGCTTTTAGTTTTTCTTTTTGGCCGACGCCGAAGCGATGCTCTTCATCAACTACGACCAAGCCTAGATCTTTAAAATCAACAAGCTTTGAAAGCAGGGCATGTGTGCCAATAACAATATCGACCTTGCCTGAATTTAATAAACTTATTGTCTCTTTGTTTTGCTTGTCCGAGCGAAAACGTGAAAGCTGACGAATTTGCACAGGGTAGTCAGCAAAGCGGTCGTTGAAGCTTTCATAATGTTGCTTTGCAAGCAGCGTTGTTGGCACAAGCACTGCCACTTGCTTATCGCTGTGTACAGCGATGAAAGTAGCACGCATCGCAACTTCTGTTTTACCAAAGCCGACATCGCCACAGATGAGTCTGTCCATCGGGCGTGGGGCCGTCATGTCTGTAATAACATCATCGATAGCGTTTGCTTGGTCGTTTGTTTCTTCGAACGGAAAGCTTTTCTGAAACGTTATATACTGCGTATCAGGTTTGTTGCAGGCAAACCCTGGTTTGGCTTCACGTCTTGCGTAAATATTTAATAGCTCAGCAGCTGTATCGCGAATTTGTTGCATCGCTTTCTTTTTAGCATTGCCCCATTGCGTGGTGCCCAGTCTGTTCAATGGTATATGTTGGTCGCTGATGCCACTGTAACGACCAATAAGATGCAGTGAAGTGACAGGCACGTAGATTTTGTCTTTGTTTGCATATTCCAAAACCAAGTATTCAGATTCGATGTTATCAATGGTGATGTTCTTAAGGCCAAGGTAGCGGCCTACGCCATGCTGTTCATGCACGATAGCATCGTTGATTTTTAGTTCAATTAAGTTTTTGATAATTTGATCAGGCGAAGTCACTTTGCCTTTGCGTTGGCGATATTGCGCCACTTGTGTGCCGAATAGATCGTTTTCGCTGACAAGTGCAATTTTCTTATCAGCGATCATAAAGCCATTTTGCAAAGGTGCAATTGTACTTAAGTATTGGCAGTTTGATTCTGCGGCATCTTGCCAATTCTCGACGTTTGTTGTTGTGATGCGTTCAGAGCGGAGCAGCTCAAGCAATGATTCTCGTCGTCCTTTTGATTCACAACAGAATAGGACCTTGTGGTTAGCATATTTTTCAATAAAAACTTTTAGGTTTTTGCAGGCATCATTTGTTTTTGCATCAATTTGCACATCAGGGATGGGCCTGTACTTCTCATTGTTTTGCGCAGCGCTTATTTTGCACTGTGGGTAAGCCTTGATTTGTGAAAATAGATCATGAGTTGGGAAGAATAGTTTGCTCGGTGGTAGTATAGGCCTGTTTAAATCATGCGCATATTGATCATGGCGTTTTTCACACTCTTCTTGAAACTGCTGAAGTTTGCTTTGAATATCACCGATACGTACAACAAGCGTGTTTTCAGGGAGGTGGTCAATCAATGAAGTTGTATGCTCGAAAAACAAGGGTAAATAATATTCCAGGCCTGCACTGGCTTGACCTTGCGAAACATCTTCATAGATCTGAGATTGCAGCGGGTCGCCCGCAAATAAGTCACGCCAGTTATTTCTAAAACGCGTAATACCTTCTTTGGTTAATGGAAACTCGTGAGCAGGCAAGAGCGCAATTTTATCGATTGGCGTTTCGCTGCGTTGCGTCTCAGGGTTGAATGGTCTGATAGAGTCTATTTGCTCATCAAACAGGTCAATTCGAAATGGTTGCATGCTGCCCATAGGGAAAATATCAATAATCGAGCCGCGAATAGTATATTCACCATGCGCAATGACTTGATTGACCGCGCGGTAGCCGCTGGCTTGCAGATTGTCTCGAAATGTTTTTATATCGAGCTTGTCGTTTTTATGCAGGCTTAGGCCGAACCCCTGGATATACTCGACGGGACACAATCGCTGCGCAAGTGTATTTGCAGCAACAAAGAGCGCACCTTTGTGCATGGCGGGTAGCTTTGCCAACACGCCGAGGCGTTCAGAGACTATATCTTCGTGCGGTGAGAAAAAATCGTAGGGCAGGGTTTCCCAGTCAGGGAAAACATGGTTGCTGTAACGATGGCCGTTAAAGTAGTGGGTCTCGAAAGAAAGGCGTGCGGCCTGATTGCTTGATTCGCATATTAGCAGAACAAGGCCATCATGGTGCTCAATGATGTTACTCAGGGCGTGGCTAAGCTCACTACCAAGCGGTAGCGCTATCTGCGAGTCTTGTATGCCCTTAACCATGGGGCAATTATACCGTAAATGCCAGATTTTGCTAGGCGTTGAGCGCTATTTCTCATTCCTGACGTAACATCCATCCCAGTCGGCTTGAATGTCGTCAGCTATTAATTGAGGAATGCGTTTTAAAAACATTTCGTAGACGTACAGATCAGGGTATTGCTCGTGAAGTGCTTTGAACGCTTCATTGGCTTTGTTCCATTCTGCATTGTAATAATATTTCAAGGCTTCGCCATGCAAGCGTATTTCATTTTTCAAATCTTCTGTTGCTTCATCGCGCATGCAGATTGGCTGGAATATGTTAACGGCTTGTTCCTTGCCTTTGACTTTTACGCGGTCAAGATGGCGGACGAAAACTTCGTTGTGTAGCTCAGACAGTGTGAGCTCGCTGATAATAAAATTCACATGGTAAAATTTTGTAGCGGCTTCTAGGCGTGAAGAAAGGTTGACCGAATCACCCAATACGGTGTATGAACGTCTGTACTTTGAGCCCATGTCCCCGACATTCATGTTTCCGGTATTAATTCCTATGCCTATCTTGATCTCATCGGCTCCCATTTGTGCAAATTCTTGCCCCATTGTATCGGCGGCCTTTAACATGGCAAAGCCAGCCTTGACCGCATCGAGCGCATGATTTTTGTTTTCTAATGGTGCGCCCCAGAAAGCCATAATCATATCGCCAACATATTTGTCAATTGTTCCATTGTTATCAAAAACTATTTTTGTCATCGGTGTAAAATAGTCGTTCAGCAATTGCTTTAAATTGTTAGCCGACAGCTTTTCTGAAATCCCAGTAAAGTTCCGAATGTCGGCAAATAACACAGACATATTTCTCGATTCACCTTCGAATGTATATGCCTTTTTAGATTCGGTCATTTGCTCTACATGTGCTGGTGGGACGTATTGCCCAAACATCTCTTTCATTTGTGTGCGCTTGCGGGATTCAAAAAGAAATCCATATGCTATGTTCACAATAGAAATAGCAAACATCATTAAATACACTGTAAATGTTGAAAGGTATATTTCATGGTATTGCCAAAGCCAACTATTAAAGTAAACCAGCACCGCTATCAAAATCATTGGTGTGAACAAAGCCCATGCCACTGAAAGGAAGGGTGCAAACAGCGCAAATAGTGTACCAAAAAACAAGATCATAAATAGTAAGGCGCCAAAATCCCAATCGGGTTCGGTTGGGAATGTTCCAGACAGCAGGATGTCTGCAACCGTCGCATGTATTTCCACCCCAGGAAAGTTCGATTCAAATGGCGTGGCGTGCAAATCGCCTAGGCCAATTGCTGATGTGCCAATAAATACTATTTTATTTCTTAAAGCACCTGCGGGTACTTTATCTGTAAGAATATCTGAGGCTGAAAAATATTCATATGTGCCTGATAAACCTTGATACGGGATAAGAACTTGACCTTTTTCATCGGTAGGAACGGGTTTGTTTCCAAGCAAAATGTTTTCTAGAACAAGTGATTTGTCTGCAAGCTCAGCAAAATCAAATCCCAGCTCATTTATAAGCAAATATTCCATCGCTGTACTTAGCGCTAAAGAAGGGTAAATACTATCGCCATGTTGCAACACAATAGGGTAGTGTCTAATAATGCCATCATTGTCTGTTAAGCTGGTGACAAAACCTGCTCCTTTTGCGCTTTTTTGCAGTAATTCAATATCAGTGATGTGGCCCGGCATCTTGTTGAGAAGGGTGTTTTCGGCTTGTTCTTTTGTAAGTTCCAGAATGGGTTTAGGTAACATGCCGATATGATCATGCGGATTGGAGGTCAGTACAAACCCAAGTACAACATCATCTCCCTCTATGGTTTCCGAAAATATTTTATCATTGTCAAAATATGATTGTAATTTTTCCAATTCAAGTTTTGTTCCTGGCGCAATCTTATCTGACGTAGATTCATTTTGTAATATACGTTGTACTACATTGCGCTCTGGCTCAGAAAATATAATATCAAAGGCAATCACAATAACGCCATGATTACGCAATTTCTCAAGCAGCATTGCCATTTTATTTCTAGGCCAAGGCCAGCGCCCATGTGTTGCTAGGCTTTTTTCATCGATATCAACTATCGCAACAGTGCTCGGATTTTTTTCATTTTTTTGTGCTAAGTCGATTCGCATGCGAATGTCATAAACCATGCTATTCAGGCGTTTGCTGATCAAATCAACAGAGCTGATAGGCGTTACCTCAAACCAATAGGTGCCAGCAACCACCAAAAGGCCGAGAAAAATGGGTACGATTTTTTGCTTAATTTTCTTTAACATACACTCTAATTCTAGTCTTATATTCAGTTTTACCCGTATTAGATTATCGGCTAAACCATTGTAATACTGTAGCGGTGTTCTATACTTTTAAGTACAGGGATAAATGTCAGCGGAGAATAATATTGTCTAAAAACAGTTACTTAGTGTTGCAGATCACTGATATGCACCTGTTCTCGAACCCAGAGCAAACGCTACTGGGGGTTAATACTGACGCCAGTTTTAACGCTGTTGTAGACCACATCAATGAGCACCACGCGGACCCTGACGTCATTCTTCTGACGGGCGACTTATCGCAGGATGAGACTATGCCCGCATATGAGCGTATAGCAGACAAACTTAAGCGTTTTCACTGCCCAAAATATTGGATCCCAGGCAACCACGACGACAGCGACTATATCAACAAGGTTTTTGGGCGACACAACATTCAATCACAAAAGCACGTAATTATTGATAACTGGCAGTTTATTTTACTAGATTCTAAAAAGCTTAATGCCGTAGAAGGCCATCTTACCGATGATCAATTTATACTTATGGAAGACGCGTTGGGCAGTTACCCAGAACATCATGCCATGATTTTTATGCATCACCAGCCATTACCCGTTGGCAGTCGCTGGCTCGATAATCTTATGCTTACCAATGCGGATGCGTTTTGGGATGCCATAGACCCATTTCACAATATCCGCGCTGTCATATGCGGCCATGTGCACCAAGAACATGAAGCAAGACGTGGCAACGTGATGTTTTACAGCACACCCTCGACATGCTTTCAGTTCACACGTAATAGCGACCCCTTTGGTGTTGAACCGCTAATGCCAGGTTATCGTGCCATAGAAATTTTTAGTGATGGTTCTTTTAAAACGGATGTCCATAGGGTTGAAAATTTCAAACTAAATCTCGACCCCTCAGCTGGCGGATATTGAGTAGAGGAAATATTATGAACACATCCAATCCAATTAGAAACCATTGCTTGACGCTATTTGCCACATTTATATTGGTAATTAGCAATATCGCGATAGCTGCAGAAGAAGCGGTAGGCGTTGTCATCAGTGCCTCAGGAGAAGTCGCAGCGCAACGAAGTGAAACAGATATTCGCACACTGACGCGTGGTGATGATTTTTACGTTAAAGATCTTATTTCAACAGGCTCGGGGGCTACCACTTCACTGCGTTTTATTGATGGCAGTGTTGTTGAGCTCATGGGTATGACGGACTACATCGTTAATGACTATCACTATGCCGAACAAGATCCTGACAAAGACGCTTTTTCATCAGAGCTCTTAAAGGGCGGTTTACGCGCGATATCAGGCAAAATCGGTGAGCGTAACCCTAAGAGCATGAGCGTAGACACGCAAATGACAACCTTAACAGTACGTGGCACCAAATTAGAAGTCGTAAACCCTAGGGCAAGCCCCTCAGCTTATGGTGGTGAATACCAACCTCGTCCTCAGCCTGTTTACGACCCTGAAGGTGGTTTCAGCGATCTACGTTCGCCCGTTGTCTACATCCAAGTCAATGAAGGCGCCGTCTTCGTTACAAACCTTATGACCGGCGAAACAGTAACAATGAGTGCAGACGATCTAAAAAGAGCCG
Organism: Gammaproteobacteria bacterium; assembly: GCA_021773275.1. Classification (GTDB taxonomy): domain Bacteria; phylum Pseudomonadota; class Gammaproteobacteria; order JABCZS01; family JABCZS01; genus JAJFKJ01. Next base: position 79,233 of record JAJFKJ010000057.1, read on the forward strand.
TTCAGGTTGAAATGGGTGGGGTGGTGCTCTTAGATGAATTAACCCCAGAAATGATAGCAGGCGCTATTGGCGAAACTAATTATGTGCCGCCTGGCCAGCACGAACGCTGGGAAAGTGAGCATGACTACGAGAGCACAAAACTGGAAGGCTCTGGCGGCGGCGGTGGATCAGACTGTGAAACTGCAGGCGCGGCTTGGGGTTCTGTATCGAACTAGTCGTCGTTCAGCGGTATTGTTACAACCACTTTAAACCCTGTGTCAGGCGTGTTTACAGCGGCAATAGAGCCGCGATGTTTGTGTAATATGCGTTTTACTATCGCTAAACCTAAGCCGCTGCCCTGTGCATTGCGTCTTGCTTTATCGCCACGAACCAATGGCTTGAACATATCTTCGATCATGTCTGAAGATACACCTTCACCTGAATCACAAACAGAGATAACTGCGTTGCCGTCTACTATTTTGATATCGCAGGTGATGGGGTCTCGTCCATATTTAATGGCGTTATTAATCAAGTTGGTAATAACGCGTCTTAAGCTAATGGCCTGCGCATTGACTTCGATACTGTCTCTTTCATAGGTAACATGGATAGGCTCTTTGAGCTCACCATCATAGCGCCGCGCCGTATGCAAAGCGAGCTCTACAATATTTACCGGGTTGAAGGGTTCATTGCTACCGGCAGAAATGTAATCAATAAATTGTTGTTGCATGCTGGTAATTTGGTCAATATCTGAATGCATATCATCACGCAAGCCTTTGTCGATATTTGAGAGTAAGTCGATGGCAAGTTGTAATCGTGTTAATGGTGTGCGTAGATCATGTGATATACCTGCTAACATGATTTCACGCTCACGCTCCAGCATTCGGAAGTCGTCGACCATCACATTAAATGCTTGGCAAAGTTGCCGAATTTCATCGGGGCCTTTTTCTTCAACTTTTTGAGGGATTTGCCCGGCACCCAACTTTTTAGTGGCATCAACAATATCTTTAATAGGTTGGCGTATACTGCGGGCGGTTAATAGGCTGCCAAGTATAATTAAAAACACGATAATCGATTCTTGAAAAAACGCCATATACGCTTTGGCTTCTACAAAAACTTCACGGGGCATGCCTAGCCATGTGACATAATTTTCAGCCTTATTCTCGTATTTTAGCCAGACATAACCAGTTTCATCAAAACTATTAAAAAAATGAATTCTTGCATCATTTTGTTCGTTGTAGCGATCAGCCATCGCATTTAACAGGGTGAAGTGAACCGGGTAAAGCTCTATGGGTGCCTGACTTTGTTGCACCATGTCATGATCTTCAACGAGCTCAACAATACCTACGAGCGAATCATTTTTACTTAAATGGTTAACAATAGTAGTGATAGTATGGACGGCTTGGCGCATTTGAACTTTTTTTGTGTAATAACTTGAAAACACCCAGGTCAAGGCAATATTTGCAATAAATATGAATATAATCAGGATGGCAATCCTGCCTGTTACAGTGTTGGGCGTAAGTGACTTAATCATTCTTTACCACCATCGGGGACAAACACGTAGCCGATACCCCAAACGGTTTGCAAATAGCGCGGACGGGCAGGGTCTTTTTCGATAATTTTGCGTAAGCGAGAAATTTGCGTATCAATAGTGCGATCGTAAGCTGTGTATTCACGGCCACGGGCGAGGCTCATTAGTTGTTCTCGCGATAAAGTATTTCTTGGGTTTGTGACCAAGGCTTTCAATACCGCAAACTCACCTGTAGAAAGTTCAATATTTTCACCTGCTTTTACCATGCTGCGAGTCGCTAGGTTCACTGTTACATCACCAAAAGTGATATCTTCTTCTTCGCTAGTGGGTGCACCTGGTACAGCTAGTGGTTTACGCCTAAGTATCGCTTTAACCCGTGCCAACAACTCTCGCGTGAAGAATGGCTTAGGCTGGTAATCATCGGCTCCCATTTCCAAGCCGATAATGCGGTCGAGCTCATCGCCTTTAGCGCTTAAAATGAGTATCGGTGGTGTTTTTTTCAATGATTGCAGGCGTCGACAAACGCTCAGGCCATCTTCGCCGGGCATCATGACATCTAAAATGATTAGGTCGACATGCTCGCGCTGTAGCTTTCTGTCCATGGCTTCAGCATTCGGGGCCGTAGAGACATTGTAATTCTGCTCTTTAAGGTAGCGTTCAAGTAAGTTCCGTAGTCGGTCATCGTCATCAACTACTAAAATATTGGCTGGCGCTTCACTCATCTAATCATCCTCGGGTTAAATCTGTCTCCATTTTACATGATATAGCGTAATACGTCTTGTCACATTTTGTTACATTTTGCCCATCTTTTGCAACACATGGCGAGGCAAAACCCTTTATAGTGACAGTCACTTGGAACAAACTGGAGTTTAATAAATGAGTAAATCGACTAAAACCGTACTGGGTGCCATTGCTGCCTCAGTAATCATGGTAGCAGGCTTGAATATGGCCTTTGCCAAGCCACCCGAAGGTGGAAAACAAAACCAAGCTGTAGCAGCAGAACGTACTGAAAAAATGTTGCAAAAGCTGCAGACAGAGCTTGAGTTCAGCGATGAACAAATTGCACAAGCGCAAGCAGTGCTTGAAAAAAATCGTGCTGAGATGGAACAATTGCGCGAACAACTTAAAGCTTTACATGAAAAAATGCGGGCTGATATGAGTGAGATCATGACAGATGAGCAGCTCGAAAAATTCGAAATGCTAAAAGAAGATAAGAAAGCCAAAAAAGCTGCCAAGAAAGAAAAAGATGGCGAAGGCAAACGTGGTGGTAGAAACAGCTTCTAAAATTAGCTTGTAATCTTAAAATTTCCGTGGCGCGGTTAAATCCGCGATTTTCAGGCACTTACCTCGGTAAGTGCCTTTTTTATTGACATAACATCTTCAGTCTGATAGATTTAATATATCGATAGGGGAATTTCATGCGTAACATCACAGCAACATGCTTTGCTAGCAGCTTCACAGCTGATGTGCACCTATCTGTTATTTCACCATCTTGGCAATTCACCAAATCTTGGCGGGTCTAATACCGCAACTTTAAACCCTTAAAAATTTAAAGTGCTTGATATCACAGCATACAAACGATATCAGCAGATTCAGGTGAATAATGTCAGTCTCAATAATCAGAAGTATCAATCAGCTGTTCCAGCAGCAACGCATGCATGCCTACTTGCAGCGCGGCCGTGCATATGATGCCATCTTTGCGCGCGTTAAAACCGATGCAGCAACGCTCACCAAGCTTAAAACCACGCAAGCAGACTTTATCGCATTCCAAAAAGTGTATTTAGCACACCTAGCAATCAGCAAGAAAATTGAACTATTGGTCGGTGATGAGCGAGGCTTTGATCGTGTCGCTACAGAGCTTGCAAAAACCGCAGAAGAACGAGACACGCTTGAAGCAATTCTAACTGAACTAGGCAATCAGACCTATTATCGTAGATTAATGGCTTACCTTAACGCTCAAGAACGCAAAGATGCTGTACGTGATGAATTCAAAATAGGCATTATTGGTAAAACCATCGGTTTTTCATTTGCACTTGGTAACGCCGTAGCATTGGCCATTATTGGCATTATGCTGGCAGACCAATTAAAACTTTATGCACTTGATTTCTTGATTGAGCAAGAGGGTGTCTATGCGGTTTACGCTGCGGGCGGCTTTGTCTTGCTATGTGGTGCAATAGGTGTGTTTATCGCTAATATGTGGGCCACGCGCGACAACATTCCGCTGTTATTAAATCAGATCTACAAAGAACTTTTCATAGATCGCGACCTAGATTATAGCGCTTATGAAAAATTCAAAAAATATTTTTCTTTTGGCGTTTGCCTGATATCAGGTTTAGTCGGCGGTTATTTTACCTTTATTTTCCCATTGGAGTTTTTGCTTGAGAATGGTGCATCGGATGCGCTTGCTTATACGCTATCTACCTTTTTTGGTGTTGGTGCTTTTTTAACCGTTACAATTGTGTTTTACCGTTTTGCCAAAATACAAGTATTATCGGGCAGTGTGTTTTCTGATGTTGGCGATCTTTATGAGGCATTATTGCTGTTTAGCGGTGACGATGCTATGTGCGCTAACCTGGCACACGCAAAGCTCAATAAACTGATAGAAAATGAGAAAAACAAGCTCAAGTATCTTCCTCAATACCGTGATAATACAAAAGCATTGCAAGCAAAAGCTGAAGAAAACGCGAAAAATAGCATGCTCGGCATTATGCTAGATGCTAGAGCCAAGGCTAACAGCCAACAAGCACATAACATGTTTAATACAGCTGTTAGCTGTATTTTCCTCATGACTTTAATGCCGGCGATTGTCATTTATGGCGCCGTGTTTCAACAGTTCAGTGTATATAAAGACTTGGCTGAACTTTTGTCACCTGAGCTTGCGATTCTAGCTTGCATCACAGCGGGTATTAGCTATATGTACATGTTTGTGCCTAGCGCAACGAAATATGTTATTGATCAATCTTTCTCGGTGGTCGAAGTAGCGAATTCAGATAAAGGCAAAACCGGTGAAGAACAGCAGCGAGCTAATACTTATTTTATTACTGTCAGGGCCCTGAATACGGTGATGAATGCGATTCAGGCACTTATCGGTGGCATTTTTGTGTTTATGAAAAATATTGCTGACCTATTTACGCCGGGTGGCTTTTTCATAGGCAGCAGCTCTACGCTAGCAGCAGGGGTGACCTCGCATGTGATGCTGTCTCGTCAGGGCGAACACAAGCCAATCGGGATATACGAGTCAGAAAAAGCATGCAGGGAATTAACAACCGTCGTGGCACGCGATGGCGCCATAGCGCCAGCAGGGCGGCTTACAAGGTGCTACGACAGCATGTACAGCGGTATAGCAAGTTTAGATGCGCCACAAGTAAGCTCAGCAAAACAAGCACTTAAGTGTTGACATACCAGCAAATCCTTGTTACATTGAAGGTAGGGCATACATAAATTAGGAAGGGGACATCCCATGAACAGCAACAAGAAACATCAAACTATTCAATCAGTTAGATCTGCTGCTTCCTATTTCTCTTATTTTACCATCTCATCTTATTGGTGCTAATTAGTGCCAATTGACGTCGAGTAAGCGTTTTCATCAAATTTACTCAATATTAAGTTAGCAGTAGAATATTATTTTAGATGAGATGAGATGAGCATGAGCAATTTAACGCAACAACAACAAACAGTATTAAATGCCTTGAGCACCCAGCAGGGTCTTCATGTGCTGAATAATGCTGGCGATAGTGAAACTGCACAGCGCATTCAGGCATACCTCCAGCGCGCGACGCCTAAATACAAAAAAGCAGTCACTGGCAACATTGAACGTAACGATTTCATCCTTAAAAAGAATAGTACGGACACAGATGAGCTGGACCTATTCATTCGTTTAAAGCTAGTCGTGATAGAGCTCGAAGGCAAAATAGCTGTTTTAGTAAATGATGATCGCGAAACAGAAGAAATTGCCGAAGAAATACAAAAAAGCCGCGGGGAGCTTGCCGCGGTTAAAGCCATTTTAGAAGATAAATACAAACTTGCTGAGAATAAAGAAAAGCGGCGCGAAGCACTAGAACTGAACAAAGCGCTAACAGAAGCTGAGCGTAAGAACCTCAAAAAAATAATCGATGAAAACAGGTTGAATGCTAAAGACCTTCCAGACAACATTCAAAAAATTATAAACATCATAAGTGCGCTAAAAGACCGCACTGATTGTGAAAAATACTACAACAGGCTCAGTATTCATATCGACGCTGCCTATAAAGAACAAATAGCAAAAAGAGATTATAAATTAAGCCGCGTGGGCAAAACCATTGCCATTTTATTCTCATTATCATGCGGCATACCGCTTACGCAAGGAGGCTTGGAATTAACGGCCCTGATGGGCGCCTCGGGAGCGCTTGCTGAATTTACTACAGTACTTTTATTCTTCGGTATGCCAGGTGTATTGCTCGCCAACTGGTGGATTGGCCGGGACAATATGCCAGCACTTTTCACCTCAATCGCTAATGCGCTTAGTTTTGAAACAGATATAGAGCACAAGAGCTTAAAACGAAAAGCACTGATGTTTTTACGGCATCCCTTTGCGGCATTCAACTACACCTTATGTATCGTAGGCGGGGTTGTCAGCGGCATATTTGCTTATGCTAAAAGCATGGACTTTCTGCGCTTTCATATGCTTGTTGATGGCATGGGCCCAGAATTGGCAATGGCAATGTCAGGCATCATTGCGTTAGGCGCGTTTCTTTTATGCAGTTTATTGTTCATCAAGTGTGCCAAAAAACTCGTATGGTCAACTCGTATATGGGATGATGCCGTTTTGCTAAAAGATGCCATTTTGTCTGACCATACAAATGCGCAAGCACTCATGGATGAGTTAATTGCTCGTAAACAAGCGCGACTAGATGACAATGACAGTGAAAAAGCTTTAAGACAAGCGCAGGACACTTTAATCGGCAGCCTACTGCATCATAAAATAGATAAAGGCTTATACGGCAGAGCTCGCTCATACATCACTATTACCACGTGTATACCATTTTTACTGACAGTGGTCCTCGGTGCAGTTTTCACTATGTTAAGTGCATTGCCAGCCATTGAAAGCGTAATGGGAACCGAGCTTGCTTACATTGTTTGTGTGGCGGCAGGTTTTAGCTACACTTACATGTTCGGCAAGGCAACCCTGCAGTGTATCGCTGATGCTTTCTACCAAAAACCTAAAACGGAAGGCCACGCAGCTTCAGCAAGCTTTGCTCAAAAATTATTATTCCAGTATTCACGAGCTTCAAACTCCCTCATGAATGCTGGTCAAGCAGGGCTGGGTGCCTATGCTTTGGGCAGTTTTTGCGGTCTCCAGACCACAGAATTGCTAATCATTTCTATAGTTATTGCAGCAATCACTTCGTTTGTGATGAACTCCATGGCGGGCAAAGCGGTTAAATATGATGAAAGGCTTAAAGCTGCTGAGTCAGAGGCGGGTATTGCTATGTCTGAGTTAGGCCAAAAAGCCGAGCTTGAGCCTGAACCGCAACCAGCGCTTACTTGGGTATACAATGGCTTGCATGATGTGAGGTATTCAGTTCCAGGTTTCAGACAAGACAGCACAGACGCCGGGGTAGACAATGTTGCAGGCCCGAGTGCAACGGGTCTTACCGCCAGCCCCAGCCTTACCTTTTAGCTTAAGCGATAACAAAACGATTGACCGAGCACCAATTATGTGTAAAACTGATTATATAGCTTAAATTAATAGGAACCCATACCATGAAAAACATCCAATTATCATTTGCGTCTCAAAGCAATTTCGGTAAAACGGTTGTCGGTATTCTAGTGGTTTCTATGGTTATGCTACCTAATCTGATTATTCTACCCAAACTGGTGATTAACTCACTACTGACTAGATCATAGTCATTTAACTTAACGCGAAAGCGTGATAAAATGTTTGGCATATCAAAGCTATCTATATAGCTTTTAAAGGATTGGGTAAGAAAATGGGCGATCAGGATCACAATAAACAGGCACTGTATCGGGCATCATTGGCCGATTTAATACTTCGCCGTACGCAGAACCAAATTAACGCCGCTTTAAGCGCACATCTTGGCCGACAAGAAGATGAGCTCATTGAATTTATCTACGGTCCCGCAGACGCACCATTTAAAAATCCAGAGGCTCAGCGCCAAGATAAAATTACTGAAAAAGAGGCCACAGCACATCAAGAAGCTGTTGCTATTGTTAACAATGCACTTGTGGGTGAGTCTAATGTTGGAAGCGTTGTCTCAGGCCTTCACGATGAAATAGAAAGGCTTGACCCCAGTTATAGCAGAACTGCAGAACCACCGCGAACCATCCCGCAGTTATTAAAATTACAACATAGCTTATTATTTGCTGAAAAACTTGCAATACAAAGCAGCGCTGCCGGCAGTGCCAGCGAGGTAGCAGGTCACGCGGATGCATTGACGCTTACACAACAAGACCTTTATATGCAAGCGCTCCGAGATATTGCTATTAAACATCACCCGGACGCTGTTGACGATGATACTCGAAAAGCAAGCTTGCAAGACGAAATTACAAAAATTAAATTAGCTATGGGCGCAGCACCCAATAAAGGATATTGGGCAAACTGGCAAGCCGGCCAAGGTTTGTTTGGCAAGCATAGCATAAGAGAATTGTATGCCCCCGGTATTACTATTCCACAATTAATACAAATAAAATGTTTTCTAGCATTTCAAAAAGAATTGCAGGAAGAAAAAGCCCGCAAGGCAAATATGCTGGTGCATGAAGCGCAAGCGCTTGAAAAACGCTTAAGGCAAAAACACCATGCGCATTATTTAAGTGAACTTAAAAAATACAGAATCATAAGCTCAAGCACAAAAGCTCAAGTTGAAAATATCGATGCTCTGAAAAGACGCTTCGCTGCGATTTTAGAATGGCAGAAGCAAGAATCAGACCCTGATGCAAAACGAGGCAACATCAATGACGAACAATACCAAAATAATTTAATTAACAAAGAAATTATCGATTCACGCGAAAGAGCTGAGCAATTACGTAATGAGCAAAATTGGATTGAGCGCGGTATCCATCAATCGAAAGGTTTTGCCTTAAGTTGTGGTACCACCATGGCGGGCGCAGCAATCATGCTAGCCGATGCGCTTTTCCCCACCTGGTTTTTCATGGTGACAGTATTTGCATCGCCATTTTTCGTCACTTGGGTCACGCAGGCTAATTGGTGGTTAACCAATAAAGGGGTTGCAGAATTATTTAAAGATTTATTTTGCAATAAACAAGAAAATGCAAAATATGTGAAAAGCAGTCTTAAGGGTCTTAAGGCATCATTCTTTTTTAGCTTCATGACCTCCGTTGTTTGGTCATTCTTAACCTATGCCACAACCGACACCTTGATTGACGAAGCCAGTAGAAAATTTGGCGAATCTTTGGGTATCATGGGGTACGCGACTGAAGTAGCGATATTCATAGCTGCGATTTTAATTATTAAAGGCATATTTGATCTTGCTAGAGCCATCTTAGGCCGCACCGACTACACCTTTAGCAGGGCAGATAATCGCAATGGAAGCGTGATTAAATTCGTTAGAGGTATGATGCTAGCCGCTTCGGGTTTATTTTTAGCAGTAATGTCAAACTTGGCGCTATCTATTTTGCCGATTGTTATCGCGGCACTGATGGCGGCGTATACCTTCCCGACAATTTGGGGTGTATTCCATGCCTACGGCAAAATGAAAGCTGAAAAAGCGCTCAGTAGCAACAATGATCTCGGCATGCTTAAAAAACAGTTTGTTAAGATTGCTGCCACCAATGATCTCAACACTATTAATAACAATTATAACTTGTTGTTAGGCGTTGTAGCGATACCTTTAGCCATATTCACCGCTGTTGTAATGGTGCCCTATTTGCAAAACCAAGGCGGTATGATGGGACTTGCTGTTGGCAACCCTATGCCACTATTTATCTTGATGCTAGGTTTTGTTGCGCTGGTGACCTTTAGCTACCTAGTTGTTTCGCAGTTTAGAAATCGCCATAAAGATGACAATATTGCATCAGCTGCGGATAAGATCTACACAGGATATAAATTATTAGCTGCCACTGTTATTTTTGGCTCGCTTTCAACTTTATTAGCGTCTGTGCCGATCATGACGGCTGCTTTTGAGCTTACAGGCTTAGGTAGCATCGCTGCAATAGCTTTCGCTTATATTGTAGCCGTTGGGTTTGGTTTGCCAGGGGCGGCTATTTTTTATGAAGGTGCAACGCGTAACGCGATGAAAAACATTTTCCACACAGAAGGGCGTTTTAAGCAGGCCAATTCAGTAAGCGAAGATGTTGTCGGCATACATAACTTACCTGATTACCAAACAGCAACACAAATTATACAAACACAGAAGATGACCTGGTGGGAACGCATTGCTGATAATTGCTCATGGCTTTATAACAAGTTTTATTTTTTCACTGTCGATAAACGTGCAGCTTATGGTAAAACGGTTGGCGTCAATGCCTTGCTCAACGGCATGCCCAGCGGTGATGGTCAGTTCGGCTTGTTTGAAAGTTTGTTTATGGCAGACGGTGTATCCGCTGCAGGTGCTGCCGGTTTAGGTTTTTCTGCTGGTGCTGTAGCCTCAGGTATGGGCAACCTTGGCGAAGGCAAGGTCACAACACCACCGAGTGAACAACATAACATTGATATGGCACAAGATGCGCACAGCCAATTAGTTGCGCTGAATTTAGGTGCCCTGGCAGTTGGCTATGAAAATTATGCTGCAGCGCGCAACACCGGCAACGGTTCTAATTGCACAAACTACCTCACCGTAAGCGGTGCAATTTTTGGGCATAGTAAAACTGTAAAAATGGATGCTGCTACAAAAATGAGCACTGTGTTACACAGGCTTGCAGATGATACAAAAAGTGTACAAAGACTTGAAGTAGGCGATGGTGCTGCAACACATCCGAACATCGTTCGCTTCACAAAACTAGAATGGCATGCACTCCATAGCGGTAAATTGGCGAAAGCCACGCATGATGCTTGCTCTAATGCGGGTGTTAACCACCTCGTTAAAAGTGCGATTTATGCTGCGTGCTAGACGATAGCCTACAAACTGGCTACAATCAGTAAATGAAACTCAAAATTCTGTTATTGGTAGCACTAAGCTTGGCTTTATTAAGTTGCAAATGGGCAGAGCCCGAAAATATAGGTGTGCGTGATGGCGAACTTCACGGTTGCCCCGCGTCGCCCAATTGTGTCTCTAGCTTTGCTGAACAAGGTTCAAAATACGCAGCCCCGATTTTAATTAATCCTGATCTTGATCAACAACAAGCCATGAGTATCGCCAAAGAAACACTGCTTGCCATGCCAAATGTTAAATTGCGTCGCGAGAAGGATAACTACCTGTGGCTTGAGTTTAGTACCAAAGTGGGCTTTGTAGACGATGTTGAGCTTTTGTATGACCCAGAACGGCATCGCTTTTATGTTCGCTCAGCCTCAAGAATGGGGTATTATGATTTTCGTGTTAACCGCAAACGCTATGACATGATCAAAAATAAACTGCAAGGAGCATTTGATGAAAATACTGAAAAAGCTGATTTTTCTAACATGGATGATACCAGCGCTAACGATAGCTAATACCATTACGGTAGATATGTATCAAGCAACTGAAACAGGCGATGGCCGTGGCGCCTTTATTGGTACAGTTGTTTTTGAAGACAGCGATGATTTTGATGGTGTACTGATTACACCGAACTTAAATAGTTTGCCAACAGGTATTCATGGGTTTCATATTCACGAAGTACCAAACTGCTCACCCGAAATGCATGACGGTCATGAGACCCCAGCGTTAGCTGCCGGTGGCCACTTTGATCCAACTCATACAGAAAAACATTTGGGCCCGTATAAAGATGGGCATCTTGGTGATTTACCCATTTTAGTCGTCGGCCTCGAGGGTACAGCCACCCATCAAATGTTTGCGCCTCGTTTGTCTGTGCACGCTATTTCGCAACGCGCTTTGATGGTGCACACGGGTGGTGACAACTACAATTTCATTCCAGATTCATTAGGCGGCGGCGGTGCACGCATCGCATGCGGTGTTATTGGTGATCTAAACTAAATTGCACCGTAAAAATGCTTAACCAGCGCGCTGATAGCAAAGGCGATGATCGCAGCGCCACCACCCATCAGCAGGGTGGAAATACCTGAGCGCCAGGCATGGCGGCCAACAACTTTACCTTTCAACCAACCAATGCTGAAAAATACGCTGAAGGTCATGACGCAACTAATAATGAACATGGTTTTACCATCAAGATCGATAAACAAAAATGGCAATAATGGAATGGTGCCTACTGCACAAAATGCGATAAACGTTACGACCGCAGCGCGCGTTGCATTCGGTGTGTGATAAGGGATGCCGTGCTCATGTACAATCAAAGTTTCTTTCCAAAGTTGCGGGTATTGGCTGATTACATTAACCAGCTCTGTCAAACCGGGTTCATTAATGCCTTTTTGCGCATAAATCTTACGAATAATCCCTTTTTCGTGTTCAGGGTGTTCGTCAATGTGTTGCTGTTCTTCTTTTTCAGCTTGCAGAACCAAATCGCGATTACTGACCGTGCTTTGGTAATTACTGACCGCCATACTGAAACCGTCCGCCAAAAGATTGGCGAAACCAAGTATAAGCGCTACGCCAGGTGATAAACCACCGCCGATAACGCCGGCAACGACAGCAAAGGTAGTGACTGTGCCATCGATGGCACCCAGAACTGCATCGCCCAAATCGTTTTTAAGGCTTGATCCCGCTTGGGTATGAGGCAGAATATTAGTATTTTTAGATATCATGTTATAAATATAGCTCAGCTGTGGAAATTTGTGCTTTTTCACCTAGTATTAAAGGAGCAGGATCATAATAACAGGAGCCCCCATGAAAAAAACCATCTTAATGATAATGTCCGGCGTGATAGTTCTCGCCATTGTCGCGGCCTTTTTTGTACTGTCACAACTCGACAGCATCGTTGCCAATATGATAGAAAAATATGGCTCTGAGATCACTGGCGTTAAAGTGGCTGTCAGCAAAGTTGAAATTTCTCCTGCATCTGGTGAAGGTACCGTCCGTCGCTTAACTATGGGCAACCCACCAGGCTATAAATCTGATTACGCGTTTGTGATGAAGCAAATTGATGTTAAAGCGCAAGTAAGAACATTTATGTCTGATGTTGTCGTTATTGATTCAATTAGCGTTGATAGCCCTGAAATTACCTATGAGTTAGGTTCAGGCGGTTCGAACTTTGAAACCATTCAGAAGAACATTAACAGCTACAAACCTGCTAATGCCAAAAAAGATAAAGAGTCTAGCAAAAGCGTTCAGATCAACAATCTTAGCATTACTAACGGAAAGATTACGGTTTCTGCACCGACGTTAAACCAAAACTTTGAAGTGGCATTACCCGACATCCATTTAAATAACCTTGGCAAGGGCGGCAAAGAAGGCAACATTCCTGAAGTGACGCAACAAGTGATGAACGTTGTCACCGCTGCCGTCATGAAAGAAGTAGGCAAGATCACCATTGAGAACTTCAGCAAGTTCATGATGGATGGCTCTGGTGGCGTGCTTAAAGGCACAGGCGAAGGCTTAAAAGGCGTTGGCCAAGGCATTGAGGGCGTAACCGAAGGCTTGTTCGGCAGTGGCGCAAGCAAATAATTAATGTGCTAAAATACCCCCTAGATTAATACTTGGGGGTATATCATGAAGTCACCGGTCAGAGTTACAGTTACAGGCGCAGCAGGCCAAATTAGCTACAGCTTGTTATTCCGCATTGCCAATGGCGATATGTTAGGCGCCGACCAGCCGGTTATTCTGCAGTTGTTAGAACTACCTCGCTCCCTCGATGCCCTACAAGGTGTAGTGATGGAGCTACAAGATTGTGCATTCCCCTTATTACACGATGTGATTACCACCGTAGACCCTAATGTTGCCTTTAAAGACGCTGACTACGCATTACTTGTCGGCGCACGTCCCCGCAGCCAAGGTATGGAGCGGGCTGATCTGCTGACGGCCAATGCTGAGATTTTCGAAGTGCAGGGCAAGGCCATCAACGCCCATGCCAACAAAGATATCAAAATCCTCGTGGTCGGCAACCCAGCGAACACTAATGCCTTGATTACCCAACAAAATGCACCGGACATCAACCCGCGTAATATTCATGCAATGATGCGCCTGGACCACAACCGTGCTTTAGCGCAGATTGCTACTAAAACAGATAATTTGGTTCAAGATGTGCATAATGCGATTATTTGGGGCAATCACTCGGCTAATCAATACCCTGATCTCTTCCATGCCATGGCGGGCAGCACAGCGGTGCGCGATATCGTCGATATGGACTGGGTAGAGAATGACTTCATGCCTGTCGTGCAAAAGCGTGGAGCGGCTGTTATCGAAGCCAGAGGTGCCTCAAGCGCTGCCAGCGCTGCCAATGCTGCTATCGACCATATGTATGATTGGGCCTTAGGCACGCCAACAGGGCAGTGGGTCAGCATGGGTGTGCCATCTGATGGCTCCTATGGCATTGAAGAAGGCGTGGTCTTTGGCTACCCGTGCATCTGTAAGGATGGGGATTATGAAATTGTCCAAGATCTAGCGATCAGCGATTTTAGTCGCAGCCTGATAGATAAAGTCTGGGAAGAGCTGAAAACCGAGCGCAAGGCCGTTGAACACTTATTTTGATCGGTTTTCTTGACACATCACTAATTTATCTGTTAAATTGATACTATATCGTATTTTTTTAGGAGCCTCTGCATATGAGAACCATCTACACATCCATGATGATGTCTATGATGATGCAAAGCTCGACGCCTTGTTCTCATTCGCTAATCTAAACTAAACAAAAGGTGAAAAATGAGAATCAGGCGCTTCCCTGAGGGGCAAGGCGTATGATTGATTTCGCCGCCCCGATACAAGACCTCAAACAGCTGATTGCACTGCAAGTGCAAAAGAATAGGGCTGTGCAACTTGAGAAAAAGCTGGATGAACTTCATAGGTACCATGAAATTGAATTGCTTGTGGAGTTACATAACGGCACTTTTAACCTCGAACAGCGCATAGCGCTACGTAAACAACGTGAGCGCGAAGCCACAGCGGCGATCGTCGAAAAAATCAATAAAACCCTGGTCCCTAATCAAAAACAACGCGAAGCATTAATCATCGCGTTGACACCCGAAACACTTGAAGTAGAAGATGACGATGCGCCTTTGCTCGCAACGGCGCAAGAAAAAACCATTATCCAGCTGCTTAAAGAAAAACATGCTGCGCTGTTAAGAGAAAAGCTCAGCCATATCGACCATTACCTCAGCGAAATCGAAGCCAAAAAAATCGTTGCAAAGCAGAATGAGGCCTTTCAAGCTGAGCTGCGTAAAATCATTTTAGATAATCCAATTTCAAGCGAGCAAACGCTTGACTCTGTCGAAGACCCACGCCGCTTGCTTTCTATTCTTGAACATGAGCTAGCCCGCGACGATGCCTATCGAAAAATACTCCAACATGAGAACTGGTTAGAGCGACTGGCAGCCAAAGTTGAAAAAGACAAAAAAGAAGAAGAGAAAAAACATTGGCTAACGTATGTAGGCTATTTTTTCGGCTTTACCTCGGCACTGCATCAAGCCAAAGGTTTTGCTTTAAGTTGTGGTTTTACGATGGGTGGCTCGCTACTATTGTTACTCGCCACGATACCGGGTGTACCCACTTGGGTCGTAGGGCTAGCGCTGCCGTTCTCAATCATCATTGTCTGGGCCGTGACCCGCGCCAACTGGTGGATATGTAATCAGGTCGTACCGAATAAAATCATTCAATTATTTTGCGAAGGCGAGTTCTGGGATAATTTCCGTGATGACTTTGTAAACTTGCGCTGGGGTAAAGTAGCAGGGCATTGCTATGCTTTTGCTAACAGTTTGTTAACGGCCTTGGTTTGGGGTGTGTTTACCTACGTTTCAAGCTATCAGCTCATCACTTGCTTTGCCGAAGAACTAGGTTTTGCAGGCACTGGGCTCATAGAAATCGCCATTGTCATCTCTGCAATTCTTGGCTTTTATACAGTACCCACATTTTTTTTAGTGTGTTTAACGGGCTGGGAAAAAAATGTCAACAACTACGAAAAAGAAGCCAACAAATTTTCTGAACGTATTGAAATCATTGCGCGCATTAAAAATCTTTGGAGTGGCGGCTGGGTCAATAAAGCTGAAGTTATTTGGGGCGGGGTGGTGTTTTTAACTTTGGTTGGCTTATTTACTACGGCTATTGCTGCAACGCCGGCCTTTGTTGTTATCTATGAGATTTTTGGTGCGAGCCTGGTGGGGGCAT
The DNA here is from genome assembly GCA_021773275.1 of Gammaproteobacteria bacterium. Lineage (GTDB taxonomy): Bacteria > Pseudomonadota > Gammaproteobacteria > JABCZS01 > JABCZS01 > JAJFKJ01. The sequence goes on from JAJFKJ010000057.1 coordinate 95,061, forward strand.
ACTTTGCTGCATACGTCACCACGGCAATATTTGGATTCTTGGGTGCAGCGGCCTTCTATGAGCACATGTCACGTGAATCCGCGATTAATAAAATCAAAGAAATCGGCGAGGAAGGCGGCGAATTTGACGATGTCGTCGCTTTAAAAAATGACCCACTAGCCCTTAACACAACACCGGATTACAGTGATGCGATTCGCGCTCACCAAAATAAATACGCGAGCCAGCAAAGTTTCTGGGAGCGCACTAAGCAGTTCTGCTTTGAGCATATCTGGAAGCATATTAATATTTTCACGACCCGTAAGAGCTGGCATGACAAACATACAATCGATGCGAATGCTGGTTTTCAAGGCTTCCCTTCTGCTTTTGGTGGTGAAAGCAGTTTGCCATCATCAGGTAATACCTTTGGTGATGGGGTTTTAGCTGCGTTTTATTTCTTTGCATCGTTTTTCTCTTCTAAATCGGTAAATGCCGGTGGCAACCAGCCCGTACCAGTTTATGATGACCCTATCGCAAGAGCCGGCGAGAAAAGCAACTGCACCGCGACCGTATTGAGCGCGTACCCGAAAGTGGCTAACTATGAGGAACCAATAGTGCAAAATCTCCGGCCTACATACCAAGCTACTGACTATAGTCGCCAATATCATCAGCCGGCTGTAGATGATGATTCATGGGCTGATGCACCCATCCCAGAATTTGGTAACAGTTTAATTTATTGACACACCGCCAGGCATAGCGTATCGTAATCAAGTATTTTCAAAATTTTGGAGCCTTAGTAATGAAACACGGTAACATCGCACAATCAGCGTCAATTAGCTTAGCAGCCGCAACGGCAGCAACAGCAGCGACGTGTGTGGTGACATGTACGAGCTGTACGACACCGTCTTCTGGGCTAACGCTGACATCTTTGTAATCATTTAAAAAACACCGATCAAAAGCAAGCCAGGCGGAATCACAGCCCGACTGTGATATTCCATTATTTTATTTATTTAAATGGTAACAAAAATGAGCAACGACAAACGACACTATTGGTATGAACTTTACACGCTAGCACTTTTTGAGATTGCTGAAGCCGAGCTGGTTACCGGCATTAAGTTCAAATCAGACCCTAATTTATACGGGGATAAATCCAAGCACGGCTCACCGATTGAGCAACAAGAAGAAGACGATGAAGACTACCAAGGTAGCTTAGGAAGAAGTTTTGAACAGTTAGAACAGGAGTTATCTGAACTTGGCAGCCATGAGCTAGAAGAAGAAACCATCAACGATAAGTTAAGAGCAGGGCGCCAAGCGATGGTGGCCAAGACTGATTCCGCGTTTTGGGGGCGCGGTGCTCTAGAAGTGAAGTCACAGTATAAATTATATCTAACTGGCGTTGAATCGCTTGATGATTGTACTGTCATGGATTTATTAAAGCGCAAATACCCAGATCCTGCTGATGCAAGCAAGCTACGCAATGAACTCGTTACAAATGTTGCAACAGCTTATGAACTGTTAGGTCTTAAAGATGATCAGCTTGAAGAAGCATATTACAGTTTGCTGAAAAGCAGACATCCTAAATATAAAAATGTATGGTCAAAAATACAAAACAATATTCAAGAATCAGAAAGGCATTCAACACGCGCAAGCAGGGCGCGAGTGCTATTAGGTCATAACAATACTGACCAAGAAATTAAGGAACACACCACCTTCGTGCTCGACGAAGAGGCGCGCTTCCGTGCGCAAATACTCCACGAAGCGCGCATCAATGAGCAGTGGAAACGTGATCGCCAACAATCGATGGAGCGTGGCCTATGGGGCTGTAAAGCATTTTCACTGCTATGCGGTATAGCAACATTTGCATATACATATTGGTTGCTCGCGGATATTGCGCCCGCCGAGATAGCGCCACTGATGTTTATACCAGCTTATATTCTGGCGTATATTAATACGCAGGTAAATGGCTGGGTCTCTCGCAATGCTTTTGGCATACTGTTTAATTTTTTGTACAATGAGTCACCACATGAAAAAACACCCTTGATAAATCGTGTAAAACGATTTTTCCAAGATCTTTGGCACCAGTTCCCGTATAACATTTACAATGCGCTTGCCAATAAAAAAAATATATATTTTCTATTATCGTTTTTTTCAGGCATTGTTTGGGGAGCTGGAACATACCGCGGGGTGAACAAAGTGCTCATTGCTATATTAAGTGACGATGCAGCTTTATTTGCTACCATTATCGCAGCGTGGTGCGGTATTGCTTATGGCTTGGTGTTTACAGGATTATGCTTTGAGCATGCCGCAAAGTCAAAATGGGATATGGGAAAGTACTTTAAAAAACTATTCCGCGTAGGCGCTGTTGCCAATAAGCTCAGCTACAAAGCAGATGCTAACAACAACGAAGCGCTCAGAGCTATGTTTTTACTCTTTTCATCTATGACGCTACTTGGCCTAATTGGAACGGCGGCAACTGGCACCTATCCATTAGAATACTTCTTTGACGATATGCTGGGTGTAGGCGGAGATATTGATTTTTTTGACATGGATATGTCGCTTGCATATTTTTTATCAATTATTGTATCGATTGTGATTGGTGTAGCAGGTGCTTTTTGCTTTTATATCGGTGGCGCTAAACGCACTGTACTTGATGGTGCTCGAGGCAATGCCAATCAACACCATATTGAGCTTGAAAATTTACGCAAGTTTAAAAACGATGACCTACTGGGCATTGAAGCAGCATATGCAGAAGTGGCGGTGAAACAAGATGCTGAAAAAGGTATTTTTGCAAGAATGATAGACTATCTATCACCCTTTGACCAAAACTTTAGTAAAAAATCACAAACTTCGCGCGTTTACGCTAATGGTCTAGCGAATGCACCAGCTGCAGCAGTAGGGCTAAGTGGTGTTGTGGGCAATATTGGCTTATCAGTCGTCGGTGGTGGTTGTGCTGCAGCCTGCTCAATCGCAGCAAACTCTGCAGGCGTGAAACCTGACATCAGCTATGAAGCACAAGCCAGGCAAGCGTGTGCACAGCGCAAAACTTTGGCCTTAGCATGCAATAGTGCTTTGGTGCATAATATTGAACTGTATATTAAAAAACGTAAAAATGAGGGGCATGGTGTTGGGTTTGGTGCGTATGCGAAAGACACAAAAATATCTGCCGCAAATCAACTTATTATACTTGCCGGATTAGCAGAAATTAGCACGGTTGTTGAGGATGAAAATGGCAATTTTGCGCTTACCGGAAAAACATCTGGGCAAAGCGTCGAAACAACTGTGATATTTTCATCAAATGAACGTAAAGCGATAAGCAGCGGTCGCCTGGCTGATCATGCGGCTGTGGTGCTAGATAAGTTTTCTGACTCAACAGCCGTGAAGACCTTTAGCGTGCCAAATGTATGCTAAAATAGACCGATGAAAAAACATATTTACAAAGCAAAGCAGCCAGACGATAAGGGCTACATCAAATACACAGATGAAGAAAATGCCATCTGGGGTGAGCTATATAAGCGCCAAATGCCGATCGTCGAGGGCAGGGCGTGTCAAGCTTTCCTAGATGGCCTTGATATCCTGGGCCTAAATGAACACCGTATACCACAATGCAAAGAGGTGTCAGAACGTCTGCAAAAACTCACGGGCTGGAGTGTAGCGCCAGTTGAGGCTTTGATTTCATTTGAAGAATTTTACGGTTTGTTGGCCAATAAGGTTTTTCCAGCTGCAAGCTTTATTCGTATACCCGAGCACATTGATTATTTACCCGAACCTGATATTTTCCACGAAGTGTTTGGCCATTGCCCAGCGCTTACCGATCCTGACTTTGCAAATTTCACGCAGGCATTTGGTAAAATTGGCCTTAAAGCAGACCCTAAAGATCGCGCGCGACTTGCACGCTTATATTGGTACACAGCAGAATTTGGTTTAATGGACGGCCCACAAGGCACACGCGTTTATGGTGCAGGTATTTTGTCTTCAAAAGCTGAAACCATTTATGCGCTTGAAAGCGAACTGCCCGAACGCCGCGCCTTTAATATGCTAGAAGCACTGCGCATGCCGTATCGCTATGACATCATGCAGACTTTGTACTTTGTTATTAACGACTTCCGCACTTTATATGAGATGGTAGAGCAAGATCTATTAACCCTATTAGAAGACGCGAAAGCATTAGGCAATCTGGAACGTGATTTGACTGAGCCTGAAGAACTGATAGATTTACGCACCTGTTAAGGAGAATGAGAATGACAAACTTATGCGAACTCGGCTGCAAACCTTGCGAAGGCGGTGTTGCACCCTTAACACGCGACGAAGCAAAGAAGTTACGTGAGCAAACACCTGAATGGCAAATCAGCGAAGATAATATAAAAATAACACGACGCTTTGAATTCAAAGGCTTCAACAAAACCATGAGCTTTGTAAACGCACTAGCGTGGATTGTTAACAAAGAAATGCACCACCCTGATTTAGAAGTGGGTTACAACTACTGTGTTGTAAACTTCACCACGCATGCCATTAACGGCTTATCTGAAAATGATTTTATTTGCGCCGCTAAAGTAGATAAACTGTAGCGAACCTCGCAATAATTTAATACGAGAGCCGGGTCGCATTGTATGCGACCCGGTTCAGCGAAGCTGAACTATGAGCGGGGGATTTTTTATTTGCAACTATCTAGAAAATAACTGCAGCATCTCAACGTCAACCGTAGGGTTAGACTCTAAATGGTAATCCAACGCTTTTTCACGTGCGTTACGTGTTTTAGGCGCATCACCCATGGCTTCATGCGCTTCAGCTTTGTTCGCAAAAATACGGAATAAATCGTAGTTTTCAACATAATTATCAGTTGCCATGTAATAGCCCTGACGTTGGATCTCATCGGCGGTAGCAATCACTTGCTCATATTCGCCCAGTTGCAGATAGGATTCGACAATATCTGCGGCTATTTGTGTGCCCAGTTGCGTGTGGGGCAGGTTTGCATAAGCCTTTTGCAAATAAGTAATTAGCTTCTTTTTGCTATTTTTTTCATAGGCTTGCACAGCTTTCTTCAGCTGTCGTGTAGCTAAAGCTACATTACCATCAAAAGAAGGTTTGTTAAGCCCTTGATCATCATAGCTTTTGTGTGCGATTGCTAACATGTTGTTACTCTCTTGAAAAATCATGTCCCATATTACCATGACGCCTGTAAGTTGTAAAGCTAAAGTTGCGTCCATTTAGACATAGGTCATTGTTTTGTAAGCAAAACCAAGGGCCTAGCAGCCTCAGCTTTTAGCTGGTAAAATGGATTAATAAGCGCATTTTGCTAATATTATAGATAACAGCAGTATTCTGCCCGGAGAGCCCGCATGCCCAGAATCAACTTCGGCCTAGCCAATTACTTTCAAAATCCTAAAGACTATGATGGTCAAGGGCTTCCAGCAGGTGCGTCACGAGCGGCTTGTAATAATAAGCTTATATTCATCCAAAAAGCTGTGCGCTTGCAAGCGTATGAAGCCGCATTCATTAACCATGACCCTGAAATGTCACGTATATATAATGCACAATTTAGCAAGGGCGAAGATATTTCGGTTCAAGAGCAACTATACAAAAAACTAGTCATTGCACCCATTTATGCTGAACACGCTGAGTTTAGCAAACCCTTAGTACAAAATATTGGCTTGCTTGTGCAGCCCAATGCGCTTTTTAGTTCGGGCAATAATGAATTAAGTGCTATTGAACAGTTGAAGTTCAAGTTTGAAGATCTTGCTACATTAAAAAAAATACTACAAGACTTAAATGCGGGCAAAAAAATAACAAGCTTGCCAGAAAAGCCTGATAAAAAAGCTGGAGCCGGCAAACAACTCCAATACCAAATTGCCAAGCTCAATCTCGAACAGCCTGCAAACTCAGCTCAACGTGATTATTTTATAGCAAGACTGCAAGAGAAAGTGGACTCCGGCATGAGAATGCAAGCCTTAGGTGCTGGCGAAACATTTGAAAATGTCGATAAGGTATTGAGCAATCGCTTGGGAAAACACTTTGACAAAAATAATGGTGCTGATCCAGTTAAAGCAGCCATTACAATTGCTGGCTTTACCCCCACCACCAAGCAGGTCATTGATGCATTAAAAGATTTATACAAACAACATGAAATGTGTGCGCGAATTCTTGTGAAACAAGAAGCTAATGAAAAGAAATTCACTGTTGCGATAAGGCGTATTTTTTGGTTAAAAGATATTCAAAAAGTATTTCAAAATGGCAATTATGATGCATTTAGTGCGCTTGGTTCTGACGCAGTAACTTATGCAAATGAAATACTTGGGCTTAATCTAAACAGTGGTTCTTATGATGAAAGTAGAAAACAAGAAGCCCTAAAAGCCCTTGCTACAGAAATCGCAAAGCAAGAACGGGCGATACTCAACGATCCGAGCTACCAACACTTTGATGAAGATGAATTAGCTTATTTAGAGTCTGATGTGCGTGAAAATCAAGCGTATATTAATGCCAAGCCAGCAGACAGAGAACGCATGATAGCAGAATCTAAGCAACACCTTGGTTTATTGACAAAATCTGAGGTGCAAAAGACAAATAGGATGCTAAACAGTGCAGCAACTGAGCTGCAAAAAAACAGCAAGTCTCCGGTCGAACCTGCAGGCATATTGCAACGAGCATATCCGGGTTTTAACATTCCAGTAATATGGGGAGATACCTTAGAGGACACCATAAATCCCAAAACGAAAAAACCCTACAGTTTGGATGACTTCTACGATACGCGCAGGGGCAAATATATTGATATTCGTGGCAACGGGCGACCGTTTGCTGAACCATTTGCGAAGTTCAACGGCGGTATTTTTTACAAAAATCGTCACCGTCTCAACCCACTAAATTATTTGTTGTATGCTGCCGAGATACTCGACCGCAGCGTGGATTATGCATACTACAATATGTTCAATGATAGGTTCAATGATAAATTTGGCGTCCTGCCTGACTGGGGACAAAATATCATTCGTGCAGTTGCAGGAGTAGCCTTTGCATTTGCCAGCTTTATTACCTCAACAATTCTTTTTGCTGTAAAAGCCATTGTTAACCCCAAAAGCATTCCTTCAATGATCGCAGAAACCGCTAAGTCGGTAGGGCGAAATTTACGCAGCTTAATACCTTGGTCTAGAGAAAACAATAGTGTTGCGGGTCAGTATCTAAAATTAAGGGACGCAAGATTAACTAAAGAAGGCCCCACAAAAGATAGCGCTGCATTATCACGACAACAGTCTATTGATGCGAGTAGACGTAAATCTGCGGTAGAATTGTCACATCTACACAGACCGCCTAGTAGGACGTCTTTGTATACGCCTGATCCCGTTATTCAGATGACCTCCCCCGAGGAAAGCCCAGCAGCTTCGACCGTGGGCAACGACTCAGACTCACCTACTGCGGGCGGTAGTAGCTCAAGACTTGATGAAAGCCCCGAACGCGGGGACAGCCCCAGGGTGGTTAACCTGAGAGCAGGCGAGACCACAGCTGAAGCAGCGCAGAGAGCCGCCACGAGCAGCAACAACCAAGGGCAAAACGACCCAGATACCGACCCAAATGCCGACTCGGATACACCAAGACCTGACCGCTAAGTCATTGACATTTGAAGGTAGGTCTGTTAGCATCAAGTTAGGGACTAACACATCACAATTTGGCTGGGAAGGCCTTGAGAGGTAGAGATGGGTAAAGGTACAAACAACACACCTTCTGTTCAACAACAATTTGGGCAAGACATCTTAGCACCGTATAAAATGGCGTCTGAAGATGCTCATACAGCACACGCTGAGGCTAATGCCGCCGTTGCTGCACACATTAAAGAGCATGGCAACAGCGTATCGGATGAAACACTCCACGGTCTTTACGAAGTTGAATCATATGCACGTGACACACGCAATCAAGCTTTAAAAGCCTTCAATGCCCTGTCTGCTAAAGTAGATGCCGCACGAAGCTTAGTTGAAGGCAGAGATGCTGTTCTAGCAATGATGACAGCGTCAAATGAAATTGATTTTACCGCTGCTAATTGGGCAGATAATTTGACTCCTAACGATGCCGCTACACTCCGTATGCTAGCTGATTTTGATAAAAAACTAGCAGAAAAGGGCATTACATCACCGACTTCTGCAGCCAGCTCAGCTGCCAGCTCGCGCACCGCATCACCGGTCGGCTCACCTAGAAAAGACTCTCCAGCAACAACGGCAGGTTTAAGGCTTTCAACAGGTAGTAACGCTGGCAAGCCAGTAAGCCCAACTTTTGCCCGTAGACTTACCGGCGCTTTGGGCAACCTTACGAACACTTTCTGGAGCAAATCTACTCCGGATGTGCAGGCTAAACCTGAAGACGAAAGGCCGCTTGTAAAACGAAACTCAGGCCCTGCAACTTTCAACTAATCTTCTGAACGCCCCCTTTAAAGGGGGTTTCTACCGCCGCGCTAATAAAAACATGCTAAAATACTCTCATGGATGAACTTTCAAAAAGCCAACTCGGCAAATCTGTTGCCTATGAAAACCAATATAACCCAGATTTATTATTACCACTGCCACGCATCGCAAAACGCATTGAAATTGGTATAGAAGGGCAGCCCCTCCCATTCAAAGGCAAAGACCTCTGGTATGCATTTGAGGTCTCATGGCTATCTGAGAGTGGCAAACCCATCGTTGCGATGGCGCGCATCAGTGTACCCTGTGAATCTGAATTTTTAATCGAATCAAAATCATTAAAGCTTTACTTTAATTCATTTAATGGCAGCTTATTTAAAACACTTGATGATGTTAAAAGCGCAATCACAAAAGATCTCAGCAATGCCGCTCAAGCTGATGTTTCTGTAGAAATTTTGCTGCCTGAACAATTTCAGCAATGCAGCATTGTAGAACCCGAAGGGGAGTGCATCGATAACGAAGATATTCTTACAGATATCTATACTGTCGATCACACATTATTACAATGCAGCCACGATAAAGTGGTAACAGAAACTTTGCACAGTAATTTATTAAAATCAAATTGCTTGGCAACCGGCCAACCCGATTGGGGCACTGTCGTCATCGCATACGAAGGTCCAAAGCTTGATCGCGTCGCATTATTAAAATACATTATTTCTTTTCGTGAGCATCAAGAGTTTCATGAACAGTGCGTAGAACGAATCTTTATGGATATCAGCCGCTTAATCAAGCCTGTTAAACTAACTGTTTATGCACGTTATACGCGCCGCGGCGGCCTGGACATCAACCCGATCCGCAGCACTCAAAGCGAATTACTCGATTTCACCTGGGCCCGCTTCGCACGGCAATAATCCAGTTCTTGCCGCTGAGACCTGTGGAAATTTTTTACGAGAGCCGCGAACGTTAGAGAGCGGTTGCAGTGCTAACCATCTTCGTACGCGCGATACATCTGCAAATCTTTCGACACAAATTCACTCATCAGTTGATCTAAAGCACCTTGGATTGCCCGTGAGATTGTTTCTGCAATATGTTCTTTAGGGCGCACATGCACGGTGACATCACCGTTGTATTTGTGGGTGAACGTGGTCTTTCCGGACTCAGGATGAAAAACACGAATTTCAAATCCAATAGCAGCACGCACAGCGTCGGTAGGTTCATCATGGCGAACAGATATAGCAGCTGACGTAATCTTGCCGTCGGTTGCTAGTGGTGCTGAGGGGTCGTTTTCGTATAAATTAGCATTCAAGGTTTTGATTAAAGCATCACGTACCATATCAGACAGGGGGTCTTCTAGTTTTATTTTGCGCTTGTGGCCATGGTATTCAAATGTCGGCGTATATTGCCCATGGTTTTTTGTATACTGGCTGGTGTCTGTGACCTGCTGAACGTCAACTTTCAGACGCGGAGCGCCAGGGTCAACAACGACGTTACGGCTGGGCACCTTGTAATCAACCTCAACCATATAGGCGCGTAACAAGCCACAACCGGCAAGGGTTACAATAAAAAGAGTGAAGATGCTTAATTTTCGCATAAATATCCTTGCATTGTGTATCTCCATAAAGTTTAGCATACTTGGGTAAACGCTATGTTAAAATTGGTATCATCTACAGAATTGAGCCTATAATAAGTAGATGAATATTAATGAAACCATCGAGCATTTGAGCATAGATTCGCTGAGAGTTATTTGTGCGAGCCTGGCCCTTGCGGTTGGTATTCTGGTCGTTTTAGGATGGCATGCTGATATAGCAATGCTTACAAAAATTCACCCAAGTTTTGCGCCTATGGCATATAACACTGCCCTGGGGTTTATTACTTCTGGATTTGCTCTGCTGTTTATTAATAAGAGGTTTGTACCTGTTGCCCTTGGTCTATTTATATTTTTCTTGGGGTTGTTGACTGTAGCAGAATACACTATTGATTTGAGCCTTGGGATTGATCAAATTGTTTTCGACGAATCAGGTGATATGGCACCCAACACCGCGCTGTGTTTTGTTCTCTCCGGTTTATGCTTAGTCTTGGCATCTTTTACTCATAAAAACTACACCGTTGAAATTGTATTGATTATTGTTGCGATTATTGTGTTTTTATTAGGTTGTATTGCCTTTCTGGGCTATTTGCTAACCGTGCCGTCTACTTACGGCTGGGGCAGCCTTACTGCGATGGCTGTGCACACAGCCATAGGTTTTGTTTTGTTGGGTCTGGGCTTAATTGCTTATGGCGTGCATCATATGCAAGAAAACGGAAAACCGATTTTTTCTATAACACCATTATTCGCTCTATTAATCGGGATAGTAGTGTCTGTGATGTTATGGCAATATTTGGTGCTGCGAGAAGAAAGAGACGTTTGGCGCTCTATACGTATTACGCAGGATTATTTTGGAGACTATGTGCAGGATATTATTCAGCATCAAGAGTTTGTTTTATTTGAAATATTATTTGATTTTTCACATGAGCCGGGAATGCAACTAACGCCAAAAATTTCAGCTAAAGTGCACCAAGGTTACCCTTACGTGGCCGGCCTAGGGACCGTTGATCCCGATGGAACAATTTACTGGGGAATGTCTCTTGAAAATAAAGACGCAACAAAAATAGTTGAAGATACCATGGAGATTAGTCGAGACTTTGATGGTGTTTCTGCACAATCAATGGAGGTTCCAGGGGTGGGGCGCGGATACATCATGGTTCTACCTTATTATGAGGATGATATATATCTCGGCTCAGTTTTCAGCGTGTATAATTCTAAAGAGGTTTTTGGAAATTTATTAAGCCCTTCCATGCTTGACAATTTTGGTGTATCAATTTACGAAGAGGGCGCCCTGATTTATCAGAATGTTGATATCAATGAAGAGGTGGCAAGGCGGCAGTGGATTGAGATTACTGAAATTGATACAGGGGCTAGAAGCCAGTGGGAACTGCGTACATGGCCAAGAAGCAAGCTAATCCGTGAAATATATTCTTGGGCGCCAAATGTTGTATTTGTAGTAGCCTTGTTTTTATTCACCACGTTGGCCATTATCATTCAACTGGGTATAAATTTACGTGTATCAAATAAGCATGTTAAGCAGGCCAGCAAAGCAAAATCAGATTTTTTGTCAAGCATGAGCCATGAGCTTCGCACGCCTCTTAATGCAATCATGGGCTACGCACAACTGTTAGAGTATGGTAAAAATTTAGACCAGACAGAAAAAGACAATGCGGGGAAAATTCGTGGAGCAGGTAGACACTTACTATCGCTGATTAACGACATCCTTGATTTGTCTAAAATTGAAGCCGGGAAAGTTGAGATGTCCATTGAATCAATTGCCCTTGATGACATAGTAAAGGAATGTTATACCCTCAGCCTTCCGCTTGCAGAAAAATTTGGTATAAAATTAAATTTCCAAGACTACGAAAGTGATCTTTATGTAAAAGCAGATTACTTTAGACTGAAACAAATCATTCTTAATCTTGTGTCGAACGCTATTAAATATAACCGAAAAGATGGCGCTGTAACAATACTGGCCGAGCCTGTTGGCGAAAGGATCAGGATTGCTGTGCAAGATATCGGGAATGGGATGTCGGAAGATCAGATAAAAAATCTTTTTCAGCCATTTGAACGCCTCCAGGCTGAAAAAAGTAATGTTGAAGGCACAGGTATAGGGTTGGTGATCACCAAAAATCTAGTTGAAAAAATGCAAGGCTCGATTGCCGTAACAAGCGAAATAGGCGTTGGCACAAACTTCACGATTGAACTGCAGCTAGGTGACAAATCTCAGCATGCTACATCAGTGCTAACAAAAGAAGTTGAAGCTCACAAGAACATGGATAAAGATTCTGCCCAGAAATTTTTAATCTTGGTCGCTGAAGACAACCCTGCAAATCAAGAGGTCGTTACACAACAACTTGGCTTCCTTGGCTATAAATGTGAAATTGTAAATAATGGCGAGGAAGCTTACAATGCCTGGAAAAAACATGATTACGATCTTATTCTAATGGACTGCAATATGCCTAAATTGGACGGATATGAAACAACCCAAAAGATCCGAGGGGACGAGACTAACAAAGACTTGCATATTCCGATAGTTGCCTTTACCGCAAATGCTTTAAAAGATGATATCAAAAAATGTTTGGTTTCTGGAATGGACGATTATGTCACTAAACCCGTCGAGCTTGAAGCATTGCAAAATAAATTAAGCAAGCACTTAGGCATTGTTCAAGTAATTACTACAAGCGAAACTAACAACGGGGCTATGCATATGGTTAATGATTATATAGACTTTTCTGCTATTGAAAAATTTGTTGGCACAAACAAAGATGCACAAGAGAAAATTTATGCAAAGTTTCTTGAATCCTGCCCTGGTATAAAGGAAGATATCCTTGCTGCATATCAAGACAAAGATGTTGAGCAAGTAAGGGCCCATTCACACAAGCTCAAATCTTCAGCGAGAGCGGTAGGGGCTAACAAGCTTGCCGATCTGTGTTTAGAAATCGAGACTGCCGCCAAAGAAAACAACATGGACAAAATGAATGATGCTGTACAAGAACTAAACGAGGTATCATCTGCAAGCTGCGAGGCAATAAAAAGCCATGGGTGAAAACTTAAATAAATTTAATTTTTTGATCGTCGATGACGATGACGTCATCGTTAGTATCGTAGAGTCAGCACTTGAAGAAATTGGCGCTAAAAATGTCAATAGTGTTTCTGAGGGCGAGAAAGCACTTGAACATTATGATGCAAGTCTTTCTGGCGCAGCTACGAATATCATCCTACTCGATCTAAATATGCCGGGCATGGATGGTATCGAGTTTTTGCGCCATATCGCCCAGCGTGAATTCAAAGGCGATATTATTCTGATGAGCGGTGAAGATAAAGCAATCTTAAAGTCCGCTGGCGATCTGGCTAGAACACATAATTTATCTGTCGCAGCCGTTGTTGAAAAACCTGTCACGCTGGAGTCGTTAAAGCAAGCCATTCATAATATTGAAAACAAGCAAGTGCCTGCAGACAAAGCAAATTGCCCTGCTATTGATATAACTGAAGATGATCTGCGAGAAGCGCTGGAAAAAGACCAGCTAGTGATGTACTTCCAGCCAAAAGTTGATGTCAAAACCAAAAAGATCGTCAGCGTTGAATCGCTTGTGCGCTGGGTTCATCCTGAAGAGGGGTTGATACCGCCTGATGTTTTCATCCCGCTAGCAGAGCAAACGGGCATGATCATCCTGCTTACCAACCAAGTCATCGCTAAATCAATTGCAGAAGCAGGGCGTTGGCATGAGCAAGGCTATGATATCAAAGTTGGCTTTAATGTTTCTGTTGAAAACCTCGAAACGCTAGAACTTCCTGAATATATTTTTGGACAAGCCCTGGATGCCGATGTTGACCCGAAAAAGATTATCGTTGAAGTGACCGAAAGCCGAATCATGGCTGATCTAGCCAAAACCTATGAAATTCTGACGCGCTTAAGATTAAAAGGCATTGAACTCTCCATTGATGACTTTGGCACAGGCTATTCAACCATGGAGCAACTTGAACGCATTCCATTTACTGAGCTCAAAATCGACAAAGCTTTCGTCACATATGCTGACAAAAAACCAAAGTCACGTGCCATTTTAGAGAGCAGTATCTCACTGGCTAAAAACCTAGGTCTGCGTATCGTTGCTGAAGGGGTAGAGCGGCAAGAAGAGTGGGACCTTGTCAAAGTGCTGGGCGTTGATTTGGTGCAGGGTTACTACATCAGCAAGCCACTTTCTGCTGCCGACCTTTTAGCCTGGTTGAAAGAAACGCAATAAAATCAGCTGCTTAGCCTTTGTACTTGCCCACATGACCTATATCCTGTATAGTTGACTGGATTCAAGCAGCTGTATAGGAAAAAACTCATGGCATTAACACTATCAAAAATCGAACTTTATCGTACTTTACTTCGCACATACTACTTGTGCCAAGGGCTAACAAACACCGATCAGAGTAAACGTGCTGAATTCCAGACCAAAATCAACGAGCTTATGGGTGATCATGAGATCAGCTTTAATGACTTTCCTTTTGCCAAAGACAAAAAAAATGGCGATTTCGCCGAAAGATTTGAGAATGTAGCTGATACCGAAATGAATGAAGCTGAAGCTGATGCTTTATTTTCTTTTATTGCATTCGTGTTGCGAAATAAACTCGAATATCAAGAAGCCACTGACAAGGTAAGCTTTGTTGATACAGCAGGGGAAGTCTATGAGCATGAAGCTGTTCCAGTTTCCGAGCTTTTCACTTTTGCACAAACACTCACTTCTTTTGTAGATAAAAAATTATCTAATAAATTACCAGAACCAAGTGAAGTTAAAACGCAAATCTTAGAGAAACTTTCAATTTGGGAATTGTCAGCCCACGACAAGAACATAAATGCAAACTTAAAGCCGTCAGGTCTTTCTAAAGAAATGGAAAATGCATTCATAACTATACAAAATATGATCAAACAACAGGAGCAGACCATTGCATTTGCTAAGACTGGCAAGGTTCTTTGCACTGCAGTTTGCTTTTTGATAGGGTTGTATATTGCACTTGCTGCTTTTGGTGCGCTATGTGATGGTGATTTTTTAGATTTGCATACGAAAAGCTACGATAATGATCATAGCAATGATAAAAGCATATCATCTGGCTCTCTGCTAGGTGGGCTCTTAAGTCTGTTTATCATTCCATTTATTGGGTTTTGCGCTTCTGATGCTTATTACAGAAATGAACAAAAATCTGATGTCAAGGCAGTAGCCACGGCTATAAGTAACAGTTCTGCTGCAGAAAATTCAGTTAGCACCGCCGAAGGCACCGATGGAATCACCACAGCAAAAGGCGTTTTCTTTAAGTTCACGCGAGCTGAAGTTGAAAACCCAACAATAATTGAGCTGCAGCCTGAAGCAGAAGATAATGCACTACATGGAGCAGGCAGCGTACCAGTTGCAGACGAAGGTACAAGCTTGCTTCTAGCTCGTTCTCCATCGATAAACCGATAAGCCACTGTGAACGTATAATATAATCTAATTGCTCGCCAATTTATTATTGATTATCATACCTTGATTAAATCATGTGAAGGCATCACTAGCGCAGGGCTTTTTTAACAGCGTCTAATTGCTCGGCAACACCCCAGGGCGGATTAATTATATACAAGCCCGACCCGTACATGCCACGCTCACGCTCACCTTTAACTTTCACTTCGATTTTATAATGTTCGTGGGCTGGGCCTTGCGCTAGGTTGTCTAGTAAACGTTGATGCAAACCACTCGTTAGCAAAGGGTACCAAATGCAAAACACGCCCGTTGCAAAACGTTTATAACCTTGCCAAACCGCTCTTGCCACATTTTCGTAATCTGTTTTTATCTCATACGAAGGGTCAATAAAAATCAAACCTCGACGTTCGATAGGCGGCAAGTGAGTGCTTATTTGTTTGAGCCCATCTTTATGTTCAACTGTTACGCTGTCATTATTGGCAAAGCCTTCTTTTAATTTCGTGACATCACGCGGGTGAAGTTCACTCAAAACCATGCGATCGTTCATATCAAGAAAATGTTCTGCAATAGCAGATGAGCCTGGGTAACGTTTAAGTACGCCTGATCGATTAAGCTTGCGCAACAATTTTAAATAGGGCAGGGCAACTTCGGGTAGAAGCTCGGGGTGCTCCCAAAATGGCAATATGCCTTCTTTGTATTCACCTATTTTTTGCGCTTCTTCGCCAGTAAGCGAATACATGCCACGGCCAGCATGGGTATCAAGATAAAACAGTGGTTTTTCTTTGCGCTTAAGTGCTTGCAATAGCAAGCTCAAACCTATGTGCTTAATGACATCGGCATGGTTCCCGGCATGATAACTGTGGCGATAGCTAAGCACTCATTGACTTCCTATTTTGTGATGTGGTTTCCATCTTACTAAATACGAGGATACAATGGAAGCGGAACAACACGTGTTATGAGCGTATTATATAATCTAATTACCTGCCAATCTATACTTCGTGCACCGTGAAACAGTTGTAAGCATGAAGTTAATGGAAGATTTTCCTGACAGATTAATTTAAGAAAGGCGTTGACATTCGTATCTGAGCTTGTTAGTGTAAAAGTATCCATACACTTAACAAAGGGGGATACCATGGATGACAAACGAAAACTTGAGCTAACAACACTTGCCTACACAGTTCTTACTGAGAACTATCTTCATCAATGCCAATCCGCGTAATTGCAATAATACGCTTCTTTTCAGCTATCCCAACTCAACAAGCATCGGCGTAAAAGGTCGCAGCAAACTGTTCCTGCAAGCTATTGATGCAGGGCGTGATGTTAGTGACTATTTCAAAATGGACAACCGTGCCAAACGAAATATCAGCAATCCTTGCCTTGTTGAAGCCATACGTAATGGTGAAATATCATTTGACCGTGCGCGTCGCCTGACGCAAACGCAAATGCAGCCGTACTATGAAGAACAGGATAGAGAAAAGCGTTTACGCTACGGCTCAAGGAGCGTAGACATGAACTAATAGGGCAGCTGTACTGCAATTTATACCGTTATATATGCTATAACATATATTTCATCTATATTATATGCTATAATATATATATGAGCGTTATTATTAAATCATTAAAACAGCTGAGGCAAACCCAAGGTCTCTCACAGTCTGAGCTAGGCAAGAAGCTAGGGTTACCACAAAGCCATATCTCCAAAATAGAGAAGGGCGGGGCAGACCCACGGCTCTCCACGGTCGCTGATATGGCCAGATTACTAGATGCTGAACTGATTCTGGTGCCGAGAAACCTGGTCTCTACTGTGGAAGCTATTGTCCGGGGTGAGGACGGTCAACACCCGAGATGGCAAATTGATGAGGATGAAGAATTATGAGCGATTTACTCGAAGTCAGCCTCAATGATGTATTGGTAGGCAAGCTAGTCTTAGCGGCTGGCGATCGAATAATTTTCACCTTTACTGAATCATATATTAATGATAAAAATCGACCCACGCTAAGCCAATCATTTCTCAATCAACATGGTGATGTTATTGCGGATGTTAAAAGCACCCATACGAAATTACCCCCATTTTTTTCAAACCTATTACCTGAAGGTCATATGCGCAAATATTTGGCTGAGCAGGGTAGCGTAAACCCAGCTCGAGAATACAAGCTTATCGAACTGCTCGGTGATGATTTGCCAGGTGCGGTTAAAATTAAACCCTTGGATGGCATAGTTAATGTCACTGATAAAATCATCAATAATGATAGTAACAAACATCTATTTCACTTTTCTCTGGCCGGTATACAATTAAAATTTTCTGCATTAATGGAAGCGGCAGGGGGCTTAACGATCCCTACAAGCGGCGTTGGTGGTGACTGGATTGTGAAACTACCTGCGCAAAACTTTCCAAATGTACCTGAAAACGAGTTTTCGATGCTAAGCCTAGCCCAAAAAACAGGGATAAATGTTCCTGAATTTAAATTAGTCAATTTAAAAGACGTGTCAGGCTTACCTGATCTGGGCGTACTAGCTGGGCAAAAAGCATTGGCTATTAAGCGTTTTGATCGCGTTAATGGCCAGCGAATTCATATCGAAGATTTCGCCCAAGTTTATGGCTTATTCCCTGAAAGTAAATACGAAAAGGCAAGCTACAATAACATCGCACATGTTATCTGGCGCTTAACTGGCGAGGCTGCTTTAAAAGATTTTATCCGCCGTTTAACATTCACCGTAATGATTGGCAATGGCGATATGCATCTAAAAAACTGGTCTTTGATATATCAAGACGGAAGAACAGCTGAATTAGCGCCAGCATACGATTTTGTATCTACCATTCCATACATTCCAAACGACAAACTTGCACTAACTCTCGGCAGCACAAAAGATATGAGCAGTATCAATATGTTGGAATTTGAAAAACTCGCTAAAAAAGCCCAGGTGCCAAAAAGCATCGTAGTAGAGACGGCAAAAGAGACAGCATTAACAGTTCGAGAAGCCTGGGAAAGCAACAAATTGGCATATCCACTGAGCAGTGAAATAAGTGAACGAATCAATCAGTATATTTTGGACGCATTCAATGGGGTGTAAGCATCTCACTTTCTGGGTCTACATACTGCATTGCGATAATGATACGTATTACACAGGTTATACAAACAATCTTGCAAAACGTTACCGCTCACATCTAGATGGCACAGGCCGGTGCAAATATACAAAAAGCTTTAAACCCCTTTGTATTGCGCAGTGCTGGAAAATTAATGGTGAAAAAGCTTTTGCCATGGAAGTAGAGCGGCGCATTAAAAAACTATCCCGCGCTGAGAAAAAAATCATCATTGAAAACCCCAAATTATTTTTAACAGACGATCGTATAAAACTTGTTAACAAATATTGCTAGGGCCGGTAAGCAGCAGGCATATTCGTTGAAAATGTTTTCTGCGTTGCTGAGCTTGCATTCGATGGATCACCATCTCTAAACATTGTTACAGTGTTTACAGCACTCGCATTCCCGTAATCCACCAATCCTTCGCCCGGTTTATGCGACGGTGCATTTGTTGTTCCTATGTGCACCAGGGTATCAACAAAGGCTTTGCTAAAACGATCCGTGTCTACAACAAAAGCATGACTGCTTGCCTCTGGGACATATTGGTAGGTAAGCCGCTCATTTCGCGCTAAACTTGTTAAAACATCATAATAGGCAACATGTGGCTTATCGCATGTCCCTTGAATTGTTGCGTAATGACTAGGCTCGCTCATGCCGCTGTCTGGATAGTAGTGCCAAAGGTTTATTTCAACTTTTTTGTATATCAATTGAGAGTGCATCTCAAAAAATTCTTTTATTGGTTTTAAAATAAAATCATCATAGTCATCATAAAAATTAAATACAATCTTGTCGGCATCAGGTTCATGCACGCAAATATTGCTAACCTGCAAATAAATAAGAAATATTTTATTATAATCGACAAAGGCATACCTGCAATCGCCACTGTCAATAAAGTGGTTGTCATTTGCTTTTTTAAGCAGCCAGCCTGGTTCCATCAGGGTAAGCCTAGGGGCAACTTCCTTAACAGTATAAGTTGCAACATCACCTGCAAAAAAAGTATTGTGTACAGCGCCCAGGTGCTTTGCAATTTCACGTACCGTATCCGAACCTAGAGGAGTTTTACGTAACTGAGCGACAGCAGCATCATGCCGGGGTGTTTGACGCGTAGAGCCTGAAAACACATATTGTTTTATTGGCTTTTCTTTAGCGATATCATCAAAATGCTGTTTGTGCAGCCATAGAGTATAATTAAGTTTCAGCCCAGGGAGCAGGATGCAGGAATCCATATCATATGATCTTGCGATAACTATGCGCATTTAAATGCCTCTAGAATGACAATACAGTAGGTTAATTGATTTGGTGATGACAGGCAAGAGCCTCACGCTATTTAACATGTACGCACACCAAACCATGTAAACGACGATAAAATCAAGAGGTTAGGGGAGGGTGCTATCAACTGTGTATTTAGCCTATTTTCTAGATTACTTGGCTTGATATATTGTACAATATATTGTACAATTAAAGGTGCAGTTAATCGTACAATATGTGAGGCTAAAAATGGACGCAATTTCTTACTCAAATGCCCGCAAAAACTTTGCGGAGACTATGGAGCGTGTTTGTGATGAACACGAGCCCATCATCATTACGCGCTCAAATGCAGCACCCGTTGTGATGATGTCATTGGATGATTTCAACTCCATTCAAGAGACAGACTACTTGCTACGTAATTCGGCCAACGCTGAAAACCTGCGAACCAGTATCAAGCAATATGAAGAGGGTAAATACCAGCGCAGGGACATTATCGACAAATGATACTTTCATGGACGGACTTAGCTTGGGATAGCTACCTATACTGGCAGGCCAATGATAAGAAGGTCTGTAGACGCATTAATGAGCTTATCAAAGACATTAAGCGAACCCCCTTTGAAGGTATTGGCAAGCCTGAACCCTTGCGGTATGAATTAGCAGGGAAGTGGTCAAGGCGAATTAACAATGAGCATCGCCTCGTTTACCAGGTGCAGGATGCAGAGCTGGTAATTTTTCAATGCCGTTACCATTATGGAAAGTAATGCAGGATTTGGAGATGATTCAACCCCGGTAAGGATTCTCAAAAATGATGCGGTACACCCTATGTTGCAAGAACAAAGGGCGCAAGACATTATTTAACATAATATACATTATGCGAACCAAGGGTGTAAAGGCTACGTGTTAATGTCTAACAAGATCGTAACAAGATCGCCCCCTTTCTTGAAGGGGGCAGGCACATGAGCCCATAAGGCGAATGTGACGGGGGTTTTCTCGTAGTTTAAAGCTCGCGGAAATCCCCCGCTCGAAGCTGCGCTTCTCGCCGCCCCCTTTTGCAAAGGGGGCTATACCCTTTGGTGAAATCGTTGAAAATAAACGCCTAGGTGACGTGCTTGCATACATTAACGAGAAGCAGGCACAGCTAGACTCTATTAGAAGATTAATTTTTGATGTGTTGTATAATCATTTTCTTCTGGGCTTATTCCCTGCCGTTGCCCCTTCTCCCTGGGTTGGCATATCTCTGCAAACCTTAGAAAAAATGTTTAAAAGATCTTGTTCTGCCCCCAAAATGATTTTTCTGAACTCAGACTCGCGCAATTTACTAAGATCTCCATCAGGCAACATGGCAGCTGGAAAATGAGCGCCTAGGTCCCTCGCATTCAGCATGCGCTGAGAAATTTTCTCAAAACCATAGGGGAACGAAATTGTTGGGCAGTCAGAAACACTGGCAAAAAACAGACTCCCCTGATTGAATAGTTCGTGACACATAATATAGAGCAAAAAATGAAACATTTCTTGCATTTCTTTACTGTACCCACTGAATTCGTTAATCATTGCCTTAATGCGTTGCGATCCCTCAGCATATGAGAATGGCTGTCTAGTTAAAAGTGCACAAGAAGGAGGATTATTATATCTCTCCAGCATAGAAAAACTATTGAAATCATTTATAATTAACTGCGCCGGGGTGAGCATAGCTCCCTTGAAAACCGCATTATCTATCGTAAGACGCAATGGGTATATCCCTTCTGCTAGCATTTTATTTATGCCCTCTAAACGTAACTCTCCAGCCCATGGCAAAACCAAAAAAGTTAAAAATTTCTGATATGGGGGATCTAAAAAGCTTAAACGCCGGTATAATTCATCATCATCGGGCATTAGTGTAGCTGCTTTCAAATCTATCCACATATAACTGCGTACACGGATATGATCGCACCAGATTCCACGCGAACGGAAATGCGCGGATACTTCATTATGCATATGAGCTTGTTGTCTGCCCTCTTCAAATGTAAGCGCAGATGACAATTTAAGCGCAAAAAGTATGATCCATAGGTAGCTAATACTAGAATTTTCTTTAGCGTAATCTAGTTCGTCCTTAATTATAGTGTGCACATCAGGTGTGTGCCGCTCAATCTTCTGCTGCACCGCAGCCCAAAGGTTGTCAGCATAACCAGCCCAAAGTACATGATGGTCGCGAGGACCAATATTTGCATTTATAATACTTTCTCTTAGCTTTAAAACTGCTTCATAGCTCTCATCTGTGTTATGCGATACGTTAGCCAAATTTCGTTGTCTAAACATTATTTTTTACTCCCTAACGTTGAGCAACAGCAACATACACTGAAGTTGAAGTTGAAGTTGAAGTTGAAGTTGACTAATTTTCAACTACCAGCACATAAGGAGGTAGTCATCTAAGTTGCATTTTATCATAAACAAATACGCTACGCAAGGGAAAATACCATATATATATCAATAGGTTATATCAAAATTAAGGAAAACGACTCTAACCGGACATTTCTACTTAGCCCCACATAGGACATCTCTAAACAGCGTTGACAAGGGTGTAGACGCAAAGTGATAGTGTCCAGGGGTGCAAGACCTCATCTCAAGATAACAAAAGTGATAAAAAGTCTGGGTAATATAGATAGCCCCCTTTCTTAAAGGGGGCAGGCATATGAGCCGTGAGGCGAATATGACGGGGGTTTTCTCGTAGTTCAAAGCTCGCAGAAAACCCCCGCTCGAAGCTGCGCTTCTCACCGCCCCCTTTACAAAGGGGGCGATTCATAATACGCTTCATATATGCACAATTATAATAAAAAACTAAAGCCCTACTCTCGTAATTTACGAAAAAACCAAACGGACGCCGAAGAAAAACTTTGGTACCATCTACGTCGCAAACAACTTAACAACATCAGATTCACTAGGCAAAAACCCATCGGCCACTACATCGTAGACTTCTACGCGCATTCAGCAAAACTTGTCATAGAAATTGATGGCGGGCAGCATTATGAGGACAAAGGTTTAGCCTACGACGCAAAACGTGATCGCTATTTGCAATCTCTTGGCTTAAAAGTCTTGCGTTTTAACAACCTTGAAGTCATTTATGAACTTGATGCCGTGCTAGAAATGATATATGAAGTGGTTTCTAGCTAAAAAAACCCCCGCCTCATTCGCTGCGCGAATGCGCCCGCCCCCTTTAATTAGGGGGCTATCCCCTGCCCTACATCAACGAAAAGCAAGCTGAGCTCGATTGTGAAGGGTATAGGAACTTGAAAATGATATGTAATTAACTTACAATGGGCAAATGTTACGTTATACCACACACCACACAGCTAATGAGCCCTCGCCAACCGATGCTGAGGAAGCATTATTTATCAAGCATGTGTTGCAAAATTTAGGCATGTTAGAAAATCTCCCTGGCTCATTGGGCTACTGCGGAGATGGCGACAAGGAGCTAGCTGTAGAAGAGCAAGTTCCAAATCTTTCTTTAGATCAATTTCGAGAGAGTATACGCGAAATCACTATAGAAAATTATCATGATAATCAAGTTTGGCTTCGTATAGAGCATTATTCGCCCCCTTATGATTGGGCCTATGGATCTAGCGATGAGTATGTGGCCTTCTACACGGTACCTGAGAATTACTCATCCCCCCAGGCTTATATCAAAGATATAGCAGGCAGGGCCGCCCCTAACACCAATCCGCCACCCCGACCTAGTTAATTTGACAGTGTAGACTTCAAATATCCACCCCTACAAAACCGGACATATCTACTTAGCCCCACCCAGGACATCTCTAAACAGCGTTGACAACCGGTGTAAAGCCCACGTGTTAATGTCCTATTGTGAGTCCACTAAGAGTGCGCCTAGAAGATAAAAATATTGGCTTTGCTTAATGCTTCGCGCCAGATAAAGCGGCACTACGCCCAGCCTTAACGGCAAACGGAACGCCATCTTTATCCCAAGCAGAATTGCGACCAGTATTTTTTGAACCCGCAGACCCAAATCTTGCTAGCGCCGCCTGTGCATCTTTATTTCCGCTTGAAGCAGCACTTCGAAAGGCCCCTAAAGCAGCATCGTAGTGAAGCTCTCCCAAGTTATATGTTGCCGTCGCATTCCCTTGCCTTGACGCCTTCTCCAATAACCCTTGCGCCTTTATATAATCTACATTAAGACCACCCTTTCCATTCTTGTAAAACAAAGCAAGGTTATTAAGCCCCCAGTCATAATCTTGAGCAGCAGCTTTTTGGTACCACTTTAGCGCTTCATTATCGTTTGGCTTTATCTTGCCATGACCATGCTCAAGTATATAGCCCATCGTGTTCTGTGCTGTTTTATCACCTTTCTCTGCAGCAACTTTAAGCCAATCAACTGCCCGATCTTGATGTTTACTATAGGAGGCATCATCGTATAAAAAACCTAAACATGTTGCTGCATCAACATCACCTTGACTTGCTGACATTTCCAACCAAAACCATGCTTTATCAGCATTCTTTTTTACACCGCTGGCATCTCTATAGCAAATCCCTGTCTTACATTGTGAGTAAGCATTTCCGAGCATAGCTGCGCGCTCGTAGTTTTCTAAAGCTTTTACTGAATCTTCTGGAACAACTATTCCCTTTTCGTACATCCAGCCCAGAAGGGAAAAAGCATCTGGAAAATCAGCTTCTGAGGCTTTTATAACCCAACGATGGGCGTCACGTGGGTTGGCTTGAACATCATCCTCACCATCAAGAAGAAGGTGGGCTAGGCGATATTGCCCGCGAACATAGCCCTTTTCTGCTGCTTCAGCATAGTAATCTCTTGCAAGTTTGACATTTTTATCAACACCTTCCCCTTTATGGTGCATTCGGCCTAAATCAAAAGATGCGGTTATGTCACCTGCAGCTCTTGCCTTCAATAGTAAGTCTTTCGCAGTTTTGTAGTAATCTATACCTTTGGCGCGATCTTTTTCAACACCGTTTCCGAGGATATAAAGAACACCAAGCAACCTATGCCCACGACCAGAATCTTTAGCCGCGGCTTGTTCGTATAGCTCTTTCGATTTGACGTAATTCTGCGGGATTCCAAGACCGCCTTCATACATTTCACCCAAATCACACATTGCATGCACATCGCCTGCATCAGCTTTTTCTTTTAATGCATTAAATCTTGTTTGAACATTGGCTTGAACTTTAGTTTTAATGTCTGACTCACCTGAACCACCAAACCCTTTAAATAGCTTCATCATATGTAACCTCCTTGGATAAGCAATGCAGACAGGAAAATTATATCACCACAAGAGCTAAAGAAACACAGTATAGAGAGCAGTTACCAAACAGACTATTAAATAAAACCGGACATTTCTAAATAGCTAAGAATAGGACATCTCTAAACAGCGTTGACAAATGTTGTAGACGCAAAATGATAGTGTTTGATGACGAATCAGATAAGAGAGCTTGAGCGGAAGCGAGCGATCAGGAGGGCTAGACTCAGCTGATCGCTCACTACCGTTCGCGCTCTCATTCTAGCTCATCACACATTTATGTACAAAGCCCCCTTTACAAAGGGGGCTATCCCCTACTCTATTCTGCATGGTAAATTACAAAAAATTGACCAGGGTAAAATCGTTGAAAACAAACGTTTAGGTGCTGTAATGGCTTACATTAATGAGAAACAATCTGAGCTGGATTGTGAAAGGAGTAAAAGTGCCCCGAGAAGAGCTCAGTAGAATTTATTACTAGTCAATATCAAACAGGGGTCTATCGAAGTCAGCGACAATCCTGGCATACATATCTCCCTGGCCATATAGGAAATCTGTTGCCAGCGCTGGGGAGCCCTCTGCTATAATTAAAAATACATCCATTATCGTTAACCCGAGCTTCTTCATGTCTACTGAGCTAAATAGGTTTCATAGGTCAATCCTTAACAGATCCAGGCGATTGCTAAACAGCCATTGGAAGAACAAACAAAGCGAATCACCGGAGTTTATGCACCTTTTCCTGAATTTAGCAAATGAATTTCAAAGCACACCAGACAGTTTTTACTCGCGAAAAATCATTTTACGATCTTTGCTTGACCTTTTAGTAATAATCTCGAAAGGAGTTAATGATGAGAAAGTATATAAGCTACTAGTAAAAGATGATGAATATCGAACTGAAAGATCTCCTCATGAGCAAGAATGCTTTCTGAATGCCACTTGCGCCAGCAGTATTTTATCTGAGTCTATTGAAAAGGCATATGGTGATATTAATACATATAGAAAAAATCGAATAAAACAGATTGATAATGATTTTTCAGAGGTTAAAAAGCAAAGAAATAAACTGAATCAAAATAAAAGCAAAAAATATTTCAATTTAGTTGACGATGCAAATGTAACATTTACAAGACTTTCATCGTATGTCCACTGTATACCAGAAAGTCTTCAATCAGATTATTTTGCATCGTTTGATATGGTGCTAACCTATGATAAAATTATATGGCGCTTCTTGGAAATAATCGAAACAAATACTCCAAACCTTAAAGAGAAGTGGATTAGTCGAGATGACATTATAGACAAAAGTTGTCTTATTGTGGGAAACGCATTAAAACGACGAACCAGTGCCATGCTTCGTCGAGCCCGTAAATTACACATGTCAAAATAAACGTTTTCATAAAATCTTTTGCCGTGTTTTAGCATAGACAATTTTCACTTGGCGAGCAAATTAACATGAAACTTGAAGAATTTTGATCCATATCCCTCTCCTCCGTTAAATTATATTAAACTAACGGAGACATGGTCAAAAGCTGTATTCCCAGAAGTAAACTAGTCTACTTCGACAATATCTAGTGAGAATGCCCATTTGCTTTTTACTGCCTGGTAGAACTTTATTTTCGGCTCATTTAATATGAGTTTCAATGCTTTCTTTTGTTCGATCGGCATATTAAGTCCGAAAATAACGCTATCGATGGCAGTCTTCTGATAAAGCTGTAACCCTTTGCCTTCAATCAATCTCCACTCTTTCTCATATGACCAATCAAAGTATTTTGTTAAGAAAAAGTCATGATAGAGTTTTAACAGCATCTCGTTTTTACTAAGATTCTGAGCGCTTAAATGCAGCAAAATAATATCATTGTTCGCGCTTGCTAAGTAGCTAACCTTTTGAATTGTGTTGCCTGCAGGCAACTCATCGGTTTTAAACCCAATACAAAACCCCTTATGATTATTTGCATAGTGTGACCACATCAAAATCGAGTCATTACATTCAGATAATGAGAACACCCCGAGTGAATTCATAAGCTGCTTAAACTCCGTTTTTTGCTCACCCTGAATTTGAGTAGTTCTTTTGTTAAGCTCATCTAATAACAACCGCGTTTTTTCATTTGTAACTTCCTCTGGCGGAACTCCGTGCATAACAGCAAGTCTTTCGAGACTTTTTTCATTGATATGATCAAAACTATTTTCTTGAATCCTACAGTCGAATGGATCATTAAAATCTAAAGGACTGGAAAGATAAACCTGGTTATTTGCCAGCATAGATATATGACGGGCATTAAAATCGCGGTATTTGTAAAGCACCTTGGGGATTCTAGGGGTCAGCATTGCAATCTCAACATAACGTCCTGCCCTGCTTGGTCAGGCCTAATTATTACAACTTTTTCAAATTGCGATTATCACACACAAAACCGGACACTTCTACTTGGCTAGCAATATTAAAATAGCTTTGCTAGAATACGACATGTTAACATAGATACCCGCACGACATCTGAACTTAGCGTTAACAATGTAGGACCAAAGTTCAAATGTCGTGTTTTAGCTAAGATGAAATGCCTTAAGCCAGCTTGAGCAGACAGCTGGTTCCTAAGCTCGATCCGAATCTTGATTTATCGGTTTAACAGGTTTGTGGGTTTTGTATTCATGCCACAGATCGTGTTGATACTGCAGGTTTAACCAAAATTCGGGGCTTGTGCGCAGCGCCTCAGATAAGCTAAGCGCTGAGGAAACACTAACACCCCGCTTTCCATTGATAATTTCATTTAGGCGCGCGTAAGTCCAGCCCAGATGCTCCGCAAACTCGGTTTGCGTAAGCTCTAAAGGCTCTAAAAATTCTTTTTGCAACATCTCACCTGGATGCGTAGGCATACGATTTTTTGGTAACATGCTTTTCTCCTAATGATAATCTACTATATCCACATCATGAGCATCACCTGATGCCCACTTAAAAATAATCCGCCATTGCTTGTTAATCCTTAAGCTCCATTTGTCTTTTAAATCGCCTTTCAGTTTTTCCAAGCGATTGCTAGGCGGCACTCTGAGTTCTTCCACGCGTGTAACAGCGTTTATTTGGTCCAGAAGTCTGCACGCTTTTTCATGCAGCTCATGTGGAAGCTTTCGAGCATATCTACTCTTTGTTCCGTCAAATACATCCTGTGCTGTCTTACTTGCGAAATCCCTTATCATGCTTATATTATATACCGATATTCGATATATTGCAAAGATATAAATGCCAATATTTTCAATGGGTTATCTGCCGCCCTTGGTTATTGGTTGATTGCAGTGTAGAATGTTACTTGCAAGCGTTATAATACGAGCAGTATCAGTATGCCACCACCACTCCTGACAAAACCACCTCCAGTAACCCTATCCCCAACTCGATTTGGTCTTATAAACCTGCCAATCATTTACAAAGGCTATCTAAGAATTACCATTAGCTATGAAGTAGACAATGTGTTATACAGGCGCAGATACAATGCACAAGCAACATTTACAAAAAACTATAATCAGCTTGTTGCCATCGAACCGCGCTTCGTAATCAGACAAATTCTTCAACACGCACTGGGGCAGAATGACACTTCTCCTAATGTTCAAGTTTACAGCTACCGTAACCACACAGAAGAACGAAGAGATGAAGTTATTGGCTTTTGCACTGACGTACATGGTGTATATAGCGTATATGACGCAAATGATGAAGACATCTTTAATCTTTGGCAGAATCGACGCGCTCGCTTGAATACTATGCTTGGAAAAGTTTCAGCAATTGATATAAAATATAATCATGAAGATAAAGAAGTTGCAGAAAAGTGGGCAGATGACTTAACAAGAGTTGATGATGGACACATCTACATTCCTAGCGTTTGCTCCCATATAGTTGACAGTAGTCATGCAGGCACATGGTGCTTGACTTTATTTTCTAACAGCTTTAGCAAATGTAATGGTAATAATTCCCCAAAAACCTCAAGGGTTTCCCCTAAGCCTGGGTAGACACTTTCGCATCACTGGGTCAACCTATGTTCTGGTCAAGCAAAACCGGACATTTCTACTTGGCTGCTTATAGGACATCTCTAAACAGCGTTGACAAATGGTGTAGGCGCAAAATGATAGTGTTTGATGACGAATCAGATAAGAGAGCGTGAGCGGAAGCGAGCGATCAGGAGGGCTAGACTCAGCTGATCGCTCACTACCGTTCGCGCTCTCATTCTAGCTCATC
>JAJFKJ010000058.1 GCA_021773275.1 Gammaproteobacteria bacterium
GGCAATTCCAATCTGGTTGGGATCGGCGACTACCCGGATGTCAAAGTACGGTTCCCCGGATCGTTCGGCTCTGCCTACCTGTTTTACGTGGTACCACGGGTTATCCTATTCCGCGAAGAACACAGTCGCCGCGTCTTCGTGCCCAAGGTCGACTTCATCTCGACCCCCGGCGCCAGTCCGCCGAACGTCTATCGGCCCGGTGGCCCGGTCGCGCTGATTACGCCGCTGTGCCTGTTCTCCTTCGATCGTGACCGCGCCCGCTTTACCCTGGAAAGCATCCACGAAGGACACAGCCTGGAAGAAGTGCTGGACAATACCGGGTTCGAATTCGATCAACCGGACCAGATTCCCATGACTCCGCCGCCATCGCCGCAGGACCTGGCTATCATGCGAGAGACAATTGCGCCCAAAATCGCCGATGCCTATCCGCAATTCGCCCGCGATCTTTGGAATTTCGAGCCGGAAGCGGCTTAAGGCGAACACGCCGCAGCCGAAGTCACCAACATCGGCGTTGGCGCATGAGTTCCAAGCGGGCACTGGTTTCTTTCCGGCCAATTCCGTGGGCCTTTCCCGCCTGGTGCAGGATAAATTGAAGATCGCACTCCGCCGCATCGAGAAGTTTGGTGTCGGCCTTGCCCGTCGTCGAAAGCCGGTTCCTGATTTCCTTATCGATCTTACGTTTCTCGCTTTCCAATGACGTAACTCTCCCGGCCTCAATTTTCTCGCGCCGTTCCAAAAGTTCGATGAGACGCATATGACGCGCCGCCAGAACACCGCCGCCGAGCAGGCTCATCGAAACCTCTAATGGCGCGGAAAATCGCAGGTCCTTATAAAGAATAACGGATCCTTTCTTACGCAAGTCCGTGATTGCATAGACGGCATCGATATCGATAATCGCGCCTTCTGCACGCCTGAATCTCGAAGGCGGATCGTACACGACGGTATCAATAAGATTTGAAAATTTGCGCAAGTTTTTGGGGAGCGAGGAGGACATATCAATTCCTTTTTTCAACATGCTGAAAAAAGCGATGTTATCCGCCCCCGTATATTCCGCGCCGATGAGCATGATGCCCTTGTAAACGATAGTGGGACCTGATTTCAGAGCACCGGCCGAAACCCTTGCCGTCGCGGCGTTTGGTTTTTCCTGGCTCTGCGCTGAATTTGTGCTGTTGGCCCAGTACTCCTGGGTCTGAGCCCGCGCCCTACCAAAAAAGGCGGCTGCAACAACCGGTTTCAGCAGACCCGGCCCATTGCGATCGTAAAGCGTCTCCGAGCGTCCTTGTCCGGTAGCAACCGTCGAATCAGCAGCATTTCGGTACGGCCTCAAAGCCTCGGGATAGCCCCGTCCGGCTTCGAGACTCCGTTCGAAAGTACTCTCCCTGTCGTAAGGCGCCAGAGGCCCGCGTTCGATTTCCTCTTGGCGCCACCACGGAACGCGTTCTTCCCACGGCGGCCGTTTGCCTTCGACTGATGATTGATTGTCCGGCGTGTTCCCGAGCGGCGGATAGTCGTCCTGCACCGCCATGCGGTCCGAACTCCGCCCCTTTGGCCAATTCAGAATGGCCGGCGTCTCGGGTGAATATAGCGTGCCGAAATCATAACCTGTCCCAGGGGCAAATGTACCGCCCGGCGACGCCATCCGCTCATTTCCGTGCCCGCTATCATCCATTACGGATGCCGCTCTTTCCGAACGGGTACCCGCAATCGCCGAAATCGCGATTGTGGCAACAAGGACAAACGATAGAGCAATAGCCCCAGGCAAACGGTAGATCATCACAGATGTGTCTTTATCAGCACGCTGATTTTCGGCAGCGACATGCGCCTACTCTCTATGACCTAGGATCGCACGGCAAAATTCCAAAGATTAACTTTCTTGGCGATATTCAAAAGCGGGTCAGCCTGGTAGGCCGGGTTCACGCGCGCGTCGGATCGCCAAAGGCGATTCCGACAAACTCCGAGCCGGTTTAGTGCTCGCGAATATCGACGGTTGTCTGTCCTTTCGAAATGAACACCCGCGACAGACTCGGCCGTTTCGCAATTTCCTCAACCAGATGAACCAACGGACCACCAGTGTAGTCGGTATCATCGGGCGTGGCCGCGAACATATTTCTAACCAGCTCTTCCGGAAAGGAATGCCAGAGCAGGAGTTCCTCGTCGCCGGCCGTGGGAAATCGCTTCCGCAATTCTGGAAGGGCGGGCTCCGGTGTCGGTGGGGTCAGCGAAATTTTTTTCGAGCCGTTTTCGACAAGTCTATCGAGAACGTCCGGCGCGACCGGAGACAACAGTTTGCCGTAATAGCCCAACGCATATTTCTTCATCTCGTCAGGCACCTGCATATAGCGTTCGCCCGTCAGAACGTTCAACGTCGCCTGAACGCCGACGAACTGAGAAAACGGCGTTACCATGATCGGCCATCCGGTTTCGGCGCGAATGCGGCCGCATTCTTCCAAAACGGCAGGGAGTTTTTCAATCAGACCCGCGGCTTCGAGTTGGCTGACGAGGTTGCTCATTACGCCGCCGGGAATTTGGTGGTCGAAGCTGGCCGCATCGAAATCTTGCGGTCTACCGAGCGGCTGTCCCGCGCGCAGGGCGACGTCTTCGAAATGCTGACCGATCTCCGACAACAGCTTGTCGTCCACGGCGATATCGTAACCGTAATGCCGCAGGTTACGCGCCGTCGTCTGGATGGCCGGCGGCGCATTGCCGTCGGCGACCGGTGCGACACAGGTGTAGATATTGTCGATGCCGAGCTTCGCCGCTTCGATATAAAGCGACTGGCCCAGCCCCGCGAGATTGTGGGTATGAAGCCCAAGTGGCACAACTTCGCCGATTTCCGCCTGAAGCGCGGGCACTAGAGTCCGCAGGCGCGCCGGCGTTAGGATGCCGCTGGTATCTTCGATCATCAGCGAATCGACATTGCAACGATCGAGGAACTCCCGCGCCTTTGCTACGTAAAGAGCATCGGTGTGCACTGGACTTTCGCTGAAGATCAGCCAGCCCTGCGTCCGCGCACCAAGCGCCTTGGCGTGCTTCAGGCCGCCTTCCAAATTGCCAAGATCGTGTAA
>JAJFKJ010000059.1 GCA_021773275.1 Gammaproteobacteria bacterium
GGTGTCAGCAACTGCGCGAGCTGCGATGCACCGCTGCTGCGCGGCAAGAATGCGGTCGTGATCGGCGGTGGCGACTCGGCGGCGCAGGAAGCGCTCACCCTGGCGCAGCATGTTTCAGAGTTGAGCCTTCTCGTACGCGGCGAAGCCATGCATGCGCAAACCATCTACCAGGACCGTTTGCGGGCTGAACGTAAGATCACGGTCCGCTACACCGTGGAACTCGAAGAAATCATGGGGGAAGAGGTGGTTTCGCGTGTCCGCGTTCGCGACAATTCGGATAGCGCCATCACCGAGATCAACACCGAAGGGGCGTTCGTCTTCATTGGCCTTCAGCCAAACACGGAGTTCCTGAAAGGGGTCGTGCCGCTAACCGAAACGGGGTACATCCCCACGGACGACCGGTTGCGTACGGTGCATCCCGGGCTGTTCGCGGCGGGCTCGGTGCGTGCTGGCAATGCCGGACAGGCTATCGCGGCGGCGGGCGATGGCCTCAGCGCGGCACTTGCTGCGCATGCCTATCTGGAGGACGCTTCGGCCTAAGTGCGCTTGCCTGAAATAGCACCGAGGAAGGAAAGATCACATGACGCAGAAAATCACTGTCCACGATCCGCGCGGCTATCCGCCCAAGGTCACCGGCAAGCAGCTGGCACCCAGGCTGGAGAGCCTGGACGGCAAGATCGTTTATCTGGTCGATTGCCTGTTCGACAATTCAGCCGAGTTCATGGACCAGATGCAGGACTGGTTCTCGCACAACCTTCCTGCGGTTGAGACACGGATTATCCACCCGCGAGAAAGCTGGGTCGATGACCCGGACATGCGCGCTGCGATCGGCAAGGACGGTGACGCGGCCATTCTCGGGGTCGGTTTGTGAAGCAGTTGTGGTCCGACGGTCGTCGGGCTTGCATCCTCGCTGGAGGAAAGCGGTGTTCCCACCGTTTCCGTGCACACCCAAACCTTCGAACGGCTGTGTCGCGCGTCGGCGCTAGCGAATGGCACGCCGACACAGCGCCAGGCCTTCGTGCCGCAACCGGTGGTCGGCCGGACGCCGGCGGAACTACGCGCCTACATAGAAGGTGTGGACCCGACGTCCAGGCAGCCATTTATGCAGGAAGTCATCCAGGGGCTGGCCGAACCGCTGAACGACAACGACCTCAAGACACTGCAGTACGACCGCTCGACGCCACGCCTTGTTGAGCCGGATAGTGAAGAAAACCTGCACCGGCTTTTCATCGACAATCACTGGACCGACTATTTGCCGATCATCCTGCCGACCGAAGAACGGGTCGAGGCAATGCTGGCCGGCACAAGTCACGCGCCGGATGAAGTCGTCGGCCGTTTGCGGCCGACCTTTTTCCGCGAAGCCTGGGAATCGACAGTCGAGAAGGTCGCGGTCAATGCCGTCATGGCGGGCGCGAAACCGGAATATTTCCCGGTCATTCTGGCGCTCGCCGCCAGCGGCATTACGGCGCGGCAAAGCAGTACAAACTCGTTCGGCATGATCTCCGTCGTCAACGGACCGGTCCGGCACGAGATCGGCATGAATTTCGGTGTCGGCGCAATGGGGCCGTACAACCACGCCAACGCTACGATCGGCCGCGCTTATGGCTTGCTGTCTCAGAATCTTCAAGGTGGCTCGGTGCCGGGCAATACCTATATGGGATCGCTCGGCAACTGGTATGCGCAAGGCGCGACCTTCGCGGAGAACGAAGAAGCCAGCCCGTGGCAGCCACTTCATGTGCAGAAGGGTTTCAATCCGAAGGACAGTACGGTCAGCGTCTTCATCGGTGGCTGGTATACCCAGGCGGGTTACGGTCCGCGCGACACCTGGCAAGAGAAAATGCGGCGAACCTTCCGCGCCTGCGAACCCTATCAACCGCCACTGTTGGTCGTGGATCCGCTGGTCGCGCGCGGCTTCGTCGCCAAAGGTTTCGACAGCAAGGAAAAGCTTATCACATGGTGTGCGGAGAACGCGGAGATGCCGGCGCGTGAGTATTGGGACGACCTCTGGGTGCAGACCCTGCTGCGGCCGCATGCCGTGGCGGGGGTAGAGCCCTACGCGTCGCGCCTGCGTGCGGCCCCGGACGAACTGATCAAGATATGGGAAGCTTCGCAGATCAACATCGTCGTCACAGGAGGTGAAACGCAAACGGCCTGGAAGATGTTCGGCGGAGCCTGGCGCGATTCGACTTTTTCGATCGATGTTTGGCGCTGAATACGTATGCGACGTAGCCTTGACTTAACCGGAATTCTATTTGACCCGTCGGTGCATGTTGGTGGTTCGACGCGGGTGCTGAGGCGCAGACACGCATTTCATCTTACTTCCGTATTGGGTCAAAACTTACTAAAACGCGGTACCGTTCCGCGCGTCTCGATCTGGGGAACAAGCGGACATGAATTGCAAGGAAAACGGACGTCGCGCAGCACTGATCGCAGCATATTTTCCATACAAAGCGATACACGGCTAAACTCTCCCAATGTCGGAGGGAACCCAACGCAGACTTGCGGCCATTGTGTCGGCTGATGTCGTCGGATATTCGCGCCTGATGGGCGCGGACGTGGACGGCACGCTGGCGGCCCTGCGCCGTCATCGCGCAGAACTGATTGATCCCAAGATCGCGGCGCATGGCGGCCGCATCGTCAAGACGATGGGCGATGGCCTACTGCTAGAATTTTCGTCTGTCGTCAACGCAACGAAATGCGTCATCGAAATCCAGCAGGGCATGGCTGAACGCAACCGGGAGATCGACGACGACCGGCGCATCGCGTTTCGCGTCGGCGTCAACCAGGGCGATATAATCATCGAAGGCGACGACATCCACGGCGACGGGGTGAACGTCGCGGCGCGCCTGCAGGGGATCGCCGAACCCGGTGGCGTGTCGATCTCGCAGCGCGTGCATGAGGATGTGCGAAACAGACTCGACACCGTGTTCGAAGACAGGGGCGAACAGAGCCTGAAGAACATCGCCCACCCGATCCATATCTGGCAATGGGCTCCCGGCGGTGTCCCCGTTGCGGAACCTAAAACGGATGATCTGCCGCCGTCGTTTCCGAACAAGCCCTCGATTGCCGTGCTGCCCTTCGAGAACCTGTCGGGCGATCCGGAACAGG
>JAJFKJ010000060.1 GCA_021773275.1 Gammaproteobacteria bacterium
AAAAATGGTCCGGCAAACGACTTGACCCCTTTTGTATATCTTCAGCAATATACACCGCCTGGAGTCGCGCCAGAAAATATCCAGCAAGCGGCGCAGCACAAACATTTTTTTCTTGATGGTCTGCTTACAGATAGCTCTGCAGGTGTTTGCGTAGTCTCTAGCACCCTTGATAATGTGCCTAGGTATTTTTACAAAAATGATGTTTTGGATGACATGCTTGACAAAAGTATGCTGAAGGAAAGCTACACCATAAAACATGTAGGCCCAGTGAATCAAAACGGGATTAAAAGACTCAGTGAAGCGTTTGGTAATGCAGCATGCCGGATTAATGGAAAGGAAATGTGCTTAGCGCTTGAGTATGAGTTGAAATACGCAAATGCCGAGGAGCGTGTACTATGTGCCAATATTAAGGCTGACAATAGTCGTGCTGTTTTGTACTTACCAATACTCTACCTGAGAAATGGACTTCACGCGAACAGACATAAAAAGGCGCTCAGTGACACAGAGGCCCACAGAGTTTTTGAAATAAACATACCAAACGATGGGCCCGAGCCCCGATCGGCCCCTTGCCAAAGCAAATAGTTTCCTGACCCTTGTAATTTTATCTTGATATGGTGACTTACTCATGGCATCATCAAGCATGAACTGACCTAGGAAATACCCCATGAGCGCTGCCATTTTTGCTGATACCCCAGATAGCCTGTCTGGCCCCACGCTTGACCCAGAAAACTGGGAAAACTTGCATACCCTTGCCCAAGAAATGACCGCAGATATGTTGCAACATCTGGCCAATATTGGCGACCAGCCAGCTTGGCTAAAAGCCCCTGATAGTGTCAAATCTCGTATCACAACAGAGCCTTGCCCAGAGCAGGCAGCCAGCGCTGAAGCAGTATACAAAGAGTTTAAAGAATTAATCCTGCCTTATACGACGGGAAATATCCACCCAAGATTTTGGGGTTGGGTGATGGGCACAGGAACGCCTTATGCCATGCTCGCTGATATGTTGGCGTCAGCAATTAATACACACATGGGTGGTTTTGCACAAACTCCAGCACTGGTGGAAGAGCAAGTTTTGCGGTGGCTCATTAATATGTTGAAGCTACCCGAAAATACGAGCGGGCTACTCGTCAGTGGCGCCACCATGGCCAGTATTATTGGCTTAACCGTAGCACGCAATGCAAAGGCTGATATTGATGTCCGAAAACTTGGTGTGCAAGCACTTAAATCACCGATGGTTTTATATTGCTCAACCGAGACCCACAGCTCCTTACAAAAGGCTGTTGAGCTATTAGGTTTGGGGTCAGATGCTTTGCGTAAAATCCCTGTAGATAGCAATTATAGAATGGATATCAAGTTATTAGAGAAAGCGATTGCAGATGATAAAGCTGCAGGTTTAAAACCATTTTGTGTTATTGGTACTGCTGGCACAGTAGGCACTGCTACAACGGATCCCTTGCAAGAAATTGCAGCAATTTGCAAAAAAGAAGATTTATGGTTTCACCTAGACGGCGCATACGGCGTGCTAGCCGCTATAACAGATAAGTATGCACACTTGGTGGCAGGTTACGAATTAGCAGATTCTGTTGCTTTTGACCTGCATAAGTGGATGTACATGCCGTATGAAATTGGCTGTGTGTTAATTAAAGACAGAACATTGCAGCAGGATGCATTCGCAATAACCCCGAGCTATTTGAGCACTATACCTGGCGGGGTAGGCGCAGAGCCTATGCATTTTTATAATAAAGGTATTGAATTAACACGCTCATTTCGTGCTTTAAAAGTTTGGTTTTCATTGAAAATACATGGAGCCAAACAGTTCGCTACACTTATCGAGCGCAACATTAATCAAGCACAATATTTATCGATGTGCGTGCAGCAGCATGCTAAGCTTGAACTACTAGCGCCAACAGAATTAAATATAGTATGCTTTCGGTATATTGGTGAGAACGTTAAGCAAAAGGATTTAAACCAACTCAACCAAGATATTCTGATCGCCGTGCAGGAGCGTGGCATTGCTGTGCCATCGCATACCTATTTAAATGATCAGTTTGCAATCAGAGTAAGCATCACTAACCAGCGTAGTCAAAAAGAAGATTTTGATGTTTTTTTAGACGAAATATTAGCACTAGGGCAGGAATTAGCCAATGAATAAGAAATCGAATCTAAGCAAGATATTGGGTTGCGCGCTATTCATCACTGGCTGCAGTATCGGTGCAGGTATGTTAGGTATTCCTTTGGCCTCTGCCGGATTAGGGTACGGAACTACCGTGCTGTTAATGCTTATTATATGGAGCTTAAGCCTCGCCACGGCATTTTTGATAGTGGAAGTGAACCTGGCTGATAAAAGCCACTTGCACTACCATAGCTTCGCGCGCAAAACACTCGGTGTTTGGGGGCAGTTGATCACAAGCTGCACAGTTTTTATTTTCTTAAACCTATTATTAATTGCTTATATGCAAGGGGCTGGCTCCATACTATCTGTTGGCATTGAAAGCTTAGCGGGAATTAATTTTCCCAGCAAAGTAGCTAGCCTTATTTTTACAGTGTTATTTGGAATATTTATTTATTGGGGGACGAGAGCTACTGACTTGGTCAATCGTGGTTTTGGATCTCTAAAGTTCGTTATATTAGTTCTTGTCGCGTTTTTGACCATACCGCAAGTTAATATTATTCAATTAGTAGAAAGTGCCACCTATATGCCGAGTAGTTTGTGGTTAACTATCCCCGTCTTTTTTCTTGCCTTTGGTTTTCAGCCAGTATTACCTTCAATTGTTGAATATGTTGAGGGCAATACTTATATACTAAAGCGCGCTATAATTTTAGGAAGCTCAATTATTTTCATCATCTACCTATTTTGGCAAACCATCAGTTTTGGTATAATCCCAGCTACCGGTCCTGATAGCTTCGCAACGATGGATCAAGACTCCGTCGGGCAGTTTATTGGGCTTGTGGGCAGAGTGATCGGAAGTACTAGTGTTGAGGTTGTGCTTAACAGTTTTGCACTGCTTGCTATCATTACATCGTTTTTAACCAGCGGCTTAAGTTTGTTTGATTTTTTGCGTGACACACTTCCTAAAAGTAAAAATAACAGACGTTTCATGATTGCCATAATGACGTTTTTGCCCGCGTTAATATTTACTGTCACCACTGAGCAAGCGTTTACGCATATACTGGCCTACGCGGGTGCGTTTTTGGCATTATTTGTTTGCATCATGCCGGCGATCATGGTTTATAAAATTCGCAAAAACCCTACGCAAGCCCTCACTTTTAGAACGTGGGGAGGCTTGATTACACCTGCAATTGTGCTTGTGTCGGGCGTGGTGATAATTGCCTTAGTTATTTTCACAGTTTAGGCAAAGGGGTCAAGTCGTTTACCCACCCAATTTTTTAAAAAAAAAAGGTGGGGGAAACAACAGCACCCCCGCCAGGGAGAGATTTTTAAATATACAAA
>JAJFKJ010000007.1 GCA_021773275.1 Gammaproteobacteria bacterium
CTAGACTCTCGATTTGCGAAAAGCTGAACAACAAAGCAATACCGTAACCAATTAGAGCAAACAGAAATGAGCTGACCAGGGTTACAACCGTGGTATTTTTAAGCAAATGCACCAGATTTTTTGGGTCGAGGTTCAGGCCCAATAAAAATAGTAAGAAGATGATACCGATATCAGATAAGTTTGCCAACAAGGTTGGGTCACTCACCCATTGCGTGCCCCATGGGCCCAATATCGCGCCCAGGGCAATATATGCAACAATCAAAGATTGGCGGGTAAACAGTGCCGCTGTGGCCAAAACCGAGGCCCCAGTGAATATCAAAAATATGTAAAAAACCAACGGTTGTTCAAGCATTTATAGAGTATATCACAGGCTTTGGATTTGCCTAGTCAATCGTATATTGACAGCAGACTGGCTTTTATTGTAAAAATTAAAATGGATTGACCCTTCGCTTGCATGAGTTATTTGTAGGGGTCGCACCCTGTGCGACCCGGCATTGCATAGCAATGCATTAATGAACGATACACTAGCCTGCTTTCTACATCGCTCGCTTCCGCTCACGCTCTGACTCAGAATTATTGCAAGCGATTTAACAGATTCGCCAGCCGGTACCCAGCCAAAGTTACTTGCTGGCGGGAAACCTCCCGGCCAGTAGCAATATAATCTTCGTCTGGTTCGCCATTGTAATCAATCCCCTGATAAGTATTGCGACCTAAAGCATGGCTTTGTATTGCCCAAGCATGGGCATCTAACGTATCAGATTCCGCCTCCGGGTATTCCGCTTGTAAATTTTTAGCCATACTTTGTAAACGTTTTCTATCTTGCGCAGATAATGGCTGTGGCAAATTCGGCCATTGCAATAAGCCGCTGTCCCAGTAGGCATGTAGATTATTATAAGATTTTGGCATATCAATTTTATATAAATTACCACCACGATCACCCTTAGGGTATTCTGCTGCAATATGTGATGTTGCGTGCAAAGGTTGGTGAATATCCCCTACCCAGTGAATCAAGCGTTTAAGACTCTCGGCTTTTTCTTGTTGTTTTGCTTCGGGGTTTTGCAATAACTGTATTTCGGACTCGATTGCACAAGCCACGTGTTGCGTGTGCGGGAATTTAGTCGGCATAGGTTCATCGATTTGTTTAAACGTTAAGGTCACATAATGCCATTGATTGTATTGATGGTTGCCTTGTTTGCGAATTTTATCCGCCCAAGTGGCAGACTCAATAAAATCTTCGCCTAATAAACAGTCGACATTATTGCGGGTCTCTGGCGTTAAATTTTGGTAAGCAATTTCAGCGATCAGCATATGGGGTGTCGCCCACCAAGCGAGCGCATTATGACAAAAAAGTAAAAAACAAAAAGTTAGAACTGCGCGCATCATAAACTAGTATGTTCTGGGGTAAGTGCGTGTCGGTGCAGATGCGACATCGGCATCACTGCTCATCCAGCCAAATTCACCTAGAGGCGTTGAAAGTGTATCTTGACGGGCATGAATACTTTGTGGCGTCGGCTTGGGGTTACCCGGTTGCGGACGATACCAACGGCCTGAAAGATACTGGCCACCTTTTTGTACGGGCGGGCGGTAATTACCCATGCCATCGAAATGGCCTTCGGTTACATAAGCGGTTTGGAATTGTGCGGGTTGGTAATAACCAGGGTAACTGTAGTTACCACTGCTTTTGGCACAGCCTGCCAAAATAATGACGCATGTGATCAATATTATTTTTTTCATGATCCGATCTCCAGTTATCTAAGTATATCATACTATATCGGCATCATCATCAAGAGATAACAAAGAGGCATTGCCGCCCATCGC
This sequence comes from Gammaproteobacteria bacterium, assembly GCA_021773275.1. Classification (GTDB taxonomy): domain Bacteria; phylum Pseudomonadota; class Gammaproteobacteria; order JABCZS01; family JABCZS01; genus JAJFKJ01. Next base: position 1,819 of record JAJFKJ010000007.1, read on the forward strand.
TGTGGTATCGATAGAAACCGTTTTTTCGTTTATCAAACGCAATAAATAGTTCGGCCCGCCAGCTTTGGGCCCAGTGCCTGATAAGCCTTGGCCACCGAAAGGCTGCGAGCCTACCACCGCACCAATCATATTGCGATTAACGTAAACATTACCAGCATGTATGTGCTGTGCCACATATTCATAACGGTGCGCAACGCGAGAATGCATGCCAAAAGTTAAACCAAAACCTGTGCTATTGACGGCATCGACGGTTTGTTCTATTTCAGTACCATTAAACCGTACAACATGCAGTATTGGACCAAAGACTTCCGCTGTTAATGTTTTTATCGTATCGATTTCAATTAGCGTCGGTAACACATAGGCAGCATCACCGGCATCAGGGCTGAGTGTTGCTTGGTGAATCGCAAAACCTTTTTTACGCATCGCATCGATATGCTGATTTAGATGTTGCTGTGCATCGGCATCGATCACAGGGCCGACATCCGTCGCGATATCCTGGGGTTTACCGACCACTAATAGATCGATTGCACCCTTGATTAAATGTATAAGTTCATCATAGATATCTTCTTGCACAAACAATACACGTAGAGCAGAACAACGCTGCCCGGCAGAATCAAAGGCTGAAAAAATAACATCATCACAGACCTGTTCTAATAAAGCCGATGAATCAACAAGCATCGCATTTTGGCCACCTGTTTCGGCGACCAGAGGCACTATCGGGCCATCTTTTTGTGCAAGCTTCTGATTAATGCCGTGTGCAACTTCTGTGGAACCTGTAAACATGACCCCAGCAACATCCGGGTGTTCCACCAATGCATTGCCAATCTCACGGCCACTGCCGATCATCAGCTGCAGTGCATCTTCTGGCAAACCTGCTTCGTAAAATAGCTGCACCGCTTTATGTGCAATTTTGGGTGTCTGCCCGGCCGGTTTGCAAAGCACTGTGTTACCGGCAGCTAAAGCGGCAGATAACTGTCCGGTGAAAATTGCCAGCGGGAAATTCCATGGGCTGATGGTGACAAATACGCCGCGTGCTTGGCATTCAAGCTGATTATACTCACCGGTGACTCCCGGCAGTGTTACGGGCTCAGCAAATAACTTGACGCTTTGCGCAGCATAGTAACGGCAAAAAGCTACGGCTTCACGCACTTCATTGATTGCATTCAATATTGTTTTTCCTGCTTCATTAACAGCAATGGTGATAAGCTCGTTCATGTTTTCTTCAAGTTTATCAGCCATTGCATTTAAAACTTCAGCCCGCTTTACAACAGGCATTGTGCCCCAAGTTGTAAAGCCTTGTTTAGCTTTTGCAAATGCGGCGGCGACATCATTTTTGTGCAGTGTTTCTACAACTGAGGTTTCGCGTATCTTATCGAGTTTTACTTGCAATTTCTGCATGGTCGTGACATCTGTGACATCGATACCCTGCGCATTTTTACGCTCCGGTTCATAAATATCCACCGGCAATTTAATATTAGGGTGTGGCAAGCTTTGCAGCGCTTGCAGCTGCTCCACAGGATTGCCAATAAGTTTTTCTATAGGGGTTTTGCTACTCACCACTTGGTGCACAAATGAGGTATTGGCGCCATTTTCTAGCAAGCGACGCACTAGGTATGCTAATAAATACTGGTGGCCACCTACAGGCGCATAAATGCGGCACTTAATTTTCTTCTCGGCCATCAATTCATCGTAGAGCGCCTCACCCATGCCATGTAGACGCTGCATTTCGAAATCAACATCATCGGGCGTGCTATTCAAAACAAATGCGGCGGTATAAGCATTGTGTGTGGCGAATTGCGGGTAAATAATATCCGCATGCTTAATCATTTTTTGCGCACAAACCATGTAGGCGGTGTCTGTTGACATTTTTCGGGTATAGACTGGGTAATAAGGCAAGCCCATCTCTTGTGCATGTTTAATTTCGTGGTCCCAGTAAGCACCTTTGACCAAACGAATTTTTAATTTTTTACCGGTTTTTTTTGCCAGGTCAAACAAAAAGTCTAATTGTGCTGGTGTGCGCTTTTGATAGGCTTGCACTGCCAAACCCAAGCCCTGCCAATCATCTAGGTCTTTGTCATGAGCAAGCTTGTGCAGCATGGTCAATTTTAATTCAAGTTTATCTACTTCTTCTGCATCGATTGTAAAACCCATATCATATTTCTTGGCCAACAGCGCAAGTTCTTTTACTTTTGCGTAAAGATTACTAAATTGATCTTGCCAATGATTGTAACTGTAGTTTGGGCTCAGACCTGTTAATTTAATAGAAATACCTGGCCCATCAATTGGCCCCTTGCCATCACTAGCCTTACCAATGGTTTCGATGGCTTGTTGGTAAGCTTGAAAATAGTATTCAGCTTGTTCATCTGTGCGAGCAGCTTCACCCAGCATATCGAAAGAATAGACATAGCCTTTTGCTTCCATTCTTTCTGCACGCGATAATGCTTTTTCAATGGTCTCGCCCATCACAAACTGTTTGCCCAAGATTGCCATACTGTGCTGTACTGCCTGGCGAATGACGGGGCCTGAGGTTTTGGAAAGCCAGCCACGAAGTGAATGTGGCCAGTTTTGTGCTTTTAAAGGGTCGGGGTTAACAATCTTTCCGGTCAACAATAAACCCATGGTGGCGGCATTGACGAATAAGGATGGTGATTTACCTAAAGCTTCATCCCAATTACCTTGCGAAATTTTGTCGGCTATTAGCGCATCAATAGTGTTAGCATCTGGAATGCGCAGCAATGCTTCTGCCAAACACATCAATGCTATGCCTTCATCGCTAGAGAGATCGTAGGTGGCTAAAAAGCTATCCATGCCACCCTGCTCGGCATGCGCATCACGTAATTTGATTGCTAGCGTTTCCGCTAATTGATGTACAGCTTGTTGCTGTTTTTTGTCATAGGAAAGTGCTCGTAGCAAATCTTTTACACAAGCACTTTCATCACGAACCATCGCCTCATGCAGCTTTTTATACCAAGTAGCTTGGTCTGCATAGCTTAGCTTAAAGTTCATACTTTATTCCGCTGCAACCTTTTTAACTCGGCGATCTTCAATATTTTGCACCGCTCGTGCGTTAGGTTTTAAGCCAGATTTTTTGTACTTTTTCATCTCAGCTTTAGACATGTATTGCGGGTTTTGCAATACAAACCATTTATACCCTTCGGTATACGGTGGTGTTGTCAAAGAACCTTGATAATAATAATAGCTCAAGTCTTGTGGCAATAGTTTACGTACATCAATTGTAAACACTTCGGATGAATCTAGGTTAGCAGCAGCATCGAACAATGTTTGCACCGCTTGGTTGCTGTCCCCGTATTCATACATGACGCCAACCACGGCGTATTTGTCGTCAGAGCTGCGATGCACTAAATGAAGCTCCATGGGTGCTTTTTTGCCATCGACTTTGTGTTCACCCGGCACATGCCAATGCCATAACATCAAATAGTAATCTTTACCATCAATCGTTAATACATTTTCCTTTTGTTTCTTATTTGGCACGATTTGTTTGAACATGTAACCATTGTTCATTACGTGCAATTCAAGCGAGCCGTAATCAACTTCCAATGGTGGCATGTCTGCAGTAATAGGTGCATTGATATCGATAGGTGATTGAATATTACCTTGTGATGTAAGACCGTAATCTGCTGATACCTCAGACCAGTATTTGGTCGGTTCATCTGCTTGCTCAAGCTTCGTGGGTAATTCTTTGTTAAACATATCGCAGCCGGCAAGTGCGAATGCTGCGATAACGCTAAATAACAGGGCTATTTTTTTCATGTTTATTCTCCATAGGAAGGCCAGGTTTCACTCGGCCTTCCTTAAGAATAGACTATTTATCCTTTTTCGGCATGTAGAGGTCGGTGATGGTACCTTCAAATGCCTCAACGGCCATAGCAATGGTTTCAGAGAATGTAGGGTGCGGATGGATCGTCAAAGCAATGTCTTCTGCATCACAGCCCATTTCTATGGCCAGAGCGGCCTCTGAAATCAAATCACCGGCATGTACACCAACAATACCCACGCCTAGTAGCTGCTCAGTTTCTTTATCGAATACGACTTTGGTCAAACCTTCAGAGCGGTCTTCCGCGAGAGCGCGGCCACTGGCTGCCCATGGGAAGATAGCTGTGCCTACATTTAGGCCCTGTTCTTTGGCTTCTTTTTCCATCAGCCCTACCCAAGAAACCTCTGGATCAGTGTAGGCAACGCTAGCGATGCACTTAGCGTCAAAAAAGTGTTTTTTGCCAGCAATCACTTCGGCGGCCAAGCGCCCTTCTGGTATCGATTTGTGTGCGAGCATTGGGTTACCCACAATATCACCGATAGCGAAAATATTTGGCACGTTAGTGCGCATTTGATTATCAACCGCAATAAAACCACGCTCATCAATGTTCACACCAGCAGCTTCAGCGCCGACGTCTTTACCATTGGGAATACGGCCAACGGCTGAAAGCAAACGATCGAAACGCTCAGGTTCTGTCGGTGCATTATCGCCTTCAAACGTTACCCATAGACCATCGTCTTTAGCTTCCACTTTGGTGACTTTGGTTTTTAAACGGATAGCCTTGTAACGGTCTTTAACATATTTCGTAAAAGGTTTTAGTAAATCTTTATCTACGCCACCAAGCAAACCATCCGCTAATTCAACGACGGTGATCTCACTACCCAAGGCATTATAAACGCAAGCCATTTCCATGCCGATAATACCGCCACCCATAACAAGTAGCTTCTTCGGTACATCTTGTAATTCAAGCGCACCTGTAGAGTCCATCACACGCGGATCATCGTTGGGTACAAACGGCAATGCTACAGGACGAGAGCCTGCTGCAATAATCGCATTTTCAAATATGATTTTGCTTTCTGTGCCATCGTCTGCAGTCACCAACATAGTATTGGCATCAATAAATTTACCCACACCGCGTACAATCTCAACTTTACGTTGCTTTGCTAAGCCTGTTAAGCCCATAGTAAGGCGGCCAATCACGCCATCTTTCCATTCACGCAACTTGTCTAAATCGATTTTCGGCTCATTGAACACAACGCCGTGCTTACCCATCTGCTTGGTTTCTTCAACAACCTTTGCTACGTGTAAAAGTGCTTTTGAAGGAATACAGCCTACGTTCAAACAAACACCGCCGATATTCTCGTAACGCTCGACAAGCACTACTTTTTTATCTTCTTTTTGTTCTGCAAAAAGATCAGCTGCGCGAAACGCCGCGCTGTAGCCACCTGGGCCGCTTCCTAAAACAACTAAGTGTGCGGTAATATCTGACATATTTTTTTCCTTCAGTTTATTTCTAAAATTTATTTACAGCATGATTCTTTTTAAATCTGCTAGCAACGCCGACATATAGGTGATAAAGCGGGCAGCTTGGGCACCATCTATCACACGGTGATCATACGACAACGATAATGGCAACATTAAACGCGGCACAAATTCTTTGCCTTGATAAACTGGCTTTATCTCAGAGCGAGACACACCCAAAATTGCCACATCAGGCGCATTAACAATCGGTGTAAATGCCGTGCCACCAATGCCGCCTAAACTTGATATCGTAAAGCTGCTACCCTGCATATCGCGACCTTTCAGGCTCCCTTCGCGCGCTTTATTGCCCGCTTCGGCTAGTTCTTTTGCAAGATCAAATATACCTTTTTTATCAACATCGCGTATCACAGGTACTACAAGCCCTTCAGGTGTATCAACAGCAACACCAATATGAAAATATTTTTTCATGATCAGCTCTTGCCCATCAGCGGACAGAGAACTGTTGAACTCTGGGAACTGCTTCAAAGAAGAAACAACCGCTTTCATTAAAAATACCAGCGGTGTTAATTTATAACCCTTTTCTTCGGCGCGTTCTTTTTGTGTTTTACGGAAGGCCTCTAAATCGGTAATGTCGGCTTCATCAAATTGCGTTACATGCGGAATATTTACCCAATTGCGATGCAGATTGGTCGCTGATAATTTTTTAACACGCGATAAAGGTTTAGTTTCAACGTCACCAAACTTCGTGAAATCAACTTTCGGCATTACTGGCAAGCCGCCGCCTGATGCCGGTGCATTGCCTGCAAGCTGACGTTTGACAAAGTTTTGTAAATCTAATTTTTGAATGCGGCCTTTACGCCCTGTGCCACCAACTTGCGTTAATTCAACACCCAGTTCACGTGCGAGCCTGCGCACCGATGGGCTGGCATAGGTACGGCCGCCAATTTTGAGTGGCTCGGTTTCAAGTTCACGGTGTGTTGTTGCAGCAACAGGTTCAGCATGATTTTCTGCGCGGGTCGAACGATGTTCAAGCCCTGCGGTTGGCTCTGTAGTAACGCTAACCGTTGCCATCAAGTCGCCTTTTTTAACTTTATCGTTAAGTTTTATCGCAACAGAAAGCACTTTACCGCTAACAGGTGATGGCACATCCATCGATGCTTTTTCACTTTCTAAAGTCAGTAAAGTTTGTTCTTTCGTAATCTCATCGCCCGGCTTGATCGCAACTTCAATAACCTCTACATAATCATCGCTGCCGATATCTGGGATATTGATTGCTTGTTCGCTGGCGGTTGGCACAGGAGCACGGGTCGAACCTTGTTCGACCTTTACATCAGTTTTAGGAGCATCAGCTTTAGCAGCCTCTTCGATTTCTAATACAGGGGTGCCCTGTGTAACTTTATCGCCTACTTTTACTAAAATCTTTTTAACCACACCAGCATCGCTTGATGGTACTTCCATCGATGCTTTTTCGCTCTCAAGCGTGATCAAGCTATCTTCTTTGGCTATCGTGTCACCAACACTTACGGTAACTTCAATTACCTCGACCGCTTCATCGGTGCCAATGTCAGGTATTAAAACTGTTTTCACGTTCCATGCTCCCTATACAGTTACAGGATTAGGTTTATCTGGATTTATACCAAGGTCACTGATCGCCTTATTCACGACTTCAGCGCTTACTTGCCCTTCATCTTGCAATGCTTTTAATGTTGCTAAAACTATCGATTTGGTGTCGACTTCAAAAAAGTGACGCAGTTGCTTGCGTGTATCACTGCGGCCAAAGCCATCGGTACCCAATGTTACATAACGCTGCGGCACGTAGGCACGAATCTGATCAGCAAAACTATGCATATAATCTGTGGCGGCAACAAGCGGCCCAGGCGCGTCTTCTAATTGCTGCGTAAGATAAGGTATGCGCTGCTGCTGTGTTGGATGCAAACGGTTCCAACGCTCAGCATCCAAGGCGTCACGTCGTAATTCTGTAAAACTTGTTGCGCTCCAAATATCGCAGCTGACCTTGTATTTATTTTCTAAAATTTCTGCGGCCTCGAGCACTTCACGGAAAATGGTTCCGCTGCCCATCAATTGTGCTTTTAATGCATGCCCGCTTTCGCTCTTTTTAAACGGATACAAACCTTTAATGATGCCATCTTCAACGCCTTCGGGCATTGCCGGGTGGAAATAATTTTCGTTCATTAATGTAATGTAATAAAATACATGTTCTTGTTTTTCATACATGCGGTGCATACCATGTTGCATGATCACTGCAAGCTCATAAGAATAGGTTGGATCGTATGAAACACAATTCGGAATTGTTGACGACAATATATGGCTATGCCCATCTTGATGCTGCAGGCCTTCGCCCGCTAAGGTCGTACGCCCTGCTGTTGCACCGAGCAAAAAGCCGCGTGCTTGCGCATCACCAGCGGCCCAGGCCAAATCGCCAATGCGTTGAAAACCGAACATCGAGTAATAAATGTAAAAAGGAATCATGGTTTCATGATGGTTTGCATACGATGTCGCTGCTGCAATCCATGAAGACATTGCGCCGGGTTCAGTAATACCCTCTTCTAGAATTTGGCCCTTTTGATCTTCGCGGTAATACATGACTTGCGCAGAATCCATCGGCTCGTACAATTGCCCCACTGAAGAATAAATACCCAACTGGCGGAACATACCTTCCATACCAAAAGTACGTGCTTCATCTGGCACAATCGGAACAACTTTTTTACCGATTTGTTTGTCTTTTACCAAAATATTTAAAATACGGACAAAAGCCATCGTCGTTGATATATGGCGATCACCACTGTCTTTTAATTGTGCCGCGAATGCTTCTAGCTTGGGCATTTGCAAAGGCTCGTCAACCGGTGTACGGGCAGGCAAATTACCACCCAACTCCGCGCGACGTTCAAGCACATACCGCACTTCCGGGCTGTCATCACCTGGATGGTAATAAGGTACCTTATCAATTTCATCGTCTTTAACAGGTATACTAAAGCGATCACGGAAGCGTTTTAAAGCTTCAACATCCATTTTTTTCTGTTGATGTGTAATGTTTTGCGATTCGCCTGCTTCACCCATGCCGTAGCCTTTAATAGTTTTTGCAAGAATAACTGTTGGCTTACCATCGTTTTTATTCACAGCATTGTAATAAGCTGCATAAACTTTTTGTGGGTCATGCCCACCGCGATTTAAGTGCCAAATTTCATCATCAGACATATCTTTTACAAGTTCTAGTAACTCTGGATATTTGCCAAAGAAGTGTTCCCGCACATAGGCGCCATTTTTAGCTTTATAGTTTTGGTAATCGCCATCAACACATTCTTGCATGCGCTTTTTCAGTAAGCCTGTTGTATCTTTGGCTAGCAAAACATCCCAATGACGACCCCAGATGACTTTGATGACATTCCAACCTGCACCTTTGAACACGCCTTCAAATTCTTGAATAATTTTTCCGTTACCGCGCACGGGGCCATCCAAGCGTTGCAAATTACAGTTAATGACAAACACAAGGTTGTCGAGCTTTTCTCGCCCTGCTAATGAAATCGCACCCAGTGATTCAGGTTCATCCATTTCGCCATCACCACAAAAACACCAGACTTTGCGGTCAGTGCGATCGATAAACTCGCGCTGATGCAAATACTTCATGAAGCGCGCTTGGTAAATGGCTTGCAGCGGGCCAAGCCCCATCGAAACTGTCGGAAATTGCCAGTAGTCTGGCATCAACCAAGGGTGCGGGTATGAAGACAAACCGTCTTGATCGACTTCTTGGCGAAACATATCCAGTTTTTCTTCATCAAAACGCCCTTCTAGAAACGAACGCGAATAAATACCCGGAGAACTATGGCCTTGAATGTAAATTAAATCGCCGCCGTGGCCGTCTTCTGGTGCATGGAAAAAATGATTAAAACCGATATCGTAAAGTGTTGCCGCCGATGCAAACGAGGCAATATGGCCACCCAGTTCAGCGGCACGCTTGCCCGCACGAATCACCATGACTGCAGCATTCCAACGCACGATAGCGCGGATGCGGGCTTCTATTTCGTCATCGCCTGGTTTCAGGGCTTGTTGGTCAGTTGGAATGGTATTGATGTAAGGTGTATTTAAGCTATCCACCTGAACACCATCGCCTGCTGCTTTGCTCAATAGCTGATCAATAATGAACTGTGCGCGTTCTGAGCCTTCTTCGGCCAAAATATCATCTAGAGCCGCTAGCCACTCTTGCGTTTCATCTGGATTATTGTCTTGGCGTTGTAGATTGTCGGCCATGCCGAATTTCCCCAAATATATAAAAAACCTGGGATATTTTATCACACAATCGGCGTTTTGGCACTGGCATGTTTTGCTAGGCAAGCGGCAAAAACCCCCACTAGATTCGCTCACCGCCCCTTTTATCAAGCACGAATAAGTGAGTGCGAACGGTAGTGAGCGATCAGATGGGCTTACCAGAGCCTTCGCTAGCTAGGGTGCGGGATATTAGCTAAATGAACTTCCGCATGTTCACGCTGGCAATCTTTACCGCAGTATTTAGTGAGCGCGCAACTACATGTCCCCAGATCTTTTGTTTCTCCACAACCAGGGTTTGAACATGTTGTCCTCAGCTTACAACGCATTTGCATAAAAAGTTTTACGGTTTCCATTCGTTCAGCATCACCAGCATAATCGACGTCTTCTCTGAATGTATAAGCAGCTTTCTCTCCTTGTGGGAAAGCTAATTGATATAGTCTGAAAAAGGTAGTATTTATCACCTTCTGTATGCTTTTATTTGCGTCACTGACAGCTGCAGGGTTTTTCGCCAAGATATCAACATAAAGATCGAACAAAGTATTTTGACTTTCATTGCCGCGTGGCTTCATAGAACAATCAGTTAGCCACTTGATTCTTTTATAGTCATCATCTTGGCCGTTGAGTAGTAGCACAGCATTAAGAAAGCCAAGCAGTTGAATTAAAGGGGATTTATTTTCATTATGGTTGGTCAGCAGATCTCTTTGATCTACAAGAAAAGCATGGCAGGCATTAAAGGTTTGTTGGAGCTTAGCCTGTATGTCTTGGCTTATAGTTTTGCTGTCTAGAGGTTCATCTGTACCCATGTCTGGAAATTCACCATACCGCTTGGGTTGGGCAAGGGTTAAGATTGCTGAGATAGTGCCTAGTGCAAATGATACGCTTTGGCGTGCTTCTCTCCCCGCTTGGTTATTATCAAAGATTGAGGCGTAATGCCTTGCTGCGTAATTTACCAGATTTTCAAGTACACCTAGCGCATAACACTTCCGAAGGTTTGTATAGGAGGCAATGGTGAGTCTGTATATCGCGACTACAGACAAAAGATCTGGGAGCGGCCCGGTATTAAAATTTCGATTTTGGAACCCTACCAGAAGAGGTAGCAAAGCACCATTATTGCTTGCGCCCAAACATTCTTGTCTCTGCTTACTTCCTGAGCCAATAATACCAAGTAAATGATAAACAGCGCTAGACAAAGTCCACACGGAATTGCGTTCGTCTACCTCCGGAAATGATTTAGCCAGATCAATAAGCTGGCTTATAATAGCGCCGTTATTTTCGAATGCCATAAATTCTTTAACAGAGTTATGCATCTGGGCTAGTTCCGCTAGCCTGCGTGCTGCATCGATACGCGTATTATTAAGCACACTTACGTTATGTAAAACCGAAAGGTCAGCTTCAATAGTTGTTCTTTGCTCAGGTGTCATTATGCCTTACCTCTGCTAATTATTTTAATAAAGCAGTATTTAATCAAAAATTAGGCATGTAGTCAACTTTTAACTATTCTTCCAGGTAAAATTATCACAAGATATTTGTAGGAGCTGAACATCGTTCAGCCCGCGGGTCGAATTGCATTCGACCCCTACGGTAAAATCATTTCTCTTGGCAGATTGCGACAAGTTATTTGTACGAGAGCCGCGAAGGTTGAGATACGACAGTATCGAACGAGCGGTTGCAATGATGCTACATTGCGAGACTTTATTATTGTTACCGCTCTCTTTCGTTCGCGGCCCACGTATGAGATTGCGACAAGATATTTAAAGAAACAATTTACCCAAGGTAGCAACCGCAATAATCAGTACCCAAACAAGCAAAGCGCGGTGCACAAGTTTTTGTGCATGTTCATTTTCTTCTTTGTCGCCTTTGTCATCGTCGGCAATACCTAATGATGCAAAACCACAGCTGATCAGAATTTCTTTGACCAAGCCCATCTTCGGTGCTTGCTTCAGCCAAACATCAAAGCTTGCCATGAAGTTACCCACCAAGGTGTACGTTAATGCAACGATGCGCGCTGGAATCCAGGCGGCCCAATTATGAATCTGTGTCATGTGGTCGAGCTGTTTGTCGTACATCGCTTCACCGTGCAATGCATTGTCGTGGAACCAGCTGATCATGCGATATAAAATCGCGCCGATAGGGCCTAAAATCAAGAACCAAAACACGATCGCAAAAAAGCGTTCATGTGATTGCCACAGTTGCAATTGCGTAACATTGCGGAAGAAATCACCCCCGCTAATGCCTGCATCTGCTATCGCTTCTTTGAGTTCAGACTCTGCTTGTTTCTCGCCACCTTCTTTAGGTTTTAAGTAATGTTCAAGTTTGTTTTGCAAAGGCGATGAACCCAAACAAAAAAGTAAAACAACAACGCCTAAAATAAGTTCAACCATATTTGATTGCGTGATGCCGTATAACTGGATGGCGCCGACAATGATGAAAATGGGTGCCGCAATGGTAATTAAGCTAAACCAGCCTTCCCAAACCTTGGTGTTACCCAATTTATCTTTCAAGAAGTTTTCATAGCGGTTGAAGTAACTTTGTTGACGCCCTTTGGCACCAATATGCATGTAATAATCAAGCCAAAGGCAAAGAAGTATAATTATAAGTTTCATAGCTAACAATCCATTATAGTTAAAAATGTATACTACTAGAGTAGCTCAAAATACCGGGTCCAATCAAATGCAGGCCCCGGATCGGTTTTGCGTTCAGGCGCTATTGTATCATGCCCAGTGATGCGCTCACCGGTAATCATCGGGTAAGCTTGCATGATTTGCTGCGTCACTTCGCTTAATACTTGATACTGCGCATCGGTATAAGGCATAGTATCTGTGCCTTCAAGCTCGATGCCAATACTGTAGTCATTGCATTCAGCTTGCCCTTGAAAACTTGAACGCCCCGCATGCCAAGCACGTTTGTGAAAAGGCACAAACTGCATGACTTTGCCATCGCGATCAATAAATAAATGCGTTGATGCTTCCAAGCCTTCGGCAATTTTGAGCTGTGGGTAAAGCGCTGTATCAAGCTCGCCCATAAAGAGTTGCTTGACGTAAGGGCCACCAAACTCGCCTTCAGGCAAGCTGATATTGTGAATCACGAGCAGGCTAATCGGCGCGCCATCCGGGCGTTCATTGTAACAATCGGTGATGCAGTGCTCAGCCGTCGTTAATAAACCTGTTTTTGTATCAATTTGCATAATGTCTATAGTTTATCATATAGTTAGGACATGTTAGATCTCAAATATATTTCTTTGATCGTAAGCGCCGCCTTAGCTGAAGACATTGGCGCTGGCGATATCAGCGCCGGGCTTGTGCCATCTGCCAGCACAAGCGATGCAACGATTACCCTTAATGAAGACGCGATTATCTGCGGTCAAGCATTTGTCGATTCGGTATTTTCCACACTCGATGCGGCCATCCAGCTTGAATGGCAAGTTGCCGAAGGTGAATCTGTACCTGCAGGCGCCGTAGTTTGTAAACTGCAAGGCCCAACACGCCAATTATTGTCGGGCGAACGCACGGCCCTGAATTTTTTACAAACCTTGAGCGGCACGGCCACTACAACGCACCATCTGGTCGAAAAAATAAAACATACAAGGTGCAAGCTGGCCGATACACGCAAAACCATTCCAGGCCTACGTATAGCGCAAAAATATGCAGTGACTGTAGGCGGTGGTACAAACCATCGCATGGGTCTCTTCGATGCTTACTTGCTCAAAGAAAACCATATTATCGCTTGTGGGTCGATTGCCAAAGCAGTCAGTGTTGCGCGGCATCAACATCCGAAAAAATTCTTGGAAGTTGAGGTCGAAAACCTGGATGAATTGCAGCAGGCGCTTGATACCGATGTCAGTCGTATCATGCTTGATAATTTCACGCTCGCAGACATCAAAAAAGCGATGAAAATTCCGCACCCCCAGACAGCTATCGAAGTCTCTGGTATCGATGTTGCAGACCTGGTTAAGATTGCAGAGCTTGGCGTCGATTACATATCACTTGGCCTGCTAACTAAGGATGTAAAAGCGATTGATTTTTCATTGCGCTTTTTCTAAATTAGTTATATTCTTCGTGGTATGTCAGTCGATACCACAAAATCTGAATTACCCTTTTGGCACCTTAGCGATGCTTGGCATTACCGTTTACGGCAACCCCACTACTGGTTAGGCTGGTTCACCGTACTGGTCTACGCCCTGTTGTGTTTTATGGGTTCTATCTACGGTGTTATGGAAGCAGGCCTAGGCCTGGAACTCGCCCTGTTCGCTGGTTTTGCCACCTTGGTCGCAAACTTCATGATGTTTTGCATCATGGTGCCTATCTTACTGCACCGGCAAATGGATAAAGACTTCAGCATCTACCATAAAACCCGGCGTGCACAATATAAAGATCATGATATTTACCTTAAAGTTAAAATCAAACACGGCAAGGAAGAGCATTTCGAAGAGGTTTCTGAGACCAAGCAAAATATCCTCACCGTCTTTGTTTATGGCTTGGCCGTTGTGCAATCTTTTTTGCTCACCTGTTTTTTTGTATCGATGATGCCCTTTGCTTTTTCAGAATTATTTGGCACAGATATCATTGTTAAAAATGTGTTTATGGGTGAGTTCGGTCCGCTTGGCGTTAGTTTTGGTTGGGGCCTGCTGATGCTTGTTTTTGGTGCCATTGCTTGGCGCTGCAACTGGACCCTCACCGTATACGGCGCCATCAACTACCTTAACCGCCATGATTTTACCTTGAAAAATATCGGTAACATCATTAGAAATCTAGGGCCGAAACCCGAAACATACTATCGTGACTGTGCGCACCTAACGGCATTTACCATTTTCGCCTGCTTCGGTACCTACGGTTTAGTCAGCTTCTTCCGTGCCGCCACCGGGTCTACCATGGATTTTTTTGGGTTTTTATTTGGCAATAGCGCTATGAGTGCTGCCAGTGGTCTTGCCCCATTGCTCATTGCCATCGGTGTTGTTACGTATTTCCCGTTCGCGACCATGGCGGCGTATCGCGGCATGGGTGCCATCGTAGATATATGCATCATGGCGGGTAAAGAGGCCGCAGACAAAATCAGCAATGCTTATATGTATGCTTCTACTTGGACCTGTAAACCTGTCGGTTTTGTATACGCCATTGCCTATGCAATTGCATGGCTGCCTATCCTCGCAGTTTTCAAGATACTGCGCCATCCACTGCATACTGCAGCAGCCATTAATGCTGCAGCCAACGGTGCCCTGGGTGCTACTGGCGCACCAGGCGGTGCTGAGTCCAAAGCTTTTGCGACCTTTGGTGCCGCTGGCGGCTCCTTTAATACTTATGTTGAAGGGCAGCACAGAAAAGATGATGCCGGTGGCGAGTTGCCCGCTTACGTTGAGTGTGCACTTGATACTGACAATAAAAGTGTTTCAAACTTGCAATGCTATTCATGGCAAGGCGATGCGTCTTACCGAAATGCAACAAGTGGTGGCAATGGACTGTTAAAAAGTGATGCCATTAGCTTTGATAATAAAGAGGAGCTAAAAGACGAAGTTGCTAACTACGTTTTCCAACCATAAGCTATACTCAAAGCACCTATTTTCAAAGGAGCTTTGCAATGCATGTTTCATTTTTCCTCGCCAAATTCTTTGGCTTTTACCTGATAATCGCTGCCTTACCTATCTTATTTTGCTTTGCTAGCTTTAAGGAACGGTACAATAACTTTTTAGAAAATAAAGGCCTGATGATGATCACTGCCATTATGGTGATGATGCTAGGTCTCTTCTTGGTATTAATCCATAATGTATGGGTTGCTGGCTGGCCGGTGGTCATTACCGTGATTTGTTGGTTAACCCTGCTTGAAGGTTTAGCGATGCTGTATTGCCCTAAACTGTCTGCTGGTTACTTCAAAAGCTTAACGTCCAAACCGTGGTGCCTGATTTGGGCTGTGTTTTCGATTGTGCTAGGCGCGTATTTATTGTACCAAGGCTTTACAGTTTAATTCCCTTGAGTTAAGATTCGGGGCATGAATTTTAAAAGCATTGTATCCACAATCTTATTAGTCGCATGCCCCTTATCGGTATTAGGCGACCAGGCGCGCATTGAAACAGCTGGTATCGCGCCAAAGGCATCGTTTATACTGGGCGACAGCCTTGCCATTGCTGCCTTGCTCGAGGCAGGTTACGAACAATCTTATCGCGGTAACCTCACTGCAGGTTATGAAATCACGCCGCAACATCGTGTTAAAGCCGGTGGTGAATACCTCTTGCAGCATCAAGAAATCAATTTTGCAACGATCAGCGACAGAAAAGTCTGGGTCGACCAATACGCTGGCGGTTTAGCTTACCAGTTTTTGCCGTCGCTACCGAACAGCTCTGTGCCACTTGCTTTTGAGGTATCCGGCTACGGCGCCTATACCCCCGATAAAAAAGTTACCGATACCACGCGCATTGCGCAAGCCAATACCTACGGTGTGGCTGCTGGTTTTGCGTTTGAGCTGGTAACACGCACTATTGTTGATATTAAAGGTCGCTACGACAACACCCGCTTCATCAATGAATTTAGCGATAATGAATCTGCTGAAGGTCTTGGCTATAGCGCTGCGATTACACAACCTTTTACCGACCGCACCAGCGCACAAATCGGCGCCGATGCCGCCGCAGTTTACAGCAACTACTACGGCAACGTGAACTACCTTATTCCTTTAAATGCAACAAGTGCACTTGAGCTGGGTGTAAAAGGCCAATACACGTCTGGCAGACAAGGCATCAGCGATGCATTGGCAGGCTTTATTACGATTGGTTTTGTCGGTAACGCCGCACCTGCAGCAAGCCTACCCGCAACATTTAGCGAAACACTACTCGACTGGACCAACAAACCAGCCGTTTATATGCCGTTAGTGTTGGCGAAGGCTGATGAATCGTTGAATGGCTTATTGGCAAATATTCCTACCCAGAGTTTCACTACTCCGGTGCAAACGAGTGATTTATCCATATATTTCGCTGGGTCACCCTCTAGTTTTTCAATGGTCAACAACCAAACCAGCGGGACAATCCTCGTTTTGGATTCAAGCACAGGGCTACTTGGCCCAAGTGGCGGTGGCGCTGGCGACTTCTGCCCGCAACCACTTGCTGTAACGGTTACCGCTACCTATCCTGATGGCACAACGGTAACATCAAATACCTTCGCAGCGTTCGGCGTCTTCTTCTAAACAAACATCTATGTCATAATGACCTATTGCAATAGGGAGTGCTATGATGCTAAGAAATGTTTTTTGTGTTTTATTCGTATTTTTGTTTGTTTTGAGTCGTCCAGCTTTTGCTGATGACGATAATGTGCCTGAACCGACCCTCATTCATGATCAAGAAAACTCTTCTGATGAGACCGTGCTGCAAAAACGCAATCGCGTTATGGATATTGCCAGCCAGTTGCCGATGGTCATACAGCTTTATAAACCGACTTATTTACTGCCCTTTTATTACACGGGCTCACCTTATAAAAGCATCTATCAAGGCAACGCACCTGATGACCAAGCGGTGGGTAATGCGGAAGTAAAATACCAAATAAGTCTGATTGTACCGCTTTGGGAAAACATGTTTGGCGCACCCGTAGATTTTAGTGTTGCCTACACGCAACAATCTTATTGGCAACTGTATACCCATTCACCTTGGTTCCGTGAAACCAGCTACGAACCCGAAGCTATTTTCACTTACCATCACAGTGAAAAGCTGAATCTGCGTGGCATTATCAACCATGAATCAAACGGCCGTGGTGGCGACCTTGAGCGCTCATGGAACCGTGCCATTTTTGGTGTTGATTATGCAGGCAGCAATTGGCTGATTACCGCTGAAGGCTGGGCACTGATTTTTCAATCTTCATCCAGCGACTTGCACAACCCTGATATTGCGGATTATCTTGGCTATGGCAGATTGCGTGCAAGTTACCAAATAGAAAAGTTTATATTCAGTGGCCAAGTACAAAACATTACCCAAGGTGGCCGCACACAGTTCATTGCTACAATCAGCAGACAACTGGGCAGCTCACCCTTGCGCCTTTACTTGCAAGGCTTCTCGGGTTACGGGCAAAGCTTGATCGAGTATGACCACCACACTAACAGTGTCGGTATTGGTTTCGCCGTAAACGACTGGATTATATAAGCAAAGGGGTCAGGTCGTTTGGTGCCCCCAATTTTTTTAAAAAAAGGGGGGGGGAACAAACACGCACCCCATAACAAGTTTAAAAAAAAA
>JAJFKJ010000061.1 GCA_021773275.1 Gammaproteobacteria bacterium
TCACTGCCAGACACATCGATGGTGCCTGCAATTTTAATATGCGAGTTATCGTAACCTTGTAGCACGACACGACCATTTTGGTTTGAAACAGAGGTTGCATCGATGTAACCATCAACGTTAATCACACTTTCTAATACAGCATCGGCAACCGCGATGCTCATTAATACTTGTCCGCCTTGCGCATAAATGCTACCAAGGTTTTCAACCATGCCGTTTTCAACTAAAACATCGGCATCAAAGGTAATTAAACCATCACCGTATAAATCAAGTGTGTATTGTGTGCCAGAAGCCAGTGCAACGCTACCAAGGTGTGCGTTAATCACGCCACTGTTTCTAACAGAAGGTGCAACCAATGCGGCCATGCCGCCATCTGTTACCGTAATGGAACCATAGTTTTCAATATAAGAGCCGTCGGGCGCGCCAGAAAAATAATAGTTGCCGGCCATGAAATCGTCATTTGTGATGTTAGCTGTAGAGCTGACCAGGCCGGCAACGTTAACCTGGGCACCTGCCCCAAAAACGACACCATTAGGATTGACTAAAAAGATATTACCGTTCGCAGAAAGCTGCCCTTGAATATTAGAAACATTATTACCCGTAACGCGGTTTAGCGTCACTGAGCTAGAAGAAGGTTGTACGAACTTGGTGTGCTCACCGCTATCAATAGAGAAGTCTTGCCAATTGACGATGGCTTTATTAGTAGTTTGGGTGATGGTCGTTGTGGTGCCGTAGTCAATTGTAGCCGAACCGCCGACCACAGAGCCACCCGTAGGGTTGGCCAGCACAGGAGAGGCAGCTGTCAGTAAGCATAAAGAGGCGCAACGGCCAATATTATGGCGCTTACTGCGTGCCTGTTGAGTGTAAAATACATCTAACATCTTTTAATTCACTTATTCACTCTACTTAAATTAAGTTTAGGTCGGTTATCCGGCTTGTTCAAGCGTATAAGTAAATCTAATGCCTTTGTATAACAGGGACTTAGGGATTATTTTTCAGCTAGCATAGCGTAAACTTGGCTATTCGCGTGTAGCGAAGATGAGCAAATTAGCCAATACGTTTGATATCAGCGCCTAGGCACTGCAGCTTTTCTTCGATACATTCGTAGCCACGGTCGATGTGGTAGATTTGGTCGACGACAGTTTCGCCTTCTGCGACTAGGCCAGCTAAAACGAGGCTAGCTGAGGCACGTAGATCAGTTGCCATGACTTCTGCGCCCATCAGCCTTGCAACGCCATTACAAATGACAGTGTTGCCTTGCAAGGTAAGCTGAGCGCCCATACGTTGCATTTCAGCAACGTGCATAAAGCGGTTTTCAAAAATGGTTTCGGTGATTTCACCGCGGCCTTCGGCCACGCTGTTCATGGCAGTGAACTGTGCTTGCATATCGGTTGGGAAGCCAGGGTAAGGGCCGGTCGCAATCGATGCTGCTTTAGGTTTATTGCCACGCATATTTAAACGCACCCAGTCATCACCGGTATCAATCTGTGCACCGACAAGCTCAAGTTGATTTAAGATGGTGGTCAATAGTTCGGGTTTTGTGTTTTTCAATTGCACATCACCACCGGTCATCGCAGCAGCGGTTAAGTAAGTACCCGTTTCGATGCGGTCAGGGATCACGTGGTAGACCGTGCCATTTAAACTTTTTACACCTTCAACGGTAATCGTATCGGTACCCGCGCCTGAAATGATGGCGCCCATTTGTTCAAGGCAATCTGCCAAGTCTTTTATTTCTGGTTCGCAGGCAGCGTTCTTTATAGTGGTGATGCCTTTTGCCAAGGTTGCCGCCATCAAAAGATTTTCTGTACCTGTGACAGACACTTTCGGAAAAGTATATTCTGCGCCTTTTAAGCGGCCTTTAGATTTAGCAATAATGTAACCGTTTTCAACATGCACTTCTGCGCCTAGCGCTTTGAGTGCTTCTACATGCAAGTCGATAGGCCGTGCGCCGATTGCGCAACCGCCAGGCAGAGAAACTTTTGCTTGGCCATAGCGTGCTAATAGCGGGCCTAATACCAACACTGATGAACGCATGGTGCGGACAAGGTCGTAAGGTGCTTCGAATTGGGTAATGTGTTTGCAGGTGACGGTGATGCTCATTTGTTCATCGATAGAGATATCAGCGCCCATGCGACCGAGTAGCTCAACGGTCGTTGTGATGTCGCGCAAATGCGGCACATTGCAAATTTGCAAAGATTGGTCGGTCAGCAGTGTTGCTGCCAAAATCGGCAATGCAGCGTTTTTTGCGCCGGAAATGCGCAATTGACCACGTAAGGGCTGGCCACCACGGATAATTAGTTTATTCATCGCGCTATTCTACATGAGTTACTGCATCACTACAAATGTTGCAGTAGGGCCTCTGATCACGCGTAACAATAGCTCGTCTCGTTCAGAGGCAACAGCATTTGCAACATCATCGATATTAGCGACAGGCTGTTGATCTACCGAGGTTATTATATCTTGCGGCCGCAATCCTAGGCGCCATGCAGGGGAGCCTTCGGCAATACCGATGACTTCCAGGCCGGCGACTTCACCATGTCCGGGCAAAACAGCATCGACGGGTCTGAGTTGTAGGCCAGCTAGGCTAGGGTGGATGCGACTCAGCGTTGTGCTTAATGTGGCAGGGTCTTGAACTTGTATATTCAAGGTTTGTATTTTCCCTTGTCGTGACAGCTCGATTTTTAATTTATCATCGATGGCCATCAAGCTAAGCATATTGCGTAGTTCACTGGCAGAGGTAATTTTTTGACCATTAACAGCAGTAATGATATCACCTGCTTGTAAACCTGCTGCTTCGGCAGGCGATTCTGGCAGAACATGGGCAATGATGGCACCATTTTTTAAATTCGTACCGAATGCATCGGCCAAGTCAGGTGTTAGCGGTTGCGCAATAATGCCCAGCATACCGCGACGCACTTCGCCGTAGTTAATAATTTGCTGCATGATGGCATGTGCCATATTAATGGGAATCGCAAAACCGATGCCAACGTTAGCGCCGTAGGGGCCGATAATAGCGGTGTTGATACCAATAAGGTCGCCTTTGAGGTCGATTAAAGCGCCGCCAGAATTACCAGGGTTAATGGGTGCATCAGTTTGGATAAAATCTTCAAAGCCTTCGATGCCGAGTTCACTTCTGCCGAGCGCACTCACAATACCTGAGGTAACGGTTTGTTGTAGCCCGAAAGGGTTGCCAATGGTTAATACAAAATCACCGACTCTAAGTTCGTCGGAATTGCCAAGCTTTAGAGCAGATAAATTTTCTGCAGGAATTTGTAATACAGCAACATCAGTGGCTGGGTCACCGCCTAATACTTTTGCGGTGAGGCGGCGTTGGTCATGCAATGTGACATTAATTTCGTCAGCACCTTTTATAACGTGCCAATTGGTAAGTACATAACCTTTTTTGCTATCGACAATCACACCTGAGCCTGCATTACCAACGGGTAACCCTGGGTTTTCAGGGTTAGGTAGGTACTGAATGTTTTCAAGGTGCACAACGGCAGGGATGGCCGCTTCAAGCATCGGTGCAAGGCTTGTTTCAGCATTGGCAAGCAAGGGTGCTTTTGCCCAGCTAAGCGGTGCAAATAGCATCAATGTGCAAAATAAAATTTTAAAGTTTTGAGTCGCCAGTTTCCGCGCTTGCAAGAGGTGCGTCAGGATAGTCTTTTGGTGCATAGCTTATTTTGCCCTTAATTGCGAGTTCAGATACAGGGTCTAGCATATCATATCGCAGCTTGGCTGCGCCATCTGCTAAGTGTGCAATGACTTTATCTTGTTGTATCTGCATATCGCTTAGTAGTGTTGTAGTAGTTTCAAAGTGTTCGCAGACTTGTTGTTGATAGCCATCAAATTCTTGAGTTTTGGCATCTAGCGTTTCTTGCAATTCTGCGTATTTTTTGCCGTTACGTAAGAGCGTGAAGGTGAAAAAACACCCTGCAAAGAGACCTGCCAAGAAATAAAGTGCGACTATCATAGTACCTCTGAATCTAGCTGTAGATTAGGGTGGCTGTCAACTAAGTACTTAAGTAACAGGGCATGCAGCTGTGTAAGCTGGCGATGGAAAAAATGACTGGTATCAGGCATTTTGATTAATGTTGCTTGTTCAGCGCGCTGCGCAGCAAATGTGTAGACTTCTGCTGGTGGTACGACCTCATCTTCTTCACCTTGGACGATAACCCAGGGGCAGGTAATATTGTCGATGGTATCGAAAGGTGCGTGTTGCACAGCGGGGGCAACAGTGACCAGTTGTTGGCAGGGTAATTGGCTAGCGCCTTTGGCGGCAATATATGAGCCAAATGAAAAACCAAATAACCAAAGGGCATCTTGTGGGCGAGTTTGTTTTACCCAGTTTGCAACAGCCAGTAAATCATCAACTTCACCAATGGCATTGCCGTAGCTACCTTCAGACTCACCGACACCGCGGTAGTTGAATTTTACCGTGTGAATATTAAGTGACGCACAAACCTTACCTAATGTAGTCACCACTTTATTGTGCATGGTTCCTTCATGTAGAGGATGCGGGTGGCAGATAATACAAGTGATATCCGCTTGCACTTGTGTAGGGCTTTGGGTCATGGCTTCAAGTTTGCCAGCCGGGCCGCTTATGAAAATACTGCTCATCTATTAATAATCCTTAATAAAAAAAGGGGCACGCAGTGCCCCTTTTTGTGAAACGGCAATAATTATTTTGCCATTTCTTTTAGCTTTTTCAGAGCCTGAACCTTCACAACGTTGCGAGCAGGTTTTGCTTTGAATACAGTAGGTTCGCCAGTAAAAGGATTGATACCTTTACGTGCTTTAGTCGCTGGTTTACGCACTACTTTGATTTTAGCAAGGCCGGCCAAGTTAAATACTTGAGGGCCACGGTTTTTGATGTGCGCATGAATAATGCTTTCTAGCGCTTCTAGAACAGTTTTGATTTCTTTGTTACCTAGACCTGTCATTTCAGACAAAGTTTTGGTTAGCTGGCCTTTAGTCAAAGGGTCTTTGATAGCAGGAGCAGCTTTTAATACTTGGATGCTAGAGGTGGTTTTTCTAGCAGCAGTCTTACGCTTCGCAGCAGGCTTGCGCTTAGCAGTAGTCTTGCGCTTCGCAGTTGTTTTGCGTTTAGCAGTTGTTTTGCGTTTAGCAGCAGGCTTACGCTTCGCAGCAGGCTTACGCTTCGCAGTAGTCTTGCTTTTAGCAGTAGTCTTACGTTTAGCTGGTTTAGCAGCTGTTTTGCGTTTAATCGTGCGTTTTTTCGCAGTAGATTTTTTCTTAGCAGGCATAATATTATCTCCTATAAATGAACGTTCAGTATTCAATCTAGCATAATACTGGAAAGATTGTAGGGAATTTAGCACTTTATTACTGTTTCAGCAAGCCTAAGCTGCTTGCCAGCAAAGAAATGGGGTGTAATAAGCACCGTTCTGGTTGCAAGCTTTGTAAATGTATACGGCAGCCGATGTTCGGGCTGGCGATCGTACCTTGCTCGGCAGCACTCAGAACCTCATGTCCTAGCTTGTTTGCAGCCTGCGGATGTTCTAGCATATAGAGCCCTGCAGCACCACAACAACGCGTAGGGGCAGCAATTACCTTAATGTTTAAGCCAGGGATAGCCTGGTAAATACGTAATAATTTTTCTTGTTGCCGAAGTTGATTTTTTGCAGTGCAAGGAATATGGAGCTGGAGTTCATCTTCAATGGGCTGCAAGTCAAACTGTGTGAAGTCGATATTTTCTAGAAAGTCATGGATATCTTGTACCTGCTGTAGCCAGGGATGTTGTTTTGTCTTTTGCATAGCATATAAATGAGCGCTACAGCCAGAGGCGAGACTAATAATAGCGAGGGTGTCTGGGTCGCCAGCCAGATGTGCCTGTTCTTCTAATAGTGTATCCGCCTGCGTGAACAAACCATGATGATAGGCAATGGAACCACAACAGCTTTGCTTTTCAGGAATCGATACCTCATAGCCTAGTTTGTTAAAAACAAAAACAGCATCACAGATGGTTTTTGCATCCAAGGCGTTGCCCAGGCAACCCGTTAATAACACAATACGTTTACCCGTTGTTGATACGGTTTGTTTGATAGGATTGCTTTTGATGTCGATTTTCGGAATTTTTTCGTGCAAGGTTTTCAAACCTAATAGCTTTAACATTTTTGTTTTTTGCATGAGCCACAGTAAACGTGCTGCCCAGCGAACACGCGTCGGCGATTTCACAATAGCATTTGCCATGCGACCCATACGGTTTATACGCGGGCTGATGCTTAGAGGCACTTCTTGGTGAGTTTTGCTTAATAAGGTGTCGTATTGGACATCGGCAGGGCAAACCGCTGTGCAGCTGCCACATTGCAGGCAGTTGTCGAGGTGCTTGGCGAGCTTCAGGGATGCGGGCAAGCTGCCTTCTGCCAGCCCCTGCATCAAGGCAATCCGGCCCCTAGGCGACTCATTCTCATCAAGGTCGAGCTGATAAGTGGGACAGTGGGGTAGGCAAATGGCGCATTTGACGCACTGTTTTGCTAGGTTTTGGCGCTCTAATTTGGACATGCCAAGGATTATAGCCTGTTTTTATTCAAATTTGCTTCGATTCTGGTTGCCAGCAGAGGAATGGTTAGGTAAAATAGGCGATTCGAATTATCAGATTAATGGGAAAAGCGGCGAAATCATGAAAACATATAGTGCAAAAGCAAGTGAAGTATCCCGTAGTTGGCATCTAGTAGACGCCAATGAGCAAGTTTTAGGGCGTTTGGCCTGCCGAGTGGCAGCCATTCTGCGAGGCAAACATAAGCCTATATATACCCCGCATGTTGATACAGGGGATTATGTTGTTATTGTGAATGCTGAGAAGGTCAGAGTCACAGGTCGTAAACCTGATGGTAAAATCTATTACCGTCACACAGGTTACCCCGGTGGTATAAAAGGCATGTCTTTCAATGAGCTACAAGCAAAGCACCCTGAACGCGTGCTTGAACTGGCTATTAAGGGTATGTTACCGAAAGGACCTCTAGGCAGAGAAATGTACAGAAAACTGAAGGTATACGCCGGTAGCGAACATCCGCATACTGGGCAGCAACCAGAACTTATTAACCTACAAGAACAAAGGTAAGCTATGACTACACAACAACAGCAATATTATGGTACAGGTCGTCGCAAGAGTTCTGTAGCCCGTGTTTTTGCCCGTAAAGGCAAAGGCGAAGTTATCGTTAACAAACGTAAACTCAGCGAATATTTCAGTCGTGACAACGACATTCAAACAGCACTTTCGCCGCTAGTAGCAACAGAGCTAGAAGGCACGTTCGACCTCGTCATCACCGTTAAAGGTGGCGGTAACACAGGTCAAGCAGGCGCTATTCGCCACGGTCTAGCACGCGCTTTAGTATCTTACGATGAAGAAGGCGTAGCAGACGATAGTGAAGGCGGCACCGGCGCAATGGGTCTACGCAAAATTTTACGTAGCAAAGGCATGCTAACGCGTGACGCACGTAAAGTTGAGCGTAAGAAAGTTGGTAAGCCTAAGGCTCGCCGCGCTAAACAATTCTCTAAACGATAGAGACTACCAAAAACTCTACCCGGCTCGCTTTAGACGTGGCGGGAAATTTTCTACTTGCAATGATCACAGCGCTACGGCGCTGTCGGGTCGCACAGGGTGCGACCCCTACAACTCTTTTAAAACCCCCATTGCTATATGATCGCCCCCTTTTTTAAAGAGGGCAGGCCAGCCATCGGCGGGGCGGGGGATTTTCTACTTGCAATGATCTTGAGTCAGAGCGCTACGCGCTGTCGGGTCGCATACAATATGATCGCCCCCTTTTTTAAAGAGGGCAGGCCCGCCATCGGCGGGGCGGGGGATTTTCTACTTGCAATGATCTTGAGTCAGAGCGCTACGCGCTGTCGGGTCGCATACAATATGGTCGCCCCCTTTGTGAAGAGGGCAGGCCCGCCATCGGCGGGGCGGGGGATTTTCTACTTGCAATGATCTTGAGTCAGAGCGATAGCCGATGAGAGGG
>JAJFKJ010000062.1 GCA_021773275.1 Gammaproteobacteria bacterium
CACTCTCCGACGGTATGAAACGAATGTTGGTGCCATTGGTTGGTGTCAGCAGCGCGGCTTTGCGCCGCTCTGGCGGTCGGGCGAAAGGTATCGGCAAAGACAGCAGCATGACGCCGTTAAATATGGATAAGGCCGATACGATCAAGGCCGAGCATCCCGTGGTTAGGACGCACCCGGAGACTGGTCGTAAGGCGCTGTTCGTCAATAGTGCGCACACGGTCGCGTTTAAAGATATGACCGAAGAAGAAAGCAAGCCGCTAATCGAATTTCTATGCGCGCACGCGGTACGTCCGGAATTTACGTGCCGGTTCCAATGGAAAGCTGGAACACTTGCGGTCTGGGACAATCGCTGCGTACAGCATTTTGCAATAAACGACTATCATGGCGAGCGCCGTCGGATGCATCGTGCAACAATCATGGGCGACCGGCCACATTAGGAAAGTTGAGTCCAAATGAGCGACGACAACATCATTATCGATGCGACAACGCGGATCTTTCAGGATCTCTGTGATCCTCAGACGATTACAAATGCGCCCGACGACAGTTGGAAGGCACCGCTGTGGGAGGCTTTGGAGGAATCCGGCCTGACTCAGGCCTGGACGCCGGATGACCTGGGCGGCGCGGGCGCGACGATTGTCGACGGGTTCGATGTCTTGCGTGTTTCCGGAGAATTCGCTGTGCCGGTACCGCTGGCTGAAACGTTATTGGCCGGATGGTTGCTATCGAAGGCGGGTTTGATCGTGCCGCAGGGCGCGATGACCATCGCTCCTGCTCGCGCCGGTGAACAATTGGCGCTTGCCGATGACGGAACCCTGTCGGGGAAAGTCCGTGACATTCCCTTTGCGGATGAAGCGGGGAAAATCGCGGTCATCGCGCACCGTGGCGGGTCTTCGGTTGTCGCGCTTGTGGATCGCGCGTCTTGCAGCGTCGCGGAAGCCAGCAGTCTGGCTGGCGAGGCCCGCAGCACTGTCGGATTTGACGGTGTCGTGCCGGAAGCGATTTCGGAGCCGGTCGAAGGGCTGGACGAGGATACCCTCATGCAGATGGGCGCCGCGGTGCGGGCATCGCAGATGGCAGGCGCGTTGCAGGCAATTCTCGATATCTCGGTTGAGTATTCGAAGGAACGGGTGGCGTTCGAACGGCCGATCGGTAAATTTCAAGCGGTGCAACACAATCTGGCTCGGCTCGGTGGCGAAACGGCAGCGGCGATTGCGGCTTCGGGGTCATTGGCGGATACGATTGGTCGGGCGGACCGGTTTGACGACCAGGTCTTTCTCGAAGTGGCGTCTGCGAAGATTCGTATCGGTGAAGCGGCCGGCGAAGGCGCGGCGATTGCGCACCAGACGCACGGTGCGATCGGCTTTACCGCGGAGCATATTCTGCACCGGTTTACGACGCGGCTGTGGTCCTGGCGGGACGATTTTGGCAGCGAAAGCGTTTGGGCCGTGCGGCTCGGTGAGATGGTTGCGGCGCGCGGCGCTGACGATTTGTGGCCGATGGTTGCAACACAGTAGGTGGGAGAAAACAAGATATGACCAGTGCGATACAATTCGATCCGATCCGTCTCCCGCCAGAAGCCGAGGCACTGCGCCTCGAAGTCCGCGAATTTCTCAAGGAAGAGATTGCGGCGGGTACGTTTGATCCCGTTACCGCGCCTTATCGGGACGGGTTCAATCTTGAATTCAGCCGCCGAGTGGGCGAAAAGGGCTGGATTGGGCTAACGTGGCCAAAGGAGTATGGCGGGCAGGAGCGCAGCTTTCTGGAACGCTATGTCGTTACGGAAGAATTCCGTGCCGTCAGCGCGCCAACCCGGGTGCATTTTACCGCCGACCGGCAGAGTGGCCCGGTCCTGATCAAATACGCGCCGGAGCATATCAAGATGGACATCCTGCCGCGGATCACACGCGGCGAGTGCTGTTTCTGTATTGGGATGAGCGAGCCCGGTTCAGGGTCGGATTTGTTCGCGGCGAGCACGCGCGCGACGAAAACCGATGGGGGCTGGCTGATCAATGGGGCCAAGGTGTGGACCAGCAGTGCGCATCTGGCGCATTACATGATCGGCTTGTTCCGGACTTCGGCTTCCACCGAGGAGAACCGCCGGCATGGCCTGACCTCATTCCTCGTCGATATGAAGAATACGCCTGGTATTACGGTGAACCCGATCAATCACATGACCGGTGTTCACGAGTTCAATGAAGTCGTATTCGAGGATGCTTTCGTGCCGGACGATAATGTGCTGGGCGAAATCGATTCCGCTTGGAAGCAGGCAACCAGCGAGCTTGCTTATGAGCGCAGCGGGCCGGAAAGGTTTCTTGAGACAATTTATATTCTGACCGAACTTGTGCGGTCTCTTGGCGAAAAGCCGGACAAGCGGGGTGCGGAAGGTATCGGGCGGTTGGTGGCGCAACTTCACACCTTGCGACGAATGTCGGTTTCCGTGAACGGCATGTTACAGGCGGGGAAAGAACCGACGCTGGAAGGCTCCATCGTTAAGGACATGGGCACGCAATGGGAACAGAAGCTGCCACATCGCGCCAGGGAACTCTCCGCTTTCGTCGACGAAGATTCGGGAAATCGCGCGGATTTTGACGAATTGCTGCGGTTTGCGACGATGATCGCGCCCAAACTAACGATCCAGGGCGGCACAACGGAAGTGTTGCGCGGCATTATCGCGCGTGGCCTCGGACTTCGCTGAGGCTTCACTGGACGCAAAACAAGCGGGAATAAAGATCTATGCCTGATATCGGCGCTCTTCTATCGCCGACGACAGTCGCCG
>JAJFKJ010000063.1 GCA_021773275.1 Gammaproteobacteria bacterium
TTGTTGGCATCAACTGCAACGATAGCCTTCACCGGCGCTAATGTTGAGACTGTGACCGTGGCGCCAGAAACAGGCAGGGTGGCAAAACAATGAAAAAATTGTTACAGAAAGGATTTACGATTGTTGAGCTGATAGCTTTTATCACCATTATAGGTATTGTTGGGACAACGTTGTTTGTAGGTTTAAATACAGCTCTGATTAGCTCGCATGAAATTGAAGATACAGAGCAAGCACTGACCCTGGCACAGCAACGTATGGAAATGATTTTAGGGCAATACCAAAGTGTTGGTTTTGCTGGCTTTAGCGATCCCTGCTCTCCGGCAATTTTCCCTGATTTTATGTGTGCGCTGGGTGGTTTCTCATATGGTTTTACAGTAGTGTCGAGTATTGCACCAAACTGGTCAGGTGACCCTAATTACAAGGTCATTACCGTGACAGTTTCTGTGACAGCTACGGCTGCACCGGCGGCTACGTTGCGAGCCATTGTAGGTGATTATGACTCTTAGTATTCGCAAACAACTGGGTTTCACATTAGTTGAGCTAGTGATCGTTATTGTGCTAATTGGTATTGTTGGTACTATTTCGGCATTTATGATGTCGCAAACTGTGCCTGGGTCTTTGGTTGCAAGCGACCAAGGCGAGTCGGCATGGCAAGCAAGAACTGCATTAGCGCGGATGGAGCGTGAAATTCGTGAAGCCAACCCAAATAGCATAGCAGCAAACACGGTAACGCAGTTTGGGTTTGTTGATGCTACTGGAAGTGTGATTTATTATACGCTGGTAGGCAACCAATTGTTTCGCA
Organism: Gammaproteobacteria bacterium; assembly: GCA_021773275.1. Taxonomy (GTDB): domain Bacteria; phylum Pseudomonadota; class Gammaproteobacteria; order JABCZS01; family JABCZS01; genus JAJFKJ01. The sequence goes on from JAJFKJ010000063.1 coordinate 803, forward strand.
ATTTCCAACCACTTGTAGATAATGTTACGGGTTTCGCTCTCTTATACTACGATGCGACTGGTACGCAAACAGCCGTTGCGGCGAACATCCGCTATGTTTTGGTGGGAATTATAGTTACAGAGAATGATATAACCACCCCGGTATATTTAACAAGCATCGCGATTAGGAATGTAGATTGATGTTAAAATACAGGCAGCAAAAAGGATTCTTACTATTAAGTGCTATTATTATAATAGTTGCCGTGTCTTTTATGGCCGCAACTGCTGCGTATATTTTTACAACCAATGCCCGCGCTAATGCGGAACAACAATTAACAACGGATGCTTTTTACATAGCACAAAGTGGCTTGCATGTGGGCATGAATCGTTACATGGGTAATGATGCGTCACAACAGCTTGCTTGCTCAGCGATCACGGGCACACCAGCATTGACGAATACGAGTTTTGGTATGGGTGAGTTTACTGTTACGGCAACCCAGTTTTCACCGGCATCGACAACGCTGCCTGTGGCGATAAATGATAGCGTTACAACTATACGTATAAACAGTGCGGCCGGTTATGCGGCATCCTCTGGTGCAGTTGTTATTGGCAGTGAGATGATTGATTACGCCAGTATTGGCACAACGGGCGGTGCTTGTGGTGGCACAGCGCCCTGCTTGCTGGGTGCAACACGTGGTGCTGCGGGCACGACTGCGGCTGCACATAGTAGTGGCGCAACGGTCAGTCAAAATTTTTGTCAAATTAGCAGCACGGCCTATGTGCCAAGTGCGGCAAATCCAATTGCCAGCCGAACTGTGCAAGAAAATGCGATTAAAGCCAGCTCTGATGTTTGGGCGGTGGGGAATAACTTTGGTGGTCATGGGGTGATAGAGCAGTATGATGGTTCTTCGGCATGGAACCAATACAACCCCGGTGGTGTAGAAAATCAAGATTTATACGGTGTTTTTCTGCTTTCAGAAAGCAGCGGTTGGATTGTGGGTGATCGTGATGTAGATGATTGTGATGATGATGTAGATGACACCCGAGCCTTGTTTTTACGTTTTGATGGCAGTAATTGGAATCGGGTTTGTGGTGAAGGTGGTTTAAACTCTGATTATCGTTCGGTACACTGTGTGAATGATAATTATTGTGTGGCAGTGGGGGAAGAGCGAGAACAGTTTGCGGTATGGACGGGAGGCCCGACTTGGGAGGCCATGCCTGTTGATACTAGCTCTAATTATGTCGGTGGTGTTGGTGAAGTGAAGGATGTTACGTATAACAGTGTATTTTGTAACAATACAGCAAACTGCTGGGCGGTCGGTCAGAAAAAAAACGGAAGAGGCGCAACAGCCTTTTGGAATGGCACAGAATGGAAGGGTATTATAAGCGGCAGTGTACCTAATGAACATTTACAGAGTGTTTGGTGTACAGCCATAGATTCCTGTTGGGCTGTAGGTGATGATGAAACCTTCATTTTTTACGATGGCAGTTCATGGTCAGATGCAGGCGTTTCAGTTTCTGGTGGTGTGGGTGGTAATGGTAATAATAGATTGGAAATTTACGGCGTGACCTGTGTTCAAGCGGGCGACTGCTGGGCTGTGGGCAAAAGACGCAGCCTTAGTGGTTCGTATTGGAAATTAACAGGGCCGAACGCTTGGACCAGGCAAACAGGGGCTACAGTAAATACTACAGCAAACAAACATGTTTTTGCGGTGTTTTGTTTAGAGAGCGATCAGTGTTATGCCACGGGTGATGGAGGGACAGCAGCTACTTATAACGGCACCATATGGACAAATGCAAGTGCCGGCCTGTTTAATACCGACATGAATGCCGTGCACGGCGTGCAAAGTGATTTGGGCGTTAACCGAGTGTTTGGCTGGCAAGAGCAGTTTAATTAGGCTGACACAAAATACGGTCTACCCCAGTAGCATGCCATAACCCAATGCCTTGACCGGCATCACCACCAATATGTTAAATAGAACCAAGCCGATAGAGAACACCAGAGGCGACAGGTCAAAGCCTGACATGGCCGGTAGCCTTTGCTTGATGCGTGTTAAGGCGGGCGCTAGCAGCTGATACAGGGCTTGTAGTACCGGGCTGGGTTGTGCGGCGAACCAGCTAGAAACAACTACAATTAATATTGCAAAAAAGTAGATATAAAAAATAAGCCCGAGCAAGTCAGCTAACGATAAAACAAAAATAGCTAACACATGACTCACAGTGCCTAGCGTCAGTAGTGCCAATAAGGTTTGGTTAATAAACGACAGCACAAGTACGACCAGTATCGCCGCGCAGTCCATGCCCCATAGGCCCGGGACAAAGCGTCGCAGCGGTAAGATCACAGGGTTAGTTGCTTTGATTATAAACTGACACAGCGGATTATAGAAGTTTGCCCTGGCCCATTGCAGGAAAAACCGTAATAGTATTGCCACCATATACAGTGTAAAAAGGGTGTCGATTAAAAATACAAGTGCATGTACAATAGGGTTGCTCATACTACATGATAACACTAAGATTAACTTGAAAAAAGTGGGTATGGGGCTTAACCTTATATGGGGACCTAGGTGCAATGATAGGGTTGCTGGTTTTTTGACAGCAAGTCGTGTAGTTTATTAATTGGCTAGCTAGTAACAGAAAAGGAATTAAACGTGATTACCATAAAACAATTTGCGACACTTTTTATTTGCAGTGTTGCTTTGCTGGCATGTGCGCCAAAGCAAGCATCGGTCGAATACAGCGATCATTATGCACAAACAGATAATGCAAACCGCGCAACAGCAGCGAGCGGTGAGGCTATGAACAGTAATGACGTGCTGGGTACATTATCGCAAATGTTAGGCGCGCCGGATCAATACGATGTTGTTACAGCGACCAATGTGCGTTTTGTACGTGATTTAGACGAGCTGAACGATACAGCCTATGATCGTTACACCCTGCGTATTGCTGACAATATGCCTGTGGTAGTAAACATCAAAGAAAGTTTGCCTATGCGTATTCGTATTGAAGAAACCTTATTAGAATACCCTTACGGTTTTGTTGCAGTGAATAAACAAGATCGCGTTATCGGTCTTGCGGGTGAAAGACTTGAAGCACAAGCACTGGCACAAAAAACGCCGCGTGTTTTTTATGTGTTGCAAGGCGATACTTTGCAAAATACGATTACGCGCTGGTCTGAACAGGCTAATTGGCGGATGTATTGGGTTATTGACAGAGATTATGACATGGTTGCATCAGCCGTTGTGTTTGGTGATTACACAGCGCAAGGCGGTGCTTTAGATCAGTTGCTCTCAACGTTTCGTAATTTAGACCAGCCATTAAAGGCACAGTTTATGCGTAATAATGTCGTGGTGATTCGTGAAAACACCTATGACTCGAACATCATGGCCGTGGTGCCGTAAAAGGGAATAATATGAGACTGAGAAAACGATTAAAGCCACTGAATTTTGTTGCTATAGGCGTTGCGGCCATTGCACTTATTGCCTGTGACCCAGCGATGCAAAAAACCCAAAAAGACTTGGCTATCGATGCTGCGCAGGCGCAAGATTTGTATGCAAAGACCCATAAGGTTATCGATCAGCAATCATTGGTTGAGCATAAAAATGATTATTATGTAGCGCAAAACTCTTTTGAGATTGAGCAAGCTATTTTATTACCCGAGGTATTTGAAGAGCGTTTGCTGTATTCTTCAGCGGTGCAAGAAAGCTTGCCTGAAATATTGATCGAAATTTATTCGCAAACAGGCATTAAGTTTAAATTTACACCGGATGCCTTGGCGTACATCAGTGGCGACAGCTCTTCTAAAGTCGGTAGTGAGCTAAGCTTTGAGGAAGTTGAAATTGGTGCTTCTGAAGTAGGTGCCAACATTGGTGTGCTGAGTAATATAAAACTAAATTTACAATATGCAGGCACGCTTGATGAACTTGTCACTCGTCTGGTTACGCGTTTTAATGTTTACTGGGAATTTGATGACAAAACTAATACTGTCGTATTTTATCGTACCAAAACAAAAGTGTTTTCTCTGGATATATTGCCTGGGATAAGCAGTTTTAACAATACTATTTCATCAGCATCGACGATCAGTGATTCAGGCGATAGCGGTGTTAACCTGAATAGTGGCGCGATCATGACGGTTAATTATAAGAATGAAGAAGGCAACTCATGGAGCGATACTATTGCAACAGTGGAAAGCATGTTGACTGCAGAAGGCAAGGCTAGCTCTAACCCGCGCGCAGGTTACGTAACAGTGACAGACGTGCCAACTGTTTTATTGAAAATCGAAGACTATCTCAATAAGGTTAACGATATTTCGAAAAAGAAAATTGCTGTTAAGGTTGATGTTTTCGATGTCACACTTAATAATTCAACAGATTACGGTATTAACTGGGATGCAGTGCTTGATGTCTTAGGCGGTGATTTTGGTTTCAATTCGGGTAACCTCACCTCACCTTTAGGTACAACCGTTGCAGATACTATTAAAGTTACGTACGCAGACACGGGTGTTATTGACACGGGCAGCTTGATTTTCCGTGCTTTATCGCAACAAGCGGATACTACGCAAGTAATTGGTACAACAGTTTACACCGTAAATGGTGAACCTGCACCCGTACAGGTGGTTGACCGTGAAGACTATATTAAAGAAGTTACATTTGGTGCGGTAAGTGACCAGTCATCAACCACGGAAGTGGCTTATACACCAGGCACAATTATTACCGGCTTCTTTATGGTGGTGACACCGAAGATATTATCGGATAGCCAAATTTTGTTGAATATCTCAGTTTCGCTGTCTTCATTGATAGAACTGAAATCAATAACGGTTGGTGAAGTCGATGAGCAGCAAACACAAATTCAGTTGCCGAAAGTACAAAGTAAAAACTTTATGGAATCTGTAACACTTAATCCTGGGCAGTCGGTAATTTTATCGGGTTTCCAAGATGTAGATAACAGAGTAGGCGTGCAAAGCGTTGCGAGACCTTCACTCTGGCCACTGGGTGGTGCAAAAGGTACGGATCAAAACAGAACTATTACGGTAACCGTGGTTACGCCGTATATTATCGGGCGTTAGACAGTGATTATTATATTAGACGGCAAAGAATATGCAGTTGGTCTAAATTGGTTTGCCATCACGTCAGCCGACGAAGCGCAGCAATTTCAAAAAGAAATGGAATTAACGCACGGCATTCTAAAGTTTAATAAAGACCCTGCTCTGCCATCCACTGTCGCTCTAGCAGGTAGTGAATACGAAGGTCAGGTATCACTTGCGGGCATTTTGTCGTATGTTCACAGCAACCTTATCTATGTAGCAAAAACTGGCGCAAAAAATGAAGCCGGTGAAACACTCTATTATCTTTGTACAGTAAAAAATAGCGCTGTATCAGTGGAAGGCGATGTAATTGCTGATTTGGAAACGATCAAAGCATTGTATCTTGCAAATCTGGCTGAACTTACCTCAGAAATTGAGCTATCAGAGATACAGCGTTTTGGCACTGAGGTTAGCGAAAGTGAATTTGAAGGTGTTGAGCTTATTGATTTTGATGTCATGCTTGACCCGGCAAGACGTTATGCGGGCCAATGTATTGTTAAAGTATTAGCAAAACAAGGTTTGTCCACGCCTGCTATTGCAATGATTGTAGTGCTGTTTGTACTGGGTGGTTATTTAAGTTATAGCTGGTTGTTTAAAAAACCGCCGCCACCGCCCGTTGTTGTCGCTCCAGAATATGTGCCTAGGCCTGCACCTGTAAAAGAAACGCGCGACCCCTATGAAGTATTTTTAGAACAGTTTGCCAATCGCTTATCAAGCGCCCCGGAACCAGAAGTGGTTCCAGACATTATTGCTGCTGTTAAACAAGTGCCATTGATTAATGGTGGTTGGAGCTTAAATAGCATTAGCTTTAAGGGCAACAATACAGAAAGCTTGAATTTGAGTTTTACGCGTGCAGCATACAGCAATGTAAACGAAATAATGGATCTGTCGCAAATGGGCTACTTTACCAATGTCTCTGTTGACCAAGAAGGCAATAAAGCCGTAGCAAAATATCCTTTGGCATTAATGGATGTGCCATACATTGAAATGGATACGATTGAAGCATTGCAGCCAGGTTCAGAAGAAGTTTATTACAATGTAATCAGCACCTTGCAATCTTATGATTTGAAGTTTTCTATCAACAACTCGCAAGGCAACCCATATTTTGCTGAAAACAACTTTAATATGACAGGCTCTGGCTTATGGTCGCTGCAACGCACGGCGGGTATTTTGGCAAAGTTTAATTCTTTGGGCTTAACTACAATAGATATCAATGTACAAAATGGTAATTATAATTGGACAATAGAGGGGATTATTTATGGCTAATAATATAAAAAAACCTGTGATGCTTTGCAGTATTTTAAGTACTGTAGCATTCGCACAGCCTTATGACGCAAACACAGTAGATGAGCTTGACATGCTGGAGCGGCAACGCATTCTTTTGCAGAAGCAATTAGAGGTTGCGCAGCTGGAGAGTTCTTTAAGTGAAGCTTTAGCCTCCAGTGGTGCTACCCGTGTTGTTGGTAAAGATAATATGATCACCTCAGCGTTAAACCTGGTTAAAGTGACCGGCTTGGCAAAAAATCCAGAAGCGATATTTACGTATGGCGGCTATCGTATTGTTACACGTAAAGGCGAAATGGTTTTGCCTAACATTCAAGTGAGCACAATCGACACAACACATGTTGTTTTAAAAGATGTCACTACAGGTAAAGAAAGTGTGCTTTGGTTGAGCAATGCAACTGTTGAAAAAGTTAACTCGGGGCCGTTCCTATAATGGAAGAGAGAGCAAGCGCAGCACATACTCCGCCAGGAGCACTTTTTGTCGATACGATGGACGACATGCCGCGCTTTTCAAAACTATTATTTACAACGACTAGCGATATTCAAATCAGTGAAGAAGAGCGCAAAAACTTTTTATTAGTAGAGGCGCCTTCAGAAAGTGACCGTAAGCTGGCCTATTTGCTGGCTGTGCAAAATATTCCGAGCCAAATGAATCAGCGTGCTAAAAGCTTGGCTATATTGCTAAAGAAAACGCATACAGTTAGGGTTATCTATACCACAAAAGATATTCTGAATATTGTTTATCAAAATGAAAAAACAGCAAAAAGTAAAGAGGCAAATGTCCATGTCAATGAGACAGAACTATATGATTCATTGAATGAATTGTTTGCCCGCGCGGTAGAAATGAACGCTTCGGATATTCACTTTGAGGCCTATGAAGCAAGAACAGATATAAAATTCCGTGTTAATGGAGTTTTAATTAAAATATTAGAGTACGCACAAGAGTATTCACATGAGTTGGCACGTATTTTATATAACGTGCTTGCAGCAGAAGGCTCGAAAGACATACAGTTTGATGAAGGAAAGATGCAGTCGGCTATTGTTGAGAAACATATTCTTGGCAACCCCTACCGTATACGTGTGCAAACAGCACCGCGTTACCCTTTTGGCTATTCGATTGCTTTGCGGATGTTGCCCTTAGACACAAAAAATGAACAAGATGTTGAAGATTTAGGTTATACGCAAGAGCAAACAAAAGCATTATACAAGGCGGGCATGAAGCCTACGGGCGCATTGATTTTTGCGGGGACCACTGGTAGTGGTAAATCAACAACTTTATCAACGCTGATCGCAGACAAAATTACAAGAACCAAAGGTACTCGTAAAGTGATTACCATTGAAAATCCGCCCGAGTACGTTATTACTGGCGCTTTGCAGATAAACATCAACGATGCCAGTGAAACTGCACAGGCAACTTTCGCAGATGCCATTAAAGTGGCAATGCGGATGGACCCAGATATTTTAATGATTGGCGAGGTGCGCGACGCACGCTCTGCGAAACTTTTGCAAGATTCCGTGCAATCAGGGCACCAAGTATTTACTACCGTGCACGCGCAATCAGCGCTGGGTATTTTTGAACGTCTGGTTGGTTTAGGTTTTGATCGTGCGGTACTGACCTCCCCCAGCTTTCTATCATTGCTAGTGTATCAAGTGTTGGCGCCGATTAACTGCCCAGATTGCTGCATTACTTTTGCAGATTATGCGAAAAGTGAACTCGATGATTTAGATCAAGAATTGCTTGCGCGTGTGCGCCACGCTGTAGCCGGGGATGAGATTGAAAAAGTGAAGTTCCGCAACACTGAAGGCTGTAAAAAATGCCAAAAGACAGGGTTTTCAGGCCGTACGGTCATTGCTGAAACCATTGAGCCCGATGACAAATTGCTGGGCTTAATTCGCAGAGAAGATTACGCAGCTGCAAAACTGCACCTAGATGAAACCGGTTCGCCACCATTGTACGATAACATTATGTTGAATGTTCTTGCAGGGAAGCTTGACCCACACTACGCCGAAGATAAGGTCGGTTATTTGGGGGAAAAATAATGCGCCGCTTCGACTTAATGGCCAGCATAAAGAAAATTGGCAGCAGCATCGTCTTTTGGTATTTGAAATTGTTTGTCTTAACGCATCGCCGCCGTATTGATCTATACCGAAACTTGCAAATGATTACAGGTTCGGGGATTTCATTGACCGAAACCGTGCGTCTGTTAAGCTTAAAGTTTCGCAAGCACATGCCGCGCTCCTCAATGCCTCGGATTTTAGATGATTGGTTAAAGTCTATGGCTATGGGCAGAACATTTAACCAAGCAATAGCACGCTGGGTGCCAGGCTGGGAACTCTTATTGTTGCGCGCGGGGGGCAGCACGAAGATTGCGGACATGCTGGGCTATGTTGGCGAGTTGTCAGCTAATATTATCAAATTAAAATCAGGCTTAACTAGCGCCCTGCGTTATCCACTGTTTGCATTGCTGATGCTGTTTGTACTCATGGGTGTATTTTCTTATTACGTTATTCCAAACCTAGTGAGTTTTTTACCGCCAGAGCAGTGGCCGCCGATTACTAAAAGTCTCTACAACTTCACCACATTTGTGACTGAAAAAGGGATTTTCATGTTGGTAGCTTTAACGATTCTAGTGGGGCTGGTCATATACTCGCTAGGCCATTTAAAGGCGGGTTTGCCGCGACGGATATTAAATAAAATCCCACCCTGGTCAATTTATAAACAGTTCCATGGCAGTATATTTTTACTGAGTTTAGCCAGTTTACTGCGCTCAGGTATCTCTTTTGGACACTCGCTGGAGACCATCCGCGGTGGCTCATCAAAATATGTATCAAGCGTGCTGATCATGATGCAAGCCAAGCTACAAGCGGGTAAGCGCGCCGGTGAGGCTATTCAGTGTGAACTATTTGATAAAGAAACGCTGGTAAATCTTGAGGTCTACGCAGATACTGATAAACTGGAAGAAGGCATTTATGTATTAGCCGAAGAACAGCTTGAGCAGCAGATTGAAAAATTGGCCACAGCCACAAAGATGCTGGGTAACTTTATTCTGCTGGTTGTTGTATTATTTATCATATGGAATTACATGGGTTTGATTGCCCTACAGTCTTCGATTGGAACTTTTTAAGGAGCACCGCTATGAACAATGCCATACATAACCGCCAACCGTCACCACGACCTGGTGGTAAACCTAAGCCAAAAGCACTGCAAAAAGGCGTGACGTTATTTGAGCTACTGTTGGTGCTATTTGTAGCAGCCTTTATTGCTGTAGCGGTAGCAACCATTTATAACCGTGTTAACACCACCTATAAAGAAAACGTATTATTTAACGATATACAACAATTAGCAGCGAATATTCGAGCTATTTACGGTAGTTCACCTGATTATTCAGGCCTTGATGAAGATGTTGTCACAAACGGGGGGATTGCCCCTGACAGCATGGTTTCATCAACTGGTAGACGGATTACGCCGTTTCACACTTCAAGTGACACATGGCTTGTGACTGGTGATACCAGTACTGGTGAAGAGTTTTCGATCCAAATAAGCAATCTGCCCACGGCTGTTTGCACAGGAATTGCCAGTAAGGGCCTAGGCGTGGCAAATTCGGTTACTGTTGGTAGTGTAACTTCAAGCAATATTGCTGACTTGGCTTCGGCATGTTCTGCAACTGGAAGTAATGCAGTGACACTAACGTACAACTAGGCGGCTGTTTGTAGGTCATCTGCGGGTGATGTTACATTTAAGTTTTAGAATATAAAAAGGTGCTTTGTCATGAACATCAAATCTACAATAGGACTATTCATTGCCGCAGCAACGATGGTCTTTGTGGTGGCGTGCACGCCCAAAGATGAGCAAAACAATGATGCCGTACGAGTCTTAGGGCAAAAACTATTTGAGTTTGGCCTTGCAGCAGAAAACTATGCCAAGGCTGACCCGAAAGCCTACACACCCGAAGATGAACGGCTAGTGTTTTACGGCTATGAGCGGCTGCAACCTGAGTTTTTACCGCAGGGTTTTAATTTAAATGTTGAGGGTATTACGATTGCAGATGTTGAGCCAGGTAAAGGCCCTGTTAAAGTCGTGTTGAATGTACATGAGACAGGTTTAGGCCGTTATTTTTTAGAGGTTGAGCTTGTTGAGTTTGGCGAAATACGTGTAGACGGAAAACCTGATTTGCAAGTGGCTTTGAAAGCAATAAGGTACGCTAATAATCATCGTCAAAATGGCCAGCCATCTTTGATTGCGTATCGTGCAGATATGGTTGCGAATGAACACGGTAAAGAAACGATGCATATTATTGGCACAGAGAGAGTGAGTGGAGCATGCGGTCCTACTCGACTTGATACCGCAGTACCCCCTGTGACTAGCACCTTTAAGCCGCCGAAAGATGTCAGCCCAGCGCAAGGTGATAATTAAACATGAAAAATAAAAAGGTCCTGGGTTTTACACTATTCGAAATAATGTTAGTCATGCTAGTGGTAGCGTTTGCCATCGTTGCCATGATTACTTTTACACAACGTCAAACTCAAGAAACAGCAGCCGAACAATTAGGTTATCGTCTGTTTCAATATGGTATGGCTGTGACGGATTATGCGCGCCAAAACCCTGATGGTTATGACTTTAATAATGAGCCAGAAACATTTTATGGTTATGAGTGGTTGCAAGAAATTGATAATCCGGAGACGGGCGAGCCATTTTTGGGCGATAAATTTATTTTAAATGTGAACCCCTTAAGAATTAGAGATGTTGATGGTGATGCTAGCCCACTTAGAACAGAGCTTGTCATTGATGATAGAGGGAATGGTAATTTTGAACTTGTGGTTGATGTTATTGAATTAGGCGTGGTCACAAAACCAGTTGCTGCAAAGCAACGTAGCGTTGATGAACCGGAGGGAACAAAATATGTACCCGACCCAAGCCTGGCCGGCGCTGCAGCAACGTATGCTTCAAATTACCGTGACCGTGATGGTGCTGCAGTGATTGCCTATCGTTTATCTGATGACTTTGAAGAAAACCCTTTGGAGGCACAAATTATTGGTGAGCCCAAAGGTGATATTAATTTAAGCGATTATTGGTTACAAACGGATGGCGGCAATCAAATGCAAGGGCCAATCCGTTTTAATACCGGCGTAACGCCAGCAGATCGCAAGCTGACGGGTGTTGATAGTATTGAGTTTTCTGATGAGCCAGGCGATGCCTCCACCATCAGTGGCGTTAAGGAAATTGATTTTGATAAAGATGATTTGACTATAAATAGCATGTTCTCGACAATCCAAACATGCGAGGTTCGGGGTAATGCTTCGAGGCTATTGGTAACGTGGGGAGAAAATTCGCTGGTCTCAAATGGCAACTCCGTGTGTTTTCTCGCTGGTGTTACGCAAGGAGCAGCGTGTAACCTTACAGTAGAGCGAGCGGGGAACGTTTACTATTGGCATGGGCATAATTCAAACGGTGGGACAAGTTGTCACTTTGCATGCCTGGTTTGGAATGACAAAAATTACGATCACACTAACTGGTGTGCTGAACCCTAGGCGCTCTTAGAATATGTAGTTGTCTGAAATATAACAAAAAAATGTATTTTTTTAGGTGCTATACTTAAACAACGAGGTATTAAAATGATGTTCAAGCACTTACAACGAGGCGTCACCCTTTTTGAAATGCTCCTGGTGTTGATTATCATCTCGCTGGTCACAGTAGCAGCGATTCGTTATGCCGACCGTCAACGTGATGAAGGTGTTGCTGATGTCTTGGCACAAAAACTCTATGAATATGGTCACGCTGTGCGTGAATACGCTTATGATAACCAAGAAGCTATAGAGGCAGGTGAGCTAACATCTGATAGCTTTACCTCTGAAGATGGCACACAGACATCATGGGTCAGCGATGAAGGCTATGTTTTCGATGGCGTTGATTGGTTGAAAACACCACAGGCAGGCAATAACGAAAGTGGCGAACCTTACCTCGAAGAAAGTTTTACCTTTGCACGGGGTCTTAGACCTTTATTTTTAGGCTTGGTTGATGGCACGGCCGGTTCTTCTGGTGGCGGAGTACCTGACCCTAACGACCCTAATGCTTCGAGCACCAATACCAACAATCAGATCATTCAAACTAAATTATCGTGGAATGTTGATGAAAATCGTCCTGAGATCAGTGTTGATATCGGTAGCTTGTATGATGCTGCTGTTACGCCTGCAAAAGCAATGCCGGATATTACTGCAACTGCTGCTAAAAAAGCATCTGAATACTATGATCCGATTCGAGGTTTTGCGGCTGTCAGTTACAACATCAATCTCTCAGAGGCTAATTTTCCACAAGTTCCTATGCATGGTGGTTTGGCACACGGTGCTACCGAGTCTGAGTCGTATTTACGCATTGATGGCCAAAATTACATGAAAGACAATATTAATTTTTTAGATGCAGATCTGCATGGCACGGTCACAGAAGATGAAGATAATTACGGTATGCGCAATCTTGAGTTTATTGAATTTGATGATAACGATGACACCGACATCTCTAATCTTACAACGCTAAATTTTAATACAGACAGTGCAGTTAATAATTTGAATGCATTAAATTTTGAGGGTACGGATAGGAAAATTACTAATTTAGAATCGATAGATTTTAAAACGGCAAATGGTCGTGGTACCGGTCGTATTAGAGGCGTGGACCAGATCAATTTTGTGGATCATACGGATACCACATATGATAGCAAAACTTTTATTAAAAACTTGGAAGGTTTTCAGATAGTAAAAGATAGCAATAATTATGAGGCCACAGCAGCGCGCAGCAGTAGCTCAAGAAGTGCTTATAGTGGGGACAAAGAACTTATAAAATTTAGTGAGGGATTTTGTTTTGCTGCAGGACGTGAGGTGAATATGAATGGCCATGCAGGGAGCACGTATGCATGTGATCTTTTCTATTCATCAGATCCAAGGGGCTCTCCTTACTGGATATTAAGAGCAAGCATTAGAAGTAACGACAATAAAAATGGTGACTACATAACATGCAAGGCTTATTGCGTTCGCTTAAACAATATCCCGGATTAACTCAAATCAATCTTCCCTTGCGCCGCTAAGTTTTGCAAAGAAGCTTCTTTGGTCATCATGCCTTGTGCACCACCGGTTTGAATAGCTGAAAGTATCTGCGGGATTTTATCTTCACGAATCAAGTTTCTGATGGCTGGGTTGCAACGCAGTACTTCGTGTACAGCAACACGCCCGCCGCCCTTGCGTTTAATCAGGGTTTGCGCGATGACGGCATTAAGCGAGTCTGAAAGCATGGTGCGTACCATGGCCTTTTCATCACCGGGAAATACATCGATAATACGGTTAATGGTGGTTGGCGCTGATGAAGTATGCAAAGTACCAAATACCAAGTGCCCTGTTTCTGCAGCTGTGAGTGCCAGGCGGATGGTTTCGACATCACGCATCTCACCTACTAAAATCACATCCGGGTCTTCCCGCAAAGCAGAACGCAATGCAGCACTAAAACTTTCAGTATGTTGATGTACTTCACGTTGGTTAATCACACATTGATTGGGTGTGTGCACAAATTCGACTGGGTCTTCGATAGTCAGTATGTGATCGTGTTTGATCATATTGATTTCATTAACCATGGCGGCCAGCGTGGTACTTTTACCGGAACCGGTAGGGCCGGTCACCAACACCAAACCTTTGGGTTCTTTGGTGATATCTTTAAACACGGGTGGGCATTCAAGTTCATCAAGGCTGGGAATCTTATGCGGGATATAACGTAGCACGGCACCGGCGCCACGCACTTGGTTAAACATGTTTACCCTGAAGCGGCGGCCAAGCTCATCAATGCCGAATGAGAAATCAAGGTCGATAGCCTGTTCATGCTTTTGGCGCTGCTCATCGTTGAGAATCGGCCAAAGAAGCTCACGTATCTGCCCAGACTCAAAGTTAGGCATACCTTCTAAGCGCGTTAAATCGCCATCGATGCGGAACATCGGCGGTAGGCCGGCTGAAAGATGCAAATCCGAGGCATTATGTTCGCTACCCTTTTGCAATAGTTCTGTTAGATTCATGTTTTCCCCATTGATTGCTGCCCTCTTCAGATTATAGCTTACAATAAGCGCTGTGCTGCTACGGGGTCTAGCTCGCTTCGCTAGTCGTAATCTTAACGTAGGGGTCGAACCCTGTTCGACCCGGCATTGCGCAGCAATGCATTATCAAGCAGGCTGTGCTTTAAACATCAAATCCCAGATGCCATGACCGCGATCGATGCCGCGTTGTTCAAATTTGCTAGTGATGCGATGTGCAGGCTTAGGGATGTAATCGCCAGCCTCAGAGCAGTTTTGAAAACGCGAGTCTGCAGCAAAAACAGCTAAAATATGCTCGGCATAATCTTGCCAGTCGGTGGCGCAGTGTACAAAGCCATCAGCAACAAGCTTAGGGTAAATTAAATCCAAGAATGATGGTTGTACCAAACGACGCTTGTGGTGCTTTTTTTTATGCCAGGGGTCGGGGAAGAAAATTTGAATGCCTTGCAAGCTGTTTTCAGGAATTTTTTCTAACACTTCTACTGCATCTTCACAGGCAATATGAATGTTATCAATGCCCTTTTCTTCGATGTTATTCAACAAGTGACCGACGCCTGGGCGGTGCACTTCGATACCCAGATAGTTATTGTTAGGTTGTATTTGTGCCTGCGCTAGCAGTGATGCACCATTACCAAAGCCGATTTCTAAAATCAGCGGGGCTTGTTTTGCAAAAGGTTTATCAAGTGCGTACTTAGGTAGCAATTCATCAACGGCACGTGCTTGCGCTTTACTTAGGCGAGACTCGCGTCGAACAAAACTTCTTATGCGGCGGGTAAAATCATTCATTTTATAATTCTTTAATCATCTCATCAAAAACTCTTTGTGCAGAAGCTTTAGGCTTACTCAGTAGGTAGCCGATACCTATGCCGATAAAGCCAGCAATAAACCCTGGGAATAGTTCATACACTTCAAACATGCCATCAAAATAATGGCGTAATATTAACCATAGTATCACCATGCCCCCGCCAAATACCATACCCAATAATGCACTAAGTTGGTTCATGTTACGGCTGTACAGCGAGACTAGAATAATAGGCCCGAAAGATGCACCCAAGCCACCCCAGGCATGGCTGACCAACTTAAATACACTGGGGTCATCTGGTTTTAAGGCCATCCAAAAAGCGACTAAAGAAATGGCAAGTACAACGAAGCGGCTTAACCATACTAATTCCTTTTCTGAGGCCTGTGGTCTTATCGCGCGATTGTAAAAATCATGTGTAACCGCTGAACCTGCAACAATAAGCACGGCAGCAGAGGTGCTCATGATCGCGGAGATAATGGCGGCATAAACAATCCCGGTAAACCAGGGGCTGAGTACGCGCTTAGCAAGTTCTGGTAATGCTGCTTCGTTGCTGGGTAATGTTCCTGGTGCAAAATAGTCGATGCTGAAAAAACCGACGGCAACGGCGCCGGCGAAAGCAAATACCATCCAGGTGATGCAAATGCGTCGACCAATATGTATGGCTTGTTCGTTACGCGCTGACATAAAACGCACTAAAATGTGTGGCTGCCCAAAATACCCCAGGCCCCAGGTTAATGATGATATTAAACTAACAGCAGTTAAGCTGTACCAAATTTCCACTTTGTGCGGAAACTTTATAACAATATCCTGCCACATGTCGTAGATGCCCCCGACATCAAGCATTGCAAAAGTAGGCACCATTATCAATGTTGCAAGCATAAGGGTACCCTGGAATAGGTCTATCCAGTTGACGGCGATATAACCCCCCAATACAGAATAAATTATAATAACGGGCGCGGTAAATAATAAGGCGTGGGTGTAATCCATGTCAAAAGCGGTGACAAAAACTTTGGCGCCTGCTACAAAACCGGATGCAGCGTAGTAGGTAAAGAAGATCACAAAGATAACAGCCGCAATGTACCGTAAAATATCTGCACCTTCGCCAAAGCGGTTTTTAAAATAACTGGGGATGGTTAGGGAGTCTTTGGCAACTTCGGTGTATACACGCAGCCTGGGGGCGACGAAATACCAGTTCAAATAACTACCTACGAGCAAGCTAATCGGCAACCAGACCTGGTTTAGGCCCATGGCATAGACAATACCTGGTACGCTCAGCATCAGCCAAGCACTCATATCACTGGCGGCAACACCCATAGCGGTAATAAGCGGGTTAAATCGTCTGCTGCCAAGAATATAGTCAGCGTGGTTTTTGGTGTGGTAGTAAGCAACGCCTGCGATAAGAAGTATGGCTAGGCAGTAGATGGCAAAAGTTATCATTGTTATGATCATGGAGTCAGTCTAGGATGTTTTCCAAAGTACTTCAACTATTCCTTTAAAGCTGTGACAAACCCCAAAATACAGTTACAATTAGTATTAGGAATCTACGACAAAGGAAACGTCATGAATCGAATTATGTCTATCTCATTGAAAATCATTATTGCTGTGGTTGTTTTGGGCGTCATTGCAGTTGCAGCATTGAGTTATTTTATTAACCCAGAACGCCTTAAACCCATTGTTATTAGTAAAGTAGAACAGCAATATAATCGCGTGTTAGAAATTGGTGATATGCGTTGGCGAGTTTTTCCACGTTTAGGCATTTCTGTCAGCGATGTTTCGCTGAGCAATAATGCAAATTTTGGTGAAGGCGTTTTTGCTGCTTTTCAAAACGTGACTATTTTTGTCGATACCATGAGTTTATTTCGCGGCCATGTTGATGTTAAAACCATGCAATTAGCCGATGCGACAGCAGCTTTAAAAGTTAATAAAGCGGGCGACAGCAACTGGAATGATTTATTGCTTGCGCAGGCAGACACCGAAAATGCCGCACCTGCTGCGAAAAATGAAGCTGACAAAGAAGTTAGTGACGATAAGGACCATGGCGGTTCAGCCATCAGCAATTTAAGCTTCAATATTGAAAGTATTGAAATCAAAAATGCTGCATTTACTTATAAAGATGAAAAATCAGGTGAAGCCTATGAAATTAGCGGCCTGAATTTTTCCAGTAAGAATGTTGCTTTAGATAAAGACTTCCCGATGGATGTTAGCTTTAACCTTAATGCAAATTCACCACAAATGGTGGCGCAAGTTAATGCTAATGCCATGATGCATGTGCCAACCAAGGATGGGGAAATTAACCCAGATGCTGTAAAAATAAACGGTGAGGTCAATATACCTAAACTTGTTGCAGAAGGCATGACGATTACGGATTTCAAAGCCCCTGTGGTGGCAGCAGATGGCGTGATTGATATGAGCCCTGTGACAGCAAAACTGTATGGCGGTAGCTTTAATGGTAGTGTTAATATCAACACAAACCAAGACCCAGCAATGATACGTATTGCTTATGATCTAAAAAACACGCAAATCGGTTCGATGTTAAAAGATTTAAACGGGCAGCAAAACTTTACCGGCGCGCTTAACTTGAAAGGTGATTTGAGTTTCAGGAGCTTCCCCGGAAAAAAGCAATTAACCAGTAGTCTTAATGGTAAGGCAAACTTATACATAGGCCATGGTACCTTGCATGGTATCGACTTAACCTACTGGTACACATTGGGTAGCAATATGCTTAATCCAGGTGCTTTAGCGCAACGTAAAAACACAGGTGAAACTGAATTTATCGAAACAA
Organism: Gammaproteobacteria bacterium; assembly: GCA_021773275.1. GTDB lineage: Bacteria > Pseudomonadota > Gammaproteobacteria > JABCZS01 > JABCZS01 > JAJFKJ01. The sequence goes on from JAJFKJ010000063.1 coordinate 18,789, forward strand.
AAGGAAGTTTTATTATACGAAATGGCGTTATAACGAACGAAGACTTTATTTTGTATAACACCGGGCTTTACGGCGCAGGTGCTGGTACTATAAATTTGGTAAGCGACAGGGTCGATTATTATTTCCGTTTGCAAGGTGTGCGCCATATTGGTGGCAATGAATACGAGCCTGCCGGTTCAGTCGTGCCTTTGGTGATCAAAGGCCCATTAGATAATCCAAGTATTACACCGGACGTGGGTGAAATTGTAAAAGACCAAGTCATACAAGGCATAGGGCGTGGCTTGCTTAATGCGATAGGTGGATAAAAACCAATTATGGCTGCCTTGTTTTCAGATGTTGTGGTTGCTTGGTATCGTCAGTTTGGTCGTAAAGATTTGCCTTGGCAGCAAAACCCTACAGCGTATCGGGTTTGGGTTTCTGAGATTATGCTGCAGCAAACCCAAGTTGCAACAGTGATCGATTACTATCAGCGTTTTATGCAAGTGTTTCCTGATGTGCAAAAACTTGCCGGCGCTACAAGCGATGAGGTTTTAAGCTTGTGGTCCGGCTTGGGCTATTATGCTCGGGCACGCAATTTACATAAAACGGCGCAACAGGTCGTTGCAGATCATGGCGGCGAGTTTCCTGATAATGTTGCCGATTTAGAAACATTGCCAGGCATTGGTCGTTCTACAGCCGGCGCCATCACTTCTTTCGCATACAAAAAACCAGCGGTTATTTTAGATGGCAATGTTAAGCGCGTGTTAGCGCGAGTGCATGCAATCAAAAGTTGGACTGGCGAAACGCAAACACTAAAACAGCTTTGGGAAATAGCTGAAGAAGAAACGCCGCAACAAAACATCGCTGCCTATAATCAAGCAATGATGGACTTGGGTGCAATGATTTGTACACGTTCGCGACCATCATGTGAAGCCTGCCCTTTAACAAATCATTGTCAGGCATTTAAGCAAAATTTACAAAACGACTTGCCGCTGGCCAAGCCTAAAAAAACCTTACCAGAGCGCGAAGGCCGCATGCTTGTTCTATTGCAGGATGATACTATCCTGTTGCATAAACGCCCGTCGCCGGGCATTTGGGGAGGCTTATGGTGCTTTCCTGAGTATGATGCGGCGCTGTTGCAACAGTTTAATATTGCACAACAGCAAGTGGGTGAGGTCTCTAGCCATACGTTTAGCCATTATCGCTGGCATATTCGCCCAGAGTATATATGGGTAAAAAATAAATTGCCGCGCTTAAATCAAGATTTTATTTGGTATAATCCGGATAAGCCCAATAATATTGGCTTGGCAGCGATCGTCAAACATTGGCTTGTTGCACAGCATGAGGAGATAAAATGACAAGAATGGTATTTTGCGAAAAAATGAAGCAGGAACTGCCAGGCCTGGAGCATATCCCCTACCCAGGCGAGCTTGGCCAGAAAGTTTACGACAGTATTTCTGCACAAGCTTGGCAGGCCTGGATGCAGCATCAGACTATGCTGATAAACGAATACCGCCTTAATGTTATTGACCCTGAGGGTCGTAAGTTTCTTGAAAAAGAAATGGAAAAGTTCCTTTTTGGCGAAGGCAGTGAAAAGCCAGAAGGCTTCGTTCCGCCAGAGAAATCATAGACTTAACATGTTTTATGTAAATTTCCAATTGCAAGTTGGAAATTTACATATGGCTTATTTATGCTGGCGATGAGGCGCTGTGGCAAAATGACACTGAAGTTTTACCTTGGAATAGCATTGAGCAGAATCTCGAACGCTTACTATCAGTCTAATACTTGACGTCGCGGCCTTTTCCCGGTTTAATAGGCAGTCTATCAATATATGGCCGGATAGCTCAGTCGGTAGAGCAAAGGATTGAAAATCCTTGTGTCGGTGGTTCGATTCCACCTCCGGCCACCATAGTCGTTTTCAGGTTATACACATGACACAATCTCGCATCGGACAATGGTCTTCTCGTTGGTTATTCATCCTGGCAGCTACAGGCTCAGCCGTTGGCTTAGGCAATATTTGGAAATTTCCTTATATCACCGGTGAGAACGGTGGTGGTATGTTTGTATTAATGTATCTCGGGCTGATTCTTGTGATTGGTATCCCGGTGTTGATGGCTGAAATCATGTTGGGGCGTCGCGGCGGGCAAAGCCCTGTCAAGAGTTTAGAAGTCGTGGCCCAGGAGTCTGGACAGCCGAAAACCTGGGGCTGGCTGGGTTTCGCGGGCATCTTAACAGCGTTCTTTTTGTTATCAATATACAGCGTGATTGCGGGCTGGAGTGCTTCTTATGTATTCCGTGCTTTTTCAGGGGCCTTTGCGGGTCTGGATGCACAGCAGATCGTAATGATGTACGACAGCTTTATTGCCAACCCGAAGCAGCTAATGTTATGGCACACCGTGTTTATGGGTGTAACGGCATTAATCGTTTCGCGCGGCTTGCAAAATGGCGTTGAAACAGCGATTCAGATTTTAGTACCCGGCTTATTTATCATTTTGTTAATTTTAGTGGGTTATTCAATCACCACCCCTGGCTTTAAAGAAGGTGTTGTATTTTTGTTTAAACCTGATTTTAGCATGATTACCGCTTCATCATTTTTACTAGCCTTAGGGCAAGCATTTTTCACATTAAGTATTGCTACCGCTAGCATGCTGATCTACGGCGCCTACCTGGCCAAGAATGCATCGATTTTTAAAGCGGGTTGCAGTATTGCTGTGTTAGACACTTTATCTGCACTGCTTGCAGGTTTGGCCATTTTCCCAATTGTTTACACTTATGGTTTATTGCCAGATGAAGGTGTAGGTCTTGTATTTAAAACCTTACCCTTAGCATTTGGTGAAATGCCGTACGGACGAATGTTTGGTGGTTTGTTCTTCTTACTGTTAGTGTTTGCAGCATTGGGTTCATCTATTTCGATGGTAGAACCGATCGTTGCCTGGGTGACACAGCGCTGGAACATTGTGCGTGTTAAGGCCAGTTGGCTAGTGGCAGGTTTAATTTGGCTAGTCGGTGTTGGTTCCGTGCTGTCGTTTAATGTTTGGCAAGATTATAGATTGTTTGGCCGCTGGAATTACTACGAGTTACTCGATGATCTAGTATTTATGTTGCTGTTACCATTAGGCGGCTTGTTGATCGCGATATTCGCCGGCTGGTTTATGAAACGTCAGTTCTCGTTTGCTGAATTAGAAATGCCGCCAGCTTTATATTCTCTCTGGCGTTTTTCAATCCGCTTCTTAGCACCGATCGCCGTGATTGTGCTTGTGATCGTTACTTTTATGTAGCGGGGTTTTTTTATCGCATCGTGACAAATTCTTCAGCACTGGATGGGTGGATGCCCAGAGTGGCATCGAAAGTGGCTTTGGTGGCGCCAGCTTTTAAGGCAACGGCAAAGCCTTGAATCACTTCAGCGGCTTCATCACCGATCATTTGTAGGCCGATAACTTTATCTGTTTTCGTGTCAACAATCATTTTCATCAAGGTTTTACTACTGCCACCGAGCACGTTGATCATCGGGCGGAAGCTGCTTTTAAAAACCTTGATATCAAAACCTTGGTTTTGTGCCTGTTCTTGCGTTAAGCCAACAGTGGCAATCGGTGGTTGTGAAAAAATGGCTGTGGGGACATTGTCGTAAGCAATGGTGCGATCTTGCTTATTAAATAAATTATCTGCAACCGCGTGCCCTTCTTTAATGGCAACAGGTGTAAGCTGAATGCGGTCAGTGACATCACCTACCGCGTAAATATTGTCAACACTTGTTTGGTAGTGACCATTAATGATAATGGCGTTATTGTCTTTGGTTTTAAGCTGTACATTTTCTAAGCCTAGCCTGCTAGTATTGGGGGCTCTGCCTGTCGCATAAGCGATCAGGTCAGCTTGCAGTGTCGAGCCATCGAGTAGTGTGGCTGTATAGCCATTTTGCTTTTCAATTTTTTCAATGTTTTGATTAAACAGTAATTTAATGCCGCCTTGCTGCATTTCTTCTGCAAGGTGTTTGCGGATGTCCTCATCAAAACCGCGCAAAAACAAATCTCGGCGGTAAATTAATGTGGTATCAACACCTAGACCATTAAATATGCCTGCAAACTCTACGGCAATATAACCACCACCGACGATAATGATTTTTTCAGGGAGCTTGTCGAGATAGAATAGTTCGTTCGATGTGACAACATGTTCCTTGCCGGGGAAATCAGGTACCGTGGGGTGCCCGCCCACGGCAATGAGTATTTTATCAGCAGTGATTTTTTTATCATTAACCACAACCGTATGCGCATCTTCAAAACGGCCCATGCCACGGATAATATCAACACCCGCTTTCTCAAGCATGTTTTCATAAATGCCATTAAGCCGTGTGATTTCATTATTTTTATTTGTTAATAAGGTCTGCCAATCAAACTTAGGGTGGCCGGGTTGCCAGCCAAACCCCTGCGATGCTTCAAACAGCTCGCTGAAATGTGCGGCTATGACAAAAAGCTTTTTGGGTACACAGCCGACATTCACGCAGGTACCGCCCAAGGCTTGATGTTCGATGACAGCTGTTTTAGCGCCATGGCCTGCAGCAATACGCGATGCGCGTACACCACCTGAACCTGCACCTATCACTAAAAAATCATAATCGTATTTCATTTGATGTTCCTTATTGTAGGGGTCGATGCAATGCGGCCTCTACGCTGATTTGTCGTCATCATCTGCCGTATCATCCTTCGCCTCTAGCACCAATTTATCGCATAGTTTTTTCGATGTTTTGGCGCCCATCAACTTTATTTCTTCAGCCCGTTTAATTAGATTGCCACGGCCCTCTGTAAGCTTGTTCATCGCGGCATCATAACTTTTTTGAGTGCTGCCAATGCGCTTGCCAATATCTTGCATATCTTCTACAAAGTTTGCAAACTTGTCATATAAATCACCCGCTTTTTCGGCAATTTTTAAAGCATTGCGATTTTGGTCTTCATAGCGCCAGAGGTTTTGAATAGTGCGCAATGTTGCTAAAAGCGTGCTTGGCGTGACCAACACAATGTTGCGTGATAAAGCTTCATTGAATAGCTCAGGATCAGCTTGCATCGCAATTGTCAGCGCAGGTTCGATAGGTACAAACATTAATACAAAGTCCAGGGTGCTGATGTTATTGAGCTTTTGGTATTGCTTATCACTTAAGCTCTTAATATGAGCGCGCAAAGATTGCAAATGTAATTGCATATGTTGTTGCTGCTCTTCAATTGTCGATGCAGATTGTGAGCGTTCGTAGGCAACAAGGGATACTTTGGCATCGATAATAATATCTTTTTCATCAGGTAGGTGCACAATGACATCGGGTTGATAGGTTTTATTTTCGCCGTTTTTAATATTAACTTGGGTTTCATATTCGCGACCTTTTTGTAGGCCCGATACTTCAAGCACGCGCTCTAGAATAACTTCGCCCCAACAACCCTGTGCTTTGCTATCACCTTTTAATGCATTGGTTAGGTTCACTGCATCTTGCGATATTTTTTGATTTAATTCTTTTAGGTGTTTGATCTCATGTGACAGTGAAAGACGGTCACGTGATTCTTTTTCATAAGTTTCATTCACCTTGTGTTCAAAAGTTTTAATCTGCTCTTTAAGTGGTGTGATAAGCTGCGAAAGATTTTGCTGATTTTGTTCGGTAAAGCGCTTACTTTTCTCTTGCAAGATGCCATCGGCAAGGTCAGCAAATTGATGCTTCATTTGTTCTTGTGCGTTTTGCATCAATTGCATTTTTTCCTGTTGGTGAGCCTGCTCAATTTTAATGCGTGTTTTTAGCCAAAACCAGAAAATAATGCCAGCTGTCGCAAACCCAAGTACAAAACCTAATATATATGTCATAAACCACCTTGATGCTTAAGTGCCCAACTGATAAACTAATCGTTTCACCACGAGATATGTATGCCTAGCAAAAGATTATCATTCATTCTAACCGGTTTTGCCATTTTCGCCATGTTTTTCGGTGCGGGCAATGTGGTTTTTCCTTTGGCTATTGGCCAGTTTTCAGGCGTTGATGCCAGTTTTGCTGTGTTTGGTTTGCTGATCACAGGGATTGTCTTGCCGCTAACCGGCTTGATTGCCATGATTTTATTCAATAGCGATTATTATGCTTTCTTTTACCGTATCGGTAAGTGGCCGGGCCTATTTTTAATTTTATTGATATTGGCGCTGATTGGCCCGCTCGCAGGGATACCGCGCACCATTACTTTATCGTACTCCACCTTGGCACTGACATGGATGGACTTGCCTGCTTGGCTGTTTTATACCGCATTTTGCAGCTTGACCTTGTTGCTAGCTTATCGACGTGATGCGATTTTAACCATTTTGGGTAAGTTTTTAACACCAATGTTATTGTTTTGTTTAGCAGCCGTGATTTTAAAAGGCGTATTTACCGACCCTATGGCGTTGATTAACCCGGATACAACAAGTTGGAAAATGTTTATGGCTGGTTTTATGACCGGATATAACACCATGGATTTGCTTGCGGCCTTATTCTTTTCAACGGTAGTGTTGGCGGGTTTGCATGCAAAGTTTACCAATACGCAGGGCAAAGTCGCACACGATGATTTACTGAAGTACTTGTTAAAGGCAAGTGCAGTTGCCGGTTTACTGTTGTTGTTGGTATACGGCGGCTTTTGCTTGATTGCTGCCAGGCACGCGTTCATTTTGCAGGGCGTGCCTGCTGATGAACTATTGGGTGCGTTATCACTGAGCATGATAGGCCTATACGCGGGGCCGCTGGCTAATGGTGTAGTTTCGATTGCTTGTTTAACAACAGCAGTGACCTTAACCTCAGTGTTTGCTGAATTTTTAAGCCATCACTTTTATGGTGATGCTGACAAGATGTACAAGCCTTTTGTTGTGCTAACGGTGTTGGCAGCATTTGCGATGTCGTTCTTAGGTTTTGTGCGTATCATTGAAATTATTTTCCCGATCATTGCGGCTTGCTACCCGATGCTCATTGTATTGGCGCTTTGTAATATTGCCTATAAGTTCTGGGGCTTTACTTGGGTGAAGGCGCCGGTGTTGGGAACCTTCTTAGTTACGGTGCTTGTTATGTATATGTAGTCAAAAAGCCCTAGACTCGGGGGGGCAATTACATTACAATGGTCTACCGTAATCACGGGTTTCTCCCTTATTACAAATGCGTTCAGACTTTAAACTTGAGGATAGATTCATGTCTATTGGTAATGTATTGGATTTGATTAAAAAGCATGAGATTCGCTTTGTTGATTTGCGTTTCATCGATACGGTTGGTAAAGAACACCATATTTCTTTGCCTTCGCACTGCATCGATAAAGATTTCTTGCAGCACGGTAAACCTATCGATGGTTCATCGATTTTGGGCTGGAAAGATATTCATCAATCTGACATGTTATTAAAGCCTGACCCAGAGGCTGTATTCATCGACCCATTTACCGAAGACAATACCTTAATTCTTCGCTGCGATGTCTATGAGCCGAATTCTGAAACAGCTTACAACCGCTGCCCACGTTCGATTGCAAAACGTGCGGAAGCCTACCTAAAAACTACAGGTATTGCAGATACTTGCTACATGGGTCCTGAGCCAGAATTTTTCATCTTTGATGATGTTCGCTGGGATACCAACATGAGCGGTGCCTTCTACAAATTTGATTCTGAAGAAGCTGCTTGGAACTCTGGCAAAAAATACCCAGAGGGTAATATGGGCCATCGCCCTACGGTAAAAGGCGGTTACTTCCCTGTGCCACCAGTAGATTCAGCACAAGATATCCGCTCTGCGATGTGCGTAGTGCTGGAATCTTTGGGTATGGTTGTCGAAGCACACCATCATGAAGTAGGTACAGCCAACCAAAATGAGATTTCAACACGCTTTAATACCTTATTGAAAAAAGCTGATGAAATTATGACCATGAAATACGTGGTGAGAAATGTTGCTCATGCTTGGGGCAAAACAGCTACTTTCATGCCCAAGCCATTGGTCGAAGATAACGGTAATGGTATGCACTGCCATCAGTCTTTGTTCAATAAAGGCGACAATATTTTCTGTGGTAATGGTTATGCTAATTTGTCTGAGGCAGCACTACATTACATCGGTGGTATTATTCATCACGCCAAAGCATTGAATGCATTCACTAATGCATCAACAAACAGCTACAAGCGTTTGGTACCTGGTTTCGAAGCACCGGTGATGCTTGCGTATTCTTCATGCAACCGTTCAGCAGGGATTCGCATACCATTTGCACCGAATGATAAAGGTCGTCGTATTGAAGTACGCTTCCCCGACCCAACAGCTAACCCTTATTTTGCATTTGCTGCGATGATGATGGCTGGCCTTGATGGCATTGAAAACAAGATACACCCAGGTGATGCGATGGAGCGTAACCTTTATGAGCTGACTGCAGCTGAAGAAGCTGAAGTGCCGCAAGTATGCTCAACTTTAGGTGAAGCACTTGATGCGCTTGACAATGACCGTGAGTTCTTGAAGAAAGGCGATGTGTTTACAGACGATGCGATCGATAGCTACATTATCATGAAGCGCAAAGACATCAAACGTTTGAGTAAAGTGCCGCATCCGGTAGAGTTCGACATGTACTACTCTATTTAATATCTTGCTCGGGCGGAATGAATCCGCCCTTCGCGTTATGAATCGCCCCCTTTGTGAAGGGGGCAGTCCTGTCGTAGGCAGGGCGGGGGATTTTTTACTTGCAGCAAGCCATGCAAACGCCCCCGCGTCACATTAATCTTGCAATGGCCCACTCCCTTACGGTTGTGGCTCTGACAGCAAAGCATTTAATTGTTCTTGAAACATTGTTTGAATTCTGTTTAGGCTTTCTTCAGTGTCGCCTTCAAATCGTAAGACGAGGTTGGGGGTGGTGTTCGATGCCCGGACTAAACCAAAGCCATCAGCAAAATCAACACGCACACCATCAGTGGTATTAACTGTACCCTCGGGGAACTTAGCTTGCTGCGCAAAGCGTGCAACGATAGCAAATTTTTCACTATCAGAAACGGTGATGTTCAGTTCGGGGGTGTTTACCGCGTTGGGTAGGCTAGACAAAATTTCAGTAGCGGTGCGTTCAGCGGCATCATTGCTTAGAATAAGAATTAAGCGTGCGGCAGAATAGAGCGCATCATCAAAACCATACCAATCATCGTTAAAGAAAATATGTCCGCTCATCTCGCCGGCTAGCGGCGCTTGTTGTTTTTTCAGTTCAGCCTTCACAAAGGAATGGCCAGTGCGTGACATAATCGGTTTACCACCGGCTAGCTCGATTTCTTGAGCCAATAAACGTGAGCATTTCACATCGTAAATAATCGGTGCACAGGGGTGTTTAATCAATACATCGCGAGCAAATAAAATCATTTGCCTATCGGGGTAGATAATCTCACCTGTTTGGGTAACGACACCTAGGCGGTCGCCATCACCATCAAAGGCCAGGCCCAGATCACAGTGTTGCTTTTTAACTGTGTCGATTAAATCTTTTAGATTTTCGGGCTTGCTTGGGTCTGGGTGGTGATTAGGAAAGTTGCCGTCGATCTCTGTATACAGTGCGGTTACTTCGCAGCCCAATTGCTTTAATAATTTTGGTGCCAGCGCGCCGGTAATACCATTGCCGCAATCAACAGCAATTTTTAAGGGCCTGTCCAAACTAATCTGTTGGGTAATTTCTTGCAAATAGGCATCGCTGATATCTTGTTCTTGATATTGGCCATCGCCCTTGCTGAAGCTGTCTGCTTGAGTAACATGATAAAGTTCTTGTATGGCGTCACCACTTAAGGTTTCACCTGCCAACATCATTTTTAAGCCATTATAGTGGCTGGGGTTGTGGCTGCCGGTGAGCATAATACCAGAACCGGTATCAAAATAATGTGCTGCAAAATACAAAACGGGTGTTGGCACAGCGCCAATATCAATAACGTCAAGACCGCCATCGACCAAGCCCTGTGCTAAAGCTTTAGATAATGCAGGGCCACTATTGCGGCCATCGCGTGCAATAGCAATAGTCTTTATGTTTTGTTGTTGGGCCTGTGTCGCATAGGCACGGGCAATGGTGTAAACCACATTCTCATTTAATGCATCGGGCACGGTGCCACGAATATCATAGGCACGAAAGATCGCTTGCGGACACTTTACTATCACAGATCACCTCTAAAATTTCTTTAGCGCAGGAAAGCTTTGATGTTTTTTTAATCTCAATAAGGTCATTTTTTGTAATGAGCGTTAATTGATTGTCTTCAGCATCAAAGCCAATGTCTTTTTGGCTGACATCGTTAGCACAGATCATATCGATATTTTTAGCCAATAATTTTTGTTTGCCGTTTGCAATAACATCTTGGGTTTCTGCTGCAAAACCAATACACATCGGGCGTTGTGGCATATTGGCTACAGTTTTCAAAATGTCAGGGTTTTTGATTAAATCCAGCGTCATGGTATCTGCGGATTTTTTAATTTTTTCGCCGGCGGGGGCCTTCATGCGGTAATCACCTACGGCTGCAGCAGCAATAAAAATGTCTTGGCCAGCAATGTGGGTCATCACTTTATCGTACATTTCCAGTGCAGTCGTGACAAAATGGCTTGTTACTTGCATGGGCGGCGAAATAGCAGTTGGACCAGAAATCAGGGTGACTTCGGCACCCATTTGTTGTGCCATTTGCGCCAAGGCATAACCCATTTTGCCAGAGCTAGGGTTGCTGATAAAACGTACGGGATCGATGGCTTCTAAGGTGGGCCCGGCAGTAATGAGTACCCGCTTGCCCGCCAATAGCTGTGGTGCAAATAGCGAGGGTACGCTGGCCGCAATATCTGCAGGTTCCAGCATACGCCCAGGGCCAATATCGCCGCAGGCTTGCGCGCCTTCAGCCACTGGCAAGACATGTACGCCACGGCTTCGTAAAAGCGATACATTGGTCTGTGTCGCGTCTTGCTGCCACATAATACGATTCATTGCAGGAGCGACCATGACAGGCGCTTGCGTGGCTAGCACGAGGGCAGACAACACATCATCGGCTAAGCCATGGGCAAGTCTTGCTAGGCAGTGCGCGCTGGCAGGCGCAATCAGCACAGCATCAGCCCAGCGGGCTAGGTCGATATGCTCCATTGCCGTCTCAGGCACGGGTTCGCCGCTTACGGCTTGCAAGCTTAAAGGGGTGACGAATTGTTTGGCTGTTTCAGTCAGCACAACCCGGACCTGCGCACCAGCGGTGCGTAGCAATCTGACCAAGTTGGGCGCCTTATATGCGGCAATGCCACCGGTAATACCCAGCACAATTTGTTTATTTTCGAGATTCATAGGTGTATTTTATCATGCCCAGCTTGTAATTATCTCTAGATTTTGGTATAAATGCTGATTCTGAAGAACATTAATGATTATGGAGGCTATCATGGGTGCCCATTGCCAGGTGACCGGTAAGCGTACAACAACAGGTAACAACGTATCGCATGCCCGTAACCGTACAAAACGTACATTTAAACCGAATTTACATAACCGCCGTTTTTGGGTGGAAAGCTTGGGCCGCCATGTGCGTCTATGCGTTTCTAGCAAAGGCTTGCGTATTATCGACAAGAAAGGCATTGATGAAGTGCTGCGCATGATTAAAGAGCGTGGCGAAAATGTGCCAGTGCTACCAGAGGAGCAAGCTAATGGCTAAAGGTAAACGCGAAACTATTTTATTACGCTCAACAGCAAAGCGCGCAAACGGTAAAGAGACAGGTTGCTCTTATTCTTTTGATCGCAATGTGCAAAAAGACAAATACACAGGCGATAACATGGTCAAGAAATTTGATTGGGTTGTTCGTATGCATGTTTGGTTTAAAGAAGTTAAAGCGAAAAACGCATCTAACTAAATTGTTGCGGTAGTGTGAAAAAAGCCGGGTATACCCGGCTTTTTAATGTCAGTCAGAGCCGCGCACGCAAGTAAGCGGTTTAATAATATGTAAAGTGCATATGCTGTGAACCTCGCAATGCCTTAACGTAGGGGGCGAATGTAATTCACCCCGCGGGCTGAACATTGCTCGCCCCTGCGATAGATTATTTTATAGAAAAAATATTTTAAAAATTTTTTAGTTAAAGTTTTTATAGATTTTGAAAAAAAGCCCTGGCTAATGTGGGGCCAGGGCTCAATCTTGTACATGTTTGTACAAGTATGCAGGAATCCCCATTGTACGAAACAAAATTTTCAAATGCAACCTTTTATTTACAAAATAGCCTGGCTATTTTATAAACAAATTTTGTTCAAATTAGCACCTATTTTGATGGCTTTTGCTGAAATTATTCCGCAAAAGTAGTATGATGTTTGGGTTTTCTTAAGGCGGGAGCTTGTTATGTCAGGAAATTATTTATTCAGCTCAGAATCAGTATCGGAAGGTCATCCGGATAAAATTGCTGATCAACTTTCTGATGCAATTTTAGATGCCATTATTGGGCAAGATAAAGATGCACGTGTTGCTTGTGAAGTGATGGTTAAAACAGGCATGGCACTTATTGCTGGCGAAATCACAACAAATAGCTGGGTAGATATAGAAGCTTTGACGCGTTCCGTTATTGATGATATTGGTTATACTGACCCTAGTTATGGTTTTGATGGAGCCGCTTGTGCCGTGCTAACTTCTATCGGTAAGCAATCACAGGATATTGCGCAAGGCGTTGATGAAACGCCTGACCATGAATTAGGCGCCGGCGACCAGGGAATAATGTTTGGTTATGCTTGTAATGAAACTGATGTATTAATGCCAGCTCCCATTACTTATGCGCATCGCTTGATGCGTCGGCAAGCACAGCTTCGCAAAGAAAATGTATTACCTTGGTTGCGGCCAGATGCTAAAGCACAAGTTTCATTTCGCTATGAAAACCACAAACCTGTTGCTATCGAGACGGTTGTTTTATCAACACAGCATGACCCCGATATAACACACGAACAAATTGTTGAGGCTGTGATTGATGAGATTATTAAACCCGTCCTGCCGGATAACATGATTAGCAAAGATACAAAGTATCTTGTGAACCCTACAGGTCGATTTGTCATTGGTGGCCCAATGGGAGACTGCGGACTAACAGGCCGCAAAATTATTGTTGATACCTATGGCGGTGCTGCGCATCATGGCGGCGGTTGTTTTTCAGGAAAAGATCCAACTAAGGTAGATCGCTCTGCGGCTTACGCGGCACGTTATATTGCTAAAAATATCGTTGCATCGGGTGTGGCTCAAAAATGTGAAGTACAGTTGGCCTATGCCATAGGTGTTGCCCAGCCTGTTTCAATATTTATCAACACCTTTGACACATGTAAAATAGAACATAGTCAATTAATCAAAATAATTGAAGAGAACTTTGATTTAAGTCCGAAAGGTATCATTAAGATGCTAGATTTGTTACGGCCGATATATCGACCGCTAGCAGCATACGGGCATTTTGGACGAGATGACCTGGACCTGAGCTGGGAAAAACTTGATAAAGTGGACGTTTTCAAAAAATGAGTGACTTGAATCAAGCGTGGGTGCAACGTGATTTAAACGTGCTGTGGCATCCGTGTACGCAGATGAAAGAGCATGAGGCCATTCCTTTAATACCCATTAAAAAAGCTCAAGGGGTATATCTCGAAGATTTTAATGGTAAGCGTTACCTTGATGCCGTGAGCTCCTGGTGGGTTAACCTTTTGGGTCATTGTAATCCTGAAATAAATGCCGCAATAAAACAGCAAATTGATAATTTAGAACATGTGATCTTAGCTGGGTTTTCACATGCGCCAGCGATCAGGCTGGCAGAAAAACTAGTAGAGATAAGCCCGCACAACTTAAGCCGAGTCTTCTATGCAGACAATGGTTCCTCAGGCGTCGAAGTGGCTTTGAAAATGTCTTATCATGCTTGGCATAATCAGGGTGAAAAGCAAAAAAGGACTTTTCTTACTTTAGACAATAGTTACCACGGAGAAACTCTGGGTGCGATGTCCGTGAGCCAGGTCGCCTTGTATAAAAATACATATAAAGATCTATTGTTCGATGTTATTAGTATTCCTGTTGCCGATACGTTTTTACAACCCGCAGAGCAGACATACGAAGAATTCGCAGACACCATCTTGCAAGATATCGAGCAAACTTTGCAAAATCATAGTCATGAAGTTTGTGGTTTAATTGTTGAGCCATTGGTACAGTGTGCTGGCAATATGCGGATGTATAAACCCTATTTTTTACGGAAATTATTTGAGTTAACACGTAAGTACGCCATTCATTTTATTGCTGATGAAGTGGCTGTGGGGTTTGGGCGCACAGGGACTCTATTTGCATGCGAACAAGCAGACATCACGCCGGACTTTATGTGTTTGTCAAAAGGCTTAACCGGAGGCTACTTACCTCTTGCTGCGGTATTGACCAGTGAACAAATTTATCAATATTTTTATGCAGATTATGCTGCGGACAAAGCTTTTCTGCATTCACATAGCTATACGGGTAATCCACTTGCCTGTACTGCTGCACTGGCCACCATTGAAATATTGCAACAAGAAAATATTATCGAAAAGAACAAAGAAAAAATTGCATATCTCAAAAAAATAAGCCATGCTTTTAGAAAACATACCATTGTTGGTGACGTGCGGCAGATGGGCATGATTCTGGCGATTGAGTTGCGCAGCGATGCTGTTACACGCAAGGACATGTTAAAAATATATCAGCATGCATTGGCGCAAAATGTGTTGTTGCGCCCATTAGGTAATGTGATTTATTTTATGCCGCCCTATATTATTACAGAGCAACAAATCGACAAGCTGGCGCAAGTGGCCTATCAAGGAATTGCGCTTATACAAGAGAGATACAATGCGCATACCAAGAATTTATCAACCACTTGAACAGATTCACGAAGGTTTTGAGCTTGATCTTGATGTCATGACAAAACATTACTTGTTGAATGTTCTGCGTTTAAAAGCCAACAACGAGATTATTATTTTCAACGGCAAAGGTGAAGGCTGGCGAGCCAAGATTTTAGTTTTGCATAAAAAACAAGCGAAAGTTCGTATTCTTGAAACTTTGCAGGTAGAAAATGAATCCCCTCTGAATATACATCTGATTCAGGGTATCGCAAAATCGGAGCGTATGGATTTCGTATTGCAAAAAGCGACAGAGCTAGGTGTTAAAACTATCACGCCAATTGTCTGTAAACGCTCAAATATAAAGATAGACAAAGAACGCTGGGAAAAAAAGCAGCAGCATTGGTCTCGTGTCGTGATTAGTGCATGCGAGCAGTCAGGCCGTTTCACTGTGCCGAAACTTAATGACATCACACTGTTTCAAGATTGTTTAGCTAATATAACCGCTCCTACGCGTTTAGCGCTGGTATTGGATGGCCAAGACCGACTAAGCGAAGTAAAGCCCACGGATCAAGAAGTTGTGTTAGCCATTGGTCCAGAGGGCGGTTTGACACGGGAAGAGCAGGATATATTAATGCAACAGCACGATTTTAAGGGCATTAAACTAGGCCCTCGTGTATTACGCACTGAAACTGCTAGTGCTGCAGCGATTAGCATATTGCAGCATTTAATTGGCGATTTTTAAGGTCGCTGTACATATAGGGTGTACTCCGGGTATACTGGTCTAAATGCAGGATGCGAGATACTTTGTGCACTTTGATAAAATGTTTAATTTCTATAAACAAATATTTTTAAGCTTAGCATGCTTATTATCGTTTTCTGCCCATGCAAAACCTGATTTTTCTTCATTCCATGATGTCACAGAAAAAAAGCAGACTTTTTTTGCGTATATGTTGCCCATGGTGGGAAAATCAAACGCAGAAATTATGCAGCAGCGGAGGTTTCTTGAGAAGCTCGAAGGCTCAAGCGGCGCTGGCATATCAAGAAAAGACAAAAACCAGTTTAATAAACTTTGCTCAATGTACCTTGAGGATTGCGAGGCTAATGATTACTCTAAAAACCTTAAAAAATTATTAAATGTTGTTGATGTCATACCACCATCGCTAGTCATCGCGCAGGCTGCCAATGAGTCAGCTTGGGGCGCATCTCGTTTTGCAGTCAAAGGCAATAATTATTTTGGCCAGTGGTGTTTTACCAAAGGTTGTGGCATGGTGCCATCACAGCGTGGCAGCGGGCAAGCGCATGAGGTGCGTGTGTACTCATCTGCGCAACGGTCGGTTGAAAGTTATATGCGCAACCTTAATACCCACCCAGCCTATGAGGATTTTCGCAATGCACGTGCAAAGGCAAGAAATAAACAACAAAATCCTACGGGCTTAGCTTTAGCGGTGGATTTAGCGAGCTATTCGCAGAGAGGAAATAAATATATTCATGAAATTCAATCGATAATAAAATTTAATGATCTCACAGCGTATGATCAAAAATGTTATGCCGCCTTAAATGCGATCAAATGTTGACGCCAATGCGCATACATTCAGCCCAGAGTTTTTGCGCGGGAATAGCGATCAGCAGCATGGGGTCATCGAGTTGTTCTAGTTTTTGAAATCGCGCTTCTAAGCGAGCACGCAGCTCAAAATGTTGCCCAAACAATAAGCCATCAGTTACCGCCAAATACAAGGGAAAAATCTTTTCTTTTGCTAAGCTTGTTTCATTGTTTACAGCTTGCACCATGTTTCCTAACTTTAAAGCGTAATACTGCGTGCGTTTCGCCAAGTGTTCCTGTGCAAGCGCATCGTTTGTCCATTGTGGTGAGCCGCCAGCCAACTGCGCATGGTAAAAACTTATGTCTAGAAACAACTGTTCAACAAGCTCATTTTTTAGATCTTGATGTTGCCAATCTTTTAACAGTAGATCGTAGCGTTTAAGGCAGTCAAAGATTGCCTGTTGTCCAAAAAACTGCTCGATATTTTTTAAGAGTGCTTGTAGCATTGAGGCCATTAAGCCAAAGACCTGCTCATCAGCAGCTACTTGTATTTTACGTAGCGCATCAACAACCTGGTTTAGGGCGTTGTTCTGTTGCTTGAACAAAGCAATAAAACTGTGCTGTAAGATGGCCCGAAGTTCTGCAAAGTCAAAATTACCGGTGTAGCTCAATGCCTGTAAATCAACAGCTAAACAGCTCATACCGCTGACAAGCGGCCAATGCTGCTCGGTGCGATATTCATTGAGCATATTCATACAAGCGGTGCTATCATCGGGTAATGGTTGCACGCCTGAAAGGTTTGCTTCTTCGAGTAGCAAATGGCAGAGTTTCAAATTATTATCAACTTGCATCATGGCATTTTAAAAGGTGAAATATGACAGTAAAAATCGGGGTTGTGATGGACCCCATCCAAGATATCCACGTTTATAAAGATAGCACACTTGCGATTATGTTGGCAGCGCAAGCTAGAGGTGCGCAACTATATTACATCTTGTCAGAAGGTTTACTGGTTGAGCAGGCCAAGGCAGCAGCCCATACACAGGCCATAACTGTTTTTGATGACGAAAAAAACTGGTTTGAATTAGGTGAGAAAAAATTACAAAATCTGGCAGAGCTCGACGTTATTTTAATGCGTAAAGATCCGCCATTTGACATGGATTATATTTATGCGACGTATATTTTAGAACAGGCAGAGCGCGAAGGTGTATTGATTGTTAATAAACCTGCGAGCCTACGTTCTTACAATGAAAAGTTTTTTGTCACACAATTTCCTGAGTTTTGCCCTGCACACATCGTCACTGCCAACCATGACAGCATCAAAGCATTTGTTGCGCAGCACAAACGCTGTGTTTTAAAACCCTTAGATGGCATGGGTGGCGATCGCATCTTTTACGTTGATGAGCATGAGCGCAATATCAATGTAATCATTGAAACACTTACTGAACACGGAAAAACACCTTGCATGGTGCAAGCATTTATCCCTGAAATTACAAAGGGAGATAAACGCATATTGCTTGTTAATGGCGAACCTATACCGCATGTTCTGGCACGGATACCGCATGAAGGTGACATTCGAGGCAATATGGCGGCAGGTGCATCAGTGCAGGTGCAAGCTATTAATGCGCATGATTTAAAACTTGCAAAAACAGTGGGTGAAAAACTAAAAAATTTAGGTATTTATTTTGCCGGACTGGATGTTATTGGTGATTATTTAACCGAAATTAATATTACTTGCCCGACCTGCATTCGCCAGATAGAAAGCGAAACAGACGTTAAAATTGCAGATTTGTTACTTGATACGATCGATAATCTTCTGCAGGAACAGTAATGAGATATTGCTGGCTTATATTATGTTGTTTGTTAATATCGTGTTCGCCACAGACTTCACAACAAGCAACGTTTTATGTTTTTGGCACGACGGTTAAAGTCATCTTGCCAGATACTGATAAAAAACAAGCAGCGCTTTTATTTACGCAAATTCAAAGCCAGCTTGTCTATATGCATCAGCGTTGGCATGCCTGGGAAGAAAGCGAGTTGACGCAGATCAATGCAGCTTGTACTACTGCGCAAGCCTTGCAAGTAACACCGCAAACCAAAGAACTGATTCTTATTTCACAAAAGTATGAACAACAGAGCATGGGTTATTTTAACCCAGCAATTGGTGGCTTGTTGGGTCAGTGGGGCTATTTATCAAATCATTACGATGAACAGCGAGATGTACCCGAACAAGACATGATAGCAGCGCTTGTTATGGCGCAGCCCAGCATGCAAGATATTAGCATCTCCGGTGATACCTTAATATGCCACAATCCGCAGTTGCGCTTGGACTTTGGCGGTATTGCAAAAGGTTACGCTAGCAATATCATTATTGATTTTTTACGCTCCCAGAATATCCATAATGCCTTGGTAGATGCCGGTGGCGATGTGCAAACATTGGGGCAAAACAAGCACGCCCCCTGGACGGTTGCTGTTTATCTGCCTGGCAAGCAAAAACCTTTAACGGTGCTAGAGGTATCGAATGATGAAAGCGTGTTCACTTCGGGTAGTTACGAGCGAGCGATTAACGATGAGCACCATCATCTGCTTAATCCCAAAACGGGTTATCCAGCTAAAGAATTTATGTCAGTGACAATTATTGCCCATGATCCGGTGCTGGCGGATGCGGCAGCAACAGCGCTGTCAGTTTCCAAACAAAGCGATTGGCAAGTGGTGGCTGATAATTTAGGGGTACAGGCAGCGATTTTGATAACTGTTAAGGGTGACATAATCATCACACCCGCGATGAAACAGTATATGAGTATGCCAGTACAAGCCTTGGACTAAACCTAAAAACTACTTTATAATGTTCACCATTATGTCAATTAGCTCGAAAGGATGTGGGTTGTGCTTTTAAAAAAAATACAAGGAATGTGTTTAATCGTTCTGCTTTTGCCTGTGTTCGCCTATGCGGGGTTTCCAGGGGGTAGTATTTTACCGCCGTCTGTCTCTCCTGAGCGCCAAACGCCTGTGGTACCGCCACGCGATCAAGGCCTTTCGGAACCGGCCCCCGTGCTTGAGCCAAAAGATAGAGAGCGCCCAGAGCTTGACGCCGAAGCTAAAAAAATCCACTTTGATTTTGATAAATTAATTTTAGAAGGCGGGACAGCGTTTCAGTACGAGCAGTTATTACCCATCTTTGCAGATAAATTAGGCACCGATATAAGCCTAGAAGAGCTGCAGCTTATAGCGGAAGATATTGAGCGCGTCTATGTGCAAGAAGGCTACATTTTGACTCGCGTTATTATCCCGCCACAAGAAATTGATAAAAGTGGCGTTGTCACATTGCAAATCATCGAAGGCTTTGTTGATGCAGTTGTGATCGATGGTGACACGAAAAATGTTCTAGGCGATATCGAAAGTTACATGAAGCCTGTTTTAGAAAGCGTGCCATTAAAAATTGATGTATTAGAGCGCGCTATCTTATTAGTCAACGACATGCCAGGTGTGGGCACCAAAGCAGTATTAACGCCGTCGGTTAATACGCCGGGAGCAAGTACGCTAGTTATGGTTGTTGACCAAGACTTTTTCGAGGGCTCTTTGACTTGGGATAACCGTGGTACTAAATTCGTGGGCCCGAACCAATTCAGTAACGTGCTGACATTGAATAATCTATTCAATTATGTTTCCAGTACAACTTTGGACTCTAAAGTTACTAGTACTACCAGTGAATTGCAGTCTTTTAGTCTGCGGCACACAGTTAATGTTTTTGAAAATGGTTCAACGTTTGAAGCCAGCTACACGCACAACCATGTGGAACCAGGTAATGACCTGTCGCCGCTTGATGTGGATGGTACCAGTGGTACCATCGCCGGTATTTACCGTTACCCGATTATTCGTACACGTCGCACCAATCTTAGCGTTTATGGTACTTACGATTACTTAAACAGTGAAACAGATATCTTAAGTGAGTTGTTCACGCGTGACCGTATTGAGTCTATACGTGGTGGCTTGATCTTCGATGCCTTGGATAACTTTAATGGTATCAACCTCCTTACAGTGGGTGCGGCACAGGGTGTGCAGTGGCTTTCAGCCGGCAACCAAAGAAGAGACCTGCGGTCTCGTGCAGATGGTACGAAAAACTATACAAAGATAGATTCCACTTACACGCGCTTGCAATACCTGCCTGATCGTTGGTCGATATTTTATTCAATGACGGGTCAATATGCATTTAACGGTTTATTGTCTGCAGAAGAGTTTGGCTATGGTGGTGAGCAATTTGGTTCTGCATACGATTCTTCTGAGATTGTGGGTGACTGTGGTTTTGCCGCGAAAATAGAGTTGCGATACGACTCTGATCAAGTAAACAACTTCTTGCGCTCTGTGCAATACTACGCCTCTTATGATGGTGGTGTCGTTTGGGATAAGCATCTTTCAGCAAGCGAAGGCGGTAAGCAAAGCGGTACATCTGCAGCAGCGGGTATACGTTTGGGTATTGTGGACCGTGTGAATGGGCATGTTGAAATTGCTAAGCCGCTTACGCGCAAAGTAGCTGCCTACGATAATAAAGATTTACGCTGGTTTTTTGGTATTTCAGTTGATTTGGGTAGATAAAGTTGTTGCTACGTTTGCCGCTTAGTATGGCATTTTCTTTTGCGGTGCATGGTTTGCTGATTTTTGGCATACTGCGCACCATGCCATTGCTATTGGAACATGCGCCTAATTATAAAGTCTTAGATATTACCTTAAGCCAAGCATCTGCTCAGCTTTCACCTGAACAAGCTTATTTAAAATCAGAACAAGCCCAGCTTGGTGTGCTAAGCCTTGAGCCAGAGCGTGAGTCAGGCAGTTTCGCAGAAGAAGGCGCGGCAGTCTTATCCAGCAATAATCAAAGCAATGCGCAATACACGGTGCCCATTGGGTTTCGTGATAATGAGTTGTGGCTCAAATACAATAACAGTTCTGTAAAAAAGCGCACGGTATCAGCCGCGAGCCATGAGGCTAAAGATGCGGCTTACTTGGCGCAATGGCGTGAAAAAATTGAGCGTGTCGGTACACAACAATACCAACAAAGCATAAGCAACAAGCTTGCCGGGGGTGATTTGTTGATGTTAGTAGCGATCGATCGTGCAGGTAACTTATTAGAGATACAGATACGTCGCTCTTCTGGGAACCCCGAGTTAGATGCCCTCGCGGTTGCGATCGTGCATGATGCAGCCCCTTTCGCAACATTACCAGAAGCCATGCAACAAGATACCGAAGTGCTAGAGATCATACGCACTTGGAGATTTCGCGCGGGATCTTAATAATTCCTTAATAAAACACTTGTGCTTTACCGCAAAAACCGAGATACTAGCAGTTATGAAGACAGCCGTAAATTTAAGTAACCAATTTCTCATTGCCATGCCAGGCATGGACGATAAACGTTTTGAGCGTAGTGTTATCCTAGTTTGTGAACACAGTAAAGATGGTGCCCTTGGGGTTGTCATCAATAGTCCCATTGAGGTTACCTTTGCTGATTTATTAGGTCATCTGGGGCATTTAGGTACCAAGACCGAATCGTTCACCCTCAGCCAACAACTGCTATGGGGTGGCCCTGCAGAACGTGATCGTGGTTTTGTGCTACATCAACAAAAAGGTGATTGGAGTTCGACATTCGCCGTTAATGAAACGCTTTTTGTCACTACCTCACAAGATATATTGGCTTCCATTGCTAATAAAGAAGGGCCTAAAGATGCATGCATCGCATTTGGTTGTGCACGCTGGTACCGCGGTCAATTGGAGGAAGAATTGGCAGATAATATTTGGTTAACGATGCCAATGACAGACACCATCCTATTTGACTGCCCTTTCAGTGAGCGTTGGCTTAGCACCGCAGCACTGATGGGTATAGACTTTAACTTGATGCCATATGAAATGGGACACGCCTAACAACATGCCGGAAGGCATCGTACTTGCCTTTGATTTTGGCATGAAACGCATTGGTGTTGCGGTTGGCCAAACAGTCACCAAAACAGCAAATGCCTATGGCATGTTAAAAGCCGAGCAAGGCCAACCAAACTGGCAAGCACTACAAAAAATAATCGATGAATGGAATCCCATTGCCCTGATAGTGGGTATGCCGCTGAATATGGATGGCAGCGAACAGCCGATCACTAAAAAAGCTAAAGCCTTTGCTGAGGCTATAGAAGAGCATACCAAGCTGCCAGTCTACGCCATAGACGAACGTTTAACGACTGTCGAAGCGCGTGATCGCATCTTTGAACAAGAAGGCTATAAGGGCTTACAAAAAGCCTCTGTCGATGCCATGGCCGCGAAGATCATGCTTGAAGCATGGTTGCATGCATTGTAATATTATCCCCTCTCTCGGCTCGCTGTAGGGTACACGCGGCTGATTTTTTGCACGCCTCGCGGGGCTCGTTACCGCGTGCAAAAAACATCCACGTATACCACGACGCGCTCGCCTTGGCCCACGGGTCGTAGGCTGTCATTGTGTAACAATGCTTTTAGGCTGTGTGATATAATATTAGTAATGAAACACCTACTAACCATCGACCGCCTCGGTGTAGACGAGATAACAGCCATCTTAGATATGGCAGAGAGCTTTATTCAGCCTGATGGCCGCATTCAAGCGATTCAGCCGGTATTAGCGGGCAAAACGGTGGCTAACCTATTTTTTGAACCCAGCACCCGCACACGCACAACCTTTGAGCTCGCTGCCAAAAAGCTGGGTGCTACGGTCGTTAACCTCAATATTGAGATGTCATCGACCAAAAAACGTGAGACGATTAAAGACACTTTTTTAACCATGTTATCCATGCAATGCGATGCCATTGTGATTCGCCACCCCGAGGCAGGCACGGCAGAATATCTGGCGCAGCTTACCGATGGTGTATCGGTGATTAATGCCGGTGACGGTGCACATGCACACCCCACACAGGCTCTGCTCGACTTACTTACCATCCGCCGCAATAAAGGTGAATTTTCGAAGCTCTCGGTCGCCATTGTTGGTGATATTTTACACTCGCGTGTAGCACGCTCACAACTGGCCGCTTTAAAAGCCGTGGGGGTGAAAGACATTCGCATTATCGCGCCACCTTTCTTATTGCCAGAAGATGCTGAGCAGATGGGCGCAACAATTTACGATGATTTAAACACAGGTGTAAAAGATGTCGATGTGATTATTACCTTGCGCTTGCAATACGAACGCATGGAACAAGGTTTAATTAAAGATGAGCAGGAATATTTTCAGCAATTTGGCATCAAGCAAGAAACTTTAAAGTTTGCTAAGCCGGATGCCATTGTCATGCACCCTGGGCCGATCAATCGTGAAGTTGAAATTGCCAGTGAAGTAGCCGACGGTGCACAGTCTTTAATTTTACAGCAAGTTACGAACGGCCTCGCGGTCCGGATGGCCGTGATGCAGATCCTAATAGGCCAGCAACCGCTTCCCGCATGATTTTTAAATCGACATCATCAGGTTGCTGAGTTCTGGGCAGTGTGAGGTAGGTTCGCTCTGTCGCAGAGGCTTTATTTTTGTCTGGGTACCAGTGTTCCAGCACTTTTTTAAGCTGTGTATTTATAGATGGGTAAAAATCAGGGTCGGCATCTGGGCGGGTGCTTGATAAAATAAGTACCGCGTAATCTAAGATATCAATCTTCTCAGATAGTGTGGTGGGCTTAATTCGATCGCAGTAATCAAAATTAGCTTTGAATTCATCATAAAAAAAAGTGTGTTTCTTGATATGTTTTTTAGTATGGACTATTGGGCATTTATATATAGATTGTAGCTGAATTATATGAGCGCCCAAGCACATATGTAGATCTAAAGCTGGACCTGGGTTGTTAGAGAGAGTATGACTTAAAGTTTTGGCAACGGTGTTCTCTGGTAGGGGTATTTGTCCAGCCGTATCTCTACCATCCTTTTTGCGTTCATTGGAAGACATTTCAAGGTCATATTTATTATTTTTTAGCCAGCTATAAATATTTTTAAAACAAATAAGGTATTCCTGGTTTTTCGCAAAATACAAACCATGCTTGTCCTGAGGAAGCATTCCAATAAAATTGTGATAAGCATTAGCGTGCTTCTCTAGTATGAGATATTGCTCTTTAAATGGCTTTTCAGCAAATAATTTATCTCTTGTAATTAAACGCCCTGCAAGAGTGTCAATAACGATTTCAATAGCGGCATCATGCAAGAATCTGTCATCAACTGACATCGGGTCAAGCGGGAAAAGAGGGGAAATTTCTGTTAATATGGTCATGTTGTCTAGTCGTTGCTCATGCTCATCAAGCCCTTTAATGCGTATGCCATCAAGGCTGACCAAGTTCTTGTACACAAGAGCAAGGCGAGTATCAAGTGTGTCTTGGAATTCACAGCTTATGTACTGATCTGTAATTTCCCTTATAAACTCATGAATATTAGTTTTGTTTTCCAGATCGCCTGGTTTTTTAAAATACTTATTGTAAATAGCTATAATAGGTTTATATCCAGGCATGACTTCGTCTGGAAGGTTTTGTACTTCTGCTGCTGCTTCTAGAAATTTTTCCGGACCAGGCTCGGGTGGTTCGCCAGCCATTAGAAATTTTTGAAGGTCTCTAGCCTCTACTTCGTTTGCAAGGAGTGGTGTTTCATGCTTAGGCTCAGGTTCATCTTCGGATTTACGTAGCTCATTTAGAGCCAAGATCATTTCCCTGGAGCTGGTTTTTTTACCTGTGTCTAGGTGCTTTCGAAAGGCGGAAATAATACACTCGAGAACATCTTTTGGGTTTTCATTTATGGATTGAAACATCATATTGTTTTTAATAAAATCTAGCGTGTCTTCAACGCGTTTCCCATAAGTTTTTTTGGTGTTGAAAAGAGGAAGCAGCTTTAAAAGAACACCTTGTTTTTTATTGTGGTCTTTTATTTGGCTAATCTCATAAAAGAGGTTATTTATGGTCTCTTTTGTGTTTGTTGCAAATGCTTTCTGCACGGCTTCGTTGGTGGAAAGCTCAAAAATAATTCTCTCAGGGTCGTCATGCTCAGAGAGTAAAGATTTTATAATATTCTCTTTTCTGGGCTCTTTGCCCGTCATTTCTTTAAGCGCCGCGCTAAGCTCGTTAACACTAAAATTGTCATTTTTCTGTTGCCTGGGCGCTGCCTTTTTCTTCTTCTTTTGCTTCCCTTTTTTTGCAGATTCGTCGGATGATTTTGGGTCGCCATTTACAGTTGATGAGCCGCTTCCTGAGTCAGATGTATTGTCACTGCTGCTGCCTTCATTTTCATCAGGTTTTTTTGTTTCTTTGTTGTTTTTTCTTGCAATGATTGCTTCGTTACTGACAATTTGAGCCATGGTCTTACTTCGATGTTCAGCTTGGGCTTCTTTTACATCTCTGAGTTTGCAATTAAATGATTGAATGGCATTTAGCTTTTCAGCAACAGGCAGCGCATCGTCGTCGAATGCAATCGTGTACGCATCTACTTGTGATAAATCAAGTTGCTGTTTCAAGACAGGCTTGTTTTCCTTTGTGTGTTTTTCAAGTGAAACCTTGGCCTCTAATAAAAATGGTATTCCTGCAGTATCTGAAAGTTTTCTCAGCATGCCGTGTTCGTATTTTATTTTAGGGATTTCTTCCCCTGCCAACTTGATCTCAACTTCAAGCTGTTTTTCCTGCGCTTCAAGCTTCTTCTGTTCCTCTAGTTTCTTCTGCTCTTCTAGTTTTTCCTGCCTTTTCTGCTCTTCTAACTTTTCTTTTTCTTTCAGAACCCTACTTATTGTCTTATTTGCAGATGCCTCTACAAACTTCATGTATTCTTCAGGAGCAGGTATTTTTTTATCGTCGGCATACTGCTGCAACCATTCAAGACATGAGGCTTTAAGGTTCTCATGTGCTGGGTGGTTCATTAGTTGTAGAATGCTGCGCGCAATGCCTTCATCAAGTTGTTTTCCGTATAATAAAGGTTTGTAAAATGATTTTAAAATATAAGCAAGGTTTGATAAAATTTTAGAGCCTTGAAAATCAACCTTTTGTTTTTGTGGGCGTGCGTTTCCAGCGGCGGCGCTATTTTTGCTCCTCAGATATGCCACGCTGAGGGTCTTGTATTTTTCAACGTAAGCTTCCATACCATCGACTTCGATGATGCCCAGGTGAACGAATCTTGTAAATTTTATTTTTGTATCGTCGCTTCCCTGTAGAGCGCCCTCTAAGTCAGTGAAAGCATGAAAATTGGTAGTAAGCGCTTGAGGGTGGTAAGCGGTATAAAGGCTGATATCAAGGTTGTCTATGTTTGCCGCTCTAAAGTTTTGGCAGAAATCAAACCCTTTTGTGAATAGTAGTGTTCTTTGCGGCGGAGATAGATTTTCTAATATTGCTCTCGCATTTACCAGATCAAGGGGGCCAATTGCTTGCGCATCACTGGGTAGTATGACCAAATCAGTGTCTGCGACCGTAGGCACGGTTTCGGACTTTGGATCAGCTGTTTTAAGCCAAGTTATTAGCAGAGCTCTTTGTTCTGGGCTTATGTCTGGTTTTTGCAGCTCAGCATGAATCCAAAGCCGTGAGCCTTGTACCCATTTATGGGCATGCTGAAACATGGGGAGTTGCCATTCCAGATAGGCCAGGTTGTGCATAACCTTTTGTTTTTGATCAAAAAAAACCGTATCGACCGGGTCAAACTGGATCTGTTGAATGGGTGTTGGGGGGTTAGGCATACTGCGCTCCAAACATATTGCAAACGCATTCTAACATTGTGTGAGTTGAATTTCTATGTTTTGGCAAATAAATTTATGGCATCATTCAGAAAAAGCTGGCCCAGCGGGGTGGTGGCCAGATCTTGGCCAACACGTACGAATAAGCCCTTATTTATGCCCTGCTCAATAGCCTGCTCAAGGGTGCCTGCAGCCAGGCCTGTACGTTCGGCGAACAAGCTAATAGGCATAGGCTGTTGCAAGCGCAGGGCATTCATCATGAATTCCAAGGGCAGCTCATCAGCAGTCAGGCTACGCTCGCCACTGGTGTAGGGCAGTGCTTTATCCAGATAGTTTTTAGGCACACGTTGCTTGTTAAAGCGTTTAATGCTGCCTGCTTGCATATCGGTGATCTTGCTGTGCGCACCCGCGCCAATGCCAAGGTAATCACCGAAGGTCCAGTAGTTCAAGTTATGTTGGCATTGTTGCTTTGCACGGGCATAGGCCGATACCTCGTATTGCTGCAAGCCATGTTCAAGGATGCGCGCTCTGCCCTGCTCTTCGAGATCGCATATAAAATCATCGTTGGGTAAACCTTTAGGCGGTTGCCTGTAAAAAGCGGTATTGGGTTCCAAGGTTAAATGGTACCAGGATAAATGCGGCGTTTTAAAATCAAGCGCTTTTTGTAAGTCTTGCAGTGCCGCATCGATAGATTGTTCTGGCAAGCCGTACATCAAATCAATATTAAAACTGTTAAGCGATAAGTTATGCAGTGCATCAATGGCTTTACAAGCTTCATTGCTATTATGTATACGGCCCAGTTTTTTTAATTGCGCATCATCAAAACTTTGCACGCCCAGCGAAATACGATTAATGCCTGCGGATTTAAAGTCTTTAAATTTTTGGTACTCAAAAGTACCAGGGTTAGCTTCCAGGGTGATTTCGATGGTATCGAAATTGAAGGGTAACAATGCCTGCACGCCAAGCAATAATTTTCCGATGGACTTTGCGGAAAACAAACTGGGTGTGCCACCACCGATAAAAATACTGATTAAACGTCTACCCCAGATATGTGGCACTTCTTGTTGCAAGTCATCAAGCAATGCATTGATGTAGTTATCTTCATCAAGGGGCTGGTTATTTGTCGCATGCGAATTAAAATCGCAATAAGGGCATTTTTGCATACACCAAGGCATATGGATATACAGCGATAAAGGGATAGCTTGCGTAAAGTTAAGCTGTGACATCTTGATCTTGCTGAATCAGCTTGAGTAGTTGCTGCAGTGCACGGCCGCGGTGCGAAAGTTGATGTTTGCGTTCAGAAGGTAGTTCTGCGCTCGCGCAATTTTCGCTAGGCACAAAAAACACCGGGTCGTAGCCAAAACCATTATTGCCACGACGTTCGCGCGTAATTTCGCCTTGCCAAGTGGCTTGCGCAATTAAAGGAATAGGGTCGTCAGCATGCCGCATTAATACTAAAACACAAACGAAGCAGGCGCCACGTTCAGTGTCGGGCACATCTTGCATATTATCGAGCAGCTTTTTGGTGTAAGTGATTTCGTCGGCGCCTACTCCTGCATAGCGCGAAGTATGTACGCCAGGGCCGCCATTAAGCGCATCAACCACTAAGCCGGAGTCATCGGCTAATGCAGGCAGGCCAGTAATTTTTGCAGCATGCCGTGCTTTGATAATTGCGTTTTCAACAAATGTGGTGCCGGTTTCGTCTGCATCTTCTACTTGCCAAGTGCTTTGCGGTTTAACCGTAATATTGATAGTTTGCAGTAGCTGTGCAAACTCTTTTATTTTGCCAGTATTATTAGATGCAAGTACTAGGCTATCAATCATCAGGCGTAAGTCTCTTCGACGTATTTTTCAACAATCGCTTTGAATTCACCGGCGATATTGTCGCCACGTAAAGTATGCGCTTTTTCACCATTGATAAATACCGGCGCGATAGGTGCTTCACCGGTACCAGGTAAACTGATGCCGATATCTGAATGTTTACTTTCACCTGGACCGTTAACAATACAACCCATTACAGCTAGCTTCATGTTTTCAGCGCCAGGGTTAGTGGTTTTCCATTCTGGCATGCGATCGCGTACGTAGCCTTGAATTTCGTTCGTAAGTTCCTGGAAGTAAGTGCTGGTGGTGCGGCCACAACCTGGGCAAGCCGTTACGCTTGGGGTAAATGCACGCAGGCCTAGCGCTTGTAGAATTTCTTGGCAGGTATGTACTTCTCTGGTTCGCTTACCGCCGGGTTCTGGCGTTAGCGATGCGCGAATGGTATCGCCAATGCCTTCTTGTAGTAGCAGCGATAAACCGGCAGTTGTTGCAATAATGCCTTTGTCGCCCATGCCAGCTTCAGTTAAGCCTAAGTGCAGTGCGTAATCACAGCTGCGCCCAAGTTCTTGGTAAAGTGAGACTAGGTCTTGTACACCGCTGACCTTGCAAGCGATAATAATTTTTTCTTTGCCCATGCCCAGCGACTGGGCATATTCAGCACTGTTCAGTGCGGAAGTAATCAAGGCTTGGCGTGTAACTTCACCTAACTCTTTGGGATTTTCTAATTTAGCATTTTCATCGAGCAGGTGTGCCAGTAATGCTTGGTCCAAGCTACCCCAGTTGACGCCGATGCGTACAGGCTTATCGTGCTTTAATGCTGCCTCGATGATTTGCGCAAATTGTTTATCGTGTTTTTTGCCAAAGCCAACATTGCCTGGGTTAATACGGTATTTATCGAGTGTTGCAGCGCACTCAGGATTATCGCTCAGTAGTTTGTGGCCGTTGTAATGGAAATCACCAATCAAGGGTACATCGATGCCCATGGCATCAAGTTGCTCACGAATCTTAGGTACGGCAGCAGCGGCCTCATTGTTGTTGACTGTCATGCGCACAAGTTCGGAGCCCGCTTGTGCTAATTCAGCGACCTGTTGCACCGTGCTCTGGACATCAGCAGTGTCGGTATTGGTCATCGACTGCACCACCACAGGGGCGCCACCACCCACGGTGACATGGCCTACTTTAACAGCAACGCTTTGGCGGCATTTGATTGGGTTAATACCTAATAGCATGGTGGTTCCTACAGTGCTTTGACTAGGAGAATTATACCGCAATCAGGGTGCAATAATCCAGGGTCTATGCGATACAAAGCCGTAAGCCGGCTTGGTAGTTTTCTTGTGCTTTTGCTTTATCGCCCATATTTTCATAAACATGGCCTAAAACGTAATATGCCTCGGCGCTGGGAGAGATGCTGATGCTGTTTTCTAGCAGGTCGCGGGCTTGGCCCCAAATGGCTTTTGCTGAATATAAGCGTGCTAAACATAATAACAATATAGGGTCATCTTGATGACGCTTTAACCAGTGCTCTGCGGCTTTAATTTGGCGGTCGATATCTTTAATATGAATGCGACCGTAAAAGCGCACTAGGCGGTTATCCCATGTTTTGCGCAGGCTGTGTTTAACAAGTGATTCTGCAGCAAGCATTTCACCTTCATGCAATAACACGGGCAAATACTCAACCAGTAAATCTGCATCCATGCGCCACTGTACAGGAATGGTTTGCCAGTAAGATTTTTTGTCGGCATCCGTGTTGCATTGTTTGAGTAGGCCTAAATAAGCTTGTTTAGAATAATTGTTATAGGTTTTTTCATCAACAATATGGCGCTTGTGTAGAAGCTCTAGGTTATTGGCCAGTTCTTGCCAGTCGTTGAGTTGCACGCAAACTTGCGCCAGTAACTCTAAAATATAATTGTGATCAGGGGCTATGCGGTACAAGCGTTTCAGTGTTGCCAGACTTTGTTCATTTTGCCCGATTTCCATTTGCAAGCGCGCTTGTGTAATACCGATAGCGATATCAGCGCGGCCATCGGCTTTGTGCGCTAAGCGTAAATATTCATCACGCAGTTCAATTTTGCCTTGGCGATGTGCTGCAGTTGCCGCGCAGAGGTAATTAATTAAGGCGGTGTGGCGCTTATCGCTGCTGCTGGCCAGTAAAT
The DNA here is from genome assembly GCA_021773275.1 of Gammaproteobacteria bacterium. GTDB lineage: Bacteria > Pseudomonadota > Gammaproteobacteria > JABCZS01 > JABCZS01 > JAJFKJ01. The sequence continues at coordinate 49,721 of JAJFKJ010000063.1, forward strand.
GTTCCGCCTCTTTCCAGCGGCCTTCAGCAAGAGCAATAAAGCCGCGAACGGTACGTCTGCGTACCCGTTGCAAACGTTTATTACGTAACCAGCTGCCAGTAGCACCGGGGGCATGCACTAAGGCAAGTAACAGTTTGATTGTCAGCGATAGCAAATATACAGCGACAAGAATGGCTATGAGACCTAGCCAAAGCGGCATTTCAACCGTCCAGTCTTGAAAAGCGATAAGCAAATAACCTGGGTCTTTGGCAATCACCAGGCCTATAACAACAGATGCGGCAAGGAATAGTAAGAGCAAAATGGTTCTCATGGTGCCTCACTTGCTTGCGCGGCTTTTAAATACTGTTGCCAAGCATCAACACTGTAAAATTGTTGCAAGGCATCGCTGCTGATGCGTTGCGCCTGTAATTTTTCAAGAAAGCTGATGCCCCCTGCGACGGCGCTGTTGCTGACATCGTAATATTTGTTTAACCATGTGGCAGCCATTTTTAATTGCTGCACATACAGCGCTTGCTCACCTTTTAAGGCGGCGAAATTTGCTTGCTGTAGCATCAACTGCAGGTTTTCATTGATCAAATACACTTGGTCTGCTGAGATATGCGGTGCTAAAAATTCACCACCTTTGCGTATTTGCACCAAGCTTTTGACTTCTTGCCATGAGCTTTTAATTTCTTCTTGCCAGTTGTTTTTTTCTGCATCGGCAGTGTCACTTGTCTGTGTATCCGTGCCATTTGATTTAAGCGGTAGGTTTGGCACTTCTGCAATAAAGGCATTGATGGCCGTGATTAAGCTGGTTTTATCGATGGGCATAGAGTCTTGCAGTGCTTGCAAATCTTTTTTAATGGCGTTGCTTACAGCAGAAAGTTTTGGATCAGCTAATTGTTGCAGCTGTTTTTCTGCAGCATTGAGTAATTTTGCTGCAGTGGCGGAGTCGTGCATGACGCCTGCTTGCAAATCTGCTTGCTCGATATAAGTTTGCACTTGCATAATGCGCCATATGCGATCATCTTGATTAAGCTGCTGGTTCAATGCTTTTACAGAAGCGACAAGCTCATTGCTGTGCTGCGCCACTTGTGTGAATTGCCCATCATGTGTTTGCACAATCTCACTAAGCGTTTTTAATACTTGTTCTTGCGATTGCATGGTGTCTACAATCGATTTCATGTGTGCACTTTCGGTATGATCGGTGTTTTCTTTTTGCCAAACGGTGTAACTTGCGATGGCGATGATCGCAATCCAAGTTAGCAACCAGAGTATGACATTGCTCGACGAGTGCGATTTTTTGCTTGGCTGTGTTTCATTGGTCGTTGTCATTATCACTCCTTTGCTGTACCCAGGTGTCGATGCATGCTACAACAGCATCATCGCTGGCATCCCTAGCTAACATTATACGATGAAAGCCCAGTGATTGTGCAATTTTCTCGATACGCTCGCTGATCACCAAGAGCGGAATGTCTGCCAGTAGCGTCTGCATCGGGCTAGGCAATAAAGCATGCAAAGCTTTAAGGGCATCACCACTGGTGATAATAATGATATCGATGCGTTGTTCGTTAATGGCTTTTGCCAGCGGGTGTGGGTTGTCTTGTGTACGCACACGTTGGTAGCAAACCACATCAATAACGGTGGCACCATATTCGTGCAGCCCTGTTTCTAGCTGTTCATTGCCGCTATTGCCTTTAAGCACCATGCATTTTTTGTTTTTGAGATCGTATGTTTGCAGCGCATTTAATAAAGCATTAGCGCCAACATCATCGATAGGGTATGTTACGTCGCGCACACCATAATGCAGCAAAGCATCTTTGGTGCCAGCGCCTACCGCGCCCCATTGGCAAGGTAAATCATGCAGTGAATGATGCTTTAAGATGGCGGGCATGGCATGCTCTACAGCATTAGGGCTGATAAAAAATAACCAATCAATAGTGTGGATGTTTTCAAATTGTGTTTGCAATTTTTCAGGCTGGTCTATCGCTTGGATCGATAAGGTCGGAAATAACAACACCGATGCCTGTTTTGCATCGAGTGCTTTAATTAAGCCTTGTGCGCGTTGTTGTGGGCGCGTAACCAGAATGTGTAAACGTGGCCAGTTCAATATGTACCTTCAGATTTCGTTTAAACAGTTTTTGACGATGTCTAAAGCGCCCTGGGAAATTAAATCGTTTGCGACTTGCTCACCCAGCGCTTTTGCATCTTTTCCGCGTGCTTCACTGCGTAAAATGGTTTGCCCGTCGGGTGTGCCAACAAGACCTTGTAAGTGTAGACCATCAGCGATAACTTCGGCATGCCCGGCAATCGGCACTTGGCAGCTGCTGCCCAATAAATTACCCATGCTGCGCTCGGCAAAGGCGGCGGCAAAACTGTTTTCATCGTGCAAAGGCCGCAAAAGTGCTTGCGTTTGCGCATCATTGCTGCGGCATTGAATAACGACAATACCTTGGCCAATAGCAGGTAGGCATTGCTGTTTGGCTAAAACACTGCTGATGTGTTGTTCAAGTTTTAAACGCTCTAAACCGCAAGCTGCGAGCATGATGGCATGGTACTCGCCCTGCTGGAATTTTTTAATGCGCGTATCAACATTGCCGCGCAGCAGTTTTATTTCCAGATCAGGGCGCAGCGCTTTTAATTGTGACTGCCGGCGCAGGCTAGAACTGCCCACAATAGCATTCTTCGGTAAATCATCGATGGTTTTTATATCGCCTGCAACAAGTGCATCCCAGGGCGTGGCGCGTGGTAAAAAACAAGCCAGCTGCAAGCCATCGGCATCTTGTACCGGCACGTCTTTAAGTGAATGCACGGCGATGTCAGCTTTTTCATCAAGCAAGGCTTCTTCTAGTGTTTTTAGGAACAAACCTTTGCCGCCGATTTTGGCTAAGCTAGTTTCAAGTAGCTCATCACCTTCGGTGCTCATTTTCACCAGCTCGATAGTGATGTCAGGGTATTGCGCTTGTAATAGTGCACTGACCCAGTTTGCCTGCCACAGGGCCAAGGCTGATTTTCGTGTTGCGATACGCAGGGTGTTGCTCATAGTATTAACGAATTAGTTCAATTGAAATAGGAAGCTTTAGTTTTTTCCAGGCGTGGTCTGCGGTAATGACGCGTTTTTGGGTGGCCATACCCAGTGCAATACAGGCGCGGTCGCCAAGGGATAAACCGAATTCTTTGGTGCTTTGCTTTAAAAAAGCAGATAAATAGATTTGGTCTTCTTCAAAGGGCACGGGAAAACAAGGCAGGTCGTCTAGTGTGCGTTTTATTTTTTCTTCTGGAATGCCTTTTCTTTGCAAGCAAGAGGCGACCTCTGATAAATTCACGGTAGACATCATCACTCTGGGGAAATATTTTTTTGCTTGTTTTGCACCGCTTTCATTGTTTAACAGTGCTAATAATGCAGATGCATCGAATACAACGGTTTCTTTTATGTCACTCATCTTTTGCTTCCTTTCGTCTTTCTTTTATTAGTTCTTGGGAAAGTTTTTCATTGTCTGGGTTAAACTGGGCAACCAGGTTTTGTGCTTGTGTAATAGCATGCTCGGCTGTGTAAATTTTTAGAACCCCGTCTTCCATCTTCATGATTAACTCCTCTCCGGGTTCTACCTCTAACAGCTTGCGATAAGGCGCAGGAATAACGACACGGCCACCGGCTCCCATTTTTGTTCGCATTTCATCACGCATAAGCCACGCTTTCACTAATATGCCATATTATTAAAAGTATGACATATTTTGAAGAGTGTGGCAAGTTTTGCGACACCTTGTGTAACATTTCGCTACATTTTGCTTGCAGACAGGCCTTATAATTTTGACTATACTACAAACATAGGGAAGGTATTTATTGCCTCAGGTGAAAAGCCTAGACAAATCAAAGAGTTATAAGCTGTTGATTTTAAGGGCCTTTATACCCAGGAGCAATACAGGGGGTTGACATAAGTCGATTATCTTGGTATCATGGCCCTAAGAGTTTAATTTTAATGGCAGCGAAAGCTGCGCGAGGATGAGATGCCAAGTTTACAGCCTACAAATAAAAATGTACAAGCGCCTGCTAAGCCAGCACATGCTGCGCCTGGCCGTCCTTTGGTGCATGGTTACAAGGCTGCTGTTCAAATTGCTAATACTAATGTAGCAACGCTTAAATCTCAGTCTGGGCTCCCAAATTATTTGACTGCTGGTAAAGAAAATACCAACAGCAAACAAGCGCGCAACACAATGCGTACTGCTTATGAGTTATTGAAATATGCGAAGCAGGTCGGTATGACTATCGATGCTAAAGCGCCTTTGCGCGAAGTTGCTCAACAGGTTAACGAGCATAAGAAAGCGCAAGAGCAAAAGCTCAAGCAAGGTGGTCCAGATATCCCTTACAACAGACCTGGAATATAAGCCAAGCAAAACTTAAAAAAACCCGGCAATAGCCGGGTTTTTTATTGCCTGTTATAATCACTACATGAACATTGAAAAATTCTTCACAAAAGCCCTAGCCCAACAAAAAGATAGCAACGATGAGCTGGCGATCACCCTGTATAAGCAAATTCTGCAAGAAGATGCATTTCACCTGCCAACCCTGTATAACCTGGCCAGCATCTATGGTGAACAACACAACTATGAAGAAGCCATTTATTACTACGAACGCTTGCTTGAGCAAGAGCCCGATTTTGTGCGCGCCTACCACAACTTGGCCGTATGTTATTTGCAAATTCGTAATATCGAGCAGGCGCAACATTTATTAGAGCAAGCCATACGCTTGGTGCCAGAGTATGCCACGGCGCAACATCTGCTGGGCAGCATTCTGTTTAAAAAAGGCGAGGTGTTTAAAGCGTCCGATCACTTAGAGCTGGCGATTAAATACGACCCTGAATTGGCAGAAGCATTTTGCCATTTAGGTATGTTGCGCTTGCAGCAAGAAGATTTAGATTCAGCCATCATTTACTTATTGCGCGCCATCGAGCTACAGCCAGCGCAAGCTGAAGCACATTATCATTTGGGCGTGATCCACCTCAAGCAAGGCGAACAAGAACAGGCAGAAAAATGCTTTGAAGGTACAATAGACCGCGATGAAAATCATTTTGCGGCTTTATATAACATGAGCCTGCTAAAAAAGAAACAAAACTTTACCAAGCTTGCTGATGATTACTTGCAACGGGCTGAAAAGCTGCAGCCTGATAATGGGCATGTTAAGTTTTTGCGTGCGACACTCGATAAAAACAACAACCCTGAGCATGCCCCTGAAACATTCGTGACAGAATTGTTTGATCGCTATGCACGCTATTACGACAAGCAAATGCATGAAGGTTTACATTATCAAGTGCCGGAGAACTTATTCAAGTTATTTAGCGATGCGCTGGGCCCTGAAAATCAAAGCTTGAAAATAGTTGAGCTAGGCTGCGGAACGGGCTTAACAGGGCAGTTGTTTAAGCTTTATGCAAAACACTTTACGGGCATTGATCTCTCCGAGCCTATGCTGGCAAAAGCCAAAGAAAAGGCTATTTATGATGAGCTTGTGCACCAAGAAGTACAATTAGCCGCGCAAGATTTGGAAGATGCATCAGTCGATCTATTTATTGCAGCGGATGTATTTGGGTATATCGGCAAGCTAGACGAATTGTTTTCAGTGCTTGCACAGAAACTTGCACCAGGAGCGGCTCTATTGTTTTCCATTGAAGCGCATGCCGGCGAAGAGGATTACATTCTCACCGAACATACACGTTTCGCACACAAGCCGCGTTATATTCATCGATTGGCGCAGGCGCTAAACTTAAATATCTCAGCGGAGCTTGATGGTATTTTGCGCGAGCAAAATAAAGAGCAAGTGGCAGGCAAATATTTTTTATTGAGAAAATTATGAACAACGATTTACCCACACCTTCAAGCGAAGCACAAGCGCATTCAGAAAAACTGGTGGCGTACATTCGCGAAGCCATGCAAGGCGGCAGCATTTCATTTGCAGATTACATGCAGCAGTGTTTATATGCTCCAGGTTTGGGTTACTATGTGGCGGGCAGCCAAAAATTTGGTGAGGCCGGCGATTTTATTACTGCACCGATGGTCTCTTCCCTGTATTCGCAAACTATAGTGCAATCGATAATGCCCACCTTAAAAGAAACCGATGGCGCGATTCTTGAGCTGGGTGCGGGCAATGGTCAGATGGCAGCGGATATACTTTTATTTTTGCAACAGCAAGGCGACACAAGCACCGAATACTATATTTTGGAAGTCAGCCCAGATTGCCAGGCGCAACAAAAACAGACCTTAGAAAAACAAGTGCCTGATGCACTAGTTCGCGTGCAGTGGTTGCAGCGTTTACCCGAAGATTTTAAAGGTGTTATACTCGCCAATGAAGTGCTCGATGCAATGCCCGTGCATATGTTCCGTTACCAAAAGCAAGAGCTACTTGAACGCCGTGTTACTTGGCAAGAAGATAGTTTTGCTTATATTGATGAGCCTATGCAAGACGAAGTGTTGCGTTTGGCGATTGCAGCCCTGCCTTTAACGCAAGATGAGAAGCAAGATTACATTTCTGAAATTAACTTAACATTGCCCGTATTTGTGCGCTCGTTGATCGCAAAATTGCAGCAAGGTTTAATTGTATTTGTGGACTATGGATTTTTGCAAGATGTTTATTATCACGCTGACCGCAATCAGGGAACTTTGATGTGCCATTATCGCCACCATGCCAGCAGCGACCCATTTTTGCACCCCGGTTTGCAAGACATTACTGCGCACGTTGATTTTACTAAAGTTGGCGAAGTAGCGATGCATTGTGGTTTGCAGGTAAGTTTTGATAGCCAGGCTGAATATTTGCTTAGCCATGGTTTGCTGGATTTGGCAGTCACTGACGATGAAAAACAACAGCTGGTTTATTCGCAACAAATCCAAAAGCTCGTACAACCACACGAGATGGGTGAGTTGTTCAAAGTGATGTGTTTGGAAAAAAAATAACGTAGATGCCGCTGAACCCGATAAAATCTCCCGCCCTCTGCGCCCTGGCAGGCTTGCCCTCTTCACAAAGGGGACGAATATATTGCTATGGGGTTTTAAAACAAGTTGTAGGGGGCCTGTGCGGGCGGCACAGGGTGCCGCCCCTACGGTAAGAGCATTGCAAGTAAAAAATCCCCCGGCCCTGCCGATGGCGGGCCTGCCCCCTTCACAAAGGGGGCGAATATATTGCTATGGGGTTTTAAAACAAGTTGTAGGGGTCGCACCCTGTGCGACCCGGCACCGCGTAGCGGTGCATCAGCTATTGACGCTTCATTGCTTCAAAGAACTCATCGTTGGTCTTCGTTGCTTTCAAGCGGTCAATTAAGAATTCCATAGCAGCAATTTCATTCATTGGGTGCAATAGTTTGCGGAGAATCCACATTTTTTGCAATTCGTCAGGTTTGGTCAACTGTTCTTCACGACGTGTACCTGAGCGGTTAATGTTAATTGCAGGGTAAGTACGTTTTTCAGCAATATTGCGATCCAAGTGGATTTCCATATTACCGGTACCTTTGAACTCTTCATAGATGACTTCATCCATTTTCGAGCCGGTATCAACCAAACAAGTTGCAATAATAGTCAGGCTACCACCCTCTTCAATGTTACGTGCGGCACCAAAAAAGCGCTTCGGACGTTGCAGTGCATTGGCATCAACACCACCGGTGAGCACCTTACCAGAAGAAGGAATCACGGTGTTGTAGGCACGGGCAAGACGTGTAATAGAATCTAACAAGATAACCACATCTTTTTTGTGCTCTGCTAAACGTTTTGCTTTTTCGATAACCATCTCAGCAACTTGTACGTGTCGTGCTGGTGGCTCATCAAAGGTACTCGCGATAACTTCGCCGCGTACGGAGCGTTCCATTTCAGTTACTTCCTCTGGGCGTTCATCGATTAATAATACGATCAGATGACAATCAGGGTTGTTCTTTGCAACAGATGCAGCAATGTTCTGTAGCATCATTGTTTTACCGGTTTTCGGCGGTGCAACAATAAGACCACGTTGCCCTTTACCGATAGGAGATGCTAAATCAATAACGCGGGCAGTAATGTCTTCTGTAGAGCCATTACCTTGCTGCATGTGCAGGCGTTCATTCGGGAACAATGGCGTAAGGTTTTCAAATAAAATTTTATTACGGCAATTTTCAGGTGGCTCAAAGTTGATTTCGTCAACTTTTAATAGCGCAAAATAACGTTCGTTGTTATCTTTGGGTGGGCGTATTGTGCCTGAAACAGTGTCACCGGTGCGCAAGCCAAAACGACGGACTTGGCTAGGTGATACATAGATATCATCGGGCCCTGCTAAATAAGAGCTGCTCGCTGAGCGCAGGAAACCATAACCATCTATGATTTCAAGTATTCCCATACCGAAAATGTCTTCTTTGTTTTGTGCATGCGCTTTTAAAATGGCAAAGATCAAGTCTTGCTTGCGTGCACGTGAGAGGTTTTCAATGCCTTTTTCATTGGCAATGTTCATCAAATCTTGTACAGATTTGGTTTTTAATTCTGTTAAATTCATAGGCTTTTGGGTTTCATCATGTTGGGTAAGAATGGCAGGTTTGCCTTCCTGGTTAATATTAAAAGGTTTTTAGTATCTGCGCCCGTGAGGTGGGCACAGATATAACAATACCACTATTTTATTAAAAAATCCAGTCCTTTATATACCAAATAAATCAATTGCTTACAAAGTACTATCTAGGAAAGCGACCAGTTGCGACTTACTTAAAGCACCTACTTTTGTCTGTACCATTTCGCCATTTTTAAAAAGTATTAGCGTGGGGATTCCACGAACGCCATATTTTGCAGGTGTTTCAGGGTTGCCATCAACATCTATTTTAGCTATTTTTACTTTATCGCCGTATTCACTGGCAATTTCTTCTAGTATAGGCGCAATGGCTTTACATGGGCCACACCACTGTGCCCAGAAATCAACGAGTACAGGACCACTATTTTGCAGTACTTCACTTTCAAAATCGCCGTCGCTAACCGTTGCAATACTTCCACTCATGACTTTCTCCTCAATGATTGATAAGCCTATTTTTTAACATTTTCTTGCATGAGTCAATGATTTTTTATTGACTGCTCAGAAAGAATGCGCAAACCTTTTAGCAGGTTAAGTGCCTCTATCAGTGCGTAGTCCAAAGGTTGTTCGATATCGATATCAACTGCTTCCTCACCTTTTGTTCCATTGCCGATGTGGTTGCTTAAGTCACTTTCACGCACGGTCATTGAATTAAAGCGGGCATCACCTTTTGTGAGCACGTAATTATTCAGAGTAATATCTGGCTCAATGCCTTCTGCCTGAATAGATCGGCCTGCTGGCGTGTAGTAAAGCGCGGTTGTTAATTTTAAGCCGTTATCGTCTTGTAGCGGAATGACAGTCTGTACAGAGCCTTTACCAAAAGTTCTGCTGCCCATGATGATTGCGCGGCCATGGTCTTGTAATGCGCCCGCTACAATTTCTGATGCAGAAGCAGAACCTGCGTTGACCAACACAACCATCGGCGCACCTTCAAGTATATCGCCAGTGCGTGCATGTTCACGTAACTTGGAAGATGACATGCGGCCTTCGGTATATACGACTAGGCGGTCATAACCTATTTTTTTGCTGTCTAAAAATATATCTGAAACATCAACAGCGGCCTCTAACACACCACCTGGGTTATTGCGTAAATCAAGCACCAAGCCATTTATACCATCGTTTTGTTCCATTTTTTTCAATGCTTTTTTAACATCCTTGCCTGTGCTGGCTTGGAAGTGTGAAATGCGTAAGTAGCCATAACCTGGCTCAAGCATTTCAGTACGTACGCTGTCGACTTTGATAGTATCGCGAGCTAACTCGACCACGATTGGCGCATCAGCACCTTCGCGAAGCACAGTCAGTTTTATTTTTTCGCCTTTAGGGCCGCGCATTAAATTTACAGCATCGGTTAATGACATACCTTTGACAGGTGCATCGTCGATACGAATAATGAGGTCGCCGGGTTGCATACCTGCACGACTTGCTGGGCTGTCATCGATAGGAGAAACAACTTTTACAAAACCATCTTCCATGGTTACTTCAATGCCTAAGCCGCCAAATTTTCCTGAAGTGCTAACTTGTAGGTCGCTCATCATTTCTTTATCAAGGTAGGCTGAGTGTGGATCCAGGCCTGCTAGCATGCCGCGCACGGCTTCTTCAAACAAGACTTCGTCTTCCACGTCTTCGACATAGTATTTTTTGATTTGATCGACGACATGGGTAAATTGTTTGAGCTCAACAACAGGGAGGTCTTTTTGTTTGGTATCAGCATAAACCTGTGTAGTGAGGCCTAGTAATCCGGCAAAAAATAAGCTGCAGGCTCCGATCGTTGCAAATTTTCTTAGTGAACTTTTTTGTTTCATAATGTCCTCAGCTTTGTTGTTGAATCCAGACCATTGGATCGATAGGGCTTCCTGCTTGTCTTATTTCAAAGTATAAACCAGGTGCGGGCAATCCGCCGCTTTTTCCAATCGTAGCGATAGTTTCATTTGCAGAAACCCAGTCGTCTACTTGTTTATTTATACTTTGATTATAGCCATATAGGCTCATGATGTCATCGCCATGGTCAACGATCAGCAATAAACCATAACCTCGCAGCCAATCGGCGTAAACAACACGGCCAGCGTGTACAGCTTTTACCGGGTCGCCTTCTGTGCTACCAATAAAAATGCCTGTCCAACGTACACGATCATCGTGCCTTTGTGCACCATAGGAGTAAACGAGCTCACCTTCTGCTGGCCACAATAAACCACCTTTTGACGCTGTGATTTGGTGTGATGTGGCTTGGTCTCTTTGCTTTTCTAAACGAGCGATAATTTTGTTGAGGCCAGAAGCATCTGTTTTTAATTGCGTAATCTGGTCACCTTTTTGAGTAACTTCGTGGTTCAACCCTATTAGCAATGCTTCGCGTCGTTTTTGTTTTTCTTGCAAATCTTGAAATTGTTGCAGTTGTTCTTGCTGCAGGGTTTTTATTGTGCTAAGCGTTTGCGCAATAAGTATTTCTCGTTTCAAAATACCATTTAGCTCTTCTTGTACCTGCGCAATTTCTGCTTGGCGCGCAAGATTGAAATAACGATAGTAGTGTAGTAGGCGGTTGAAGTCATTTGGGTTCGATTGGCTTAGCAGTAATTTCAGCAGTGAGCTTTGTTGCACTAAATAAGCGCTGCGCATCTGCTCACTTAAGTGTTCTTGCTGTTGCTCTAAATCTAGTTTTGCTTGCAGTTGGTCTTGTTTGAGTGTGTGTATCGCGGCTTGGCTTTGCAGAATTTGCCTGTTGCTTTCTTGCAGCATCGGTGCGAGTTCACCAATTTTCAGATCAAGCTCACGCAACATGGATTGAAATTTCTCTTGTCGTGAAGCATCATATTCAAGAGATTTGCTTAAATCTGCAATTTCTTTTTCAATGGTTTTAAGCTTTTCTTGTTCAGACGCAAGTTCGTTGGCAGCAGCAGTTGAGGCCAAGAAAACAAGTATAAGATATGAGATTATTTTTCGCATTTGAGCAGTATTTTTCCAGTCATCTCTTTAGGTGCAGTTAAGCCTAATAGGTATAGCATAGTTGGAGCGATGTCTGCTAGCACGCCATTTTTCTGGGTGAATTCTGCATTGCGCCCAAAGTAAATGAGAGGTACAAGCTCGCTGGTGTGGGCTGTATGTGCTTGCTGCGTATCAGGGTTAAACATTTGCTCTGCATTGCCATGATCAGCTGTAATCAAACATTCGCCCTGTACCTTATCTAAGGCTTGCGTGATACGGCCAATACATTTATCAATGGCTTCAATAGCTTTGACAGTAGCCTGGAAATTACCCGTGTGACCAACCATATCTGGGTTGGCAAAGTTGCAAATAATGACATCGTGCTTCTTGTTTTCTATCGCTGCAACTAATTTATCAGTCACTTCAAAAGCACTCATTTCCGGCTTTTGATCATAGGTTCTGACATCGGGTGAAGGAATAAGTTCACGAGTTTCGCCTGGTACCATTTCCTCAACACCACAGCTGAAAAAGAAAGTAACATGCGCATATTTTTCAGTTTCAGCAATGCGCAGCTGTTTCAAATTTTTCTTTGAAATGATTTCTGAGAAAGTATTTTCAATTTTTATGGGTTTAAATGCAACCTCTGATTTTATATCATCGGCGTAATGAGTCAAGCTTACAAAGCCAGATAGTTTTGGCAGCGGTGATTTTTTAAACTCGGTAAAATCAGGCTCTAAAAAGGCACGGCTTAATTCTCTTGCGCGGTCTGACCGGAAGTTCATAAAGATCATTCCGTCGCCATCAGTAAGCTTTATGGGCGCTGCATCTGTCGCATGGATAACAGTAGGTTCAACAAACTCATCAGTTTCGCCGCGACTGTAGGCAGCTTCTAATGCGCTGATCGCATCAGGGGCATCAAAATCAGCATGGCCGTGCGCAATCATATTATAAGCAGCTGCTACGCGGCCCCAATTATTGTCACGGTCCATAGCGAAAAAGCGGCCAGTAATCGATGCAATCGTACCGTTCTTGATGCTTTGCAAATAAGGCTTGGCGCTTTGTGGCGGCGTATCGCGGCCATCTAAAAAAGCATGTAGGTATACATTACGAATATTCGTATCACTTGCAGCATCAATAATCGCTTGAATATGCCGGATATGGCTATGCACGCCACCATCAGAAAGCAGACCCATGATATGCAAATTGCCATCATTTTTTTCGATATCAGAAAAAAGTTTTTTAATCGTTTTATTGCTGGCCAATTTGTTTTCAGCAATGGCTTTATCAATACGGGTGAGGTCTTGGTAGATAACGCGACCTGCGCCCAGGTTCATGTGTCCCACTTCAGAGTTGCCCATTTGTGTACCGGGTAGACCCACATCAATACCGGAACATGAAATAAACGTACTGGGGTAATTGGCCATGAGGTCATCAAGGTTTGGGGTATTGGCGTGGCTAATAGCATTATGCGCAGTTTCTTCGCGGTAGCCGAAGCCGTCAAGAATGATAAGCGCCAAAGGTTTTGAGTGTTTCATGATATAATCTGTAAAATTTCAAAGCTGAGTTAGGTAATATTATGGCACAACTACTAGAGTTTCTACAAAACCATTGGGTATTAACGGCACTTTTTATCGCATTTTTAGTAAGCTACATTGTTTATGAGCTTTTGATGCGTCGTGGTGGCGCTAACGGTGTGACACCGCAGAAAGCTGTACGGCTAATCAACCAGAAGAAGTCAACCTTGTTTGATGTGCGCAGTGAAGAAAAATACAAACAAGGGCATATTATTGATGCCCAGCGGGCGGACCCTGACACCATAGAGGCTGCTTGTAAAAAGTTGAAGCTTAAGCCTGATGACACGATCATATTGGTTTGTCAGGCAGGGATTAGCGCAGGTAAAGCTGGCGCTAAATTAAAGAAGGCCGGCTACAAGAACATCTATAATATTACTGGCGGAATGAATGCTTGGAAGCAAGCTGATCTGCCTGTTGTGGCAAGCAAATAGGAGCGATAATGCCTAAAGTTATCATTTACACCAAAGATTATTGCGGTTATTGCTTCCGTGCAAAAGATTTGCTGGATAATAAGCAAGTTAACTATACCGAACTTGATGTCACCAACGACCCCGAAAAAGAGCAAGAAATGCGAGAACGCAGTGGCCGTACTACCGTGCCGCAGATATTTATCGATGCGCAGCACATAGGTGGCTGCGATGACCTATTTACTTTGGACAAAAGCGGAGAACTTGATAAACTACTAGTAAGTTAAATTTTTTTGGATAAGGGTGCAGCATGATTTTTGATAAAGACAAAGATAAAGACGAAGAACTTAAAGATAACAAAGACGCAGCTAAAAACGGCGGTGATAAAGGCGCTGCTGGCCCTGAGTTTGGCATCAAGGGTATTTACATTCGTGACTTATCTTTTGAAGCGCCTCATCCGCCAGAACCAGCTGCCGCTGATTGGCAGCCAGAGGTAAAATTCGAGTTAAATACACAAGCCCGGAAAATCGATGGTGATGATTTTGAGGTTATCTTGAAATTAACTGTTACGGTTAAACAAGAGAAAAAAGTTGCCTTTATTGCCGAAGCACAACAAGGCGGTATGTTTACGCTACGTGGCTTTAGTGATGAGCAACGTGGCCAGATGCTCGGTAGTTTTTGCCCGAACACCTTATACCCTTATGCGCGTGAGTTAGTTTCTAATTTAGCAACGCGTGGCGGCTACCCACCGTTATACTTGGCACCGGTCAACTTTGATGCCTTATATCAAGACCACTTAAATCGTGTTAAGCAAGCGGGTGGCGGTCAAGCAAGCGAAGCGAGCGAAGCGGGTAACGCTTAAGCTTTTGGAGTACGCTGTGACGGAAATTGCTGTTTTAGGTGCAGGAGCTTGGGGCACAGCCCTGGCCCTGCATCTTGCTAGAACACATGCTAATGTGCGCATCTGGGGCCATGATAATGCTGAAATTCAAGCATTAAACAATGATCGTGAAAACAAGCAATACCTGCCTGGTACACTCTTTCCAGATAATCTGATGTGCACCACCGATTTAGCAGAAGCCTTGCAAGGCGCGGCCGGTGTGTTGATCGTTGTGCCTAGTCATGCTTTTCGTAAAGTACTCAGTGATAGCTTGCCGCACATGTCTGAAGACACGCATCTTGCCTGGGCAACCAAAGGTTTAGACCCGGAGCAGCATTGTTTGCTTTCGGAAGTGGCACAAGAGTTGATGCCAGGGCATGCACATTTTGCAATTATTTCAGGCCCAAGTTTTGCGAAAGAGGTTGCTGATGCAAAACCTACCGCTGTGGCTTTGGCAACAGAGCATCAAGCAGAAGCCGAGTTCTGGCAAAAACAAATGCATAATGATTATTTTCGTGTTTATACCACTACTGATATTGTGGGGGTGCAATTAGGTGGTTCGGTGAAGAATGTATTAGCAATAGCTACAGGTGTTGCTGAAGGTTTAGGTTTTGGCGCCAACACACAGGCAGCACTGATTACGCGTGGTTTATCTGAAATGATGCGTTTAGGTTTGGCATCGGGCGCGGAACAAGAAACGTTTATGGGCCTTGCAGGGATGGGTGATTTAATTTTAACTTGCACAGGTAATCAATCTCGCAACCGCCGCTTCGGCAAATTATTAGGTGAAGGTAAAAGCATAACTGATGCAATGGAAGAAGTTAAGCAAGTTGTCGAGGGTGTGCAGACTACCAAGTTAATGTATGCTTTTGCGCAAGACAATAACGTTGATATGCCAATCACCGAAGAGATGTACCAAATTTTATATCAAAACAAATCTGCAAAAGATGCTGTTAAAAGTTTGCTTGAACGTAAACCACGGACAGAATCTGAGTAGTTAATCAAGGCTACGCGTTATCATAAACTTTACTTCGTCATTAGCATTGCAATAAGTAATAGTCGTGCCAGGATGTTGGCTTTGGTATACTCGAAAAACCTGGTCAACAAAACCCTGACCAACAATGTTGACTTTTTTAAAGTCTAGAGTAATATGCGTAAAATTTTCTAAATTTCTTGTAATTCTCTTTGCCTGTGAGCGAGAAATTAAGCGATCTCCAGCAAGTAATGCAAGATCTACATATATCTCAGTTTTATCGAACTCCAGATTATCATCGCTTTGAAATTTAAGAAAGATGTCTGATAATTCTTGGGGTGCGTCTCTGGCAATTTGTAGTGATATCTTGCTTCCGATTTTTGTGTCGCTGCTTGCTATATACCAATCCTTAATCAAGTTGTCGATGCAGAACAGTAGGCCGTTTGCTTCAATGGTAAAAACATCAGCAGCTTTGCTTGAAAAAAATAAGCCCTCACCCGTATGATTTTCAGGGTCAGTAGTGATTTTTCCTTTGGAAAGTTCTAATAATGATTCGTTTATATTATCTAAATGAAAGCCCTGCCTAATTTTGTCAAAAACACCGATCCCATCATCAATAATAGTGATGGTAATATTTTTAGCGTCCCAGAATGTTTTGACTGTTAATTGTTTCCCTTGTGAGTGATCAATAGCATTGTTAATTACTTCGGTTGTATAATACTCAATAATGCTATAGACATGCTTATCTAAAGAGGTGAAGTCTTGTTCTAGGTGTTTTTCCCAGGTAAAAAACTCATCCAGATCTTTAGATAGCTTGAAAAAAAGAGACTTGTTTTTTTCGTCAGCTAGGTAGTATAAGGTTTGCTTGGTATTTCCTGTCTTGATGATTTCGCCACCTTTAATAAGCCGATTTAAGTGGCGATGTACTGTGGTGGGTGTCACAGAAAAGGCATTTGCGGAGAATGTAACAATATCCTTGGGGTGTTTTGCTACGTGCTGCAGCAAGTAGCTACTGATGTTATTAATCTGTTTTTTCATCTTCCTGATACCTCTATCTATTATTATAACTAGTTATAATAATTATTTCCACTAGTTATAATAAAAATACTTAACATCATGATATCTAATGGGTTTTTAGTTTGCTTTAAACCCGTTTTGTCGCCAGGCCTCATAAACGGCTATAGCTGCGGAGTTGGAGAGGTTCAGGCTACGGGAGTTCTCCAGCATCGGTAGGCGCAGGCAGTGGTCGATGCCGATATCTTTACGTACCTGCTCAGGTAAGCCGCGTGTTTCAGGGCCGAATAATAAAGCGTCATCAGGTTTAAAGTTGACCTCACTGTGCAACTGTTTAGCTTTGGTTGTGAACGCCCAAATGGTTCCCGAAATTTGCGCCAAACAATCAGATAAATTTTCGTAAATTTTTACTTCAGCAAATTCAGCGTAATCCAAGCCAGCGCGGCGCATGCGTTTGTCATCTAGTTCAAAACTCATCGGTTCAATTAAATGTAATTTGCAACCTGTGTTAGCGCATAAGCGAATGATGTTGCCGGTGTTAGGTGGGATTTCAGGTTCATAAAGAATAACGTGGAACATTATTCTTGCAACCACTGCGCAACTGTTTTTGCGTAGTATGTGAAGATGGCATCGGCACCCGCACGTTTAAAACATAACAGGGCTTCAAGAACGGTCTTTTGTTCATTCAGCCAACCGTTTTCTGCCGCAGCTTTTAGCATCGCGTATTCACCACTGACATGGTAGGCAAAAGTAGGCACCTGAAAAGTCTGTTTTACACGCTGGATAACATCTAAATACGGCAGGCCTGGCTTAACCATGACTAGATCAGCACCTTCATCTAAATCCATGGCAACTTCTCGCAGGGCTTCGTCGCTGTTAGCAGGGTCCATCTGATAAGTTCTTTTATCGGCATTGCCTAGTGCTTTGCTCGAACCTACGGCATCACGGAACGGCCCGTAAAAGCTCGATGCGTATTTTGCAGCGTAGGATAAAATTTTGGTATGAATAAAACCGTTTTGTTCAAATGCTTGGCGAATGGCGCCAATACGGCCGTCCATCATGTCTGAGGGTGCAACAATGTCGGCACCTGCCTGTGCGTGCGATAAAGCTTGTTTTACTAAAACAACAACGGTTTCATCGTTTAAAATATTGCCCTGATTGTCTAGTAGGCCGTCTTGCCCGTGCGAGGTGTAAGGGTCTAAGGCAACATCGGTAATGATGCCCAACTCAGGAACCTGTTTTTTTAATGCACGAATAGCGTTTTGTAAAAAGCCATCTTCTTGATAAGCGGCAGCAGCGTCCAAAGATTTCGCATCATCTGGCATAACAGGAAATAATGCGATAGCAGGAATGCCTAGATTAACTAATATCTCGGCCTCGCTTAGTAATTCATCGACGCTGAGTCGCTCAATACCTGGCATGCTGGCGATAGGGATGCGCTGCTTTTTACCCGGCACAATAAACATTGGATAGATGAGGTCAGCGACGCTTAAGCTATGCTCGCGTACCAGCCGACGTATAAAATCATCTGATCGGTTACGGCGCAAACGCGTCTTAGGATAATGTGTGGACATCGATGGCTCCTTCAAGCAGCCATTTTACCGCAATTCTTGCTCAAAACATAATTAAGTTCTAAGCTATTGAGCATGAAAGAATCTTCAGACATTCAAGACTGCCTGATCATCGGTGGCGGTGCTGGCGGCCTAACCATTGCCAGCGGTCTTGCGCAGCTAGGTTTAAAAGTTATTCTGATTGAAAAGAACAGTCAGCTGGGCGGTGATTGCCTACATTACGGTTGCGTGCCCAGCAAAACATTCATCCATAGCGCCAAAGTAGCCAGACAAATTCAGCGCGCTGGCGAATATGGTTTGTCGGCCAGCATGGAGCCTGTGGACCTGGGCAAAGTGAATGAGCATGTCAAAGCGGTCATCGACACCATTCAAGAGCACGACGACCCCGAGCGTTTTCGTAGCTATGGGGCAAATGTTATTTTTGGCGAGGCAACGTTTAAATCTAAGAACACCGTGAAGGTGAACGATCAGATCATCGAGTTTAAAAAGGCAGTGATTGCGACGGGTTCACGCCCTGTTGTGCCGCCCATTACAGGCTTGCAAGAAGCTGGCTATGTAACGAATGAAACGGTATTTAATTTACGCATGCTACCCAAGCGCTTAGCCATTCTGGGTGGTGGTGTAATCGGTTTGGAATTGGCGCAAGCATTCCAACGATTGGGCAGCGAGGTTATTGTGCTGGAGGCAATGCCCGGTTTGCTGCAAGCCAATGACCAAGAATTAGCAAACACATTGTTAGCTATATTAAAAGCTGAAGGTGTAACATTCCACAGCGAGACAAAAGTAACAAAAGTTGCAAAGCACGAGGCACACAAACAGTTACACTGCGAGCCTGCAAATGGCGAAGCTTTTCAATTAGACGTCGACGAAATTTTAGTTGCAACAGGCAGGGCGCCCAATATCGAATTAGGCCTAGAAAATGCGGGCATCGAAAGTACTAAGTTCGGCCTAGAAGTTGATAGCCGCATGCGCACTAATCAAAAGCATATTTTTGCGGTAGGTGATGTTTTAGCAACACGCTATAAATTTACCCATATGGCGGAAAATGAAGCAGGTGCAGTAATTGCAAATATTGCTTTTAAAGTACCTAAAACAGTTAATTTCGATTGTGTGCCAGCAGTCATTTACACAGACCCGGAGTTTGCACACATCGGCTTAACGCAAGAACAAGCTGAAAAAAAAGGTATAAAATTTGATGTTTATACTTGGAAGTTTGCGAATAATGATCGCGCCTTAGCAGAGGTGGAAAGCGCAGGTATGGTGAAATGTCTGGTGCGTAAAAATAAACTAATTGGTGCCAGTATTTTAGGCCCTCATGGTGGCGAGCTCATTGCTGAACTTGCTTTAGCGATGCAGGCAGGTTTATCGATTAGCAAGATATCGCAAACGATTCACGCCTACCCTACTCTATCGCAAATTAATCGCCACACAATTAATCAGCATTTCAGCAAGTTACTATTCACAGCACGCACACGGAAAATTGTGGCTTTTCTGCAGCGAATTTTCTGATATATTAGTGGTTCAAACGAGGAGAAGGTCATGAAAAAAATTGCTGTGCTTTTATCGGGTTGTGGTGTGTATGATGGTTCGGAAATTTACGAAACTGTGCTGACGCTATTGGCGCTAGATAAAGCTGGTGTTGCATACCAGTGTGTGGCACCTGATATGGAACAATACCATGTGGTCAATCACCTGACCGGCGAACCTGCAGATGAAAAACGTAATGTACTGGTAGAGGCTGCACGTTTGGCGCGTGGCGATATTAAATCACTTAGCGATGTAAACCCGGATGATTTTGGCGGCTTGATGGTGCCAGGTGGTTTTGGTGCCGCTAAAAATTTATCGCAGTTTGCATTTAAAGGCGCTGATACAGATGTACAGCCAGATGTTTTGCAATTTTGCCAAGCCTTTGCCAATGCGGCCAAACCAGCAGGCTACATATGCATCGCGCCCACTTTAGTCAATAAAGTTTACGGTGGTGGTGTAACGGTGACGGTTGGCAACGATGCCGACACGGCTAAAGCGATCGAAGCGATGGGTGGTAAGCATCAAGTTTGTGAAGTTTCACAAGCCTGCACAGATGAACAGCACAAAGTTGTCACAACACCTGCTTATATGCTGGCAAACTCAATCAGTGAAGCGCAATTGGGCATTGAAAAATGTGTGCAGCAGGTAATCGCTTGGGCCTAGGGGCGGGACTTCCGCAAAATGCTTAAGATGATCTGGATTTCAGAGCCGTAAACGCGAGCAAATAAGAGAGCGCAAGCGCTAGCGCGCGATCAGATAAACTGAAAACCTTACAGCTAATGTGCTTAAATCATCAGCTCAGCTGATCGTTCGCTGGCGCTCACGCTCGCCCATGCGTTCATCGCATTTATGCAAGAAATTTCTTCGTTAGTGGATGTTAGGTGGTTTCAGCGGTGAGCTGGTGGTATTTTTCCATGAGCTCTTCTTTGGATTCGATATTATCCAGATCAAGAGGAATACATTCTACCGGGCAAACTTGTTGGCATTGTGGTTCATCAAAATGCCCAACGCATTCGGTGCAGCGAAATGGGTCGATTTCATAGATAACTTCACCTTGATAAATGGCCTCGTTAGGACATTCAGGTTCGCAGATATCACAGTTAATGCATTCATCAGTAATCTTTAGTGCCATCGTGTCACCTCGAGAATTTACCTTGTAGCGCTTGTAGGACAGTCGCATCAACATAGGTAGAGGCATCACCACCTAGGCTTGCAATTTCACGTACTAAACTGGATGCAACAAAAATTAAATGGATAGAGGGTGTTAAATAGACCGTTTCAATATCAGGTGCAAGTTGACTGTTGACCTGAGTCATTTGTAATTCGTATTCAAAATCAGCATTGTTGCGTACACCGCGAATAATAACTTGTGCGTTTTGCTGCTTGGCAAAATCAACCAACAGACCTGAAAAACTAGCAACCGTCACATTATCAATATTTTGCAAAACATTTTCTGCTAAAACCATTCGCTCATCAAGCTTAAATAAACATTTTTTACTTTGATTATCAGTGACTGCAACGATCACCTTGTCAAATAGTTTGCTGGCACGCCTGATAAGGTCGGTATGCCCATGCGTGATGGGGTCGAAGGTTCCTGGAAAGATTGCTGCTGTCATTCATCACCTTTGGCAGTGGTTACAGTATACGGTGCTTCTGCCTTGTATACTTGTTATTTTAAGCGGTTTGATACACACAAAGCAAGCTTTATTGGCCCGGCCATAGGCTTGCAAAGCTTGGCTAAAGTAACCCGGTTTGCCATCGCTGCCAGAGAAGTCTTTCAGTGTTGTGCCGCCAGCGGCGATAGCCTTTTCTAGCACCTGCTTTATGATCATAACAAGCGTATCCATGCGTTGGCGGCTGACTTTACGGGCCGCTCTTTTAGGGTGTATTCCCGCTAAAAACAAAGCTTCTGTGGCATAGATGTTACCTACCCCAACAACGATATGGCTGTTCATAATCAAGGATTTAATTGGCAGGGTCTTCTTGCGTGCAACTTGCCAGAGGGATTTTCCTGAAAAATTATCACTTAAAGGCTCTACGCCAAGCTTGTTAAGTAGAGGATGCTGTTCATCGTTGTTTTGCCAGAGCAAAGCGCCAAAACGCCTAGGGTCGTTGAGGCGCAATAGACAGTCATCAAAAACGATATCAACATGGTCATGTTTTTGCGCTGGCGTTGCTAGTGGCAATATGCGCAAACTACCGGACATACCCAGGTGTAAAATGGCAGCGCCTTGCTCACTTTCCAGCAATAAATACTTGCCGAGCCTTCTAACTTTCTCGATGGTTGTATTTGGCAGGCATTGCGTGATTTCATCGGGAATGGGCCAGCGTAGGTTATCACGTCGCAGTACAACGCTGCGTACGGTTTTACCAAGGATATGCGGGCTGATTCCTAGCTTAGTGACTTCAACCTCAGGTAGCTCAGGCATGCGACCTCCAAAAATCTATAAAAAACAATCAGTTACATTATCAGCAAGCGCATATTTCACTTGCAATAACCTGCTAAAGCACTTATAATCGTCCTAATAGCTAATCATAAGAGGCACAACATGGATTTATTCTTCGGACTACTAAATTTACCTTGGTGGGGCTATATTGTCTACACCGTTGTAGCACTACACCTGGTCAATATCTCAATTACCTTATTTTTGCACCGTGAACAGGCGCATCGTGCACTGACACTACACCCTATCGTATCACACGTTTGTCGCCTTGCTTTGTGGCTATCAACAGGTATGGTGACTAAACAATGGACAGCGATTCATCGTAAACATCATGCCCGTTGTGAAGGTGAAGACGATCCACATAGTCCACAGGTTTTAGGTTTAGGCACAGTATTGCTTTATGGTTCAGAGCTTTATCGCAAAGAAGCACGTAATGTTGAAACCATAGAACGTTATGGCCAGGGCACACCAGATGATTGGATGGAACGTAATGTTTATACGGGCCGCTCACGCACCGGTATTGTGACTATGTTAATCATCAACCTCGTATTGCTGGGGATTCCCGGTATTGCTGTATGGTGTATCCAAATGCTTTGGTCACCGATAGCGGCTGCGGGTGTCGTGAATGGTATTGGTCACTTCTGGGGTTACCGTAACTTTGAATGCCCAGATGCTGCACGTAATGTATCGCCTATTGGCATTATTTTATGCGGTGAAGAACTGCATAATAATCACCACACTTTTGGTACATCAGCAAAATTCTCGGTAAAACCTTGGGAATTTGATATCGGTTGGATGTACATTAAATTACTTTCGTATGTAGGCTTGGCGAAACCTAAGCGTATCCCGCCACAATTGACTTACCACGCAGAGAAAAATGCAGTTGACCTAGACACAGTGAAAGCGTTGTTCAGTAACCGCTTCCAAGTGATGTCAAACTATGCAAAAGAGGTTATTTCTCCGGTATTCAATCAGGCTAAAGCTTCTGGCGCGGAATCTTTATGTGCGCGTACAAAACGCTTTTTGATTCGTGAAGCATGCTTGCTGAAAAAAGAAGATGAAAAATACGTGCAAAATGCTGTGGCTGAGCACGCTGAAATCAAAGTTGTTTATGAATACAAGCAGCGCTTACAAGCTATTTGGGACCAAACAACGGCTACCCAAAAAGAGTTGCTGGAAGCTTTACAGCAGTGGTGCCACGATGCTGAAGCAACGGGTATTAATGCGCTTAAAGGCTTTGTAAATAAGATCCGAGGCTCTGCCACTGCATAGTCTTGTGGTAAGCGTGCGCCAGAACGTGAGCGAAAGCGAGCGACCTACTGGGGCACGCCTTACAAACCTGCTATTTTAGCAAAAATCCACCCCGATTACCCTGTCTAGTACCTGAATCTCTTTTCTTTTTGTGGTAAAATATCGGCTCATCTTGATGGGGTACCCTGTGTGATGACCGACGCAATTTTGACCAATGCACCAACAACAAAGTCAGGGAGATTGACCATGCCGCATGACGCCATGGCGAATGCCATTCGCGCCCTTAGTATGGACGCTGTCCAACGAGCAAATTCTGGGCATCCGGGTATGCCTATGGGTATGGCCGATATTGCTCAAGTACTTTGGCATCAATTTCTTAACCATTCACCTATGCAGCCACACTGGCCAAATCGCGACCGTTTTATTGTCTCTAATGGCCACGGTTCGATGTTGCTATACAGCCTGCTGCACTTAAGTGGTTACGATGTTTCTATCGAAGATATAAAGAATTTCAGGCAATTGCACAGCAACACACCTGGCCACCCAGAGTATGCGGAAACGCCGGGTGTTGAAACCACAACAGGCCCTCTGGGCAGTGGTTTTACCAATGCCGTAGGTATGGCAATTGCGGAACGTAAGCTTGCTGCAGAATTTAACCGTCCAGACTTTACCTTGCTCGATCACTTTACCTATGTGTTTTTAGGTGATGGTTGTTTAATGGAAGGTGTGAGCCATGAGGCCGCATCGTTTGCAGGCACACAAAAACTTGGCAAGTTGATAGCTTTTTGGGACGACAACGGTATCTCAATTGATGGCGCAGTTGAGGGTTGGTTTACAGACAACACGCCAGAGCGTTTTAAAGCTTATGGTTGGCAGGTCATCGCTGATGTTGATGGCCATGACAAAGCTGCTATTGCTAAAGCGATTCAACAAGCACAAGCAGAAACCAAAAAGCCAACAATGATTTGTTGTAAAACCACCATTGGTTTCGGTTCGCCAAACTTGGCAGGTACAGCAAAAACGCATGGTGCGCCTTTAGGCGATGAAGAAATCAAAGCAACACGCAAACAGCTGGGCTGGCCACACGCGCCTTTTGAAATACCGAAAAATGTTTATGATGCTTGGGATGCAAAATCATCAGGTGAAGAAAAACACCAAGCTTGGCAGGTATTGTTAGACGCTTATCAACAACGTCACCCTGAACTTGGCAGAGAGTTCCAGCGCCGTATTCACGCCGCATTACCTGAAAACTTTGCGGATACATTAGAGCAGTGGGTCAATGCAATACAGCAGGAAAAAATAGCAACCCGCAAGTCTTCACAGTTTTGTATTGAATTTTTAAGCAGCAAATTACCCGAACTTGTCGGCGGCTCGGCTGATTTGTCAGGGTCGAACGGCACGCAATGTTCACAGGCGGTCATGTTAGATGCAGATAATCCTGAGGGCAACTACCTTGAATACGGTGTGCGTGAGTTTGCGATGTCCGCGATGATGAACGGCATGGCTTTATATAAAGGCATTATTCCATTTGGCGGTACGTTTTTAGTATTTTCAGACTATGCGCGCAACGCAGTACGTTTAGCAGCGTTAATGCATCTGCGGGTGATATTTGTGTACACACATGATTCAATTGGTGTTGGCGAAGATGGCCCAACACACCAGCCGATCGAACATTTGGCGAGCTTGCGATTGATTCCGAATTTATATGTGTGGCGCCCCTGCGATACCATCGAAACAGCAGTTGCCTGGGCACAGTCTGTATTGCGAGAAGATGGTCCAGCGGTATTAGCATTAACACGTCAGGGCTTACAGCCACAACAGCATGATGAAAATGCCTTTCAGAATATTTCAAAAGGTGGTTACATTTTAATTGATACGCAAGGTGAGCCAGATGTTATTCTTTTAGCAACAGGCTCAGAAGTAGAAATTGCTGTTGCAGCGCAACAACAACTGCAACAAGAAAATATTGCTGCTCGGGTTGTTTCAATGCCTTGTTTTGAATTGTTCAGAGTGCAAGAGCAAAGCTACCAAGATCAAGTTTTGCCACCGCACATAAAAAATAGAGTGGCAATAGAAGCAGGCGTGCCAGAAACATGGCTGCCGTTTGTAAGTGATCTATCGAATGTGATAGGCATTTCCACTTTTGGTTTGTCAGCACCAGCGCCGGAAATTTACCAAGCGCTGGGTATTACGGCAGATAAACTGGTTGAGAAATGTAAGAAAATTTGTAAATAATAAGGTGAGGTACAATGGCTATTAAAGTAGCAATTAATGGATACGGGAGAATTGGCCGGAATGTTTTGCGTGCTATTTATGAGAGTGGTCGCAATAAAGAAATTCAGGTTGTAGCAATAAACGATTTAAGTTGCTTAGAATCTTTTGTGCATTTAACAAAATACGATACTGCACACGGTAAATTCCCAGGTGAAATTTCTATAGATGGCGACCATATGGTTGTTAATGGCGATCGCATCCTTGGAGTAAGCGAGCGAAGCCCCGCTAAACAACCTTGGAAAGAACTGGGCGTTGATGTTGTTTTGGAATGTACTGGTGTTTTTAACACCCGGAAAAAAGCAAAGGTACATTTAGAGGCAGGGGCTAAAAAAGTACTCATCTCAGCGCCTGGCGGAAAAGATGTTGATGCCACCATTGTTTATGGTGTTAACGATGACATTCTAAAGGCCAGTGATACAGTCGTTTCTAACGCTTCTTGTACAACAAACTGCTTAGCACCGATGGTAAAACCTTTGCACGAAAAGCTAGGTATTGAAAAAGGCTTAATGACAACTATTCATGCCTACACAAATGATCAGGTATTAACTGATGTTTACCACAGTGATTTGCGCCGCGCTCGATCAGCAACACAAAGCATGATTCCAACTAAAACTGGGGCCGCTGCAGCTGTTGGTCTAGTCCTACCAGAGCTCGATGGCAAACTTGATGGTTTTGCAATGCGCGTACCTGTCATCAATGTATCTGTAGTTGATTTAACCTTTAATGCAGCCAGACAGACCAGTGTTGAAGAAGTAAATCAAATCATGCAGGAAGCGGCCAAAGGGCGGATGCAAGGGATTCTCGAGATCAATGAGCAGCCATTGGTGTCCGTCGATTTCAATCACAACCCTGCATCGTCAATTTTTGATGTAACACAGACCAAAGTCATTGGAAATTTGGTGAAAGTTTTAGCTTGGTACGACAATGAGTGGGGTTTTTCTAATCGAATGCTGGATACAGCAGTGGCAATGATGAAGGCGAAATAAAACTTATGACGATGCTATTGATGCGCGATGTCGATTTGGTCGGTAAGCGCGTATTAATCCGGGAAGATTTCAACGTACCCATGCATAATGGCGTGATCACAAACGATCAGCGTATTCAAGCCGCTATTCCAACAATAAAACAAGCGTTAGATGCGGGCGCTGGCATTATTCTAATGTCGCACTTTGGCAGGCCTACAGAGGGTGAGTTCGACATTGACCTCTCCTTGCTTCCAGTAGCCAAGCATCTCGAAAGCATATTGGAAAAACCAGTTCGCTTGCAGGCAGACATGGATAACGGTGTTGATATAGAAGCCGGCGAAATCGTAATGCTAGAAAATATGCGCTTTAACGTTGGTGAGAAATCCAATGACGATGTGCTTGCTTTACGTTTGGCAGCACTCGGTGATGTTTTTGTGATGGATGCTTTTGGTTGCGCACACCGAGCGCAAGCATCAACACACGGTATTGCGCGCTATGCACCTATAGCATGCGCTGGCCCATTACTAGAAGCAGAAATAAGAGCTTTATCAAAAGCACTAGACAACCCTAAAAAACCATTAGTTGCTATTGTTGGAGGTTCGAAAGTTTCTACGAAACTTACAGTGTTAAGAACCTTGTGCGATATTGTGGATGTTTTAATTGTGGGTGGCGGTATTGCTAATACTTTTATTGCAGCATCGGGCCACGCTATAGGTAAGTCTTTGTATGAGCCTGACTTGCTTGCTGAGGCAAAGTCTTTAATAGAACTTTGTGCCTCGCGTGGCGTTGAATTGCCGATTCCAATTGATGTTATTGTTGGGGACAGTTTTTCAGAAACGGCAAAAGCGACAGTGAAGGCCGTAGAAGATGTTAATGAAAATGATTTGATTTTAGATATTGGGCCAAACACGGTTGCCGAATACAAAAAAATGTTAAAAAAGGCGGGCACGATAGTGTGGAATGGACCGGTGGGTGTTTTTGAAATGGAACAGTTCAGTGACGGCACAAAACAGCTTGCTCTAGCAATTGCCAAAAGTGATGCCTTTTCAATTGCTGGCGGTGGCGACACTTTAGCAGCGGTGGATAAATTTAATATTACTGATAAAATTTCCTATATTTCAACTGGTGGCGGTGCTTTTCTGGAATTTCTAGAAGGCAAGCCACTGCCGGCGATTGCTCTGCTTGAAGAGCGTTATGCCAGTTTGCCACAAAATTTGAGGTGATATGAAACCGCGACGCACAAAAATTGTAGCAACACTTGGGCCAGCAACAAACGATGCGGCGGTCATGACGGGTATTTTGAAAGCCGGCGTTGACGTGGTGCGCTTAAACTTTTCACATGGTGCAGCGCAAGATCATATCGCAAATACTGAGCTTGTGCGCAAAACCGCCAAAGAACTAGGCCGAGAAGTCGGTGTATTGGTTGACTTGCAGGGGCCGAAAATCCGAATCGCACGTTTTGAAAATGGCAAAGTTACTCTAAACGTGGGCGATGAATTTGTTTTAGACGCGGCCCTTGGTGCAGACGAAGGCACGCAAGCTACCGTAGGCATTGATTACAAAGATTTACCCAAAGATGTGCGAGCTAATGATGTGCTGCTATTAGACGACGGACGTATCGCATTAACCGTAAAATCAGTTTCTTCAAAACGTATTGTGACGATTGTTGCTGACGGCGGCGTGCTGAGCAATAACAAAGGTATAAACAGACAAGGCGGTGGTTTGTCAGCCCAAGCCTTGACTGAAAAAGACAAGGAAGACATCGTAACGGCTGCACAAATAGGTGCAGATTATGTGGCTATATCATTTGTGCGCAGCCAAGAAGATATTGCGCTAGCGCGTAAATTACTGAAAGAGGCTGGCAGTGATGCTGGCATCATCAGCAAAATTGAGCGTGTTGAAGCATTGGAAAATCTCGATGGTATCATTAAAGCTTCGGATGCTGTGATGGTGGCTCGAGGTGATCTCGGTGTTGAGATTGGTGATGCTGCCCTGCCACGCGTGCAAAAGCACATTATTCAGCGTGCTCGCGATCTTAACCGTGCAGTTATTGTTGCCACCCAAATGATGGAATCGATGATTGAGAATTCACTTCCAACACGCGCAGAAGTTTTTGATGTTGCAAATGCCGTTATTGATGGCACTGATGCGGTGATGCTTTCAGCAGAAACAGCAGCAGGTAAGTACCCTGTGAAAACAGTTGAGGCAATGTCACGCTTGTGTATCGGCGCTGAAAAAGAGCCTTCGACACAAATATCGAAGCATCGTTTGGAGTGTCATTTTGAGCAAGTTGATGAAGCCGTTGCAATGGCAACGATGTATACCGCAAACCATCTAGATGTTCGTGGCATTATTGCTTTAACAGAGTCAGGGGCCACGACTCTGTGGATGTCGCGCATTCGTTCTGGCATTCCGATCTATGGTTTATCGCGTCATGAAGCGACGCGACGTAGAATGACTTTATATAGAGGCGTTTACCCGATAGCCTTTGACTGTGGTTTGTACGAGCGCATGGATATTAATAAAAATGCTATCCAGCTTTTGCAAGACAAAGAAATTGTAAAAACGGGTGATTTAGTAATTTTAACCAAAGGTAATACCTTAGACGTTAGTGGTGGTACCAACAGCATGCGAATTATTGCTGTTGGCGATGCACTGTAATATTAAGTTTTTTGTAAGGAGAGAAAGCTATGCCATTAATCACATTGAGACAACTACTGGACCATGCTGCAGAACACAGTTATGGTGTGCCCGCTTTTAATGTCAATAATCTAGAGCAAATGCGTGCCATCATGATGGCTGCTAACGATACTAATAGCCCGGTGATTGTGCAAGCTTCTGCGGGTGCGCGCAGCTATGCAGGTGCCCCGTTCCTGCGTCATTTGATGGCAGCAGCGACAGAAGAATGGCCGCATATTCCTGTTTGCGTACACCAAGATCATGGTGCCTCACCTGCTGTATGCCAACGTTCGATACAGTTAGGTTTTACATCCGTAATGATGGACGGTTCACTTGAAGAAGACATGAAAACACCTGCTGATTATGAATACAATGCACGTGTTACGAAAATAGCGACGGACATGGCGCATGCTTGCGGTGTTTCGGTTGAAGGCGAGTTAGGTTGTTTAGGTTCGCTTGAAACAGGCGAAGCAGGCGATGAAGATGGCTCTGGTGCTGAAGGTAAATTAACGCAAGAGCAGCTATTAACAGACCCGGAAGAAGCTGCACGTTTTGTTGCTGAAACGCAAGTTGATGCTTTGGCCATTGCTATCGGTACGAGTCATGGTGCTTATAAATTTACCCGACCACCTACAGGTGACATTTTAGCGATTGCGCGTATTAAAGAAATTCACGCACGCATTCCTGATACGCATTTGGTGATGCATGGCTCTTCTTCAGTGCCGCAAGATTGGTTAAAAATCATCAATGAATTTGGTGGCAATATGGGCGAAACTTATGGCGTGCCTGTTGAAGAAATTCAAGAAGGTATTAAGCACGGCGTGCGCAAAGTGAATATCGATACAGACTTGCGAATGGCTTCTACGGGTGCGATTCGTCGCTTCTTGCATGAAAACCCAGCTGAATTTGACCCTCGCAAATATTTCAAAGCAGCAACCACAGCAATGTATGATATTTGCAAGGCGCGCTACGAAGCATTTGGAACAGCGGGTTGGGCTGATAAAATCGACGTTATTTCACTTGACGATATGACGCAACGTTATGCTGCTGGGGAATTACGCCCGCGTATAACGGCTGCCACTGAAGTCGCTTAGCGGCTAATGTCCGGCTGCTTTAATGTAGAGCGCGGTTATTTAGTAAGTAGCTGATAAGCTAGCGTCGTTGCCAGGCTGGCAATGAGAAGAATGCCGACTATTTGGATGATGCTGAATTTACCAAATACGCCATACTTTTCGCGTAACTCTTTACGTAATGCTTTTTGTTCGTCTTTGCTTAACATGTGCGTCTCTCCTATGCTTGAATGCGTTTTACTTCGGTGTCGGTACCTACTAATATGAAATCTGCACGACGTTGTGCAAAAATACCATTAGTAACGACACCAGGGATTTGATTGATTTCTTGTTCCATCGCTTGTGGGTCTAAAATCCTCAAATTATAAATATCTAAAATTAAATTGCCGTGGTCGCTGGTGAAGCCTTCGCGGATCATGGGGTCGCCACCAAGCTTAACGATTTGTCGGGCAACATAACTGCGTGCCATCGGCAGCACTTCCACTGCTAAGGGGAATTCGCCTAGAACATCGACCATTTTTGCTTCATTGACAATGCAGATAAACTCTTTTGCCATGCCAGCGATAATTTTTTCGCCGCTTAAAGCGCCACCACCGCCTTTGATCATATAGCGATGCTGGTTCACTTCATCTGCGCCATCGACATATAAAAGGATATCGCCAACAGCATTAGGGTCAAATACTTCGATGCCACAGGCTTTTAATTTTTCAGCTGTAGCTTTTGAGCTGGCAACCGCGCCCGCGATATCGTAGGGCAAGTCAGCCAATGCTTCGATAAAATAGTTTACGGTTGAGCCTGTGCCGATGCCGACAATCATGCCCTCTTCAATGTAATTTACTGCCGCTCTAGCAGCGAGCTCTTTTTGCTGTTCAATACTCATGTGATTACCCTAGTAGCTAATATTCCTTTGATGTTTTGGATGTGTTGTACAACATTATCAGGCACATCTTTGTCAACATCAATTAAAGTATAGGCGATATCTTGGCGTGATCTGTTTAACATCTCCACAATATTTAAATTCGCCTGCCCTAATATTGTTGAGACTTGCCCCACCATGTTGGGTACGTTCGCATTCGCAATGCAAATACGTGCTACACCTTGGCGTGGTAAATGAATTTCAGGGAAGTTTACCGAGTTGCTGATTTGCCCATGTTCTAAATATTCACGTAATTGTTGCGCAGCCATCACTGCACAATTATCTTCGGCTTCTACTGTAGAGGCGCCTAAGTGTGGGAGACTGATTACGTTTTCTTGATCTTGTAGTGAAGGGCTAGGGAAATCACAAACGTAAGCGCCTATTTGTTTCGCTTTAAGCGCAGCAACAATGGCTTGTTCGTCAACAATTTCACCACGTGCAAAGTTTAATAATACACAGCCTGTTTTAAATTGCTTGATGCGTTTTTCATTGATTAAGGCCTGCGTTGCATCTAGTAAAGGCACATGCATACTAATGAAATCACTTTCTTGTAATAGAGCATCTAGATTGGAAGCTTGTTCTACGTCGGCAGATAGTTCCCATGCGCGTTTTACAGTGATTGCAGGGTCAAAGCCGATCACACGCATGCCCAATGCAAGTGCTGCGTTCGCAACCCTAACACCGATGGCGCCAAGGCCAATCACACCTAAAGTACGGCCAGGAAGCTCAAAACCTTTAAATTGTTTTTTCCCACTTTCTACTGCTTGATGAAATTCATCAGAGTCGCCTTCTAGTTTAGTGGTATATTGCCATGCTTCACAAATGTGCCGTGCGGATAATAGTAAACCTGCCAATACCAACTCTTTAACAGCATTGGCATTAGCACCCGGTGTGTTGAATACAGGTATACCTAGCTTCGTCATTTCTGCGACGGGTACATTATTAACACCAGCGCCAGCGCGAGCAATGGCCAGTACACTTTCAGGCACATCACTATTTTGTAATTTATGTGAACGTAAAATGATGCCATCTGGATTGCTGCAATCCTCAAGAATTTTATATCGTTCTTTAGGGAGCTGGTCTAGCCCTAGTGAAGATATTTTATTAAAAGTACGGATTTGATACATTATTCTGCCATATTCTGTTGATTAAACGATCGGGCAAGAACGAATTCATTGACAATTTGCCCACCTATTAGATGCTCTTGGATGATACGCTCAAGTACGTCAGCTGTGCAACTGTGGTACCACACGCCCTCAGGGTATACCACGGCAATTGGGCCTTTGCCACAAACACGCAGGCAATTTACTTTACTGCGGTAGATACCCCCTTTACCTGTAAGCTTGAGCTCATTGAGGCGTTGTTTAAGGTATTGCCATGATGCTAAGCCATCTCCTTTATCGCAGCACTTGGGGCTGCTCTGGTCGCAGCACAGGAAGATATGGTGTTTAAGTTCAGTGATGCCCAAGCTTTGCAATGTGATTTCTAGGTTTTTATTCATGCTTTAAGAAAATCTTTAAGTAAAAGTAATGCTTGTTCGATTTTTGCGTTTTTTTCATCATCGAAGACAGGCTTAGGGTTGGGTAAATAATACGGCACGCTGGGCGGCTCTAAAGATTTAACAGCATTTGCGCTGCGTGCATCTGATCTTGTAGTGCTTGTGGGGTTTTTAGTAAATTTTTTAAGTTTCAGCTGGTAGTTGGCATCGACGAGCAATGCATCCAAGCTAGGCAGTAAAGTCACTTCAAATACAGACTGTACCGTGCTATCATCTGCTGAGGCGATAATTTTCTGCATGTTCTGACTCAGCCTTTGGCAGCGTTGTGTAATAGCCGCTTCAGGGCCCACGGCTTCGCCTAGGCGTTGTTGCAGCGTTTGTACTTGCTCTAGTAGTCTGTACGTGTAGTAAGCGTCACTTTGAATCATGCTTTCTCTTTGAGGTAACGATGGAACATTCCTATTGTAAAATAATTTTCGGTTTTTTGCTGGTTTTATTGCTCGCTGCATGTCAGGGGGTTTATACCAATGCGCCTATTCCACAATCCACAAAAGTGCATTATCGATATATATCGCCAGAAGACCCTGCACAACAAGGTTGCGTGGAACAGTGTGAAACAAATCGCAACACATGCCTTGAGACCATGAACAAAAACTTATGCCGCGAAGAGTATCACTCTTGTTTTCGGCTGTGCGGTGGTCAAGTAGAACGCAGGTAGAAGCCACTAAGATTTTTACTTAATCGCTTTATGGCCGATATCCGTGCGATAGTAAACATCTGGCCAGGTAATACGTTTCACATTATCGTACACATGTTTTTGAGCGGCTTTTACGTTTTTACCCAAAGCAGTGACGCACAATACGCGCCCGCCATTGGTGATTATCGTATCATCTTCTAGTTTTGTACCGGCATGAAAAACTTTTACATCACTTTCTACAACATTTAAACCGCGGATCACATCGCCTTTGCGATAAGAGGCAGGATAGCCGCCCGCCGCCATCACCACCCCTAAAGCGGGGCGATCATCCCAAAGAGCTTTCTGTTTATCTAAGCGGCCTTCTACGGCGGCTAAACACAGTTCTGCCAGATCAGATTTCAAGCGCATTAAAATAGGTTGTGTTTCAGGGTCCCCAAAACGACAGTTGTATTCCAAAACTTTAGGCGTACCATCGGCTGCAATCATCAAGCCGGCATAAAGAAAGCCGGTGTAGGGAGTGCCACGCTGCTTCATGCCCTCAACGGTCGGCATGATGACTTCCTTCATGATACGATCGTGCAGTGTTTGATCTACGATAGGGGCAGGTGAATAAGCGCCCATGCCGCCTGTATTTGGACCCGTATCGCCGTTATTACGCGCTTTATGATCTTGCGAGCTTGCTAGCGGCAATACATGTTTGCCATCACACATGACGATGAAGCTGACTTCCTCGCCTTGTAAAAATTCTTCAATGACAACTTTTGCACCAGCATCACCAAAGCGGTTAGCTTCTAACATATCGCGCACGGCAGTTTCAGCTTGTTCAAAATCTTCAGCAATGATCACACCTTTACCTGCAGCCAAGCCATCGGCTTTGATAACGATCGGAAAACTTTGTTTACGTAAGTGATCTATGGCGGGAGTCATATCAATAAAAGTTTGATACTCTGCCGTAGGAATATTATTTTTGTTAAGAAAGCGTTTGCAAAAATCTTTTGAGCCTTCTAGCTGTGCGCAATCTTCGCTGGGGCCAAAACAGGCCAGACCTGCTGCTTGAAAAGTGTCTACGATACCTGCAACTAAAGGCGCTTCAGGGCCCACTATCGTAAGGTTAACAGCATTTTCTTTGGCAAACTGTAGTAGCTGCGTAATGTCATCGGCATTAATGGCAATATTTTTTGTTTTGGCTTCTGTTGCTGTGCCAGCATTACCGGGGGCAACAAATACTTGTTTTACTTTATTCGATTGTGCTGCTTTGTAGGCCAAAGCATGTTCGCGGCCACCGCCGCCAATAATCAGAATATTCATTGTTTGCCCTTGTTAATGTTTGAAATGCCTCATGCCGGTTAATACCATAATCAAACCATGTTCATCGGCGGCTTGAATGACTTCGTCGTCACGTTTTGAGCCACCGGGTTGGATAATCGCTTTAATGCCTGTTTTTGCAGCAGCATCAACAGAATCGCGAAACGGAAAAAATGCATCAGATGCCATCACAGCACCTTGCAACGATAAATCGGCAGCTTGGGCTTTTATAATACCAATTTCACTGCTGGTAACACGCGCTGTTTGCCCAGGGCCAATGCCCAGGGTCTGTCCATTTTTGGCATAGACAATAGCATTTGATTTAACGTGTTTAACGACACGTAAGGTGAATAACAGATCTTGCCAAGTTTTATCATCGGCTTGTGCTTGCGTAACAACACGCATGTCTGCTTGTTGTACCATGCTAAGATCGGGCTCTTGCAGTAAAACACCACCATCGATGCAATGCATTTGCAGTTGTTTGCGCTGCTCGTGCAGAGGATAGCTCAGCACGCGAACATTCGGTCTTGCTGCTAGAAGCCGCAGGGCATCGTCTGCAATATCGGGTGCGATGATCACTTCCACAAACTGTTTAGCAACGATGGCTTCAGCTGTGGCAGCATCCAGTTTTTTATTGACAGCGATAATACCGCCGAACGCTGAGGTCGTATCGCAAGCAAAAGCTTTTTCGTATGCTTCTAACAAGGTGCTTGCTGTGGCTACGCCACAGGGGTTGGCATGTTTGATGATCACACAGCCTGCAACATCAGGAAACTCTCTGATGCAAGCCACAGCCGCATTGGCATCAGCAAGGTTGTTATACGATAGCGGTTTGCCCTGGTGTTGTTGCATATGTGTGAAGCCGAAAGCTTGGCCGTTTAGTTTATAAAGGCCAGCGGCCTGATGTGGGTTTTCACCATAGCGTAGGTTTTGTACTCGCTGTAATTGCAAAGACACGGTGCTTGGCAGTTGTTCCTTGTCGCTTAGCTGTGAAGCGAAATAATTACTGATAGCAGCGTCGTATTGCGCAGTATGCGCAAAGGCTTTAGCTGCGAGTTCATGGCGCATTTTTTTGTTGAGTTGTTTTTCGGCTTTGAGCTCTTTGATAATTTTGTCGTAATCATAGGGGTCAACGACGATAGCGACATCGGCATGATTTTTTGCCGCTGCTCGGACCATCGTAGGGCCGCCTATATCGATATTTTCGATACTGTTATTTTGTTGGAAGGGGTATAGGTTCACCACCACCAAGTCGATGGCCTGAATGCCATGTTCACGCATCACTGCTTCGTCAGTGCCGCGGCGGGCCAAAATACCACCATGCACCTTGGGGTGCAGGGTTTTAACCCGGCCGGCCATGATTTCAGGGAAACCAGTGTAATCACTGACATCGATTACCTTGACACCGGCGTCAGCCAAGACTTTGGCTGTACCACCGGTAGATAGAATTTCGATACCCATTGCTGCAAGTTGCTCAGCAAAGGGGATAATATTGGTTTTATCAGAAACACTGATTAATGCGCGTTGTAACATCTATAGCCCCTTATTGAGGCGATATTTTACTACAAAAGACCAAATTGGTCGAGTTTCTTGCGTAATGTGCCACGAGAAATGCCCAATAAACGAGCGGCGAGGGACTGATTGCCACCGGTAATGCGCATGACAGTTTGCAGTAGCGGCTCTTCAACCTCGCAAATGACCATGTCGTAAAGGTCGGTAATTTGTTGCCCATCTAGGTGTGCGAAGTAGCGCTCGATGGAATGTTTTACGCTTTCACGTAAAGGAGTGGATTGCTCGGAAGTCGCGTCTTGTGTATCTATCGACACAGGCAAGGCAGAATAGTTCATATTTTCGGCACCTCTGTTTAAATTTTGTACAACTTACTTAAAATTGTTCATTTTTTTTACAAAAAAAGGCACAGATAATTCACACGATGAATATTTCATCACGTTACGTGAATCTTAATAACTACTTGTGGCTTGTGCCCAGGGGGACCATCATAAATGATTTTTCCCAAAACGCCAACCCAAATTTTTTTTATGGTGCATGAAACAAGAACTTATTATTTTTTTAAGCTTAATTTTTCTTCCAAGTAGTGGATATTAGTACCACCTTCCTTGAAATGCTCATCATTCATCAGTTTGCGGTGTAGTGCCGTATTGGTTTTAATGCCTTCGATGTGGATTTCGTCTAGAGCATTGCACATGCGAGCGATAGCGACATCACGTGTCTCGCCGTAAGCGATGAGCTTTGCGATCAATGAATCGTAGTTAGGTGGCACGGTATAGCCAGAGTATATATGCGAATCAACGCGAATACCTGGCCCACCAGGCGCATGGAACATAGCAATAAGGCCAGGTGAGGGTAAAAAGGTTTTTGCATCCTCAGCATTAATACGGCACTCAATGGCATGACCAGTAAGCTTGATATCACTTTGCTTGACGCTCAGTTTTTCGCCTGCTGCGACGCTGATTTGCTCGCGGACAATATCAATGCCTGTAATCATTTCAGTGACAGGATGCTCCACTTGCACACGGGTGTTCATCTCAATGAAGTAGAATTCGCCATCTTCATATAAAAACTCAAAAGTACCAGCGCCAGTGTAGCCCATTTTAACGCAGGCTTTAGCACAGCGCTCGCCGATATCCTTGCGTTGCTTTTCGGTAATACCAGGAGCTGGCGCTTCTTCAATGACCTTTTGATGGCGACGTTGCATGGAGCAATCACGCTCACCTAGATAGACGGCGTTACCGTGTGAATCAGCCAGTATTTGAATTTCAATGTGCCGCGGGTTCTGTAAAAACTTTTCCATATACAATTTGTCGTTACCAAAAGCCGCCGCCGCTTCTTGCTTGGTCATTGATATCGCATTTAACAGCGTTGCTTCAGAAGGCACTACACGCATACCACGACCACCACCGCCACCAGCGGCCTTAATGATCACTGGGTAACCGATTTTGCTGGCCAATTTAATATTGGTTTTGCTGTCGTTGCCTAAAGGCCCATCAGAACCAGGAACAGTGGGTACTTTGGCTTTTTTCATCGCTTCGATAGCGGAGACTTTATCGCCCATTAAGCGTATAGTCTTAGCATTAGGGCCGATAAATGCAAAGCCACTTTCTTGTACACGTTCTGCAAAATCATCGTTTTCAGCTAGAAAACCATAACCAGGATGGATGGCATCAGCATCGGTGATCTCAGCAGCTGCAAT
Source organism: Gammaproteobacteria bacterium (assembly GCA_021773275.1). Lineage (GTDB taxonomy): Bacteria > Pseudomonadota > Gammaproteobacteria > JABCZS01 > JABCZS01 > JAJFKJ01. Next base: position 87,435 of record JAJFKJ010000063.1, read on the forward strand.
AATGGCGGGTATATTGAGGTAGCTGTCGCGCGGGTTTGCGGGCCCTATGCAAACTGATTCATCGGCCAGTTTTACATGCATCAGATCTTGGTCAGCCGAGCTGTACACCGCAACTGTTTGTATCCCCAGTTCTCGGCAAGCACGGTAAACACGTAAAGCAATCTCGCCACGGTTGGCTATTAAAACTTTCTTAAACATTGTTATTTTTCCTGAAATAATTATTTCTGAATGACAAATAAAGTTTGCCCGTACTCAACAGGCTCACCATCAGTGACAAGTATGTCGGCAATCACGCCAGCAGTGTCTGCTTCGATGGGGTTGAACATTTTCATGGCTTCAACCAAGCATAAAGTTTGCCCTGCTTTAACAGTTTGGCCGACTTGCACAAAGGGTGCTGCATCGGGCGACGCTGCATGATATAAAGTACCAACCATTGGGGACTTAACTTCATGGCCGCTAATTTTCTTTTCAGCTACGGGTTCTTCAGCACTGATAGCTACAGGAGCAGCTACAGGCGCAGCTTGCATAACAGGTGCAACAGCTTGCATGGGCGCTGCAACGCTGCCGGCACGACTGATGCGTACAGACTCTTCACCTTCTTTGATTTCCAATTCGACACAGTTAGATTCTTCCAACAACTCGATTAATTTTTTAACTTTTCGTATATCCATGACATTTCCTATTTCATTGAACTAGTGTTGTGTGTGGCGATAGCGCTGAGAGCTAGTGTATAGCCTTCGGCGCCAAAACCTGAAATTGTACCCAGAGCGATATCAGAAAAATATGATTCCCAACGAAACGTCTCGCGTGCAAAAATATTACTGATGTGTACTTCGATAAAAGGTATGGCAACAGCCGTTAAAGCATCACGTAGGGCAATACTGGTATGGGTAAAGGCTGCGGGATTAAAAATGATGAAATCAATACCGTCGTTTAAGGATTGATGAATAGCATCGATGAGTTCATGTTCGACGTTTGATTGCTTGCATATAAGTTGCAGTTGCAGATTGCGTGCTTGCTCTTTGAGTTTGGCGTGTAGCTGTTCTAATGTTGTACGGCCATACAGCTCAGGCTCGCGTTTGCCCAGCAAGTTGAGATTAGGACCCTGTAAAACTAAAATTTTTGCCATGTTTGGCATTATGCCGGAAAGTTTTTATCTTGTCTAGTTCGACGATGTTTAAAGAAGATAGCCCAGATATAAGCGAAGTTAGTATGAAGTTTTCCAACTTTCTAAGTGTTCAATAAATGCACAGAGGCCTTTGTCGCCTACAAAGTTAAATTGCTTTTGTTCCGCGCCAGTCGGGGCAAAAAACATAAAGGCAGGTGGGCCAAACACTTGCCATTGTTGTAGCAGTTGCTTAGCGTCGTCGTTGTAATCTGTAACATCTACCTTGATAAGCACAATGTCTGTTACGGCATCATAAAATTCAGTTTTATCAAAAACAGCGCGTTGCATGGTTGCGCAGCTAGTACACCAGTCAGCATAAAAATAAACCATGGCGGGCTTGTTTTGCGCTTGTGCTAGCGTTAAGGCGTTGTCCAGCTCGCGATTAGAGTGCACGACGATAAACGTTAAGTTGTCATCGTTTTGCTGCGCGCTATGGCTAGCACTGAGCAGCAAAGGCTTACGTAAGTCCGTGTTACCCATGGCGCCACCGATGATGCTCATGGCACCGTAGGCTAAGAACACCCAGGCAATGGCTTGCCAAGCGCGCTCTATGGCTATTTTGCGTAAAGGCCAAAAGCCAATCCAAAATGCGATACCGATAAACAATAAGCCCCACAGTCCTAGCACGATATTCGCGGCTAAAAAGCGGCTTAACAAGAAGATAGCCATGGCAATCAATAATACGCTGAACAAGTGTTTAATGTGTTGCATCCAGCTACCGCGTTTTGGCAATACGGCCGTACCTAACCAGGTCACAGCAATCAATGGCACACCCATACCAATGGCTAAGGCAAATAATGCGCTGGCACCCAAGGCAACATCGCCACTAATAGTGATATAGGTTAATGCGCCAACCAGCGGGGGTGTCACACAAGGTGAAATCACCAAGGCGGAAACCACGCCCATCACCGCAACACTGACAAACTTACCGCCCTGTGTGCGTTGCGACATTTTAGCTAAGGGGCCGTTCAGTCTGCTGAGTGCGTGCATGGCTTTATCGCTTAACAGTACAAACGCCATGAATAATAAAATACCTGCAGTGATGCTGAGCACAATAGGGCTTTGCAGTTGTGCCTGTATATGTGCGCCTAAGCTCGCGAGCAAAGCACCTAGGGCTGCATAAGTGAACGCCATTGCGATGACGTAAACAATACCGAGGTAAAGTGCTTTAAGGCGGTGGTGATGTTGTTGTTCACCGATAATCAACGCGGATAAAATTGGTACCATCGGCAATACGCAAGGCGTTAAGGCGAGCAACAAACCAAAGCCAAAAAAGGCAAGCAGCGCTAATGGCGTGCTGACATTATTTAAAATATTAAGTATATGTGTTTGTTCGCTTTGGATGGTCTCAGTTAATAGGGCAACACTGCTCACATTGTTGATAGAAAGCGTTTCCGTTTGTGGTGGGTAACAAATACCAACCTCATGGCAACCTTGAAAACTTAGTTGTAAATCGATATCTTGCTGCAAAAGTGCTACAAAAGGTAGGTAAACATCGACACCTTGGTAGTAAACAGCGACATCACCAAAAAATGGATCGTGGATTACCTGTCCTGGTGGCAATTGTGCAGGACCCAGCGTAACGCCCTCACCCGAAAATTCAAACGCTTTTTGGTAAAGGTAGGTTTGCGGTGCAATCGTCCAATGCAGGGTAATACCCTGCTCGTCTATTTCTTTAATTTCAATATCAAAAGCTTGTTCTGGCGATGGTACATCGACTAATGCCGAACCACGTTCGGGGTCAAACAGATTGTTTAAATTGGTGTTGGCGAAACCAGTAACGGTAAAGAAAATGATGCTAAGTGCGAGTGTCAGATGCTTAAAACGTTGCAGTAGGCTCATAGTTGTCTCAAGATGCTGGAGGTTCCTGTCCAATACGCATGATATCATATTTGATACGCGCATCGTTAACCACTTCATCAAACTCATGCAAGGGTGCAAAATCAATGTTGGCTAGCGGTGGATTAGCTTTATCGATAATGTCAGAAAAACGGTACAAAGAGCTCGCCGGGCAGGAGATCACCAGGGTGATATTCCTGTTGTTAAGCTCGGTAAGCTTGCTGAGAATCCAGGTTTTGAGTTCATCGATCACATCATTGCTGGCTGCGTCAACATCAGGCGAGCTGGCAAGCAAAAAAGAAGAAACACCTTTGTAGGCAAGTTCACCTTGGTCGATGTCTAATAAAAATGCTTTTAAACCGCGGTAGCGATTGTAGTGAAACATCAAGGCTTCAATGATGCCGGCTTCATCCAGCAACTCAACAGCAACCGCCTGCGATTGCGAGCGTACAATCAGTGCTTGTTCTAGTGCGTTGTCCTTGTTTGCCATTGTTTATATCGCCTTATTTGGGACCCTTAGGGGTTGTTACGGGTTCGCTGTTGTTGCCAACAGTAAGGCCTGCTTGCTGATCTGTTACCGTTTCTTTGCTTTTCACTAAAGCTTCTTGTTCATGGGTTTTCTGTTGCCATCTGCTGCCTATCAATATTTGACCGAGAATGTCTCTGTCTGTAGGTTTGCCATTTTTCTCTCTTTCTGCATTATCTTTAGGTAATCCAAGTTTTTCGACCTCTTCCGCAACAAGCTTATTAAGGGCTTGCGTAGCTTCTTGTTCATATTGCGGAAAATACCGAGCATGCTCTTGTTCAAAAACAGTGGCATCGGTGGAAGACATGCCTGACACATTCTTAGCATCAACAATCGCCTTGGCACCCATCAGCTTAGCAGCAGCAGTGGCACTTGCTAAGAATCGTAAGAGATCGGTAGGGTTACCTGCGGTATTAATATTTTTAATGTTCATCGTTTTTTCAAAAGCATCTTGGGGGCTGATATCTCCTTCAGCGGAGTCCATTATGTTTTTGTAGTACGCAGCAGCAAAACGTGCGCCTGGCATGGCATCGTAACCGAAAATAGACGGAAATGTCATAAACGAAGAAGGAATGCGAAAAGCGGTAACGCTGGGGTTTTTAGGGTCACCACCCATTTTAAACTGTACACCACTGCGCATAATGCTGTCTGGGACGTCATATTTTGACATTTGCCCTTGGCCAGTTTTAAGCTGGATAATGCGTGTTGCCTGTTCAACAGGGCTCAGCGCTTTAACGGATTTATCAAGCTTGTCCATACGTTCAGAAAGTGAGTTTTCTTTGGCTTGGGCCTTAGCTTTCAACATAGCGTTGACTGTGACTAGATTTGCCCTCAACTTATCAAATGCTGCATCATCTATATTATTGTTTTGGTCTACAAGCCCTGCTTTTCTTTTGTCATCGTCAGTCCATTCATTAAGGTTGGTTTTTGCTAACTGCGCGTGCAAAGCTTCTTGTTTTGCTTCAAGCACAGCAATGGTATGGCGAACGGGGTTGAGACTTTGATGGGAAGTAAGGAATTTCGCCATTTTCCCTGGTGCTTGCGCTTTAGCCCAGTCTTCCTTGGAGATCTTAAAACTACCTTCTGCACCAAAGTAAGGGAATTCTTTTTCGTCTTCTGGCGTGCGTTTGGCTTTACTGCGTTCAAATTGCTTCTCTGGACTAGCTTCCAACACCATATTATCAAGGTGATTTAAGCTTCTATAAAACTGGTCGAATTCTTTTAGGGTAGCACCTGTACCGCCTGTTCTTTTGGCGTTGCATTCACCTATGGCATGCTCAACTTTTCTTATGCCATGTCTAGTAATATGGCTCAGATATTCTTGTGTTCTGTTTGCTTCATCAATGCATTTTGCGAGGTCAGCAGGCGCTGGAGGCCCTTGCGGCAAAAGGCCTTTCATGTTGTCTGTAATACCCATACTTTCTATCACCTCACGACTAGCTGTGTACCTTAATTATAAAGGAATCACTATGCGCTGCACAAGCCTAAAATGGCATATTTACCAGGAAAATCAATAATGTTCAATCATCTGCCTGGATGTAGGTCGACTTCTAAACTTGACAAAAACCGCTAAATCCTTGATGATTGGCACTCATAGCTGGGGAGTGCTAAAAGGCACTTGAAATTGATATTATTGTCCCCATGTATTTAACCGTTATTAACAAGTATTTGGAGAGGAGTTTTATGGCAAATTTAAAGATTCGTCCCTTACACGATCGTGTCATTATCGAGCGTACCGAGGAAGAAGAGAAAACGGCTGCAGGGATTTATATTCCTGATAGCGCTAAAGAAAAACCAGTACGCGGCAAGGTGATCGCGATTGGTACGGGTAAGTCACTAGACAATGGCGAGAGCCGACCGTTAGACGTAAAAGTAGGTGATAGTGTGCTTTTCGGCAAATACGCTGGTACAGAGGTCAAACTTGATGAGATTGAGTATCTGGTAATGCGCGAAGAAGACATTATGGGTGTTATTGAAGCTTAATTATATAGGTAGGTGATAAAATGGCTGCAAAAGAAGTTCGTTTTTCGGAAGACGCGCGTAAGCGCATGTTGGCAGGGGTTAATACGTTAGCCGATGCTGTTAAAGTTACATTGGGCCCGAAAGGTCGTAATGTTGTGATTGAGAAATCGTATGGTGCGCCAACGATTACTAAAGATGGTGTTTCAGTTGCGAAGGCCTTTGATGAATTGGCTGACAAATTTGAAAACATGGGTGCGCAAATGGTGAAAGAAGTTTCTTCTCAAACCAATGATGTTGCGGGTGATGGTACAACTACAGCAACAGTATTAGCACAATCCATTTTGAGTGAAGGTATTAAATCCGTTGCTGCGGGTGTTAACCCAATGGATCTTAAACGCGGTATTGATAAAGCGGTTAAAGCAGCTGTTGTAGAGCTTGAAAAATTGTCGCAAGACTGCAAAAACTCTGACGAAATCGCGCAGGTGGGTACTATTTCTGCAAACTCAGACGTAGAAGTGGGCGAGATGATTGCCAAAGCGATGGATAAAGTAGGTACGGCCGGTGTCATCACTGTTGAAGAAGGTTCTGGTTTTGAAAATGAACTTGAAGTGGTTGAAGGCATGCAGTTTGATCGCGGTTACTTATCGCCTTACTTCATTACTAACCAACAAAACATGAGCGCAGAGCTTGAGCAACCGCAAATTCTATTGGTTGACAAGAAAATCTCTAATATTCGTGAAATGCTTCCTGTATTGGAAAATGTTGCGAAAGCAGGTAAACCATTATTGATCATTGCTGAAGACGTTGAAGGCGAAGCGCTAGCAACATTGGTTGTTAACTCAATTCGTGGTGTTGTTAAAGTTTGTGCGGTTAAAGCGCCGGGCTTTGGTGACCGTCGTAAAGAAATGATGCAAGACATTGCTATTTTAACGGGTGCCACAGTGATCTCTGAAGTAGTAGGCTTAAACTTAGAGCAAACGACTTTAGAACATTTAGGTACAGCCAAGCGTGTTGTTGTTACCAAAGAAGATACAACTATTATCGATGGTGCCGGTGGTGCTAGCGATATCGAAAATCGTGTTAAGCAGATCAAACAACAGGTTGAAGCAGCTTCATCTGACTACGATCGCGAAAAACTGCAAGAACGTTTAGCGAAACTTTCAGGTGGTGTTGCGGTGATTAAAGTCGGCGCTGCTACTGAAGTTGAAATGAAAGAAAAGAAAGCGCGGATTGACGATGCCTTGCATGCAACACGTGCAGCCGTTGAAGAAGGCGTTGTACCGGGTGGTGGTGTTGCCCTGGTGCGTGCTTTAAGTGCTATCAAAGAACTTAAAGGCGACAACGAAGAGCAAACCATTGGTATCAACATTGCGCGTCGCGCGATGGAAGCGCCATTGCGTCAAATCGCTAGTAATGCGGGCGCCGAAGCTTCTGTTATCTTAAACCAAGTGCTTAGCCAGAAAGGCAGCTACGGTTATAACGCAGCAACAGGCGAATACGGCGACATGCTGAAGATGGGTATCTTAGACCCAACTAAAGTTGTGCGTACGGCGTTACAAAATGCGGCTTCTATTGCTGGTTTGATGATCACAACCGAAGCGATGGTAGCGGAAATAGTTAAAGAAGGTGGATCTGCGATGCCTGATATGGGCGGCATGGGTGGAATGGGAGGCATGGGCGGCATGATGTAAACCGCTAATGACTTGTTGACCTAGTGTCTATCCGATAAGGGGCTGTTTACCAGCCCCTTATCTATTTCAGATGTTATACTTTAGCTTTTTAGTTTACATGGCCTAGAAATGCAAAGTTATTTACTTATTCTACTTATTTTTGTGGTGACCTACCCTATCCCGATGGTTTTGCAACCCGCCTTGGTTCGTTTTTATAAGGTTCAAAATCCTGAAATCAGCCGCAAAATAACGCATATCTGTTATGGCCTACTGTTTTGCTTTTACCCCTGGTTTACAGGCTGGAGTCTGTTGATCCCTATCTTAGGCCTGCTTTTAGTATTTATTGCGCATGGCAGTTTTTTGTTTAAGGACAATGTGGTAAAACGTTTAAATATCCGCATGGGTAGCAAAGGCAATAACCCACAAAGTGCGTTTTGCTTCTACATTGGCTTTTTATTGCTGTATATTCTATTTGCGGAGCAATATGCAATTTACCTAGCAAGTGCTTTAGTATTGACCTTTGGTGATGCTTTCGCAGCAATAATAGGGCAAAAAACGCCAATCAAAACCTATAAAATTTTAGGTGGTATCAAAAGTCTTGGCGGTAGCCTGGCATTTTTTGTAAGTGCATTGCTAATATTATCAATCAGCATGTTAGTGACGACGAGCTTTATGGTCAGTTTTGTTTTATTGTGCGCTGTTGGCATGGCGGCTATTTTAACAATCGTAGAAAACCTCACCCCATACAGAATGGATAACCTTACGATCTTGCTCGCAACAGCATACCTTTACCAGCAAGTATTAACTTTAGCCTAAGCTAAAAAACTGACAGATTGTGCAAATGTTGAATATTCGTGTATTCTTCTTTTGACTTAGGAGGAATTGATATGACGTTACCGCAAACAGACGGCTTGATATGGTTAAATGGCGAATTTATTAAAGCCGAAGATGCGAAAGTCCACGTGATGACGCATACTTTGCATTATGGTTCCGGTGTTTTTGAGGGCGTGCGAGCTTACAAAACTAATAATGGTACTGCTATTTTCCGTTTACACGGGCACACTAAACGACTTTTTGATTCAGCAAAAATTCTAGGTATGACAATCCCTTACAGTTATGATGAAATGATTAAAGTACAAATTGATGCGGTCAAAAAAAATAATTTACAAGAGGCCTATATCCGGCCGCTCATTTTTAATGACCACAGCAGTTTGGGTTTGCGTATCAAGCCTGAAACCAATGTTCATGCCATGGTCGCGGTGTGGAAATGGGGTGCTTATTTGGGGGACGATCAGCTCAAAAATGGTATTCGCGCTAAGTTTTCATCTTTTGTGCGACAGCACCCGAATGCAGCATTCACTAAGGCCAAATCTTGTGGTCAATACATTATTTGTACCCAGGCTAGCCAAGAAGTAGCACGGGCTGGTTATGACGAAGCCTTGATGTTAGATACTGAGGGTTATGTGTCAGAGGCAAGTTCAGCGAACTTCTTTATGGTGCGTAATGGCGTATTAATCACGCCACCGGCAGATAACTGCTTAGAGGGTGTTACTCGCGACAGCGTCATTAGGCTCGCTATGGCAGCTGGCTACGAGGTCCAGCAACGCCGCATTACCCGTGATGAGACATATATTGCCGATGAGGCCTTTCTTTCGGGTACCGCAGTAGAAATTACCCCAATTAGAGAGATCGACGACCGCGCGATTGGTAACGGCAAACCAGGCCCTATTACGTGTAAGCTGAAAGAGCTGTTCTACGATCAAGTGTATTGCCGTAATGCCACCTTCCCAGATTGGTCGGTACTTATCTAGGCCTAGGATTTATGTTAAAATGGCAGGCATTGCTCATATATCTACTGGAGCCGTAAATAAGTGCCCAAATCTGAGAAAACACTGGCTAATGCCGCCCACGAATACAATGTCACGCATAAGGATTTGCCTTTATGCTGCCCAATGCCGAGTATGGCCTCTTGGAATAGTCATCCCCGTGTTTACCTAGCGATAGAAAAGACAGGTGAAGCGGAATGCCCTTATTGCAGTGCCATTTTTAAGTTAACCGACTTTAATGAACGGTAATATGAGTACACCCCAAAAAATACTAGTGATAGCACCTGCCTGGGTTGGCGATATGGTGATGTCGCAGACATTGTACAAAACACTAAGAGAGCAACACCCAGATTGCATCATCGATATCATCGCTCCCAAGCATAGCGGTCCATTGGCTGATCGCATGCCAGAAATACGAAACTTTATTGAGCTGCCTTTGGGCCACGGGGAACTAGGGCTAAAAATCCGCTATCAGATTGCCAAGGGTTTGCGTGGTGAGCACTATGATCAAGCAATCGTATTACCCAATTCTTTTAAGTCGGCCCTGATTCCATTTTTTGCCAAAATACCTAAACGTACTGGCTGGGTAGGCGAAATGCGTTATGGCTTGTTGAATGATGCGCGCCCACTAGATAAACAAAAATACCCACTCATGATTGAACGCTTTGCAGCTTTAGCTTACCCGAAAAATCATAAGCTTCCTGAGCAGTTACCCTGGCCAACATTAACAACGCAAGCAGCTGATGTGGAGCAGGCATTGGCAAAACAGAACTTAGAGAAATCGCAGCAACGTATTTTAGCGTTATGCCCAGGTGCTGAATTTGGCCCCGCAAAACGTTGGCCCGCAGAACATTTTGCACAACTAGCCAGCACAATGTTGCAGCAGGGATGGCAAGTATGGTTGTTTGGTTCGCCCAAAGAACAACCTCAGGCAGACATTATTCAAAGAGAAACACAAAACCAGTGTGTAGATCTGATTGGTAAAACATCATTAGCAGATGCAATTGATCTTATGGCTTGCGGGTCTGCAGTGGTAAGCAATGATTCTGGTTTAATGCACATTGCTGCAGCGTTAGAGAAACCATTGGTGGTAATGTACGGTTCATCAAGCCCTGGGTTTACACCACCATTGAGTAAGCAGGTTCGTGTTATAACCTTGAGTTTAGAATGCAGCCCCTGCTTTAAGCGCGTGTGCCCGCTGGAACATTTAAAATGCTTGCAAGATCTACCGCCACAGCAGGTTATTACAAGCTTGCAGGAGTTGCTCGCTTAATGCGTGTATTGATCGTAAAAACCACTTCTTTAGGTGATGTTATCCATACCTTACCTGCCGTAAATGATGCATATAAAAATAATCCAAGTATCGAGTTTGATTGGGTGGTTGAGAGCCCTTTTTCAGAAATCCCTGCATGGCATCCAGCGGTAAAAAACATTATCCCCGTGCAGGTCAGAAAATGGCGAAAGCATTTAAGCGACAAAAAAACATGGGAAGAAATAAAGCATTTTAAAGCAAACTTAAAAAGCACGGAATACGATTTAGTAATAGATGCTCAAGGCCTGTTAAAGAGCGCGGTAATCACCCAGCTTGCTCGTGGCAAAAGGAAAGCAGGATTTGACAGAACTTGCGCAAGAGAACCCATGGGAAATCTGTTTTACCAAGAAAAAATAAAAGTTGATAAAAATGCACATGCGATTCAACGTGTCCGCAGTCTTTTTGCACAAGCATTGAGTTACAGCATAGATGAAAATGCAGTTGATTACGGGCTTTCAAAAGTGCCTCAGCGTTATCAATTTGATAAGCCGACGGTTGTGTTGTTGCATGGTACAACCTGGCTAACAAAGCATTGGCCAGAAACATATTGGCGTAAACTTGCTGAAAAATTACAGCAAGAAAATATAGGCATAAAATGTTTATGGGGAAATGAAGCTGAAAAATTGCGAGCCGAAGTGATCAGCAAAGATCTTCCACTTGCCGAAGTGATGCCAAAATTAAATTTAAGCGAAATTGCTTCATTGCTTTCAGCGGCAGATGCGACTGTTGCTGTAGACACGGGCTTGGGGCATTTAGCAGCAGCGATTGCAACACCCACTATTTCTTTATATGGGCCTACTAACCCTGATCGCACAGGCACCAAGGGGCAAGCGCAATTGCATTTACGCGGTTCACTGCCGTGCGCGCCCTGCTTGCAGGAAAAATGTCGCATATCAGATATGCAAGCAGAAAATGACCCACCTTGTTTAGGCCAGATTGATCCAGAACAAGTATGGCAGCAGCTGCAAACATTAATAACGAAGAGAAAAGCGGTATGAAGTTAGCATTTTGTTTATTTGAATATTTTCCTTTTGGTGGTATGCAGCGTGATTGCTTGCGTATTGCGCAGGCTTGTTCTGCTGCTGGCGCTGAGGTGAATATCTTAACACGCGAATGGCATGGCGATATGCCTGAGAATATTAGAGTGATTGTGTTGCCGACTACAGCGATGAGTAATGCTAAAAAAGTTAGTCTTTTTGTTGATCAGGCGCAGCAAGTCATTAAAGATGAAAAATATGATGGCGTGGTTGGGTTTAGCAAAATGCCAGGCTTAGATCTTTATTATGCTGCAGACCCTTGTTATCTCGACAGAGTGAACCCCAAGTATGGTATTTTTTACAAATTAACACGCAACTATCGAACGTACAGGGCATTTGAAGAAGCTGTTTTTGGCGAAGATACAAGCACACAGCTTATGCTGATTAACCCACAACAAAAAGAAGTGTATCAAACACATTACAAAACACCTGATGATCGTTTTAGTATTTTACCGCCAGGCATTCAGCGTGATCGCTGCGCGCCGATCGACTATACACATAAACGTATTGCAAGCAGAGAAGGCTTGTCATTATCGCTAGATACAAAGCTTGTATTATTTGTGGGTTCTGGTTTTAAAACAAAAGGGCTTGATCGAGCACTCAATGCAATGGCACAATTGCCAGAGCACCTAAAGCAAAATACTGAGCTCTGGGTCGCTGGTGACGATGATGCTAAACCTTACCAAAAACAAATTAAAAAATTGAAACTAACAAACAGGGTGCATTTTTTAGGCGGCAGAAATGATGTATCAGAATTAATGTTAGCTGCAGACGCCCTATTACACCCAGCCTATTCGGAGAACACAGGCACTGTTCTTTTAGAGGCCATGGTCGCTGGCTTGCCAGTAGTGGCTACCCAGGCCTGTGGTTATGCAGATTATATCAAGGAAGCACAAGGTGGCATTGTTATCCCAGAGCCGTTCAGTGAGCAACGTTTAGTGCAGTCGCTAGAAGTTGTGCTTAACCATGCACAACCGTGGCGTGATAATGGAATACAGTTTGGTTTGAATAAAGATATATACAGCCTGGTCGAGCAAGCACAAGAGCTCATTTTTGACACTGTACGGACTAAGTCATGTTAGAACTGCCGCAAAATATATTACAGCACTTGTCAAAACCAGCGTTTGAACACTTGATGGCGGTTGAAGGCAAGGTTTATCGTAAACAAGCAAAGCGGCAAACTGAAGAAGTCATCATAAATGAAGAGCACTATTTTATAAAAAAACATTTTGGCGTTACGGTTAAAGAATACCTTAAGAATATGTCACATGCGAGAATGCCGATAGTTGGTGCTAAAACGGAGTGGTGTGCGATTCAAGCATTAAACAAGCTGGGTGTTGCCACTACACCATTAGTGGGTTATGGCAAGTTAGGTCTGTTCCCATTCACACAACGTTCATTTTTGCTAACAAAAGCATTGCTTGATACACAAAGCTTAGAGGATTTTTGTAGGTCGTGGCAAGTATCGCCACCACCATTCAAATTAAAAAAAGAATTGATTGCTGAAATTGCTCGTATAGCCCGTCGCTTGCATCAAAATAATTATTATCACCGCGACTTTTATTTATGCCACTTTTTATTGCAGTGCGATCATGAGGGTATTCCTAGTAACGTTGAGCACCCTACTTTATACTTAATTGATTTGCACCGAATGCGCCATGCAAAAATACTCAACAAACGTTGGCAGGTGAAAGACTTAGCTTCATTGTTATTCTCTGCATTAGATGTCGGTATAACGCAGCGTGATGTATTAAGATTTTTGCGTATTTACACTGATCAACCATTAAGAAACTTAAAAAATGACAAGTCTTTGTGGAGCCTTATAGAGAGAAAAGCAGTTGACCTTTATAAAAAGGCGCATGGAAGAATGCCAAAGCAAAAATGGTTGCAGATAAACCCAGAGGTTTTTCCAGAAAAAATTGGCGAAATGACCTCCGTGATGAAGCTTGGGGTGGGTGACTTAAAGATAAGCGAATGCTTGCGTGTTTTGCCCCAAAAGCGATGGGTTTTTCGTGCTAAATTAAATGATGAGCCAGTGCTTGCCAAGGTGTTTTCTGATAAAAAAGCTTATGGTCGCGAGGTGAGGTCATCGAAGTTGCTTGTTGAGCATAATATACTTACACCAGATTTGCTGCACAAAGTAAAAGCAAAAGGTGGAAAATATGTGATTGTATATAAGTATTTGCAAGATTCGGTGCCTGCAGATGACCTGAGCGAAGATTTGATTAAATTATTTGCTAAGCTTCATAAAGAAGGCTTGAGGCAAATGGACTGTCATTTAGATAATTTCCTATTGCACGAAGGAAAAATATATACAGTCGATTGTGCAAGCATTAGAAAAGATGAGAAAAATCTTCATACAAGAAAATCTTTAAGTAATCTCGCGTTGCTTTTCGCACAAAAACCCGCGCATTTACAACAGCAATATCAGGCCTTGTGGTACTTGTACCTACAAGAGCGCAATTGGCCTGCGTCAAAAAATTTAGATCAGGCTTTTGAAAAGCTTGTATGTGATTTTAGAGAATATCGTCTTCGCAAGTGGACACAAAAGATTTTCAGGAGCTGCAGTGCATTTAAGTGTAAGAAAAGGTTTGATAAATATTTTTGCATTGACCGAAATATAGCGAATTTATACAGCCAAACATTGTGCGAGTACCCCGAGGCGTATTTTCACCCGCGAGCAGATTTTTTAAAGAAAGGTCGCGGCGTTACTGTAGTTCGAGCCTCTCTGGACGAAGATGATATTGTTATCAAACGCTACAATCTTAAAAACTGGAAGAAAGCCGCACGCCGCTTGGTTTCACCTTCAAAGGCAACGCGTTCTTGGCGCATGGCACATATCTTGCGCGCGGTGGGTATTGATGTGCCAAAACCCTTAGCATTTTTTGAACGAAGATTAGGCCCGTTTCGTAGGCAATCATATTTTGTGACAGCATATTGCCCTGGCAAACGTCTAGATCGTTACCTGCAGGATGATGTAAATGAAAGTGAGCTCGATGCTATTGCAATCGCACTTGTTACTATTTTGCAAAGGCTAAATACGGCGCAGTGTTACCATGGCGATTTAAAGGCCTCTAATTTCATCTGGGATGGTCACACTATGTGGCTGCTAGATTTTGATGGTTCTGTTTTGCATCGCTCAGCTGCCCGTTATGCAATCATGCATAAGAAAGATTGGGCTCGATTGTACCAAAATTGGGATAGTGTCCACCCGATCACAGCAAAATTAAAAAGTATGCAGGAGCAAGGTAATGGCTAAACGTACGTGGCTTATAACAGGTGTTGCAGGTTTTGTAGGCAATAACATGGCATTGCATTACTTACAGCAAGGCGATACCGTGGTTGGGCTTGATAATTTTTACTCTGGCAGCAAAGAAAATCTACCGGCTAATACTAACTTTCATTTTTACGAGCTAGATATATGCAGTGATATGTTAGAGGGCATTTTTCAAGATCACAGTATTACGCATATTCTGCATCTGGCCGCTGTTGTTTCAGTACCTATTTGTGAAGAGCGCCCTGAGTTTGCCCGAAAAACGAATATTGAGGGCTTAGAGAACATTTTTTCAGTAATTAGTAAGAAAGCTATAAAGCAGTTTATTTATGCTTCGTCTAGTGCTGTATATGGCGCGGCTAAACAGTTACCCATTTCTGAGGATGTTGAGCTTAAGCCTATAAGTGTTTATGGGCAAACAAAAGTTGAAAATGAGAAAAGCGCCGAAGCTTTTTGTAATGAAGCAAGCATCCCCTGCATCGGGTTACGATTTTTTAATCTTTTTGGTGGCAACCCTGCTATAAAAAATGATTATGCTGCTGTTATGCCCATCTGGGTAAATGCAATTAAAAATGATCAAGCGGCAGTCATCTATGGTAAAGGTGATGCGACAAGAGATTTCTGCTATATTGATAATGTTGCAAATGCGATGGATTGTATTGTTAGCCACGATTTAACTGGGAACCATGTTTTTAATATTGGAACCCAACAAGAGACAACATTAAAAAATCTTTTTGAAATGCTTTGTGATGTTTGCGAGAAACACCCGGAACCTGAATATAAGCCTTGGCGTGATACAGATATTTTGCATTCTTGTGCGGATATCAGCAAGGCAAAAAATCTTCTTGGCTATCAGCCTAAAATAAATGTAGAGCAGGGTATAAAAAAGTGGTTAATCTAAAACCTGTATAATGACTACGCCATCGTTACGTTTATTATAAAAGTCTTGAATAATCACAGTGTTTGGCAAGCTAGCAATTAGCGCATTAAGCTCCGCAGTGTTTTTACTGTGACGCAATGCCAAAAGATCGTAATCTTTCCAGTCGTTGGATTGCAGAAGTTCAAGGGTGTGGTTTTTGTTAAAATCTTTATCCCAATTCAATGAATCAATTTTTGCATAGTAAGCAACTTGTGTGCTGTTCGTGTAAATTTTTTCTTCAGGTTTGTTTTGCTGTAACCAAAAGCCAGCTTCTTTAATGTACATTTTGCTGTAGCCAAAACTGCTTACACCATCAACAAACATGTAAGTCATGATCAAGGCAATGGCTATAAGTAATCGTTTCTTGCCAAGAATAATCAATGCCTCAATCCCAAAAGGAACCCAGAGCATAAATAATAAGATTAAGGGAACAAGATAACGGCTGCTAAAAAAGAAATGCTGTAGCAGGTGCCCTAATAGCGCTGCAAAGAGAATAATACTAAACCATATTACCATCCGCATGGAGACATGATTAGGTACGGTCTTTCGGTACATTCCATAGCCTGCTAGCAAAGTATAAAGAGGTGATAGTAATTTTACAATTAAATAAACAGTGTAGGTAACCAGGGCGCCGAGCAAGGCCACCATGCCATGTTGCGGTTTGAAAAATACAGACATAATTTCGCTGAAATTTGTAGCTTTGTCTTTATATAAATCAAAGCTGTCAAAAAGAATAAACGTTAGGTACTTGGGTAGATCATATAGCCGACCTAGGTAATGCAGTTTATTATAAATAAATAATACAATAAAGAAGCTTATCAATATCAGTAGTAGTAGGCTTTGTGCTTTTAGAATATGAATTGTTTTTTGTTTAAAAGTTTGCCCTGGCATGCAGGCATATAAACCAAAGGGGGCTGCCAACAGCAACAAAAATGCCTCAATGCGAAATAAGAAGGCTAAAATAATGCTTGCAGTCCAGCCTATAATATAACGAAATTGCGTTTGCTCTGCGTACTTAATAAGAAAGTACAAGGCCCAGAGCATGAAGGCCCATAAACCGTAGTCACGAATGATGTAATCGCGATAACCATTGAGACCTGGATGTGCAAGAATTACTGCCGCAGCTAGCCATTGCACACGGGTGTCTCCGCCTAGCAGTTTTACTAGTGTGATAAAGCCAAGTGTTAAGGTAGCAAGCAATATGGCGTTGAGCACAAAAGCGCTATGTTCTAAAGAGAGTGTTGATAGGGATGAAAACCCGGCGATCAGCACGGCATAAAACATCCAGAAATAAGTTTTCAGGCCTGCTAACCACTGCCCTTCGCTCACAAACTGCGCCGAGCGCAAATACAAAATCCCATCAGGATTGACCAAGGTGTTATAGCTAAGCAGTAAAGACAGTGCCAGGCTGAATAACACAGCCCATATCCGACAGTCGCTGTTTAGCAATTTGTTAATTATTTTGTGCATTGCCGCATCATAGCATATTTGATTTCACAGGGTTAGCAAAAAGCTAATTATCCACTTGACAATCATTAGCGATCTGCTAATATTAGTTTTGTGAGCAATGAAGCAATCCTTGGGCTAGTAGTGTTCTTATCCAGTGGGGGCGGCTTGTGTGGGCCGCCCTTGCATCCAAGGGAAACTTCATGACTTCAAAAGGGGAATGCGTGTATGTATCCGTACCGAATAGATTTCGGACGCTGAAGCAAGGATTGCGAGTTGGAGATTGACAGCCAACGCGCAGCCCCTTCCATTTGGAAGGGGTCCCCTTTTTCTTTTTTTGGGCTAGTTTTTGATGGTTAGGGTTGAAGTATGGGTGTTAAACAGGATGTACAGTTCATTCTGGCGAATGGGCAACCGCAATGGGCAATTTTACCGTATCAGCTTTATACGAAGCTCAGAGAGCAAGAGCAGCTGATCACGCAACTCATTAGCGAAAAACCAAAACAGATGCGCCAAGCACTGCCTGTTAGCTTGCAAGGGCGCCTGCAACACGGCGAAAGCCCCATCAGAATATGGCGTGAATTCAAGGAGTTATCCCAGGCTGAGCTGGCTATGCAAGCGAGTATCAGCATCCCTTACCTATCGCAGCTAGAACATCAAATTCGCAGTGGTAGTAAAAAAGTGTTAAAGCGTATTGCCGCCGCTTTGAGCGTTGAAATCGACGCTTTAGTATAAAAAGCCCCCCAAGGTATGGTAAAATTGACCCTTTAGAATGATATAAGGGCTCAGACTGATGTCTGCACATTTACCTGATTTTTCCCATACCCGCGTATTGGTGGTGGGCGACGTAATGCTAGATAAATACTGGCATGGCAAAGCCTCGCGTATTTCTCCAGAGGCCCCTGTGCCAGTGGTGAATATTGCTGAGCACAAGCATATACCTGGCGGAGCAGCTAATGTTGCTTTGAATGTTGCCGCCCTGGGCGCGCATACCACTTTGCTGGGTTTGGTGGGCAAGGATGAGTCCGCTGCAATGTTGGCGCAACTGCTCAATAAGGCTGATATCGATTTCCAATTTGCGGCTACCGATCACCCAACGACAACTAAGTTACGTGTGCTCAGCCAGCACCAGCAGTTAATCCGATTAGATTTTGAAGAGGTTTATCCTGAAAGCTGCCTGCCAGAACTGCAAGCATTATTCGAAAATCAGATTAAGCAGGCAGATGTAGTAGTGCTTTCAGATTATGGGAAAGGCGCCTTAGCACAAGCTCGCATATTGATCGATATTGCAAGACGTTATGAAGTGCCAGTTTTAGTGGACCCAAAAACATCAGATATCACGCATTACCAGGGCGCAACATTGGTTACGCCAAACTTCAAAGAATTTCAAGAAATGGTGGGGCCTGTTACAAATGATGATGATCTTGTAAGTAAAGCGCGCATCTTGCTTGAAAAAGCAAATTTACAAGCCATGTTAATTACCCGCGGCGAAAAAGGTATGAGCCTTGTAAGCGCGAATGACGTTGTGCACCTGAAAACCCAAGCACGCGAAGTATTTGATGTAACGGGTGCTGGCGATACAGTTATCGCAACTTTAGCGGCATGTTACGCGGGTGGTTTGGATTTGGCTAAGGCAGCAGATATGGCCAATACAGCCGCAGGTATTGTTGTTGGCAAAATAGGTACAGCAACAGTATCCGAAACAGAATTATTGTCTGCGATACCTAAAGACGAAAACCACAAAATTTATTCAAAAGTTGAGCTTTGCAAATTGGTGAAAGCGGCACAGAACCAAGGTCACCGCGTAGTCATGACAAACGGTTGCTTTGATATTTTGCATGCTGGCCATATTCAATATTTAACACAAGCCAAAGCACTGGGTAATAAACTTATTATTGCCGTTAACGATGATGCTTCAGTGCGAGGTTTAAAAGGTGAAACACGGCCGCTAAATATATTAGAAAATCGCATGCAAGTACTAGCAGGCCTTGAAGCAGTGGATTGGGTAGTGCCTTTTAGTGAAGACACACCACAACACTTAATCAGCCAAGTGATGCCCGATGTTCTAGTAAAGGGCGGTGATTATAAAGTAGAAGAAATAGCGGGGCATAAAGAAGTTCTGGAAAATGGCGGTGAAGTTATCATACTATCGTTTAAGCCCGGATGTTCAACAACAGGCTTGGTTGAAAAGATTTTAGAAAGCAAAGAAGCGCAAGAGGTGTAATATGATTATTGTAACGGGTGCCGCTGGTTTTATTGGTAGTAATATTATTAAAACCCTGAATGAACAAGGGCGAACAGATATCATTGCTGTAGATGATTTAAAAGACGGTACACGCTTTGTTAACATGGCAGATTTAGAAATCCACGATTATCTTGATAAAGACATGTTCCTAGATTACATCAACGCCGATGCTTTTGATAATATTGATGTGGTTTTTCATGAAGGTGCCTGCTCTGATACGACGGAGTGGGATGGTAAGTTCATGATGGAAAACAATTATGAATACTCAAAGTCTCTTTTGCATTACTGTTTAGACAATAAAGTACAATTCGTTTATGCATCGAGTGCCGCAGTGTATGGTGGCGGCGAAATATTCAAAGAGCAGCGTTCGCATGAGCAGCCCCTAAACGTGTATGGCTATTCAAAATTCCTGTTTGATCAATATGTGCGTCGTTATATTGATGATGCAGAAAGCCAGATTGTGGGTTTGCGTTATTTCAATGTTTACGGTCCTCGTGAGCAGCATAAAGGCACCATGTCTAGCGTGGCTTTTCATCATAACAACCAAATTCAAGAGCACAAAAAAGTAAAATTATTTGAAGGCTGCGATGGCTATGCTAATGGTGAGCAACGCCGTGACTTCGTTTACGTTGATGATGTTGTAAAAGTGAACTTGTGGTTTTGGCAAAACCCAGACAAATCAGGAATATTCAATTGTGGAACAGGTCGTAGCCAAAGCTTTAACGATATTGCAAAAAGTGTTATTGCTTGGCACCGATTTGGCGAGATAGAATACATAGCATTCCCTGAGCATCTGAAAGGTCGCTACCAAAGCTTTACACAAGCCGATATTAACTTGTTGCGCTCTATTGGCTATCAGGATGAATTTAAAACTGTTGAGCAAGGTGTTAAAGCTTACTTAGACACCATTAATGAGAAAACTGAAGTCTCAGAAGAGCAAATTGAAATTGAAACTGTATAATTTTATAGTTTTTCTTGCCCTGCCATTTGCTTACCTTCGTTTGTTATGGCGTTCGCGTCTTGCACCAGATTATCGAGTTCGCATTCATGAACGTTTTGCAAAATACAAAAAAAACTATAATGCAGGTGGTATTGTTGTGCACGCAGTTTCTGTCGGTGAAACAAATGCCGCAGAACCGCTCATAAAACACCTTATTGCAACAGGGGAAGCCGTCACTGTTACCACTATGACACCCACGGGCTCTAAACGTGTACAAGCATTGTTTGGTGAGCAAGTGCAGCACGTCTATTTGCCCTATGATTACCCTGGTGCCATAAATAGATTTATAGAAACATTTAAACCTAAAAAATTCATTGTTATGGAAACGGAGTGGTGGCCCAATTTATTTGCATCTTTAAAAAAGAGAAGCACTCCCCTGCTGATTGCAAATGCTAGATTGTCAGAAAAATCGATGCGCCGCTATTTAAAATTTCCATCCATGGCAAAGAACATGTCTTCTTGCGTTACAAAGCTTGCGGCACAAACTCAAGATGATGCAGTGCGATTTAAATCGATAGGCGTTGATCAAGAGAAAATAACAGTTACGGGGAATATCAAATTTGATATCACTTGCGATCAGAAAACCATAGAGCAAGGAAAGCAGCTAAAGCAAACATTTGCTAACAGACCGGTTTGGATTGCAGCCAGCACACACCCGGGCGAAGAGCAAATCATTATGGACGCAATTCATGGCATTTTGAAACATATACCCGATGCGCTCACCATAATTGTACCCAGGCACCCAGAACGCTTTGGGTCAGTGCAACAAAAATGCCTGAGTGAAAAATTTAAAGTCGCCTTGCGCAGCAAAAATGAAGCTGTTACACAAGACACCACTGTCTATCTGGGTGATACAATGGGTGACCTAATGTTATTGTACGCAGCCAGTGATGTCGCATTTGTTGCGGGCAGTATGGTCGCTGTCGGTGGCCATAATATGTTAGAGCCTGCAGAACTACAGCTACCGATTATATCCGGCCCACATGTTTTTAATTTTACACAAATAGCTTTGCTGCTCGAACAAGCGGGCGGCATGGTCATTGTAAGTGATGCATTGGCATTGTCGGAGCAAGTGATAACATGGCTGCGTGACCCGATGCATGCACGCCTTGCAGCTCAAAAAGCACATGAAGTTGTGCAAAAAAACCGTGGCGCATTGAATCGATTGTTTGAAGTTTTGTCGTGATCTTACCGTATTTTTCGCCCCCTTTGTAAAGGAGGCAGCGAGCACCGCGAGCGGGGGATTTTGTACTTGCAGTGACTTAATACGAGAGCCGTGAGCTATTCACGATCCCTTGACAACAGCAACCCCAATTCGAAAAGTAAAATAATAGGAACAGCCAATAAAGTTTGTGAAAATATATCGGGCGGGGTTAATAGCATGGCTGCTGCAAAAGCACCAATAATAATGTAAGGCCGTTGTTTTTTAAGCTTGGCTTTGCTCAAAATGCCACTTCGGGTTAACAAAAAAACAACTATCGGTACTTGAAAGCTTAAACCAAAGGCGAACAACATTTTCAAAATAAAGTTTACATAAGCATTGATGTCAGTGAGCACTTCTACACCACCGGGAGCAGTGGAAACGAAAAAATTCAAAACCAAAGGTACGACGACAAAATACGCAAAAGCCACGCCTAAATAAAACAAAATTAAACAGCCTAGCATGGTGAGAAGGCTTAATTTTTTCTCATGCTGAAATAAACCAGGCGCCACGAATGCCCAGATCTGATACATTACCCAAGGCAATGAAAAACCAAATGCGAGTAGCAAGCTAAGTTTCAGCGGTGCAAAAAAAGGAGAAACGATTTGTGTCGCAATCATATAACCCTGAGGCAGCTGTATCAACAGAGGTTGTGCGACAAAGGTAAAGATCGGTTTAGCAAACATCGCAAAAACAATCGCGATAGCGCCGTAGCCGAGAACAGCTTTAATAAGACTGTATCGTAAATCACTGAGGTGTTGTAGGGCGTCGGGTTTATTCATCAGATTTTGTAATCAGATCGGATACGTCACTCACTTTTGCAGCATTTTCAATACGTTTTTCAAGCTCGAGTTCTTTTTCTTGCTTGAGGTAACTATGCTCTAGATCGCTTGTATAGGCGCGAACTTTAAATAATAATTTCCCTAGGGATCTGGCTGTATTGGCTAATTGTTCAGGCTTTAAAACAAACAGGCCTAATACTAGCAGTAACAGTATTTCAAAAAAACCAATTGATAACATTAGGGTTTTCTATTATCTTCGTCTTTGACTGCGTCACGGAAACCTTTGAATGCTTTACCTAGGTCAGAACCTGCATTACGTAAATGTTTCGTGCCAAAAATTAAACCAACCACCAACAGCAATATCAATAATTGCCAAATGCTTACGCCGCCTATCATTTTATATCTCCGTTGTTAAAAACCAGGGAGTGTTCCACTACCGCCGCCTAGCAAATGAAAGTGCAAATGAAAAATAATTTGCCCACCTTTGCTGCCGGTATTGAGTATTGTTCGGTAGCCATCGCCTATGCCGTTGGCCTTTGCGATGCTGGGTAATTGTAACATTAAATGAGTTATAAGTTCACTATCTTCCTCAGAGGCCTCATTCATGCTGGCAATGTGCTTTTTTGGCACAACCAATAAATGCACGGGCGCTTTTGGGAAAATATCTTTAAAAACAATAAGTTGCTCGTTTTCAAAAATAATCTCTGCCGGCTGTTCGGCGTTAATAATTTTACAAAATAAACATTTATCATCAGCCATCTGCTTCTCCTTGCTTGCCTGGATAGCCTTATATAATATACTGATTTGCATGGATTTTATACTGTATTTTATCTGCTAAAATTAAGGTAAAGGGGGATATTATGAAAATTAAATTATTGATACTGACACTTATCTTATCTGTGAGCACAAGCGCTTTTGCCGACCTTATTTATGATGCAGGCACGGCCCCGTCCCATGGCCCCGAAGGTGCTGAGGTGGATCTACAAGACGCTCCTGCGGAAGGTGCGGGCGCAGGCAAGGCTGAACAGGTGGGTAAAGACAAGGTGGTTATTGAAAAACCATATGAGTATGACGCCAACGATGTGCCAGCAAAACCGCAACCAGCTGTTTCGAAAGACTAAGGAGATACGATGAGAACATTAAATGCAATATTAGCTTCCTTATTGCTAGGCTTTAGTGCTTCAGCACTTGCAGGTTTGGGCATGGAAAATAACGATTATGAATCATTTCATGAGGTCGACCCTTATGGTGACCGCGATAAACTTGTTGATCAAGAATCGCAAGATCGTAATGCAGACCAGCAAGAGCGTGTTGAACAGGCGCAAAAAGATGCACAGCGTCAGCAGGATATGCAAGACATGCGTGACCAGCAAGTTCAAAATGAGCGCGAAAAGCTAAACAATCGCGATAAGTTCTAAAACCACAGGGCAAAACTCATGTGGAAACCGTTCATAGTTGCGTTATGTTTGTGCTTTGCAAGCCAAGCCTCTATGGCTAGGGATCCTTATGATGTTTACGATCAAGTGAACTCTTACAATAAAATAGACAAAGAGAGAGTCAACCCTAGCTACAACGCTTACGATGAAATCAAAGCGTATAAAATAGATGAAGAAGATGATGGCGATCAGGAAAAAGAAAGCTGCGACTGTAGTGAAGAAGCACAAAGAGAGAGAGCAAAGCCATCACCTTAAGATTTATAATCAGTAGAAAGTTGTTTCAAAGTCTGTAGTATTGCATCAGGCAGCTCCGGTAGCCGCTCCGACCAAAACGGAAGTTCTTCACGAATACGTTTAACGGTTGCTTTTAGGCCCATACGTTGGCGCATCCAGTCTTTAATGACTGGGCCTGCGGTATCCCAAACATTAAGTTCAGGGTGAAGCTTACGAGCAACGCCTTCAATATTGAGAATCGTTTTTTGTAGTAAAATCAGCTGTGGCTGAATAACCATATTAAATTGTTGTGCCGTTTGGAATAAACGCAATAATAGCTTTCCAAAAGATACCTGTTGAATCGGGCGTTCAAACATAGGTTCACAAACTGCGCGCAGTGCAGATTCGAAATCATCTACGCGGGTATTTTGAGGCACCCAGCCTGATTCGATATGCAGCTCAGCGACTTTTCGGTAATCTCGTTTTATGAACGCAAGTAAGTTTTGCGCCAGGTAACGCTGGTCAGTACGGCTCAATGTTCCCATAATGCCAAAATCAACAAGTATGATTTTATTGTCTTTGACAAACATATTTCCCGGGTGCATATCTGCATGGAAATAACAGTCACGAAATACTTGTGTAAAAAATAACTCCACACCTTTTTTGGCAATGAATTCAAGATCAACACCCTGTTGCTGCAATTTTTCTGTTTCATCAATAGGCGTGCCATAAATTCGTTCGAAAGTGACAACGCGTTTTGCACTATAGTCCCAATAAACTTTGGGAATGTCTAGGTAGCTGCACTCTTTAAAGTGTCTTTTCAATACCGAGCTGTTGGCGGCTTCACGCATAAGGTCTAGTTCATTGCTGAGAGTTTTATCAAGTTCTTCTACCACTTCCAGCAGGCGAAATTGTTTTAATGATCGTGATAATCGTTTTGCCCATTTAGCAAGGAAGTAAAGTACATTGATATCTTGTTGTACGATTTTTTCAATGTTTGGGCGTAATACTTTTACCACTACCTGCTCGCCCGTATAAAGCGTGGCGGCATGCACTTGGGCGATCGATGCTGAGCCCAATGGTTGCTCATCAAAATCTGCAAACAAGGCATCTATAGGTTGTTTTAATTCTGATTCAATAGTCTTTTTTGCAATGCTGCTATCAAAAGCGGGAACACTGTCTTGCAGGCTGCAAAGTTCTTCGGCAACTTCGATGGGGATTAGATCAGGGCGGGTAGATAATGCTTGTCCAAATTTTATAAAAATGGGGCCAAGTTCTTGCAGCATCTGTTTGATGCGTTGCTCACGCGGTATTTTTTTTCTTTTCAATAGCCCATATTTAAATGAGATATATAAAATACTGCAACAGCGTCGCGTTTTATTGAACATTGTCTGTCACTTTGTCTTTTAGAAAATTAATCCGTGCCTCGATGCGATCGGCGGAATACCTAAGTTTGGTCACATCATCGATAAAAGTAGAAACATCGCTGTGAGCTGCTGCTGCCTGCAACTCATAAAGTAAATATTCAGCTGCATCTTCCGTGAGATTTTCTTTACTTTGCGTCCAGAGAACTTCCATTTGTGCTTTTATTTTTCCTAAGCCGTGCGCAATGGTATCACCTGTATATAGTGCAACAAATCCTTCCCAATCAACATCAAGAGATTTCATCATTTTTTGGATCTGTTGTGCCAGCTGTGCGCTGCCTTCGATTTTTGCTTCACTTCCTGGGCTGGCGCTGTTAGCAAGTTGCATCAGCGTTAGAGGCTTTCCTGTTATGCTCAGGTCAGGTGTTTCGGAACTGCTGCTGGATAAAATAATTTGGCCATCAGTGATCTTTGCAAAAATAGTGCAATCTACTTGTGTGATATTCACACAGATTAATTTGCCATCAAGTTCTTTAGCATGTTTATCCCAGCTAAAATCGTACATGCAAGCTTTGTTAATAAGCGTTTGCGCTTTTGAAATTACAAGTTCCCAAATTAAAGTCATAGTTTCACCATTTGTATCCACGATGAATGGCAACAATACCACCCATCAAGTTAAAGTAATCCACTTTGTCGAAGCCCGACTGCAGCATGAGGTCTTTTAAATCGTTTTGTGATGGATGCATGCGAATAGATTCTACCAGGTACTGATAGCTATCTTTATCGCCTGCAACCCACTCGCCGAGCCTGGGGATGACCTTAAATGAATATTGATCATAAAGTTTTTCTAGCCAATCGAACGCTGGCTTAGAAAATTCCAAAATAAATGTTGCACTCCCTGGTTTGAGTGTACGGTACATTTCTTTCAGGGCTTTTTCCTGGTCGGTAACATTACGTAGGCCAAATGCCATGGTAATGAGGTCAAAACTTTCATCTGCAAATGGGAGTTCTTCAGCATTAGCGGTTTCAAATTCAATATTATTGAAGATGCCTTGATCGAGAAGTTTACGACGGCCTTCAGCCAGCATGTCTGGGTTAATGTCTGAGGATATTACTCTTCCTGTTTCACCAACGCGCTTGCTTAATAGTTTAGTGATGTCACCCGTGCCTGCAGCCAGGTCAAGGCAGTGATCACCCACTTTTGGCTTGGCTAAAGCAATGAAAGTTCGTTTCCACAAACGGTGCATGCCTAGTGACATGGCATCATTCATAATGTCATATTTGGCGGCGACATTACTGAAGACTTTGCCAACGCGCTTGACCTTGTCTTTTACATCGACTTCATCAAAACCAAAATGTGTTGTTTTATCGTCTTGCATATCATTCCTTACAGAATGTATTGTGATAGATCTTCATCCGCGACATATTCACCTAGGTGTTTTTCAACATAGGCTTCATCGACATCAACTGTTTCGCCTTTATGTTCCGTTGCATCATAGGAGATATTTTCCATTAAGCGCTCCATTACCGTATATAAACGTCTTGCGCCAATGTTTTCAGTTTTCTCGTTAATCTGATATGCAATCTCCGCAAGCCGATTGATTGCAGAGTCAAGGAAGTTGATGGTGACACCCTCGGTTTTCATCATTTCACGATACTGTAATGTTAGGGCTGCGCTTGGGTCGGTAAGAATACGTTTGAAATCTTCGGCTGTTAACGGTTTTAGTTCTACACGAATAGGTAAACGACCTTGTAGCTCAGGAATTAAATCAGACGGTTTTGATAGGTGAAATGCACCAGAACATACGAATAGCACATGGTTACTACTTATCGTACCGTATTTTGTTGAAACTGTGCAGCCTTCGATAAGTGGTAGTAAATCGCGTTGTACACCTTCGCGCGAAACACCTGCGCCATGGCGATCATCACGAGATGTGATCTTGTCGATT
>JAJFKJ010000064.1 GCA_021773275.1 Gammaproteobacteria bacterium
AAATAAATAGGGTCGGGAAACGACTTGACCCCTTTGCTTATTTATCTATATACGCATGGGTTAATGGGTAACGCCTATCTCGGCCAAAGGCCTTGGCAGTGACTTTAGGCCCGGGAGCGGCTTGCCTGCGCTTATGCTCACTTTTGTAAATCATAGCGATAACCTCATGCACTGTCTGCGCATCAAAACCAGCCTCGATGATCGCATGCGCGTCTAAGTCTTGTTCTATATAACGATGCAGTATGTCATCTAAGATCGCATACGGCGGCAAGTGATCAACGTCTTCTTGCTCGTGAGCAAGCTCGGCACTTGGCGGTCGATCTAATACACGTTGCGGAATCACTGGCTCGATACTGTTGCGATACTGCGCTAAACGATACACCATGGTTTTATACACATCTTTAAGTGGCGCATAACCACCTGCCATGTCGCCATACAGGGTCGCATAACCCACAGCATACTCGCTCTTGTTACCTGTGGTTAACAACAAAGCACCTGTCTTGTTTGATATCGCCATCAATAATACACCGCGGCACCGTGCTTGAATGTTTTGTTCCGTAACACCCGGGTGCTCATCGCTGAAATGCTCATTCAGTGTTTCTAGAAAAGCTTCGAATGTGGGCTCAATAGAAAACTCATCAAGGTGCACACCCATTGTTTGCGCTTGTTCTTTTGCCGTTTCAATACTGATGTCGCGTGTGTAACGCGACGGCATTAACGCCGCGTCAATATTTTCGGCACCGATGGCATCGGCTGCAATCGCTAAAGTCAGGGCGGAATCAATACCACCCGACAGACCTACCAAAGCTCGAGTAAAATGGTTTTTTCGGAAATAATCGCGCACGCTTAATACCAAGGCTTGATACATGCATGCTTCCAGCGAAGGAATTTCGCTGATCTCTTGCGGCGCCATGGTAACGCTGCCATCATCAGCTTGCACGCAATCAACAGGCCATAATACTTCTTCAAACTGGGGCGCTTGCGTGACGACTTCGCCTTGCGCATCGACGGCAAAGCTACCGCCATCAAAAATAAGCTGGTCTTGCCCACACACTAAATTTAAATAGATAATGGGTAGCTCAATGGAGCGTGCTTGCGCTTTTAATAAGGCACCGCGGTTCTCAACTTTATCAACGCTGAACGGCGATGCGTTGATCACCAATAAGGCACTGGCGCCAGAAAGTTTCGCTTGCTGCACCGGGTCAGCGTGCCAAACATCCTCGCAAATAATCACGCCGAAGGGCACACCTTTAATATTAATGATGCAAGACTCACTACCGGGCTGGAAATAACGTTTTTCATCGAAGACCTGGGAGTTAGGCAAAAAGTGCTTATGATAGGTAGCGATAACCGCTTTATCTTGCAACACGCTAGCGGCATTAAACAGGCCTAGATTGGTTTGCTGCGGGTGGCCGACAATCACGGTAATGCCTTGGGCTGCGGCGACTACCTGCTCCAGGCCCTGCTCCACCTCTTTGATATAGGCGGGGCGAAATAATAAGTCTTCAGGTGGGTAGCCGGTCAGTGCCAGCTCAGCAAACATCACGATATCGGCTTTTAGCTCATCCCTAGCCTGTTTGATTGACTGCTTAATCAGCTCAACATTGCCCTGGGTATCACCCACCCAGTGGTTCAACTGCGCCATTACGATACGTATCTGCTTGCCCATATGCCCTCTTTTTTGTATGTATATCAATATTATATACTATTCCGCAGCTTGCAGCCGCGCGGGCAGCACTGGGTGCTGCCCCTACACTAGATTTTTGCAAGATTATCGTAGGGGTCGCACCCTGTGCGACCCGGCACAGCAAAGCTGTGCAAAATCCATGTTAAAACCACCTAAGTCATTGATTTAACCAATACCATGGTGTATACTCAAAATGTACACATCATAATCTACGTTTATGGTTCCCAAAAAAGTGTAACATTAGTTTCCAAACTGTCACAAAATGTAAAATCACAATAAAAACAACAGGTTAAGGATGACTGCATAGCGGCCAAAGGCTTGCTATTTAGTTGTTGAACCAGTATTATAAGTGTATAGATTTAAAACATTTTTAAATCTGAAGTAGTATTTAAAGAGGAATGAGAGATGGCTGAACTAAAGCTTACAAACACGCAGAAAATACAATACTTGCCTGAAGAGGTGAAGGTATTGGCCAAATATGCCAATACTGGTGTAACCACTGCGAATCAGGTAGCACCCATTAGCGTGTGGTGGTTTCAGAGAAACATGTATGGCTATGCCATGCAAGCTGCTTACTACGCCGACAAGGGTGACACTGTACAAAGGGAAATTGCATTAGCCAAAAGCAACAGAATTAAGCTTTTCACCTTCAGCTTAGCCCTTCTCCTTTCCCCTCTTTTAGGTCTTGCCGGCTTAGTGTACGGTAGCTACAAAGCGTTTAGAGGCAAAAGTTTTTGGCCTAATTTTCTAGCATTCACATCGCCGTTAACATTGCCACTCATTGAAAGAGACATAAAAAATAACCTCGCAGAAATCAAAACAGAAAATAGAAAAATCCTTATAGGTGCGTGCGATGAAGTAGTTAAAAAGACCAAAGCGCTTAACGAACTTTTGGAAAAAGCTGATATTACAACTGAGCAATTAACTGAAGAAATAAAGGCGTTGAATGCCATAACGAGCTCACTAATACTGCAACATGGTCAAACGATTGTTATGCCCAAGCTATTTAAACTTTTCACTAATAACTTAAGCCTTGAAGAAAAAGAAGATGTGTTTGCAGAAGTTATAAATCCCGCAAATAATGCCATCGACGCTGCTGAAGATAAAATAACAGGGCTTGAAGACATGCTCGATGCAGCAACCAAAAAAACTAAACGCGCTGTAGCTAAGCCAGAGATCACTGTTGTAGAACTACAACAAGCCATAGCCACTTTAACTACTGCAATGGCAAAAGTAAGTGATAAAATGTTGACAGACCCTGCCAAAGCAGCCATTAAATCTGCTGAAGCTAAAATACATGAGCTTGAAGACGCGCTGCAAGTAGCAAAAGCAACTGCCAACCCAGAAGCGTTCATACTTAGCAACTACTTAAAAAATGATGCAGCAGCATACGCGCAGACTAATGTATTTGTTCAAGCTAGTACCGCTTCAGATGAAATTAAAATGACTAGCGAATTCATTCTCGATGTAAAGCAAGCAGACGATTTCGCCAAACCTGATGCGGTTGCAAGACTGGACGACCACACAAGCAAAAATAGCGGCAACTTTTCAGATGCATTTAACAGCTCAATGGAAGGTTTTATATCGGTGCGTAAGGCTGAGGTAACCAACGCTAAGCATAGGCAGTCTGTACTCGACGATATACCTAAACTTGACGATGGAGACGTAAGCGACCTTGAACCCGAAGCTAAAATAGCTTCTGCACCCACTAAGACACTTGTGACTGCTTATAGAGACGCTACTCAAGCTGCAGCGCAAGAAACTCCAGCTACCTCAATTACAGCAAGCCCTCCTCCTGTGCTTGACGGCGGTGATGATGGCAATAGCACGCCCACTGACCCTACAAAAAGCCGCAGCCGGAGTAATAGTGGTGTCAAAGTATAATCCAACAAAACACCCGCTTAAGCGGGTGTTTTATTATCCGCTACAATTGCCGCATTAATCTTCTGAACTGCAGCACCAAGCTCACCGCAACGGCTGCAATTAAACCGCCCCACAAGCCCATACCGCCCCAATCAAGGTAAAAGGCAAAGTAGTAGCCGATAGGCAAGCCGATAAACCAGAAGCTAATCAGCGCCACCCACATCGGGTATTGCGAGTCTTTGAGGCCACGCAAAGCCCCTGCTGCCACAATCCGCGCACTGTCGAACAGCTGGAACAATGCCGAGAGCATTAAAAAGCCAATCGCAAAGGCGATCAGTTCTTCGTTGAGCGGGTCATGCATATCAACATCCAGGCCGACAATCACTTCAGGCATAAACCAATGTGACAACGCCACCAGCAACATGATGACCAGGGAAATCCCCATACCCACCATCGAGACTTCACGCGCTAACACCAGATTCTTTGCCCCTGCCGCCTTGCCTACCAATATAGTCACCGCTTCAGCAAAACCAAAAGCAAATAAAATGGTAATACCGAGCATTTGCATTGCGATCTGATGCGCTGCCAAGCTCACCGTACCGATGCGGCCCATTAATAAGGCCACCACCATAAACAAAGTGATCTCTATCAAGAACATCATACCGATAGGTACGCCTAGTTTTAACATCTCTTTGAGTGTGGCAATTAATGTTTTTAAGGAAGTATGCATCCGTATCGCAATACTATACGGCTTTGTAAACAGCACATAGGCGAGCATCAAGCCAAAGGCAAACCAATAGGTAATAGCGGTACCCAGGCCCAAACCAAACATTCCCAGCTCAGGGAAAGGCCCATAACCCCACATTAAGCAGAGGTTTAAACCAATCAGTACTGGTAGTGCAACCAAATGTGTGATCACAGCGACACGCGGCCGACCATAGGCTGCCAAATATTGGAATATTGCAAACTTGCCAAAATCCGCAATTAGACCGAAGCTTAGGCCTTTAAAATAAGCAGCTGCATGTTCAACCACTGCAGGGTCTTGTCCTAGGAACAGCAGAATCGGCCCCATATTCCAGAATAATATCGATGCTGGAATGCAAAAGATTGCGCAAAACACAAAACAGCCTTTTAAAACACGGCCGCTGGTGCTTTCATTTTTTTCACCGATTAGATGCGCGGTGAGAATACCCACACTAGTGGTTACTCCCCAGGCAAAACCCATCACACAGATAAATACCGCACCCACCAAACCTGCAGCGGCCAAAGCATCCACGCCCAGGCGCGCCGCCAGTAAGGTATTGATAAACGGAAAAAAGCCCTCTATTACATGTGCAAATAGAATAGGCAATGCCAATAATGTTGTGGTTTTAAACGTGGGAAACCACGTAAAACCCTGTTGTTTTGTAAACATAGGTCACCTTTAAAATAGTATAGACGTAGCTTGCCGCAATAGGTACGGCTTACATACAATTAACTTGCTGAAAAATCAGACTTTAACGCTTAAGGCAAACTGCGTTTGCGATAGCGCCGGTTTGTGTTTTCTGTGAGCAGATTTTCATTTCACACCTCTTCGCTTAATGATGAATGGGATGGGAAGTATACACCCCTATAAACCCAATGCAAGCGTTTTTTTAATTATTTGTAAAATACTAGTGTTTGCTGGGTGTTTTGTTATTTTATTTTAGGCGATGATGATTGTCATGGGCTGCACCCATGCGGGTCGCATACAATGCGACCCCTACGGCA
>JAJFKJ010000065.1 GCA_021773275.1 Gammaproteobacteria bacterium
CAATATAATGTATTCTTCCAGGCATTTTAATGCATCGTGATACCATTGCGCCAACAGCTGTCTTTGCTGTAACATCTCCTCCGCTTTTTCCATTTGAGCAAGCCCAATAGCAGCTTGAATATTAGTCATGCGATAATTATAACCAATAACAGGAAACCAATAGCGGCGCTCACTATCCATGCCTTGGCCCCGGTAGAGGCGTAAACGTTCTGCAAGCGCATCATCGTTTGTTGTCACCATGCCACCCTCGCCCGTCGTAATAATCTTATTTCCAAAAAAGCTAAATGTTGCACAATCGCCAAACGAACCTACTCTAGAACCTTTATACTCTGCGCCATGTGCCTCTGCAGCATCTTCCAATAGAAATAAACCGTGTTCCTTTGTAAGCATTTGTATCTCTTTCATAGCTGCCGGGTGCCCATAAAGATGCACAACTATAATTCCTTTCGTTTTTGCTGTAATTTTTTCTTTAATCGCGTTTGGGTCAATATTTAGCGTGCCGGGCAGCACGTCAGCCAGCACGGGTGTAGCACCGCAATAACGTACGGCATTCGCTGTAGCAATATAGGTTACCGTCGGGATTATCACCTCATCCCCTGGGCCCAAGCCTAAAGCCACAAGCGCCAAGTGCAAGGCAGTGGTGCCATTATTTGTTGCTACTGCATTTCGAACACCACAAAATTCGGCAAAGCTTTCTTCAAACTTTGTTATATATTTTCCATTTGACGAAATCCAATTTGAATCTAAACAATCCATCACATAGTTTTTTTCATTTCCTGCCATTTTAGGTTGTGCAACAAATATTTTTTTATTTTTCATGCAGCACTGCCCTTGCTTTTATCTACAACCAAAGCAGGAACACCATAAGCTGTTACGTTTTCTGGAAGGTCATGCACAACAACACTGCCAGCACCCACCACCGTATCTTTGCCAATGTTTATTTCAGGAATAACTTTGCTACCCACGCCTAAGGTAACCCTGTCCGCAATAGAAACATTCCCAGCCAAGGCGGATTGAGGGGCAATATGTGCCGCTTTTCCAATTTTTGCGTCGTGGTCAACCGTTGCGCCTGTGTTTATTATTGCAAAATCTCCTATCGTTACATCGGCATTAATCACTGCACCAGCCATAATCGCAACACCTTGCCCTATTGTTACAGAGGGCGACACCGTTGCGGCGGGACTGATTGCATTTGATAATGTGTACCCCTGCTCAAGCACTAAGTTGCCAAGCTGCTGTCGGATTTTATTATCTCCTATTGCTACAAATGCATGTCTATGGCCTTCTTCATGCAAATCTCGCAGGACATCTTCATCCCTGCCACGCAAAACTGGCACGCCAAGGCAGGTCTGCGGATCTGTATCGCGCCCAATGCAATATCCCACTGTATATCCTGATGCACGCAGCAGCTCTATAATGACTTTTGCATGCCCACATGCACCCAAAACAACAACTGACACCGGTGTAATTTTTGAAACCTGCAAATTACTTGACCCTTTAGTAAGTGCAGTAATTACTTTGTCGGTTTCCAGTTGCTTATCTCGAATTTGATAAAGCTGATCTAGCAAAGGCTCAGCCATATAATTGCGCCATCGAACTGCAAAAGGGCGTATAACCCATTTAAGAGGTCTACCAATAAATTTTTTCAGCGAAGAAGCAATTTTTTTAATCCCCTTGCCCTTCGCACTAAAACGCAGTGACTTAACTTTAAGGTCGCTCCGCATAGCGAGCTGCGCAATGCCAGATTTTCTTACCCAGTGTATTTTATCTCTCTCGTACATGGTCGAACTCAATAATAAAAAGTCTACGAACTAACCCATCCTGAGTTGAGCTCATCAACGAATAGGGCCTATAGGGCTATCAATTCTATCATAACTGCATATTAGAAAACATCCATTTGTGTTAGAATTCCCGGTACTGACAATGCCAATTACTGGCTAAGGTACCAAATAAAATGAATAAAAGAATGTCTCGCCTGGCTTTGCTAGATATCCAGCAAGGCATACGTAGCTGGCACACGTGGCTGCTGCTGGGCGTGCAAGACATACGTTTACGCTATCGACGTTCGGTTATTGGGCCATTTTGGATCACCTTAAGCATGGCCATCATGATCTATACGATGGGCTTTCTGTACGGCAAGTTATTTAAAGTCGATCTCTCCATTTACTACCCATATCTTGCAGCCGGCATAATCACCTGGACTTTGATCGCAACGACTATTACTGAAAGTGTTGAAGCATTTTTTCAATCAGCGAACTACATCCTGCAAAGCAAGCTCCCTTACTCAACCTATATATTACGTATTGTAACCAGAAATTTTATTATCTTTTTGCATAATCTGCTTACACTTTTACCTATCCTTATCATTTTCAAAGTCAAAATCAGTTTTCTTATATTGCCCCTACTATTTTTCAATATGGCTTTGATATTTATCTGTGGTTTTTGTTACGCCTACATTATCGCTATTGTTGGCACACGTTACCAAGACGTAAAACAAATCATTGTAAGCCTTACCCAAATCTTCTTCCTGTTAACACCCATCATGTGGATGCCAAGCATGCTTCCCGAGCGCTTTGGCTTATTCGCAGAGCTTAACCCGTTCTATCAGCTTATTAATTTAATGCGGCAACCTTTAACAGGCCACCTTCCTGAGGTATTCACATATGTTTACACCTTCTCTCTTCTAGCTACAGGGTTTATAGTACTTTTTCTTTTGTTGCGGCGTACGCGTCATCGTATTGCATTTTGGATTTAACATGGCTTCAATATCACTCAAAAATATCACTTTAGATTTCCCAGTATATGGTGTGAGCGGTAGATCACTCAAGAAAAAACTTCTCAAGTTATCCACTGTCGGAAAAATCAACTATGACGACGGAGAAACTGTAGTAATTAAAGCATTAAAAAATATCAATATGGATTTAAGCAGCGGTGACCGCGTGGGCTTAATTGGTCCAAATGGCGCGGGTAAAAGTTCATTATTACGGGTACTGACAGGCGTATACGAGCCCTTACATGGGGAAATCAATGTATCTGGAAAAGTGGGCTCCCTATTAAGCCTAAGCCTGGGATTAGAACCAGAGTCATCTGGCAATGAAAACATTACCATTCACTGCATGGTTAACGGAATGAAGCCAGCTGAAATTGAAAATAAACGTCCCAAAATTGCTGAGTTTGCAGGTCTAGGAGATTTTCTTAGTATGCCGTGTCGCACATATTCAAGTGGAATGAGACTACGTTTGGCTTTTGCTATTGCGACGGCAATTGAACCAGAAATATTAATTTTGGATGAAGTAGTTGGTGTTGGCGACAGCACCTTTTTAGATAAAGCAAAAAAACGAATAAACAGTATTATTGAAAAATCTAAGATCGTAGTTCTTGCAAGCCATGACAAAGAAATCATCAAATCCATATGCAATAAAATCATTGTCCTGAAAGATGGTGAGATACAGTTTACAGGCGCTGTTGATGAAGGATTAGCGTTCTATGAAAATTCCCCATAGCTAGATCGTGTTTAGTACATCGAGTGTTTCTCTTGCCGGCCTCTCCCAGCCTAAATAATACTGCGCATGTTTTTTTGATTTTTTTCGCAGGTTTTCTAATTGCACCTCATCGCTTAGGATATCCGCCAGTTTTCTTTTAAGCTCATCCAAATTATTAGAACCAAAATACACTGCCGCATCCCCAGCAACCTCTTGAAAAATAGAAATGTCAGAAGCAAGTATAGGTATGCCACATGCCATTGCCTCAATCAATGGCAAACCAAAACCTTCATATATTGATGGCATAACCAACAGTGAGGCGTTTCGATACAAGTTATCTCTTTCTCTATTTGTCACATAATCATAATTTTTAATATTTATACCCGATGCCTGCATTTTCTCCAACTCATCATAGAAGCTGCCACACAGCCAACCCCTACCCCCACAAAATACCAATGTGTATTTTTTTTGCAACGCGGTAGGCAAATTTTTATACGCTGCAAGCAAAATTTGAAAGTTTTTCCTTGGCTCTTTTGTACCAACTGCTAATATGTATTTTTTCGCACCCATGATTTTAGAGTCATCAATGTTTTCTTGCGGCGTCACTGCATGCGGAATACTGACAATTTTTTCCCCACTCATTTTATAGACGCGCATTAGCTCATTTTTTATAGTATTTCCTGGAACAATAATTTTGTCTGCTCTGTTAACAGCCAAGGGATGTAAAATGGATTCCTTCCAGCGTGCTATTTTTGGCATAGTCTTAGGCGCATATTTATACACACTATCTTGAATTGTAACGACATACTTGATTTTTTTTGGTTTAAAAAATGGCAGGCCATGAACAGGCGACCAAAATATATCGATTTTATCTTTCAGCAAATACCTTGGCAGAAAAAATGTCATGTGTATAAGATTGCTCAGCTTGAGCTGTTTCCCGAAAGTTACTATGGTGATATTTGATTGCTCTTTATAAAATGGATCTGTCAACGGCAGATCGCTATATAAAACCCAGTCGTGCTGTGAGCGAGGAATTATAGCTTTCAAAATATTGTCAGTATAAAAACCTATTCCTGTCAGCCGACGGTTTAAGCAACTAACGTTGACCCCGATTCGCATTATCTAAACAGCCTTTTTTTCAGCACGTGCGTAATCATCTTGTAAGCGCACAATGTCGTCCTCGCCAAGATACTCACCCGACTGCACTTCGACAACAATCAATGGCTCATCTGTTTCATTTGCAAGACGATGCGCCGCGCCTTTAGGGATATATGTAGACTGATTTTTTTCCAAGCGTATTGTCAGACCATCATTAGTAACAAGAGCTTTACCAGAAACAACAACCCAATGCTCTGCTCGATGCTGGTGCAGTTGCAAAGAAAGCCTGGAATGAGGCTTTACCACAATATATTTCACCTGGTAATTGCTCCCCATAGAAAGGCTTTCATAATAACCCCATGGTCGGTGAACTTTTTCATGAGCAAAAGCTGTTTTATGCTTATCGTTCTTAAGTTTTTCAACTAGTTCTTTTACATTTTGTGCATGATCTTTGTCTACCACTAATACTGCATCGTTAGTTGCAACAATAATCTGATTTTTAACACCTAAGGCAGCAATCATTTTATCACCTGCATTAAGATAACAATTTTCCGAATCAATGATAACAACATCACCTTTTACCACATTTCTGCTTGAGTCCTCTATGTTGCTTTTAGCAACTGAAGACCAACAGCCTAAATCAGACCACATTGTGTCTAGCGGTATAACAACTATATTATCTGCTTTTTCCATTACGGCATAATCAATGGAAATTTTAGGGCAACGCTCATATGCTTCTTTTCCGACACGCATAAAATCTTTTCCAGATTTGGCAGTGTTATAAGCATTTTCTGCAGCAATATAGGTATCGGGGGCATGCTTTTTTAAAGCCTGCAGGTATGCGCTTGCTTTAAATAGAAAAATACCGCTATTCCATAAATATGAACCTGCAGAAATATATTTTTTCGCCAAAGTTAAATCTGGCTTTTCAACAAAACGAGAAACTTCATACGTATCAGCATCAATAGCTACACCCTTCTCAATATATCCATAACCTGTTGCAGGCTCACTGGGCTCAATGCCAAATGTCACAAGCTTACCATCATTTACTTGTTTATAAGCTGCCACTAGCTTTTCCTTAAAATGTTCGGGGTTATCTAGTAAATGATCAGCGGGCATCACCAGTAGAACGGGATCTATATTTTTAAATTTTTTCTCTAGGTCAAGTGCTGCGAGCGCAATGGCTGACGCTGTATCACGTGCTACCGGCTCAAGTAAATAATTTGCCGCCAATCCGGATCCTGACATTGCCTCAATTTGCTCAAGGCAATGAAAATAGTGTTCATAGTTACAGACCACCAGAGGCTTACAGCTAGCTAACTTGCCTGCTCTTGACATAGTTTGTTGGAATAATGTTTTTTCGCCCACAAAAGACAAAAACTGCTTAGGCAAAGACTCTCTTGAAACCGGCCACAAGCGCGTACCAAGGCCACCAGCAAGAACCACTGGGTATATATCCACAAAACAATCCTATTCTAATATTTAATATCAAATCCATTGTATAGTCATGGTGCTTTTTGTCAATATATAAAGCCCTGCTTGGCTACTTGGCTTAGCGCAGGTTTCTTGAGTATGATATGCAAATGTTTAGACTACAAAATAACCTACTGCTTCTGACCCCCTGCGTCTTGCCGGTACTTGGGATATTTTACGTTGTTGGTTTTAGCTTCAGCGGTATGATGGAGGAATGGGATTTACTGCACTACTTTGACTATTATGGCCGTGCTTTTGTATTAAATTCAGAACACCCATTATATGGCGACCAAATGATTCGCCCGCTAACGCTCTCAATATTTTCACTGGCCCACTATCTTGACCCTAACTCCTTTATAGTTTGGAATTTATTTCTTGCGATTGCCATCATATTCAAAGGTTTTTTTGCAGCGAAAATCATCGATTTTATTTTTAAAAATAAATTTTTATCCATCGCTGCAGGGTTATTAATCATCCTGTACCCAGCCGATACGATGCAATTTTCCTTCAGATCTCTAAACATCAACCTGGCTGCAACACTTCTGCTGTTTAGCTCCTGGCTTTGGCTTGCATCAAGCAAGCAAAACAGAAAATTGTTTCAACTGGCACTTTACCTGCTGGCCGCAAGTATATTTGCTATAGCGTGCCTTACTTATGAAAATGCACTTTTTCTTTGGATGTTACCTTTTCTGATCATATACACCAAATGCGGCATCAAGGAAGGATTCCAGCATCTAAAATCCAATGCTGCAGGCACCATGCTATGGCTGTTAGCAACAGTGCTTCTAGTGTCGCGTATGATATACACTCTTGGGGAAAGCAGCGGAGGATACCAGCTTGGAGCAATGAATCTATCGGCCGGCATGTTTGAAAAATATTACAGTTACCTTGTAACCATTGGCATGTTCAGAGCACTCATCCACGGGTGGTTTGATGCTGCCCTCATGTTTTTCAAAAATTTTAATATTATCTTAACTATATTTTTCTTAGCGCTTTGCTTTTTAAGCTACAAATATGTTAAACAAGAAACTCTTTGCATTCAAAATAAAAAACCCATCGCAAGCAGCTTGCGGCTTCTGCTATCTGGTTTGGTTTTAACCGCATTTGGCTACCTACCCTTTATCATCTCGTACTACCACGTTGTTCTTACACAAAGAACCTACTTGTTTGCTAGCATTGGTGCTGGTTTTGTCTGTATAGCCCTAATCAGCCTATTCATGCAAACAAAAGTGCGTTTGCTTGCACCTATTATGGCGCTCGGCATGCTGTCGCTTGGCTATAGCGCACAACTTCTCCAAGCAAAACACTATGCCTCACTGGCTGAACAACAACGAAATATTTTTGCTGAGATTTTAACGGTAGCTCCTGCTGTTAATGATGGAACGCAGATCATTCTTTTTGATCATGCAGGCTACCTTACAAGCAAATGGATGCTGCAAAACCAACGTCTACAACACGGGCTGTCCTATTTTTACAAAACCCCTGTTACTGTCTATGTTTGCTCTGGCCCCACCCTAACTTTCCCACGATTAATCTTCCCGCAGCTGGCACCCGAAAACTATGACTATGTAGCAAATTCTATGTGCATAATGCAAGACGAAAAATGGGGAACTTCTTCTGAAGCTGGGTTTAGCCCTTTCCCAAACCAAGAAAAGCATATATTTATTGACTTACATCCTGATATCACAGCCAGCTTGCGAGACGACTCTGGCAATAACCTAGCAGCACTTACCGATGAGAAACTCTCGAGACTCATTTCCTTTTTTGGCTCGTGGCCTTACACCCGAGAAAATGATAATAAAATCACTGATACCGACAGCTTTAGCTTTGCCTTTGGTGATTGGTGGAGCCTAGAAGTACCAGCAACGGGTACAGGCTGGCGTCAAGTTGAATGGCGCCCCAATGGATTCACGCCGTATTCTTTTAGCTGGAAAATCCAAGAGCATAGCAACCTGCACTTTAATTTAAAACCCAGCAATGAACAGTATGTGTTGCGTGTAAAAATTATCGGCTGGACATTCGAAGATGCTGTGGATGAGCTTGAAATCTATATTAACGATACCCCTGTTATATACACCTGGCCGGATATTCATTTACTCGAAGCGCAGTTTGACAGCTCCATTCTGAATGATGGCGATAATAATCTCATATTTTCCTCCCCTGTAGATTCCATTATGGGCGTCAGCATAGCCCTTGAAGAGGTGGTCATTGAACCGATTAAATAACACGCTATTATTTCTACTGCCTTCCACACTTTTGACTGTTGCAATTTTACACTCTATTAACTACAGCATTAGCCCACTTATAGAGGAATGGTGTTTTTTACGCCTATTTAATACCAATTTGTTTTTTCTTGCCACACAAGATTCCCCTATGAGTCACCACAGCCTCAGACCTCTCACTATTTTCCCTTACGCGCTCGCATATTTTCTGAACCCTGACTCTTTTAAAACATGGGTCATGCTCCTGGCTATACTTACCGCGCTCAAAGGATATTTTTTTACCAAAATAATATATTACTCTTTTAATAATTATTTTTTAGCTGTGCTTGGTGGCCTACTATTTATACTATACCCAGCTGACACAATGCAATTTTCGTTAAGAGCATTAAATATAATTTTTTCTCTCACAGTATTTTTATTCAGTACTTGGCTGTGGGTTTTAGGTGCAACACAAGATAGTCGTAGCCTGAAGCTTTTACTCTTCTGCATAGCATCAATTTGTTATCTTATTGCCTGCCTCACATATGAAGCTGCCTTTTTTATGTGGGCTCTCCCTGTTATTTTAGTTTTCATTAAGGCAGGCTTTGCTGAAGGCTATCAAATCTTACGCAAAAACATTACTGGTGTTTCATTATGGTTATTGACTACAATATTAGTAGCAGCATATGTCTTAATAACCCTTACAACCAGCGATTCCAGCTATCATGCCCCTATAATAATTTCTGAATACAATGATTCAGCTTTAGCTTATTACAGTAAGCTCAAAAATTTATTCTCCATCGGCCTCTACAGAGCAATCTATCACGGGTGGTACGATGCGATAAGAATGTTTTTTTCTGAACCAGGCTATTATCGGTATCTACTTGCCATAAGCTTGCCTTCTGTCGTTTTTCTTCTATTTGTATACAGACAATCTAAACCATCCTCAAGTATCCACAAAAGCTTATATGCCATATGTTTTGGCATCATTCTGGCTGCCCTAGGCTTTGCGCCCTTTTTACTATCAAACCACCATGTCGTAACGACGCAAAGAACGTATTTGTTTTCAAGCATAGGAGGCGCGCTTGTCTGGGTTGGCATAGTTTATGCTATTTTTTCTGTACGCATTAAACTGCTCGCACCTGTGCTCATTTGCACGCTGCTACTGCTAGGTATAAAAACACAGCTCTACCAAGTTCGACACTATGCCAAAATTAGCGCTGAGCAAAAAATGATTTTAGCAAGCATTCTTGAAACAATGCCAACTGTAAAACCCAACGCTTCACTTGTTATATTTGACCACGCAGGCTACCTGACCGACATATGGATGCTTGTGAACCCCGTACTTACTAACGCACTAAATTATTTATACCAAACCCCTGTCAAGGTATTTGTATGCGCAGGGCCAGAACGCATCCTTACCCGCATTGGACACGCCGGACCATCTCTAAAATGTGAATTAAATAATTCACAGTGGGGTGTTGTTG
Source organism: Gammaproteobacteria bacterium (assembly GCA_021773275.1). Lineage (GTDB taxonomy): Bacteria > Pseudomonadota > Gammaproteobacteria > JABCZS01 > JABCZS01 > JAJFKJ01. The sequence continues at coordinate 9,742 of JAJFKJ010000065.1, forward strand.
AAGAAGGAAAATTCCAGAAATTCAGCAGCAAATCTGCAGAAACAATTTATATTGATCTATTTGCAGATAAAACATCAAAGCTCTTGAGCAATA
>JAJFKJ010000066.1 GCA_021773275.1 Gammaproteobacteria bacterium
CCACTCGAACTCCAAACCTTCCAATGAAATTGTTTCTTCATGTTTTAAGGCATAAAGCGCATCGCGGTAACGGCGGATATGCGTATCACCCCAGATAACTTCTGGGTCTGCGTCTAGGCGTGCAGTTAACACGCAGCTTAAAATTTCATTGAGTTTACTTGTCGGTGGCATAGGGTGATTTTGCTGTGCCAACCAATCTCGGATCAGGTGTTTTTGTTCGGGTACTGAGAGGGGGTTTAATTGTGGGATTGATAATATTCCACGTTCACAACCGCTCTGTAACCTTCGCGGCGCTCGTATTGGATCTTCGTAAAGTTCAGATAAGTGCGATGCTGTGCGGGCAGTGGTTTTGTTCAGTGCTGGCCAGCGTTGCTTTAACTTAGGGATGATTTCTTTGCGTAGAAAATTTCGATCAAAACGCATATCATCGTTGCTATGGTCATCGATCCAATTGAGATCATTTTGCCGAGCATACGCTAAGAGCATATCTTTTTCAGTATTCAAAAATGGTCGCGCTAAAATACCCTGCCCCAGCGACTTCTCTGCCGGCATGCCCATGAGACCTTTAGCACCACTGCCGCGAAACAGTTGCATTAAAATAGTTTCGGTTTGGTCATCTGCATGTTGCGCTGTTAACAAATATGCGTCCTGTGGCAGTGCATCTGCAAAAATGGTATAGCGTTGCTCACGGGCCCAAGCTTCAATACTGTCGCCTGCCTTTGGTTTTGCATCTAATTTAAAAACTTGCAGAGGCACAGACAACTGTGCGCAATTTTGCTCAACAAAGTTTTGCCACATGTCGGCTTCGGGGTATAGATTGTGGTTGATATGGATTGCGGATATATTAGAGCAATCACTTGCTTGCGCTACTGCGTGCAGCAACACAGCAGAGTCCACGCCGCCGGAATATGCCACAACAATCTTGGCTTGTGCTGGCAAAGACTGCAGATACGCTAGAATTTCTTGCTGGATATCACGCATTTTGCTCAGCAGTACCTATTGAGCGCAAACGTTTATAACGTTGCTGCAACAATGTGTCTGTAGACATGGTTTGCAACTGTGCTAATTGCTCAGTCAACACTTGCTTTAAGCGGGATGCTATTTCTTGCGGGTGGCGATGCGCACCACCTAGCGGTTCAGGTATGATTTCATCAGCAATGTTTAAACCAAGCAGATGTTGAGCCGTCATATTCATCGCTGCAGCAGCGTCGGGCGCTTTTGCGGCGCTTTTCCAGAGAATAGATGCACAACCTTCTGGTGAAATCACTGAATACGTGCTGTATTGCAGCATCAGCAATCTATCGCCAACACCAATGCCCAAGGCACCACCAGAACAACCTTCACCGGTAATGGTGCAGATGATCGGTGTTTTCAACTGTGACATGATCAATAAATTTTTTGCAATGGCTTCACTTTGCCCACGCTCTTCAGCGCCAATACCAGGGTATGCACCCGGTGTATCAATGAAAGTAAAGATCGGCATTTTAAATTTTTCGGCCAACAACATTAAACGTTCAGCCTTGCGGTAGCCTTCCGGGCTTGCCATGCCAAAGTTGCGACGTGCTTTTTCTTTAGTATCGCGCCCCTTTTGGTGCCCGATAATCATTACCGGCTCACCATTAAAACGTGCGGTACCACCGACCATAGCTTTATCGTCAGCAAAAACCCGATCACCATGCAACTCATCAAAATCTGTGAATAATAAAGGGATGTAATCCAGTAAATGCGGGCGTTGTGGATGACGCGCCAATTGCGCTACCTGCCAGTCGCTTAGCTTGCTGAATATACTTTTGGTAAGATCGTCGATTTTTCCCTCTAATTTAGAAATTTCATCGGTGATATTGATCTCACTGTCTTTGCCGACCAGCCTAAGCTCGTCTATTTTTGCTTGCAGCTCTGCGATAGGCTGCTCAAAATCTAAGTAATTCAAGTGCATACATTTACCCTGATATTTATCTATGCTGGAACATCTATTTTATCATAAATGCTAGCTAAGCTAAATTATGCTTGTGCCCTTGCTTCAGAAACAGTAGAATGGATAACCAAAGTTATTTATATAAGCGTATTTGTGGAGGCAGTTACATGGAAGAAAACTATAAACACGTCGGCTATCTTGCCTATGCACAAGGCGCTTTTGCCGACCAGAATAATGTCACGCCGGAGCATGTTCTAGAAAATCTCTATAAATACGTATCTGGGCCAACTAAAAGACCTTTAAGTCCAAAAACCCCCCTTAATGCCATTGCTTATGGCCTTCACTTACTGGCTGATCAAAGAAACTTTGTGCCCCGTAGAACTGGCCACAAACAGGTAGACTATAATCTTTTTAATGAATTTATAACGCTGTTCAGTAATCTTGATGCAAAACATCTAACTATAACAAAAAACGACAGTCGGCAGATTTCGATGCTTTTTAACGCCTTGCATACTATGGCAGAGCTTAAGCGAGTTATGCCCGCAAACAAAAATGATAACCGGATGCTGCCAAAGATTTACGAGTCTGTTACAACACTAAACAAAATTGTCGACAATTTCTGCTTGTTGCTAAATCAGAGCGCGCAATTTAATGCGGAGACTGTGAGCAAGGTGATGGTCTCGCTGCAAACATTATTTGAAAAAAGCAATCTTAACCATGTAGGCGATGCTCAAAGATCCGAGCTTGCAAAAATGATGCGCAATTTATTAGCGCGGATGATCACATTAAAAGATGCTCGCACAGGCAGCACATGTCTTGAGGCTTTAGCAAAAATAGTAAGAGATGAATATATCCCCATAGAGCAAGAAAACACTGATGCATATATTAATGCTTTAGAGCGGTATAGTCATTGGGAAAAAACAGATAGCAGAGAAATCAGTATAGCCATACAATCACTTTCCATATTTTTATCAGAAGGAAGGTGCCGGAAACTGCTTTCTGAAAATGACAAAAAGAACATAGCAGCAAGCCTTGAGCGCATGACTGCAATACTTACAACTGGGGTAGAAGAAAAAACTGATAGTACCAAAGACATCAGCTTTGCCCTGTTTGCTTTAGCTTGCGTTTCTCCTCCGAACGCCGTCATTCAAATGCATCAGAGCCAGATCGTAAATATCAAAAAGCTAGTACATATCTATGCAAAACAAAATAATCACACTACAGAAGCAAGCAACTCTGTGCTCCGATCAATAAAAAAACTTATTGATTACGGGCATATTGAAAAATTGGGAAATGAAGATCGTGCTGCGATTGAAGAAATTTTAGAAAAAATTGATACTAGCAGGGTAAAATCAGAGTTGCTGGGCGAACTTCAAGCTCAAATCAATGCATGTGTCATTACCATTAATACATGCATTACTGAGAAGGACGCTTGCGCAGCACCATTCACAATACTTCGTACTAGCCGAAGCCATAGCGCAAGCCCTGTAGCCACTAGCCCCGTTGAAACAACTTCGCCAAAACTAGCTTGATACGATAAAACAACCGCCTTAGAGCTTTGGGACAATTCTACTACGTTGGTCCTCCTGTTGTTTTTGAGCCTCAAGCTCCAAAAATGCTTTATAGGCTTTCGCCAGGGAGCCAGCTTGTAGCTTGGGAGTAGCACCCAAGTGCTGATAATCCGGTTCATCGAGCACAACTGCCCCTTCATCAATGGCTTTAAAAATGCATCGACTGATTTTGTAGAAAATTCAGGATTAAAATTTCTGTTCTTCTCATACATCAATGTTTGCAATTCAAGAACGCTATCAATACTGACGACTCCATCATCTCGCATGCATAAACGCGCCAACTCTGCAAAAGCAGCAATTTTCTCTGCGGCAGCTTGTACATACTCTGAGTTTCCCCAAATAGACCCCGTATGCGCATTAAAATCACCTGCACCAATATCACCAACAATAATGTTGGCTGCAAAGTGCTTGAATATATCTCGCATAGCTCGCATGCCCGGCCACATATCACCCCAAAAGAAAGAGGGGTTCGCGCGCCCATTGAGTAAATCTAGGCTGGTGGAATTAATACGAATTTGTTCACACCGAGTATTGCTCAAGGCAAGCGCTGAAGCAAGTTGGTTAGGCGATAAGCCAAAATACATTTTCAATATTTGTGCAGGCGTGAGAGATGACTCAGCAATGCAAAGGTAGTTTAAAATTGGCAGCGATATGTTTACATCGCTTGCATTGGCTATGTCTACTTCTGTTACGCCATGCTCAACTTGTAAGCGGGTATTTGCTTCTAACCAATAGACCTTACCGTGCTCGTCGACCATGGCTTCCAGCGTTGCTAAGCCTTGGTAGCCTGATTCGGCAATGGCATCTGAAAGTTTTTTAGCAGCGACACGCACATCAGATATCGTTTCATCAGCATAATCACCTGCAATAATATTAGTTTCGTTGGTTTTCTGCTTACCTATCTGCTGTGTGCAATCACGCAGCCCCAACACTGAGGCACCGTTTTTATTGACGGCAATTTGCACTTCCAGATGGCGGGTTTTTCCTCCAATAAACTGCTCGGTCAACATCACGCCACTATTGAAGTTTACCTCTGAGTAAGCAACGTTTTTATGCAGAAGCTTAATGTAATCGTGACGATTTTCTGTTGCCGACTTTTTATCATCAACCTTAAATGGCTCAATCCCGTAGCCACCACCGCCACCATCAGCTTTGATCGCCACATGGCCGCCCATCCTGACAATTTCATCGTATTCTTTTTCGCAAACAGCATGAAGCACATGTTCTTTGTTAAAACCACTATCAATATACTCTTTCAGTGCTTTGGCAGTGTAGTTGTGATTAGCAAAATACTTCGGGTTCAGCTTGGGTGTTACCTTTTGCACAAAGTCTCTGAAGCTTACTTTACCACCGATCAAAGTCATTGCTTGGCTCGATGGCCCAACAAATTTGATTTTGGGGTAATTTTTAGCCAATGCTTCAAGCTTAGCCACGAACTGTGCATTTTCAGATAGAAAGCCCCAGCCGGGGTGAAAGTAAATCACTCCGCCCGGGTTGTTTTTTGCTGTTTGTTTAAGCACATCAAGAATTTCTTCGTGATCTTTATGATAACTGTTTACAAGTATTTTTTGCTTATCAGGCAAGGACTGGACCAGTGGTAAGTGCCTATCGCCTTGTGTATATAAAACACGTGTGTTGCGGCCAAGTTGCTGCAGATCGCCATACAACTTTAATAAACAAGTAGAACGATTACCCAGAACATGTATTTCTTTTTGACTTTGTGTGGCATACGGCGTAACACTTAAGGCTTGAGTGAAAATGCCTGCCGCCTGTAGCTTTGGCATTGGCGTGTGTGGCGCTTCTGGCTTATCCTCGTTGATGATTTCAAGTATTTGCTCTCTTATATCATGCGCCTGCATTGCATGCGCATGTACTTGATCATTGGCGACGCGAATCTTTAAGCCCAGGCGATCATGTTCCCCGGAAGCTGATGGGGATGCCTTGTTGCTTTTCTCTTGCAGAATAAACAGTTGCTGACCATCTATGACTACGGCACCTTGCTTTACTGCAACTTCTTGAACAACGCCTGATTTGTCTGCGTATATCGCATGCTGTAATTTCATTGCTTCGATGGTGGCTATTTGTTGGCCTTCTTTTACTGCATCACCCTGTTTAACTTTTATTTCCGTAACTGTGCCTGGCATCGGCGATAGTATACGGCTTTCGTTCATTTTTTCATGTGCAGCTTGTTTCAGCTCACTGTAGCGATCTTTTTCAGGCTCGCTTAGCTGCGAAATCTCCGCAAGTTGTTGGCAGAAATAATCTTCGGCGATCTGCAAAATGCGCTCTTTAGGAAAAACATAGTAGCCTCCTAGCGCTTCATTGTCATTTATGATTTTTTCTTGGGCGCCAAGCAAGGTCTTCAAGCTATTATTGAAAACATCTTGATCCCCGCCTACTATACGCCCCACGTCAGCCATGTTTTCTTGAATAAACGATATCACACGCGCCCAAATCTGCGTTCTTTCATATTCAAGCAAAGCCTGAACATAGTTGCTCAACAACATTGGTGTTAAATAGCCAGATTTCATTTCTTGAAAAAAAAATTCTAGCTCCTGAGGTTTTGGCATAACATTGCTTGCAAACCTACGCATAGCACGCTCATAAGCTTGTGCATTGTCCGCATACTCTGATGCATTGGGCCGTGCTAGCCAAGGCTGTTTGACCATTGATTCGATCATTTCTGGCTCGGTCAAGCATAATGCAAAGCTGATGTAGGTATCAATCACGCGTTGCTTTACTATGGGCGCCCTATCCCTATCACTGTGCCAAGCGCTTCCATCTTCGTGGAAATCAGGAAACTCTTGTTTTACCGCAATTTCTTGTGCGACTGTCGGCTTAAGTTTACCTTCGGCATACAAACGCTCAACAACCATTCGTGCTCTGTCAATTTTTTTCTCAGCACTATGATTACTTAAACCTTGGCGACGTGGGCAAGCTTTTCTGATAAGAGGATGCACCTGTGCATCGGTTTTTATACCCATCGCTCGCAATGTTTCTGCCGGCATTTCCCCGCTCATAAAGTTCAGCAAGTCTGGCTTTAAGTATTTTTCCAGCAAAATTTTCACATCATTATCATTTGGCTGCTGCTCAAGCTTAGCTTGCAGATCAACAAAAGACATGTTGGCATTTAACTGATTCGTTTCGAGCAAGTATTGAATAAGGCCTAAGGCGAAATTTTGCTTCATTTGAAAACCTGGCGTCACAGCAAATGGACGGCCCATTACTAACCAGACAGTCTTTAAGGCGGCACCCGCAAGTAGCAATGCCTCGCGCGGCGAGCACTCCAGTATGTTCGCAAGCCCAACTTTATTGTCGTGCCTTATACCGGCAACAGCGCGACTGAAGCTTGAAAAACCACCACCAGGAATTTCAAAATCACGCAACTCTTCACCTGATAAAGAAGGTACAGCACGCACCAGGTGGTAACGCTCAAATAGCTTATTGGTAAGTTCGCCTATTTGTTGCAGGATTCCGCGTTCTTCAACAGTTATGCCCAGATCAATGCCCTGCTCCGCAGAAAGGTCAGCAATTTTTAATGCTCTTTCAAAACCTGTATTCTTCCAGCTGTCTTCACCGTGGTAAAGTGCTGTATTCTCATCGCACTCGACCGTATCAATTAATATTGGGTAATCAAGCGCATGGCATGCTTTGATTGCTGCTGTGTAAGTTTTTGCAGCAAGCCCCGTATCATGCAAGTGTAGAGCAAAAGCCGGAGGCTCTTCTATACCTGCTTCTGCCTGCAAAGCTTTAAGTTTTACAATTATTTTGGGTATTAGACTTGTGGCTCTTTCTTCGCTAAGCTGCCCCACCATATCTTTCAAGCTAATACTGCATTCTCTCATTGGGATATGCACAGCTGTTTGTAATAAGCGGAAAGCCTCTTCAACTTTAGCTAAATAAAACTCATCTACATAGATAGCAGCGCCGCTATACGGAATCGCAATTTCTACGGCAGCTGAATAGCCTTGCTCGCACATATTGTTAAATATATTTACAGAGGCCGCCGTCTCTTCGGTAATGCCCTGTGAATCGAAAATTTTACCTTTGATCAAGGCATTTTCTCTAGGCTTATCTGTATATCCAAGGTCACGGATCATTTGCGACTGCATATGGGTGAGATCATCTATATGCATCGGTTTTAAAAATGAGCCGTTAAGCCCGCGCAATAGCGGCCGGAAAGAAACATTCGGTGCTACTTGTCTGAGCTGACGATAAACCTCCATGGGGTCTTGTCGTGAGAACATCGCTGCCACTTGGATGTCGGCACCACCTTCTTCAAAAGTACGAAAATTTGGGTTTTTTGTAAGCCTGGCCCAGAGTCTGAGTATTTGCTTTACATCCGGGTCGTTGAGTCGTGCTTCATTAGCTAACCATGTTTGAACTGCATCACGCAACACAAGATTAAAAACTACTCTAAATCCATTCATACAACACCTTCCGTAGTGACAAGTAATTAACTGTAGTGAATTATCATCGTATATTTTTATGCATTTGGCAAGTTTTTCTAATAATGAATGGAAACTTGTTCGCTACCCAACCAATCACGCAGTTCAGTAATAAGTTTTTCATCAGGTAAAACTTGCCAATTAGGGCCGAGACGAACAAGGCCTGCGCCATCTTCACTCTGATAATGAATATGCACAGGGCATTTTCCATTTGCGTGTGGGCTTAACATGTTTTGCAGTTGCGGCACAAAATCATCGGGTAATTTTTCTTTTTCAACATTAATATAAATACGTTTTGCATATTGCTCGCGAGCATCTGTGATGGTGTATAATTCTTTGGCGCGCATCCGCAAACCACCTGAAAAATCATCATGGCTAACCGTTCCTGATAAAATATAAAGCTTATCTTTTTCTAATACATCGATATACTTTACATAATCATCGGCGAACAGCGTGGCATCGATGCGGGAAGTACTATCGTCTAAGGTGAGAATGCCCAGACGTTTTCCTTGCTTTGTTTTAACCGTTCGAATAGCTGTTAGCATGCCAGCAATACGGATCGTTTGCTTATCATCTGCTCGCAAATTGTTTATTGGTTCTGATACCAAATCTTTAAGCTCCGCTTTGTATTGCGCTATTGGATGCCCAGTTAAATACAGACCTAAAGATTCTTTTTCGTGGCGCAAACGCACATCATCAGACCACTGCGGCATATCAACATACACTTCGTTACCGCTCGATGCCGATGCATCCGCAAAAAACATATCTTCTTGACCTTTTGCTGCATTTTTTGCTTGCTGTTCTGCTAATTGCATCGCTTTATCAAGCGTGCCCATCAAGCTAGCTCGATGCGCACCCAGATGATCAAGCGCACCACTGCGAATTAAAGCATCAACAACGCGGCGATTGGCTTTACGCAAATCGATGCGGCGACAAAAATCAAACAAATCGTTGTAGTTTCCGCCACTTTCACGATTTTCAATAATGCCGCTAATAGCTGCTTCGCCTACACCCTTGATCGAACCCAAACCATACACAATGGATGCTTCATCAAGCATCACAAACTGATGCCTGCCCTGGTTGACATCAGGCGGCAATACTTTTAAGCCCATATTTTCGCACTCTTCAACCAACATCACGACTTTGTCAGTGTTATCCATATCAGAAGATAATACGGCTGCCATAAATGCGGCTGGATAATGTGCTTTTAACCAAGCGGTTTGATATGCAACGAGCGCATAGGCTGCCGAGTGAGATTTATTAAAACCGTAACCCGCAAATTTTTCCATCAGATCAAATACATGTGTTGCAGTGCTTGGATCTGCACCACGCTCTACAGCACCTTTTGTAAAAATTTCACGTTGGTTCGCCATTTCTTCGGGGTTTTTCTTACCCATGGCTTTACGTAAGATATCTGCACCACCCAAGGTATAACCTGCCATTTCTTGTGCGATTTGCATGACCTGCTCTTGGTACAAAATCACACCATAGGTAGGCTTTAAAATAGGCTCTAGTTTCGGGTGCGGGTATTCGACACGCTGGCGCCCCTGCTTACGGTTGATAAAGTCATCGACCATGCCGGATTGTAACGGGCCAGGTCGGAATAAGGCTACCAGCGCAATGATTTCCTCGAAATTATCGGGCTTCAAGCGTTTAATAAGGTCTTTCATGCCGCGCGATTCAAGTTGGAATACAGCGGTCGTTGCACATCTTTTGAGTAGATCAAACGTTTTCTTGTCTTCTAATGGTATTTTGGTGATATCTTGCTTTATTGTTTGGCATGTCCAATCAATAATCGTTAAGGTGCGCAAACCTAAGAAGTCAAATTTAACCAGGCCCACTGCTTCGACATCGTCTTTGTCGAGTTGCGATACAATCTGTGTTGAGCCTTCTTCACAATACAGCGGCGTAAAATCGGTAAGCTTGCCTGGTGCTATAACCACGCCACCCGCGTGCTTGCCCGCATTACGCGCAATACCTTCAAGCTTTTTCGCCAAATCAACTAATGCGCGGACTTCTTCTTCACCGTCGTATAATTCTTTAAAGCTACCGCCTTCATCAAGGGCTTTGTCTAGGGTGATACCTAGTTCAAAAGGCACTTGTTTGGCGATGCGGTCGACAAAGCCATAAGGGTGGCCCAACACGCGACCGACATCACGTATTACCGCACGTGCAGCCATCGTACCAAAAGTGATAATCTGCGATACGCAATCGCGCCCATATTTATTGGCAACGTATTCGATAACTAAGTCGCGCTTGTCCATACAAAAATCAATATCAAAATCTGGCATCGATACCCGTTCAGGGTTGAGAAATCGCTCAAACAGTAATTCATACTGCAGAGGGTCAAGGTCGGTAATCTGCAAAGCATATGCCACTAAGGACCCCGCACCGGAACCACGGCCTGGGCCCACGGGAATAGCATTTTCTTTTGCCCATTTAATGAAGTCCGCAACAATTAAAAAATACCCCGCAAATCCCATATTGCTAATCACGTCTATCTCGATTTTCAAGCGCTTCTGATAGTCTTCAGGGGTGTGTTTTGTAGATGTACATTGTTTTAGATCGAATCGGTGCTGTAGACCCTGCTCAGATAATTTTTGCAAATAGCTTTCTGTGGTTTCACCTTCAGGAATCTGAAAATCTGGCAAAGAAACATTATCAAGATTTAGTTGCACATTACATCGCTTAGCAATCTCTACGGTGTTTTCTATGGCTTGTGGAATGTCTGAAAATAACGCACGCATTTCATCCGGTGTTTTTAAGTACTGCTCTTCTGTATAATTTTTTGGACGATTGCCATCGGCCAATACATAACCCGAATGGATGCAGGTTCGCGCTTCATGCGCTTCAAAATCATCTTTATACAAAAATCGGACTGCATTGCTGGCAACGGCTGGGCATTTTAGCTTTTGCGCCAAGGCAATTGCCTTGTGCGTATATACCTGAGCATCGGCGTGCCCTGTACGTTGCAAGCTTAAATAAAATCGGTTTTTGAATAGCTGCATGTACGCACGAGCAATCTGTTGCGCCTCTTGCTCATTACCTGCGAGCAATGCTTGGCCTATTTCATCATTCATGCCGCCCGAAAGAACAATCAAGCCTTCATGTTGCTCTTTAAGCCACTCACGTTGAATAATCGGTTCGCCATGCTCTTGCCCTTCAGTGTATGCCTGTGAAATCAAACAGGTTAAATTATGGTAACCCGTTTTGTTCATACACAACAGTGTTAACTTGCTGTGCTTTTTGGTGTCTTGACGACTTTGCAATAAAACATCTATGCCAAAAATTGGCTTAATACCTGCCTTTAGAGCTGCTTTATAAAACTTTACTTGTGCAAACATATTGCTGTGGTCAGTCAAAGCTAGTGCTGTCATACTTTGGCTTTTCGCCAGGCTCACTAATTTTGGAATACGGCACATGCCATCACGAATAGAAAATTCGCTATGTGTATTTAGATGTACAAAATTTATATCGCTCATGCGGTCTCTAATTGCAGCGCTTTTTGCACTGGGCCAAATGTTTTACGATGGATCTCCAGCACGCCATACTGACGCATCTTTTCAATGTGCAGCTTGGTCGGATAGCCTTTATGCTGGGCAAAACCATATTCGGGGTATTGCTCGTCATATTTTACCATGAGACGGTCGCGATGTACTTTTGCGAGAATCGATGCCGCTGAAATTGCTGGCTCAATCTTATCTCCCTGAATAATTGCTTTTGCTTTGATATCCAAGTTGGGTACCCTATTACCATCCACAAGCACCAAGGTAGGCTTAAGCTTTAAGCTCTCAACGCTGCGCTGCATCGCGAGCATTGCAGCATGTAAAATATTAATATCATCGATTTCAGCCACGGTTGCTTCGCTGATATGCCAGGCTAAAGCTTTTTGGATGATTTCATCGTATAGCACATTCCGCATTTTTTCACTAAGGACTTTAGAGTCTGCTAAACCAGCAATTGGCTGATTTGTGTCCAAAATCACTGCTGCTGCTACCACAGGGCCTGCTAAGGGGCCTCGTCCAGCCTCATCTGTGCCGGCTATGATATGTTCGTCCATGATTGATTTCCTCAGTTTTAATTTAATAAATTTAACACCGCGTTTGCAGCTTGATCAGCCGCGCCGCGTTGTAAACTTTCCCGATATGGCTTATAACGTTCTTTCAATTTTTCACACTTTTCAGGGCTTTGTAGCCAATCCAGTACAGCGCGGCCACAATTTTCAGCTGTAGCCTCATGCTGCAATAACTCTGGCACCAAGGGTGCATTTGCAATAATGTTGGGTAAAGCAATGTACTTTACGTTTACCAATAATTTCGCCAGCAGCCAATTAAACCCACTCATTTTGTAAACCACCACCATTGGGCGGTTTAATAAAAAAGTCTCTAGTGTTGCTGTACCTGAAGTTACTAATACCACATCACTAGCCTTGATTGCATCAAAGGCCTGCTCATCCACTATCTTTAAAACATAAGTATAGTGTGAATTTTTTAAAGCGTTCTTGAAATGCTCTCGCATCTGCGGTTTAGCAAGAGGCAAGATAAACTGAATGCTAGGATCTTTTTTGTGAAGCCAGTGTGCAGTCTCTAAAAATAGCTTACCCATACGCTCAATTTCCATTTTTCTGCTGCCAGGGAGCAAGGCTACAAGCTTTGCCTTTTCGTCATAGCCAAAATGTACACGCACTTCTGAACGGTTACACAATGTTGGTAATTTATCTGCGGCCGGGTGCCCCACGTAAACTGCGGGCACTTTATAGCGCTCATATAAAGCCGGCTCAAATGGAAACAAACATAACACCAGATCAGCAGACTTCTTGATTTTATATGCTCTCTTTTCACGCCAAGCCCAGATAGTTGGGCTAACATAGTGCACGGTTTTAATGCCCGTTGCTTTTAGCTTTGCTTCTAGCGGTAAATTAAAATCAGGCGCATCGACACCAATAAACACGTCTGGCGGATTATCTAAAAAGTATTGTAAAACTTGCTTGCGAATACGCAGTATCTTCGGGATTTTTGGCAGGACTTCTGCAACACCCATCACCGATAAGTCAGACACGGGGAATATCACTTTACAGCCTTGGGCTACCATTTTTTCACCCGCAATGCCTATAAATTCCGCATCAGGGTGTTTATGCTTGATCGCTTTAATAAGTTCGCCGGCAAGAAGATCGCCAGATTGTTCGCCTGCACAAATACCTATACGCATGATGCTTCCTAGGCAATGATGCCACGTTTGGAGGCCTGTAAAAAATCAACCAAGATTTGAATTTCTGGCGTTTCAGCGACCATACTTTCTAGCTCTTTCGTAGCATCTTGCAAAGAAAGGCCGCGACGGTAGATAATTTTAAATGCAATTTTTATCTTTTTGATTGCTTCGCTAGAATAACCATTCCGCTCCAAGCCAACACTGTTAATACACGTTGCTTGTGAATGACGACCACCGGCCGCTAAAACAAAAGGAGGTACATCTTTGGTGATTAACATGCCGTGCGATATAAAACTATGTTCGCCAATTTGGCAGAATTGATGCACACCAATATAACCGCTGAAACGTGCATAGTCTTTGACATCGACATGACCCGCTAAAGATGAGTTGTTAGCCATAACAATGTGATCGCCCAAAATGCAATCATGAGCAATATGTACATTTGCCATAAATAAGTTGTTGTTACCGATTTTTGTAACATTGCCGCCCTGTACTGTACCGCGGTTGAAATTACAATACTCACGAATGACATTGTTATCGCCAATTTCTAATAGTGTTGCTTCTTCGGCATATTTTAAATCTTGCGGCTCTTCGCCCAGTGATGCAAATTGGTAAATCTTATTGTTTTTGCCAATTTTGGTCGGACCTTTAATGACCACGTGCGAACTGATCTGCGTACCTTCACCAATTTCAACATCGGGCCCAATATAAGTCCAAGGCCCAATAACGGCCCCATCAGCAACCTTAGCCGCTGGATCTATTACTGCTCTTTCGTCGATCACTCTTCAACCACCCTTGTTGCATTCATGATGTCTGCTTCTGCAGCCACTTCATCATTGACAAGTGTTCTGCCCTTAAACTTATACACTCCGCGCTTTGCACGAATCAGGTCAACGTGAATATGCATCACATCACCCGGTTTTACAATCTGCTTAAACCGTGCATTATCGATACCGACAAGATAGTTTGCTTCATTTTCTGCCGGTACACGACCCAAGGTTAGATAAGTAAGTATGCCGCAAGCTTGCGCCATCGCTTCAACCATCATAACGCCTGGCATTACAGGTTGCTCAGGAAAATGGCCCGTAAATTGTGGTTCATTAAATGTAATATTTTTAATTGCATGCAATGTTTTCTCAGCTTCCCAATCAACAACCTTGTCGATCATCATAAAAGGATAGCGATGTGGTAAATATTTTAAGATAGTATAAATATCTATGGTTTTCTCTTTCAAGATTTTTTCTCCGAAGTTTGGTCTTTCTTACCCCTGCCTCTTTCTAACGTTTTCACGCGCTTTACTAATTTGTCCAATTTGCGAAAATGCACCACTGATTTACGCCATTGGCTTGCCGGCAACATACCCGTACCTGAAGAGTAAGTACCAGGGTTATCTATTGAGCGCGTTACCGTTGTCATGCCTGCAATTTGTGCGCTGTCGCAAACTGTAATATGACCGGCAAAAGTTGCTCCGCCACCAATTAAACAGTAGCGACCGATCTTGCAACTACCAGAAAATGCGGCGCAGCCAGCTATCACGGTATGCGCACCGATAATCACATTATGCCCAATTTGCACTTGGTTATCGATTTTTACACCTTGTTCAATAACGGTGTCTTCAATTGCACCACGATCTATCGTGGTATGCGCACCAATATCGACATCGTCGGCGATTCGTACACGACCTAGCTGTGGTACATTAATCCAGCTACCATTATCATGCGCAAAACCAAAACCATCGCTACCGATTACCGTACTCGCATGAACAATAACACGATTGCCTAAAACAACACTATGATACAAAGTAACATTTGGGTAGATATGACAATTTTCACCAATCACAACATTATCAGCAATAACTGTGCCTGCTTCGATAACTGTATCTGCGCCAATTTTTACATTCTCGCCAATGACTACATTATCTTTAATAACGGCTGTATCCGCAATTTCTGCACTTTCTGCAATAATACTGCTTGCTGCAAGCCGCTGGGCAGCCCTTGCTTGGTCAGCCAGACATAAGCTTGCGATTTTCGCATAAGCTGCATGCGGGTTTTCCGTCAATAAGGCATTACCTGGGCAATCCGGTAAAAAGTCTTTCGAAAGAATCACTGCGCCAGCCTTTGTATGCAATAAATACTTACGGTATAGCGAGTTTGTCAAAAAAGAAATGCTTTTACTATCGGCAGCTTTTAAAGTTGCGACCCCATCTACAATGTATTTGGGGTCACCTTTAACTTCAGCTTCCACTATCTCGGCTAATTCAGCGAGAGTTTTCGGTTTTTTAAATTTGTGCATCAGTCTATTTAAACTTAATATTATCCATTACAGCATCTGTAATATCTGAACCTTTGTCGTTAGTGTAAATAACCACGCCTTTTTGCAATACAACCGTATACCCATCTTTTTTGGCTACTTTTTCAGCAGCAGCTTCAAGATCGGCAATCAGCTTTTCTAGCTCCTGCCCGCCGCGAACAGCACGCTTTTGGTTGTATTCAGCATTTAAACGTTGGAATTCTGTTTGGTCTTTTTCAAATTGAACTTGCATCTCTGACACTTCTTCGTCGCTTAGTACTGCCGCATCACGATTAAACTTTTCGCTTTGCTCAAGCAACTTTTTCTGCAGTGCTACAATCTTATCTTGCTCTTTTTTAAACTCATCTTGCAATTTTGAGTCAATAATAGGTTCATATTTCTGAATGATACGCGAGCCATCAACGTAGGCAATTTTGGCATCTGCCAATGCCGATAAACTGAACGTAAGTAAAATTGCAGTAAGTAGATATTTAAGCTGTTTCAATGTTGCCTCCTGATAGCATCTAAAATACGGAACCAATGTTAAATTGGAATACTTGTGTCTCGTCATCAGACTCTTTACGCAATGGCGTGGCAAGCGAGAACACAAACGGGCCCAACGGGGACAACCACTGTACCGACACCCCTGTTGAATATCGCAAGCTAGCCAAATCTACTGACTCTTCGTTCGTATTATACACGTTACCGCCGTCAATAAAAACTGATGTGCGAATCGAGTCTATCTCCAAATAAGGAAGTGGGAAAAGAAACTCAATTGAGCCCAGCAAGCGAAGGTTACCACCGATAGGGTCGCCTAAAGAGTCTTTAGGGCCTAGTGAATTGTCTCTAAAGCCGCGCAATGAGCCAGAACCACCCGCATAGAAGTTTTCGAAGAATGGCAGGCAATCCGTGCCAGCATAACCTTCACCATAGGCACCACTCAACCTTAGCAAGAAAACCAAATCATCTTTTATTGGCGTATACAGGCGCGTTTGGGAGAATAGTTTGTAATAATTAAGCTCTGAGAAAGGCGCTGTTATAAGACCGCTGATACTTTGTGATAAACCCTTGGTTGGGAACACCGCTCTGTCCAAAGTGTTACGCGACCAGCCTGCTGTAAGTTGATAAATATCATAACTATCACCATTTTCTTCCAGGAAGTCTTTTACCTGCTCAGACACGTCTAGAGGATCGTTGCTTGTATTAATATCAATGTGCTGATAACCACTGCTGATATTTAAGCGATCTACTTCGCTCAATGGTATGCCGTAAGCCACATTACCACCGTAAACATCACGGGTATAGTTTGAAATATCTACTTTTGCCAAATCAGTTTTTGAATAGAACACATCAAAGCCGCGGCTTACCCCATCGGGAGTATAATAAGGATTGTCGTAACCAATACGATAGGATGTATAAGAAGAACTGCGGTTAAATAAGAAATCAACGAGATTACCTGTACCCAAAAAATTATCTTGCCGCACGCCCACATTAAACAAGAACCCATCAACTTGCGAGTAACCAACACCACCGGTCAATTGCCCAGACAATGTCTCCTCTACGTCTATCTCCAGATCAACTTGATCATCGGTTCCTGGCACCGGCACCGTTTCAATGTTGACATTTTTGAAATAGCCTAACAAGTACAAATTGTTTCTTGATCGTCTGATCTTGTTTGTTTGCGCCAAACCACCTTCTAGTTGCGTCATCTCACGCCGCATAATTTCATCTTTACTGAGGTAGTTCCCCGTAAAGTTTATTTCGCGAACATAAACTTGTTTTTTAGGGTTAATATAGAACGTGATGACAACCGTATTGTCATCCTCATTAACAACAGGCACCGGGTTAACCTCAGCAAAGGCATAACCTTCATTACCCAGCATATTGACCATAATTTCTTGCATCACTGTTATATCTTTGCGTGAAAAAAGTTCACCTTCTTTAAAAATGAGTGCTTCTCTATATTTTTCTTCAGGCAATATCAACTCGCCCGCAAACTGTACGCCTGATACGGTGTATTGTTTTCCTTCTTTGATGTTTACCGTAAGATATACGTCTTGCAATGTCGGCACGATCGATACTTGTGTTGAATCAATTTCAAAATTCAAAAAACCACGATCGAGATAAAATGATGTTAAGTTTTCAAGATCACCCGCAAATTTTTGCTTTGAGTACTGGTCATTCTTGGTTAGCCAAGTCATGTAACTTGGCGTTGATAAGGTAAATTGTTTTAATACTCTGCGAGTGCTGAAACTATTATTACCGACAATATTGATATTACGAATCTTTGCTGGCTTACCTTCTTCGATATGAATATCAATCGCCACACGATTACGTGGCAACTGTGAAACATCCGTTGTTATTTTTATGCTGTATTGCCCAAATGCATAATACTGCTGCTCTAACTCCTGCTGCACCTGATCGAGCACGGCTGGCACATAGGTTAAACCATCAGCTAGACCCGCCGAACGCAAACCTTCGAGCAAATCTTTTGTTTTGATCGCCTTATTACCTGAGATGTTCAAGCTACCAATGGTAGGTCGCTCTGCAACAATAACAATCAGTGTATTGCCATCACGCGCTAATTTTACATCGGAGTAATAGCCGGTCTGGAATAAAGCCCTGATGACTTCACCCGACTCACTTAGAAAAAAAGTATCGCCCACTTTAATGGGGAGATCATTGTAAACAGTACCAACATCGACGCGTTGCAAGCCTTCAACTTTGATTTCATCAACTTTAAAGCTACCTGACTGCGCCCACAGCATCAATGGCATGCATAAGAGGAATATCCCTATTATTTTTTTAAATAGCATCCAAATAGATCCGTTATATCTGTTTCACATTAATCGTAAAACGTCATTATATAGTGCAACGGCCATCAATGATACAAGTATCATAATGCCGATACGCAAACCTAACAGCTGCGTCTTTTCCGACACCGGTTTGCGCTGAAATATTTCAATGACATAATACAACAAATGCCCACCGTCTAACATAGGTATGGGTAATAAATTAATAACCCCTAAGCTAATGCTAATAATTGCAAGGAAGTCCAAAAAGTAGATAATGCCAATTTGTGCACTGGCGCCCGCTACATGTGCGATGGTGACTGGGCCACTGACGTTTTCCCATGACATTTTGCCCACAATCATGTAATAAAGCATTTTCAAGGTTAGTACGCCGTAGTGGTACACTTGCTGCACTGATTGCTTAAGCGCCATCCCAAACGGCAGTTTTTCAATGCGCAGAAAGTCAGGTGCCAAATATACACCTACAAAACCCATGCCATTTGCTTTTTCATCACTTGTAACATCAAAATAGCGAACATTTCCATTACGTTGCACAGCGAACTGCATCTGTGTATTTGGCCTCTCACTAACGTAGTGGACCATATCCGCCCAAGTAGAGATTTGCGTGCCATCAACTGCGAGCACCAAATCCCCCGGCATTAATCCGGATTTTTCTGCTGGCATATTCGGTGAAATTTCGCCTAAGCGTGGTGGCAAAGCAAATTCAAAGCCCATCCCTGCAAATATATCTTCTACGTCTTCTTTGCTTAAGCCAGGCAGTTGCATGGTGATAAGTTCTTCTTGTCCCCCGCGCAAAATTTGTAGTTGCACTGATGCCTGATCGATATTTTTTACAATTTCGCGACGTACGCTTTGCGTTGTGGGTGTTGTGGTGTTATTGACTGCAATAATTTCGTCGTGCAACAACAAGCCTGATTGCTGCGCATATGAACTAGGTTCAATTTCTCCAACCATAGGCGCAAGGCCTTCCATACCACCGCGAAAAACGGCTGTGAACAATATGATTGCTAATATAAAATTGGCCAATGGGCCCGCTAAGACAATGGCGATACGCTTGTATACACTTTGCCGATTAAATGCATAGGGCTGATCTTCCTTTGCAACTTCACCCTCACGTTCATCAAGCATTTTCACATACCCGCCTAATGGGATAGCAGACAGGCAGTATTCAACGCCGGCACGTGATGTTCTACTATAGACAACACGACCAAAGCCTACAGAGAAACGTAGCACCTTTACTTTGAGTGCACGCGCCACCCAAAAATGTCCGAATTCATGAAACGTCACAAGCAAGCCAATTGCAATGATAAATGCAATTAGGCTAATAAGCACATTAAACATATAGAGCAGGTTCCTTAATCGATTCTTGTGCGATGATACGTGCCTGTTTGTTCACGGCTAACACATCATCGACGCCAGTAATTGTCACACGTGGCTGTTTGCTTAAGGTTTCAGATATCACGCCTGCTATCCCTGCAAAATTGATTTGCCCTTGCAAAAATGCTGCGACCGCTACTTCGTTTGCAGCATTGAGAATAATCTGTGCACAAGCACCTTCATCGCGTGCAGCTTTCGCAAGTTTTAAACAAGGGAATTGGCCTTCGTCTATCGGGCGGAATTGCAGCGTGGCTTGTTCACTTAGTAAATTTAATCTAGGCGCCCCTGAGACAATACGTTGTGGCCAAGCTAATGTATGACTGATCGCAACACGCATATCATGCGGCCCCATGTGCGTAATAACAGAGCCATCGATGTATTCAACAAGCGCATGCACCAAACTCTGCGGGTGCAACAACACCTCAACATTTTTACTGGGTAAATTAAATAAATAATGTGCTTCAATTAATTCCAAACCTTTGTTAACCATGGTTGCGGAATCAACAGAAATTTTTTGGCCCATTGACCAGTTGGGATGCGAAACTGCTTGCTCAGGTGTAATATTTACGAGCTTTTCAGCAGGCCAATCAAGAAAAGGTCCGCCAGATGCTGTAATGTATATTTTTGATATCTCATTACGTCGCTGGCTCGTCATCGCTTGTTGCCAGCATTGAAATACTGCATTATGCTCGCTATCTACCGGCAACAGTGTTGCATTATTATCTGCAACAGCCTGCATAAATAGCTGGCCAGACATGACCAAGGCTTCTTTATTGGCCAGTAAAATTGTTTTGCCGGCCTTCGCTGCGGCCAGACTCGACAGCAAACCACCTGCGCCTACAATGCCCGCCATCACGGTATCTACTTCCGCAGCACTAGCAACATCGCAAATCGCTTGTTCACCGTTTAATACCTGTATATTGCCTGCCCCATGTTCTGCTAATAAACCATGTAGTTGGGTGGCAGCTTTGGCATCGCGCATTACTGCAAAACTTGGTTTAAACTCAAGGCAGTCGCGCAGCATCACTTGCACAGAGGTATTGGCTGTGAGTGCAAAAACTTCGAATTTATCTGGGTGCAAACGAATGATATCGAGCGTTTGCTGCCCGATAGAGCCCGTTGCACCCAGCAAGCATATTTGTTTAGGCCGGCTCATAGCATTCCCCCAACACTGAGAATGGCAAAGATAGGTGCCGCTGCCGTTAAGCTGTCTAGACGGTCAAGCAAACCACCGTGCCCAGGAAGTATATTGCCGCTATCTTTTACATTGTGCATACGCTTGATATAGCTTTCAAACAGATCACCTACTACTGCCAGCAATACCAATAAACCCACTAAAACAAACCACATTAAATTAAATGCCAATTCGCCGAAAACAAAATAGTTGTACAGCCACAGGGCTACAATAGTAAGGACCATGCCGCCAAATAAACCTTCTAGCGTTTTACCGGGGCTGATTTTACTTGCAAGCTTGTGCTTACCAAACAGCCTACCACTAGCGTAAGCAAAGCTGTCGCTAGACCATAGCAACACAAATAGCATCAAAACCCAAAGCTGCCCTTGTGGGAGTTCTCTGATTTGCACTAGCCCTGCATACATCGGCACAATAACGGCAAAACCGAGCAACACTTCGACGCCACTTAACATTTTTAGCTTTGCATCGTACATTTGTCGCATCACAAGAAAAACAAAGGCAAAAAACCAAAATGGCATGGCAAGTAGAATAAGAAAATTTTGACCAGGTTGCCACCAAGCAGCCAAACATAAAAGCACTACAAAAATATCCAACCATAAAAATCTTTGCCAATTATCGGTGATGCCAGCTAAGCGCATCCATTCAAATAGCATGAGACAACTGATTATGCCCATAATAATATTATAGCCTGCAGTCGGTACTAAAAATATAAGCCCGAAAATAAAGGCTATGTAAGCTACACCAGTGATTAGACGTGTTTTAAGCATAGTCGTGTTCTCGTACAGCACCGAAGCGCCGTTCTCGTTTAGCATAAGCTACTAAAGCTTGTTCAAGTGATGTTGCAGAAAAGTCCGGCCAACACTCCTCAACAAAATACATTTCCGTATAGGAAAGCTGCCATAACATAAAGTTACTGATTCGATGCTCTCCAGAAGTTCGTATAAATAAATCTGGTGCCGGCAAATCAGAAAGAGCGGTATAGTGGTTAAATAATGTTTCATCAACCTCGTCACCATCGATACAACCTTGCTTAACTGCATTAGCAATTTTTTTACAAGCCTGCGTAATATCCCAGCGACCACTGTAATTGATGGCAATATTTAAATTCAAACCCGTGTTTGTACTTGAAAGCCTTTCAGCTTTACTCATAAGCGTTTGCATTTCAAATGAAAGCCCTTGCAAGTCACCGATAAAACGAAGCCTGATGTTTTGCTCTAACAAAGCATCAAGGTTATCTTCTAAGGTGGTTACGTATAATTGCATCAAAAAAGAAACTTCGGCCTCTGGACGTTGCCAATTTTCACGGCCAAATGCAAATAGAGTAAGCGTATTGATCTCATGATGAATGCATACTTTAATAATCTCTTTGATTGATTTAGCGCCTGCTTTGTGACCAGCAGTTCTGGGCAGCATGCGCTTTTGCGCCCAACGCCCATTACCATCCATAATGATCGCAATGTGTTTTGGCTTCCGCATTAGACTTCCATCAGGTCTTTTTCTTTTCTTGCTAGAATATCGTCGATTTCTTTAACGTATTTATCAGTTAATTTTTGAATGCGATCTTCTGCGCGCCTTTCATCATCTTCACTGATGTCTTTTGCTTTTAGAAGATCTTTCACTGCTCCATTTGCATCACGTCTAGCATTTCTTATTGATACGCGGGCTTGCTCTGCTTCATGGCGCACCAACTTTATCATTTCTTTACGGCGGTCTTCAGTCATTATTGGCAAGGGTACACGAATAATACTACCTGACGTTGCTGGGTTTAAACCCAAATCAGCTTTCATAATAGCTTTTTCAATGGCTGGAACCAGATTTTTTTCCCACGGGGTAATACCTAGGGTTCTTGGGTCTTCTACAGTAATATTGGCAACTTGGCTTATCGGCGTAGGGTTACCGTAATAATCAACCATAACATGCTCTAGTAAACTAGGATGCGCGCGTCCACTACGCAGTTTATTCATTTCGTTTTTCAAAGCAACGATTGCCTTGTCCATGTGCCCAGTGCCCTGAGAAATAATTCCATCTATCATCATTTACCCCTTATTTACTAACGTGCCCACTTCATCGCCCAAAACAATACGGGACAGTGCTTTCTCTTTGTTGATATTAAACACACGGATGGGCATGTCATAATCACGGCATTGGCAAAATGCAGAGAGGTCCATTACCCCTAACTCTTTATCTAGAGCTTCTTGATAACTCAAATGCTTATACAACGTCGCATCTGGGTTTGTTGCAGGGTCGTCAGAATATACGCCATCTACGCTTGTTCCTTTTAGCACGATATCAGCATTGATCTCTATCGCACGCAAGCTTGCTGCTGAATCAGTTGTTACCAAAGGATTACCCGTACCTGCTGCAAAAATCACAACGCGACCAGCGGATAAATGATGCACCGCTTTGCGTCTATCGTAATGATCGAGCAAGCCGCTCATCGGTATAGCGGACATCACTCGCGTTGGCACGCCATTTTGTTCAAGTGCATCACGCATCGCTAGAGCATTCATTGCTGTCGCAAGCATGCCCATGTGGTCCCCTGTGACTCTGTCTAAGCCAACTTTAGAAAGCGCGCGGCCACGCACTAAATTACCACCCCCGAGCACCAAACCGACTTGTACACCTAACTTGGTAACTTCATATACTTCCTTTGCTAAGCGCTCTAATACCTCTGCGCTAATACCAACCTGGCTGCCTCCGTTCAGTGCCTCGCCACTTAATTTTATCAACACACGTTGAAAAATGGCTCGGCCAGATTTATCGCTCATGTATTGCTTCCTTGTGCTTGTTCCATGACCTCTTTAACAAAATCGTCTTTCTTTTTTTCAATGCCTTCACCCACTTCAAAGCGCGTGAATGAAATAACTTCTGCTTTCGCACCTTTTAGTACGCTTGCAACTGAAGAACCGCTATCTTTAACGAATGGTTGCCCCAATAAGCTGACCTCATCACGGAACTTATTCAAACGTCCTTGAATCATTTTCTCGATGATTTCAGGTGGCTTGCCACTTTCTTGCGCTTGCGCTGTGTAGATTTCTTGCTCTTTATCAATCAATGCTTGTGAAACATCATCAGGAGAAACCACTTGTGGGTTGCTGGCTGCAACATGCATTGCTAAATCTCTCGCTAACGCTGCATCACCACCAACCATTTGCAATAATACGCCGATACGGCCGCCATGCGTGTAAGCACCAATGTGCCCCTGCTCTACTTTCATGAAAGAAACTCTACGCACGTTAATATTTTCGCCGATTTTAGAAATCAATTCGGCGCGCGCTACATCAACTGTATTACCAGATGCTAGCGTGGCTTTAAGCAGTGCATCACGATCTTTAGCTTCTTGTGTTAACGCCGCTTGTGTTACTTCATTCGCGAAAGCAATAAAGCTTTCATCGCGTGCAACGAAATCTGTTTCGCAGTTAATTTCCAGCATTGCAGCCATCGTATGGCCGTCATTGCTAGCTATTGAAATCAAGCCTTCTGCGGCTGTTCTGCCGGCTTTTTTATCTGCTTTTGCTTGGCCTGCTTTGCGCAAGGCTTCAGCTGCGGCATCGATATCACCATTACAAGCATCTAATGCTCTCTTACAATCCATCATAGGTGCATCGGTGCGGCTACGTAATTTTTTTACATCTTCTGCTTTAACTGTCATCTTATTCCTCTCTTGAATACTTGCGATATCCGGCGCGGGTCGAACGCTGTTCGACCCCTACACCTACATTCATTAACTATTCAGCGTCGCCTTCTGGCTTGGCTTTCTTCTCGGTCGCAGGCTTTGCTGCTTTTTTGGCCTTAGGTGCTTCTGGCTCAGCTTCTTTTTTAGCTGTTTTCGCAGCCTTGGCTGTAGCTTTAGCTTTAGTCTCTACTTTAACTTCGGCTTTCTCTTTAACTTTGGCCTTAGGTTTCGCTTTTTTCTCTTTGCCTTTGTTGTCGGAAGATTCATCAATTTCGATGTATTCTTCTTCATCAAGGCCGGCGCGCGCTTTCTCACGTGCACCAATAATCGCATCAGCAACTGCACCCACGTATAAACGGATGGCGCGAATCGCATCATCGTTACCTGGAATCAAGAAATCAACACCATCTGGGCTGTTATTGCTATCAACGACCCCAATGACAGGGATCTTCAGCTTATTAGCTTCAGTAATAGCAATCTTCTCGTAACCAACATCGATCACAAAAATAGCATCGGGTAGGCCGCCCATCTCTTTGATGCCACCCAGGCTGTGCTGTAGCTTCCCAAGCTCGCGTGAACGCATTAACGCTTCTTTCTTAGTGATACCCTCATTGCTGCCCGCATCAAACTCAGCTTCAAGCTCTTTTAGACGCTTGATAGACTGGCGAACAGTTTTATAGTTGGTTAACATGCCACCGAGCCAGCGATGGTCAACGTAAGGCATGCCGCAACGTGCTGCCTCTTCACCGATGATATCCTGCGCTGCACGCTTCGTACCAACGAATAGTATTTTACCACCCTTTGCAGCTGTATCTTCAATAAAATCAATGGCTTGATTGAATAGCGGTAAGGTTTTTTCAAGGTTAATAATGTGAATCTTAGAACGTGCTCCGAAGATGAATTCTTCCATCTTAGGGTTCCAGAAACGGGTTTGGTGGCCAAAGTGTACGCCGGCCTGCAGCATATCGCGCATATTTACAGTCATATTGTCTCTCCTGGGGGTTATGCCTCCACAAGCCCCATGATTTAACCCCTCTCGGGGCACCCTAAACCATGTGTCGACCTGTGTGCGGATTTTAAGTTAATTTCAAGTCGCATTTATACCATATTTGGCGTAGAATCACAAACCTATGGGTATCACGATTAAAGACAAAGCAGCCATTGAGAAGATGCGGGTAGCCGGCAGGCTCACTGCGCAGACCCTCGAGATGATCGCTCCCCACGTCAAAGCAGGGGTCAGCACCGAGCAGCTAGACCAGATCTGCCACGATTATATCGTCAACGACCTGCAAGCCATCCCTGCCCCATTGAATTACAAAGGCTTTCCAAAATCGATTTGCACCTCAGTAAACAACCAAATTTGCCACGGCATCCCGGGGCCGAAAAAACTTAAGGATGGCGACATCATTAACGTTGATATCAGCGTTATCAAAGATGGCTATCACGGCGATTCCAGCATCACTTTTTTTGTCGGTGAACCATCGGTTTTAGCAAAGCGCCTCGTTGATGCCACGCGCGAATGTTTGTATGTCGGCATTGCACAGGTTAAACCAGGTGCATCGATCAAAGACATTGGCAAAGCAATACAAGAACATGTAAAGCAATATAACTATTCTATAGTGCGTGAATATTGCGGCCATGGCATTGGTGAAGGTTTTCATGAGGAACCACAAATTTTACATTACGAAAGTAACGAACAAGCTGATGTTATTTTAAAACCCGGCATGTGTTTCACCATTGAACCGATGATTAATGCCGGTAAACGTTTTGTAAAACATCTTCCTGATAACTGGACAGTCGTCACCAAAGATCGTAGCCTTTCTGCACAATGGGAACATACCTTATTAGTAACAGATGATGGCGTAGATATTTTAACCTTACGTGAAAAAGAAATTCCCCCAGAAAATCTGTAAAACTTTTGTACAGCACCCCCTACATGGTGTGCAAGGCTGTAAACTCACCGGCAAGCTGTTGTCTGAGTGCGTTTTTTTTGAACATCCATGTGCGAGATTTCCCTATTACATCTTCCGACATTTGCCAATTTCTTTGTCCGTGAGTTTTGCTAAGATAAACCTTGTCAATCTCCAACTACATTGGAAACTTCAAGCCCTGCACCCGCGGGGCTTTTTTTTAACTCACTTCGATGCAACTCAAAATTTTTGTAGGGGTCGTACCCTGTGCGACCCGGCATCGCGAAGCGATGCTTACCCGCGGGCTTTGCCCGCGCGGGCGGCACAGGGTGCCGCCCCTACAGCTGGCCTACGCTACGCTCTACAGGTAACGCTTACACGGCTCAAATCAACACCCTGGTTTTCTAAATATGCAGGAATTCGTACAGCATCAGATGACATAACTTTAACAGCACAATCTGTCAGGCCATTAAAATAACGCAACATCTCATCACGATTGGGTGCATCTTTAGTGTTAATGAAATAATCTATTGCTTGCACAGCATAATCATCCAACATTTGTGCTTTCCAATGGCTTTTAGGCAAATAGTTCGCAATAGGCCTATAGCCAAGATATGTTTCGAACAAACGTTGCGTCATATCAGTATAGCCAGCACGGCAAGCTGTTATTAACGGATCTTGTGGATTATTTCTCGACGTCAGATCATATTGCAAAATCTTTATTAATGCATCTACGTTTTCACGCAACACACCACCAGGGTTTGCTTCTGAATAAAACCCATGTGTTGCAGCATGCGTCAGCAAATGCTCGTTGGCGTTTGACACACGCCGTGTACGAAAAATAATGCGACGCTGTTCAGGGAAAAGCCCAACAATTTCTGCAGCTGTGTTTTGCCCGCCGGAACGACTTGTTTGATAAAGATGCATCTGCGTGTCAATATCATCAAACGTTTGTTTCGTCTTACTCAAAAAGCGTGCTGCAATCATACTTAAGCAATTTTCTTCGCGGGCTGCACCGTAGGCAGCGAGTGTGCCCGATGCGGCTGGATTAGCAAAATTCATCGCCCCACCGTAGCGCGCGATAATGCTATCTGCAACGATGTCATCTTGCGTTCGCTGCCGATCATCAATACGTTGGCGACTTCTGTCGAGCTCCAAAAGATAATCAGGCGTTGCTTCAAGTAAAAATCCTATCTGTAGCCAGTTGTAGCCCCCGCCCTCTCTTCTTGGTACCGCGATACGCAAATCTTGTTGCTCCGTTTGCTGCAGAAAAGCTAATAATGTTTCTTTTTCAGCGTCATTTGCACGGTTTTTTACAGCTAAAACAGCGTCAAGAATGTGCGCTGAAAGCACTTTTTCATGCATTTCCGCATGTTTTGAATAAAAATGCCGTTGGCCCGCCTCATGATAGGGCAGTAGTCGCATTTGTTCCAAATAGTAGTTAAAAAATAGAATCGCGACATCGGCATTTGCTTTGCTGCAAGCTAGTCTGAGTGGGTCATTGACGTTATTTGAATACGCAATATTACCGCTGCCAGCAAATTCAAATAGCACTGCAGCTGCATCTGGGTGCATGCCAGCTGGAAAATTTGCTTTACGTAGCGGTGTTACCCCACGTGCCAGATCCAATATCCAGGACGTTGGGTCGTCTGGATAACCCAATGCTGCGTGGTCTGTGAGAACGCTTAACGAAGTCAGCAAACTGCGTAGCTTTGCTAAATCTGGTGTGCTAGTAAATAGTTGGGCTGAGATATCAAAAATGGTTTGCTTGCTCATAAGCATGTGTTGTACTCCCTGTATGCTAGTGCTCAGCGCCATTCTAGCATGTCTGTTATTAATGTATCATTAACTGTTCAAAACATGTTCAATGATCGCAGTGATTATCTGGCAGACAACACGCAAAATACTTACGCGATCTATGGGTATCTGGCAATTGGCATCTGCTGTAGGTTTGTTAAACTATTCTTCGTCAATCTCCAATTACATTGGTACTTTAAGCCTCGCGCCAGCGGGGCTTTTTCTTATCTCACTTTGTAGTCTAGGAACAGCCCTACTCGAGCTTAGAACTGCCCACCAAGATTCGCTGGGCTTGGCTCCCCAATTTATGGTATGATATGCAACTTATTCTAGCTGAGATGAGTTTATGACTAAACTACGAAATATTGCAATTATTGCCCACGTTGACCACGGTAAAACCACCCTGGTTGATAAACTACTACAGCAAAGCGGCACATTTGATGAACGTGCCCCGACTGTAGACCGCATAATGGATAGCAACCCCCTTGAAAAAGAGCGTGGCATCACGATTTTATCGAAAAACACTGCCCTAAAATGGAAGGACTACCGTATTAATATTGTGGATACCCCAGGTCATGCGGACTTTGGTGGTGAAGTTGAACGTGTACTTTCAATGGTTGACTCTGTACTATTGCTGGTCGATGCCGTTGAAGGCCCAATGCCACAAACCCGTTTTGTTACCCAGAAAGCCTTTGAACATGGTTTACGCCCGATTGTTGTCGTAAACAAGATTGATCGCGATGGTGCTCGCCCTGATTGGGTTGTAGACCAAGTGTTTGATTTGTTTGATCGCCTCGGTGCCACCGACGAACAACTCGATTTTCCGATTATTTATGCTTCTGCTTTGCAAGGCTATGCTTCGCTTGATGCAGAAGAACATAACAACAATATGGAAACTTTATTTGAAGCCATTGTTGAACATGCGCCGCCACCCGATATCGATGTTGATGGCACGTTCCAAATGCAGATTACCTCGCTTGATTATTCTAACTATGTCGGCGCGATTGCAGTTGGTCGTATTAAACGCGGCAACATTAAAAGCAACACACAAATTAAAGTGATTGATAGTAATGGTAAAATACGAAACGGTCGTGTGCTACAAATTTTAGGTTACCACGGCTTAGAGCGTACAGAAGTACCCAACGCACAAGCAGGCGATATCATTGCAATCACAGGCCTTGAAGAACCGCGCATTTCTGACACGCTTTGCGATGCTAATAACGTTGAAGCTTTACCAGCACTCACGGTTGATGAACCGACTGTTGGCATGGTATTCCAAGTAAACAACTCTCCATTTGCCGGCAAAGAAGGTGATTATGTCACCAGTCGTCAAATTCGCGACCGCCTTGAAAGAGAACTTATTCACAATGTAGCGCTACGTGTTGAAGACACTGATAGCCCAGACAGACTACGTGTCTCAGGCCGTGGCGAATTGCATCTTTCAATTCTCATTGAAACTATGCGTCGCGAAGGCTATGAACTTGCTGTTTCAAAACCTGAAGTAATCTTAAAAGAAATCGATGGCGAGTTGCAAGAACCTTACGAGGCTTTAACACTTGATGTTGAAGAAACACACCAAGGTACCATCATGGAAATCTTGGGTTCACGTAAAGGCCAAATGCGCGACATGATTCCCGATGGTAAAGGTCGTGTGCGTTTAGACTACTCGATTCCATCACGCGGTTTAATTGGTTTTCATACCGACTTTATGACTTTAACTTCGGGTACAGGCTTGTTGTATCACACTTTCGAAGCTTATGGCCCAGTGCAAAAAGATGCTTCGGTAAAACGACGCAATGGCGTGTTAATTTCAATTGGCGGCGGTACTTCTAGTGGCTTCTCATTGTTTAACTTGCAAGAACGTGGCCGTTTATTCATTGGTCCACAAGTCGATGTATATGAAGGTATGATTGTTGGCATTCACTCACGCGATAACGATTTAGTAGTGAATGTTATTAAAGGTAAACAATTAACCAATGTACGCGCATCCGGAACAGATGAAAACATTGTATTAACACCTGCCCTTAATTATTCATTAGAACAGATGTTAAGTTTTATCGATGACGATGAGCTGGTTGAAGTCACACCAAAATCGTTGCGTTTGCGTAAAAGATTTTTGAAAGAGCACGAGCGCAAATCAGCATCGCGTGGCCGGGGTTGAGGTAAAAATCCCCCGCCCGCCGATGGCGGCCTGCCCCCTTCACAAAGGGGGCAATTCATTGTCGCAATTACACTCGCTAGCGCTCGGGCTCTGACTGAATATAATCCAGGCTTTGCAAGCTTACTTGTAATAATTTATTGTCATTTTGGTCAATAGCATAGCGCGTCATTAGCACGCTGCTGTATATCGCACGAAATATTGCCTGTTGCTGCAGCTGTTCACTCACCGGCCCATAAATTTCCCAAAACTTGTCGTGATATTGGGCTGGAAATAGAGTATACAGAACCGATAAATCTATCGCTGGGGTATTCATGTGAATATCACCCCAATCGATGATGCCACTTACTTTATTGCCCTCTAGCAATACATGACGCGAATAAAGATCGCCGTGCACGATGCAGTAATCACTTTTTAACGGGAATGCAGATTTTAGATTTTTGACGATATCTAATAATTTTTGAGCATATGGAATATCAATTGTAGATTTTATAAACTCTATTGTATTAATCATTCTCGCACTGCGGTCAGCATAGTCCATTTTCATTGGATCGTCTGGAATCTCTGCCCCAATATTATCTACAGGGACACTGTGCAACGCTTTTAAAAATAAAGCGAGTTTTTCTAATAAATCTGTTGCTGGCAGGGTATCTAAACCTATTTCACTTATCGGCTTACCCGGTAAATAATCATACCCTGCAAACGGGTGCGGATATTGTTCACAAGCCTGGCCAATATAAACCGGAAAAGATACTGGCAGTGGTAAAAAGCTGGCGAGCTTGGTCATTATGCCAATTTCTTTTTGCATGCATTCCAAAGCACACTCATGGCGGCGGGGAAAACGAAATACCAGCTCGTCATTGATCAAATACACTTTATTGTCCCAGCCTTCACCGAGGTATCTAAAGCTTTTGATCGTAATTTCAGGGAATTGCGAAGCAATCAATTGCTGCGCTAACGTTTCGTCGATAGGAATTGTTTGCTGCCAGGGAGTCGTCATCTGGGCAGTATAGCATGGGTGAAAATGGCTCGTGGTAATCACATCGCTACGCGATGTCGGGTCGTACAGGGTACGACCCCTACGTTAAGTCTTGCGATAATATTATACGAGAGCTTTGACGGTAACAGAGCGGTTATGACACAAGATCACTGCAAGTACAAAAACCCCCGATGCAGCGTAGCTGCTGCATCTGCCCCCTTTACAAAAGGGGGCGATTTTATCAAAGCCTTTTATCAGAGCCCCTTACGCAAGTGAGGGGTCAGTTGAACTAAGAAAAAAACAAGTTTTCACAAGATTTAAAATGCAGATGACCCTTCGCTAGCGCTCGGGCTCTGAGCAAAGATCACTGCAAGTTGCAATGGGGGATTGTTAAGGGGGAGAAGCGCAGCTCTTCCCCTTAACGCGTAGAGCGAATTTATTTCGCTCAAGCATTATGTTAAAGCTACAAAAACCCCCTTTAATAAGGGGGCAATATAGGGTTAATCGCTAGTTTAAGCGCCTTGTTTCACTGGGGTGGCAGCAAGTTTTTTAGCATCATCCGCACCCGTTGGGTCAACACCTTTTACTGTTACTGCATCTTTGCCAAACTCGGGTGATGATGCCCGCGCCCAGCTCGATGTGCGGCTTGCTGAGCTGCTTGCGGTGCTGCTGGGTGTGCCACCGTCGTCCAATGCATCCATATTTAGCCTTCTGCTTGTAGATGATTTGGGTGCAGCAGGCGTCTTAAAGCCACGGCCTACAAGAACATCTTGAGAAACAGGCGGCGATTCCGGGCCCGTGTAAGCTTCACCGTCAGCATCATCCAAGCTGGTAAGGTCGCCTACTGATGAGTCGGATGTAACTGAAGAAGCAAGTTCATCTGCGGCATCGCGTCGGGCCCAAGGCCTTACTGGCGAAGACTCAAACTTATCCGCATCATCAAGCCTAGCCCAGGCCTGTTCTTTAGGTAGAGCTACCACCGGAACATTCAAATCTAACGCTTGCTTTTTGAACGACTCCCGAAAAGCTAGACGCTCTACTCTGTCAAACAAATTACCTGGCGAGCCTGGGAAGCGGCTTGCAAAAAAGCCTTGCGGTGCCACCCTATCAAGCAAGATATTACGGCTGGTTTTGCTCACGGTTGGATCACTTAGAAAGTCTTTTATTTGCTCTTTACTAAGCTGGCTCATAAAGTTGTTAGCGCCTTGTTCACCAGTGTATCTTGCAATAAAGCCGACTTTTTCAAACAGTATCGTTGCTATGGTCTTCGACTGCTTTGCCAAAGCGAGCATCGTGTTAACCATATCCGCTGGCAGCTCCTCCTCACGGCGCACAGCGTAGCTTGCTGCAACTATCAGGGCCTCTGGCGTTGTGTTTCTGTCTTTCGGAAAAACCAAAGGACCTTTCGCTTGTAATACAAGCTCTGCAAGCGCATCCATCAACGTTTTTTGCTCAACATCTTTCCAGTTTTCTATTTGATCAGCACCTTCTGGTGTGTACGGCTGATAAACATTTGGGTTTTCCAAAAATGTTCGCATATCGACATAACTGCCATCTTCTACACGCACATGCGTAGGAATACTGGCCAATTTACCCAACAGAGAGTCGGCCTCTATTGCTGCCAATAACTGTGGTGAAAAATCATCTACCCTCCCGCCATCAGGATTCGTTTTATGCCACTGCCAAACATGTTGCGTATTCAGCAAAAACTCTGCCACAAGAGGTGATTGCTGCGCAATACTAACCAGCGCAGTAAATTCAGTGTTTGACATCTGAGCCTGCTTGAGCCCCGTAAAACGTGGTAGAACAATTTGCTTTAAACTTGCAATAATGTGCGCATCACCGATTTTCGCTTTTCCATCTCCCAAGGAATTACCCATCATGTTGCTAAATGCTGTTCGTGCATTGTCATTGCTTACCCATTCTTTTAATGTTTTCATCACCATAATCTGCCTCCTGATTAATCTGTGTCTGTTCGCTTATTACCCATTAAATGCTATTTAATCGAAACAACTAAAACCTTATAACTTATCATTTAGAATGTCCGTTTATTTTCCTACTGCTATCAATATTTGTTTCTGCTTCTAGCCTTTTAGCTTCTTTTGCGGCAGCGTGCACAAGGGTTTTCGTCGGTTTATAGCAATCTGTATTGCCATAGTGCTCTTTTAATGCCGCAAAAAAATTATCTAGCCGAGCAAGCTTACCAGCCACCCGAGATAGATTCGTGTCATCTTCTGGGGAAACATCTTTACTTTGTTCTTCTGCTGCTAGAGGCTCTCCAGTTTTCCCATCTACAGCACCGTATAGACCAAAACCATAATTTTCACAAACATTATCTGCTAGCATAACTTGAAATATTGACACCTCTTTTTCCTCTGCTTTCTCTCTTACAGCAGCCATGTATACTGTTTCATCATGGCTAACAACCCCTGTTTTGAAATCAGAAAACATTTTTATAACATCATAAGGCCCCTGTTTTTGCAGACATAAGCTCTGTAAAAGCATATGAATTTGTTTTTGTAAAGCAACTATATCACTTTTGTTTTTTTCAGTTATTTGACTTCTCGCGCTTTCTGCCAGTGCAATGCTTAAAGTCTCAATAAGGTTGATTCTTGGTGATGAGATATATTTAATTAAGCCCTGCTTCGTTGCTATTAAATCATGTTTTTTCTGCCTTGAAACACTTATGGCAGAGTCAGCCACACTATCAGCGCCATCTTTTACATGCAGGTCCTTTAAATCTTTTAGCGCTTTTTGCACTTTGGCCAGCTCAGCATCCGTTTCTTTCGCTTGACTTTGTACCCGGGCCAATTCTGCTTCGGTATTTTCTGCCTTCTCAGTTACTTCTCCTAATGCGTTGCTATCATTTCTATATCTATTGTAATTAGCCTCTACAAGCGATGCGACAATATGTGTTTCATCACGTATATGCAAAACAGTGGCGATATCTTTCAAGAGATTTTGAATGGCTACGTTTGGATTTTCATCTTCAGCGACCTCAGCTACCAAATTGGCTATAGCTTCAGCTTCAGCTTCAGTTTTTGCTTTATCTTCAGTTTTTGCTTTATCTTCAGTTTCAGCTTCATCATCGCTGTCTGCTAAAATACTCTGTATATTTTTCTTTTGAAGTGGTGTTGCGTCAGGGAATTTACCAAGCGCCTTTGTGAGCTTTTCAGCCCAATCAACAACTGTTTGAGGAGCTTTAACTATGTTTGTCAAAGCATTTCGCAGCTCTACGACTTGATCTTCATTGCCTTTGTATGCGTCTAAAAATTTTATGACGCGATCTTTAATAAAGCTTTCTTGCTTTGCATGGTCTTTACCAACAACCTCTTGAACTTTTTCTGCTCGTGTAAGCTTTCGAGCAACCATTCGCTTTTGCGGCTGCGGCTGACTCGCAGACTGCGCTGCTGGTTTACTTGGACCTGAACCCATAATAATACTCCTATGTGTTTACTAACTATTATTCCCTAATACCAAAGCGGGAAACAACCTACCACCAAGTGTATAGCGAATATTTTCATTATGCAATGATCAATTTGTTAAAAAATGTAAAAATTTGTAGCAATAACAGCATGATAAAATACCCTTAAGGAATGATTAAGAATTACTTATAAGGTGGGGAGTGCTCAGTCTAGCAACTTTGAACTGATATAACGATTGAGGCTGACGCCCATTTCTGCTGCTTTCATTGCAAGCTTGCGATGCTGCTCAGGTGGAATGCGCACTTGAAACTTACCACTAAAATGCTTCTCTGCTAACGCTTCAGGCACTTCTTCATTGTTCTTTTGCATATCGGTAACAACTTCTTCAACCATTGCGGTAATACCATTTAGGGATTTAACACGGGTATATGAGGAAAACAGCTAGGTTTGAACCCAGCAAAGTAGGGGTCGCACCCTGTGCGACCCGGCATTGCGAAGCAATGCTATTCCACAGGCTTACGCCTGTGCGGGCGGCACAGGGTGCCGCCCCTACAAATTAAAGTTTTTACGAGCGATTTACAATACCACTTGGGACATGGCCGGTAGCGACATGTTCGCGAGCAGAGTCGCAGTGCGCCTGTTGGTCGTCGAAAAAGATGTCGGCGCCAAAAGCGCGTAAGAATTCGCCTTTATCAAGGCCACCTAAAAATAAAGCTTCATCGATGCGGATGCCCCAGGCGCGTAGCGTACGGATTACACGCTCGTGCGAAGGCGCAGAACGCGCTGTTACTAAAGCCGTGCGAATGGGTGAGGTTTCGGCCGGGTACAAATGATGAATAGCACTTAAGGTTTCTAAAAAATTTTTAAACGGGCCTTCGCTCATCGGTTTTTTAGCTTTTTTGATCTCATTCGCATTAAATGCCTCGAGGTTTTGTTCTTGATAGATGCGTTCAGATTCATCCGAGAATATTACCGCATCGCCATCAAAAGCAATGCGCAGTTCTGGGTGGTCATCTTTTTTTGTTACCGACGGTAAAATTGCAGCGGCAGCGAGATTTGCATCAAGCGCTTGTCGCACATCTACAGGGTCGGCGGATAAAAACAAATGGGTGTTAAATGCCTGCACATAATCAAATGGCGAACGGCCACTGGTGAATACTGCGCGCGTCATTTTTAAATCGTAATGCTGAATTGCATTAAATATTCGCAAACCAGTGTCGGCGCTATTGCGCGAAAGCAAAATGATTTCGACTAATGGTTGTTCATGGTCTTCGTTTAACGCCAATAATTTTTTAGCCAATGGAAAAGCTGGGCCGGGCTCAAGAATTTCGTTTTCGTGCTCAATTTGGTAATTGGCATATGCATCAACGCCCTTTTCTTCATAGATATGATGGCTGTCATCGAGGTTGAATAGTGCTCTAGATGAAATACTGACAACCAATTTATGGGGTAATTTTCCTGACATTTTTTTGCTCCTGGTAAGGGTATTTTAACATATCTTGCGGGGAATCACATCGCTTCGCGATGTCGGGTCGCACAAGGTGCGACCCCTACACCAAGACTTATACCTCCCATTCGTGCCAACCGGCAAATAAGGGGAAGTACAGGCCTAATTTAATCGTGCGGGTTTCTTGCTGCGCCAAAATAGCGGCGTAACGTTCCAGCTGTGGTGCATGTTGCGCTTGTGCTTGCGCATAGAATTGATCTAGCGGTATATCACCTACATCACTGGTTTTGTAATCAATGATCCAACGTACATTGTGTTCATCGACAAATGTCTTATCGATAATGATGCGCGCGAACTCATTATCAAAACGTGCCAAAATAGCATGCTCAGCCTTGGCGTCTTGCTGCGCTGATAAAATCCACTGCCCACGCACATCAAGTTGTGCTTGGCTAAAGCCCTGTTTGACGGTCGCTAGTGCTGCGCTTAAATTTTCGCTGACGCCCAGCTCCAAAAGATGCATACGCCAAGCTTGTTCATTACTGTCTTGATGATACAAAGCACTGTGCAGGACAGTACCGATAGCCATATCGCGCAAGCGTTGCTGGTTACAAACCTCAATGGGCACATGGTTGCCACGGCTGGTATCAATGCTCAAAGCAGGTTGCAAGGTGGGCAGATCTTTTGGCCATTGCCACGTGGGCGCTAGGCAGTTTAGCTGTTTAGCACTTTCTTCATGCGTGGTAGCTGTTTGCTCATCAGCTTTGAACATACTTTCCATACTTGGCCACAATAAGCTCAATAAACTTCCTTGCGCAGGTTCTTTTTGTTTTTCACCTAGGCTTGCAAATAAATACAACGTTGACTTGGTGCGCGTTAAAGCAACATATAATAAACGGCCGAGCTCATAGCTGCCTTTTTGTTTTTGGACATTCCAGAGGTATTCATAGATTGGCTCTTCTTGCGTTTGCGTTGCATGAATCGGCGCAAATAATAATGCTTCGCCTTCATTCACTGGCAGGCTGTCCCACAGCAGTAGCGGTTTGTCACTAGCCGGTGCGCGGCGCTCCAAACCCGGGATTAACACTGCATCAAACTCAAGACCTTTTGCGCGATGGATGGTCATGACCTGTATTTTAGTATTGTCAGATTTTGGTTTACTGAAGGTAAACTGTAATTGTTGCAAAAATGCCGATTCATCATGCAGTGTGCCACCCTGATCGCATTCGTCAAGCAAATCAAAAAATGCTTGCGCGTCTTGCAATGCCTGCTCAGACTCTGCAAACGCTGGGCCACCTAGGCTAGTCCATAACGCCTTAATACTATGCGCCAAGCTCATGCGCTGCTTTTGTTGCAGGGCATTGACCAGCAGAGGCACTACCCTTGTCAAAATTTGTTGTGCCTCGTTGCTCAACTTGCTAGTTGTTTGCTGAATATTTTCAAAAACAGTATTGTCGTTATAATCTTCGCGCAACAGCGTGATGTCTTGCAATGACAAACCACACAGCGGGCCGCGCAATATAGCTAACCACGCAATCGCATCATCGGTATTAATGTAGGCACGCGTTAACGCCAAAAGATGTTGCACAACTGGGCGTTGCACCAGCGGCTCAAGCTCAATAGCCTGATAAGAAAGCCCATGCATAGCAAGAGCCTGCGTGATATCTGTGAGATGCGTGCGCGCACGAACTAACACAGCGACGCTTTGAATCACCTCATCGTTTTGCAATTTTTGCAGCGTGGCAACCACTTGCTCTGCTTGATGTTTTTTATCTTCACTCAATATTGCATGCACGCAATCGTTTTCTTCATCGAGATTGATGCTTGCAGAGGGTGCATAGCTGATTGCGCCCAACGTGCTATCGTTGTCTGCAGAAAAGCACTGTGGTGCATGCTGGTTCAGCCAGGTAATAAAACTCGCTGATGATCGAAAGTTCATTTGCAAGGTTAATGATGTGAGCTGGATGCCGGCGATACCCTGCTCTTGCGCTTGCAAAAACAAGCCCACTTGCGCTTGGCGAAAACGGTAGATTGACTGCATCGGGTCACCCACTAAAAACAAGGTGCGGCCATCATTCTCCTGCCAACCAGCCAGCAGCTTTTCTAACAACTGAAACTGTAAATACGAAGTATCTTGAAACTCATCGACCAGAATATGACTGATCTTATTATCAAGCTTCAATGTGAGGTCTGTTGGGTCGTCTTGCCCACCTAGGGCATGCAAGGCAGACTGTGCAATGGCACTGAAGTCGACACAGGCTTTTTGTTGAAACTGCAATAAGAGTTGCGCGCTGGCTATTGGCAAAATTTCGAACAAAGCTTTTAGCACCTGCCACTGTTGCTGATGGTACTCTGGCACAGGCAATAATTGCACCTGTTGTAGACAGGCTACTAAAGCAGGGTGTTCCTGCAAGCGTTGCAGCCAACTTTTCATTTCGGCTTTCATGATTTTTAGCGTTTCATCTTTTCCAGCCGGGAAACCCATACGTTTATCGGGTGATTTCCGCACAGTACCGCTTTGCGTGAATAACCATTGCGTTAAGGCATGCCATGTTGGCAAGCTTTCGACACTGGTTTCTGGCGTCTGCCATGTCGCTACAGTTTCTAGTTCGGGGTGGTAAAGTTGCTGCACCGAAAATTGCAATAATGGCTTTAAATCATGCCATAAATCTATCGGGAACTGCTTTGCAGTTTTCTGCAAACCACCCCTGACCACAGCGGTAATGTTGTCTTGTAAAAATTCACGCAAGTCATCACTGCGCTGATGCAAAATTAGGCCAAGCCACTGCTCACGGTATTGCAGCATTTTTGCAATTTCTTGCACTGCACGACCTTGCTGATTATCCAAATGTAGCAATAAGCTTTCTATATTTTCATCTTCTTCTGCGAGCAGGTCATTTATCGTTTGTGTTGCCGCCTGCTGGTACAGCGCCCAGGGTTGCTGCGTTATTTTTGGAATAGCGCCCATTCGAGAAACCACCGGCATTTGCCGAGCCAGGTTGGCGCAAAAAGAATCGATGGTCATAACTTGTAAGCGCTGTGGGTTTTGCAATAGTTGCCAATTAAGTTTTTGGTCTTGTTGCAATACCGCACGCGCAAGCTGCCAAGTCTGTTGTTTATGATCTTCACTGGGGCTGTCTTTTTGCAGACCCAACTGTAAAGCATTCAAAACACGTAGGCGCATCTCTTCAGCTGCTTTGCGTGTGAACGTAATCGCTAATACTTCCTCGGGTTGCTGTACGCCGTTGGCAAGCAGGCTTAAAATCCGCTGTGTTAATAACTCCGTCTTACCTGAGCCGGCAGGCGCCTGCACAATAAAAGACCCCTGGGGGTTAAGTGCCGCTTTCCTAGCAGATAGATCCTTGATTGTCATCAGTGTTCCCCAATTCTACAAAACAGCTGTAGATCGCATTGCAGGCAGGTTTGCGGGCCATATTTGGGCATCAGGTCGGCCCGACCTTCTTTAAATTCAATAGCTAATTGCTCTATCGCTTCTCGCCATTCTTTTAGATGCTGTTGCCAATCGCTATTTTCCTGGTTGAGGCTAATGAGTTCAACTTTTTTCTTACGCAATACGGCAAACGCAATGCCGCTCGGTGGTGTTTTCATCATACTGATGTAAAGTGGCAACTGTGGCTCATCGGGGCGCAGACCTAACCAGCTTTTACTTTTAGCATCGCCTGTTTTGTAATCAATCAGTAAGAAGCTGCCATCGGGCAATGCGTCAATGCGATCTAAACGCAGGTTCAAGGGCAAGTCAGCAAAAATAGCTTGCCTCGATGTTTCGATACTTTCAACTTTAAAGCTGTCACGTGTTTTCTCTAGTTGTAACCAGGCCAATAACAAAGGCAAGGCACGACGTTGTTCCAATGCCTGCTGTTGCCTTGATAGCTTGGGGCTAATTTGCTCAAAAGCCTTATTCAAATGTTGTTCGCACAGCTGCGTGAGCGCTTGCTCGTCCATGGCTTGTAAATTTTGCTGGGCTTGCAAGTCTTTCCAAATAGTTTCTAGAGCGCCATGCAGCAATATGCCTTTTACTTTTGGAGAAACACCTAAAACCGGAAGCTCTGGCGCCACTGCCCGCAAACGGTATTTTGCGTATGCGCGAAAAGGACAGGCTGCTTGATCTTTAAAAATCCCTGCACCACCTTTTGCCGCATGGTTTTTAAACGCTACGGGCTTGTTTGGAGGCAGCTGAGAAACAGCTTTTGTTTTTTGCAGTTTATACAATAGGTTTTCATCATGCGCAATCTCATGATAGTCCTGCTCAGAGAAGTCCTGTATCAAGGGGCTAGGCAAGCGCTTGCTGTCTGAGTTTAGATCGTACTGTGCAAAGCTTATGTGCACCGTATCACTTGCGGTTAATAAACGCTGCAACATGGTTTTTGCATAATCATATTCACGCTCAGCATTAGCATGCGGCATCGTTTGCTCAATTTGAATGTGCGTTGGAATAAATGGGTTGGGACTAGGTTTTTGCGGCCAAACGTCATGCGATAACCCAGTAATCCAAAGCTTGCTAAACTGTTGCCCGGCTGCCTCAAGCATACCCAAAACTTGTATTGGCTTATCTTCTGATTCGCCTTGGAACATACGTTGCATTGCTTGACTGCGCAGCTGTGAAAGCACGGCTTTACTGTTTACTTGGCCCATGGTGACATCAAGACCTACAAGTTCATTTAGCAGCCTGTAAAAATGTGTAACAGTTTGGTATTCTTCGCTGTTTAGATTTCTTTCGCCTGGCCAGCCCCAATGCTGCAACCATTGCAATAGCCAAGTTTGCCAGTCGCTTGATTTTGCATAATTGGGTTTTTCTTGTAGTAGCTTAAACGCAGCTTGCAATTGTACCGACAGCGCATGAGGCAAAGTTTTTTGTGCCAGCACCCATTCCCAAGTTAAACTATCGGCTTGGGTTTTGCGTAATTTGCTTTCGAATCTTGCCCGGGCCGGCATTTCACTAATGCCTTGAGCTACGAACGGTGAGCGGCAAAGCTGCATCCACGTTTCAATTGATACATTTTCATTAAGCAAATCAAACAAAGTCCAAGCTGCACAGACTAATGGCATTTCATACAGCGGCTGCCCTGCCGAAATATTAAATGGCAGTTCTTTTTTATCAGCCACAGGAAGGTAGTGATAAGGTGAGAAAACATCAATGAAAATATCGTTTATCACACGCCAATGCTCTTTTAACTGCGGCACTACAACAGTCAATGGAAGTGTGGGTTCTGGATTTTCATCAAGCTGCGCTTTTATTTGCAATGCAATGCTTGTTATTTCTTCTTTGATGTTTTTATAGCTACCGCGTTTAATGGTGCTTGCGGGCTTTGGCATCTGTGCATGTTGCACATTGCTGCCTTGTTTTTCGAATGTACCGAAAAGATCTTGTTGCTCTGGCGTTAGCGCGTCAAAACCGTAAAGCAGAATATTTTTAGGGATTTTATCGCAGGCTGTGCTTGCGCGGGTCGCACAGGGTGCGACCCCTACAATAGGATCGTCATTCAAGTTAGAATTTTGAGTATGAGCGGACTCGATACAGCTGGCAATTTGACTTTCATCAATTGATTGCCGCTCAATAAGCAACTGTTGATATTCTTGCTGCCAATACAAGAAAAGATCGGTATCGGGTTTTATGCCGTGCAGCTTGTCTGGATTATACCGCCACTGCTGCAATAATCCGTGGGCTTGCTTTACCAGATGTACTGTTTGCGCGGTATCTAGCAATGGCATATCGTGATCATTTTTGGCAATCACTTGCTGCCAATAATAATGAGATTGCCAAGGCGAAAGCAAAACCCTTGGTTGCTGTTGCTGTATTATATTGCGAAACTCTTGCCAACAATCTTGCAAAAAATCCTGCCAAGCAAGTATTTTCCCGGTATACAATTGATTTTCTGGCAGCGATGCTACCATTTGTTTGCTTAAAAAACTGGCTAGGCGACGATTTGGCGTTATAATTCGCTCAAACCCTATCCATTCATTATACATCTGTTTCCCAAGTCTCAATACGGTTACGACCATGCTGCTTGGCAAGGTATAATGCTTTGTCCGCTGCGTACACTAAATCTTCTGGAATTATCTTGCCTTCAGGTCTAATGAAAGAAACACCCAGACTAATAGTTACATACGGGCTCACGCTTTTATTTG
Organism: Gammaproteobacteria bacterium; assembly: GCA_021773275.1. Lineage (GTDB taxonomy): Bacteria > Pseudomonadota > Gammaproteobacteria > JABCZS01 > JABCZS01 > JAJFKJ01. Next base: position 42,353 of record JAJFKJ010000066.1, read on the forward strand.
CCGCTGGAATCTTTAGCAGTTCAATTTTTTCTTTTAAGCTCTTCGCCAATACTAAAGCACCTTCTAGCTCCGTATCCGGCAGTATCAAGCAAAACTCTTCACCCCCATAGCGCGCTATCATATCACCAGGCCGCTTCACAAGGTCAGCAATGCCAGTAACGACAGCTTGCAAACATTTATCACCTTCTTGATGCCCAAATGTATCGTTGTAATCTTTGAAAAAATCTATATCGACCATGATGAAACTTAAAGGCAAATTAGAGCGCAAAGCACGGCCCCACTCCTTTTTAAGGCTTAAATCGAATGCACGTCTATTTGAAATGCCGGTCAATTCGTCGGTATTTGATAGATTCATGATTTTTTCGTATGCGTTTTCCAGATCTTTATTGCTGTCTTTTAAATTGTGAATCAGCTTATCTCTATCAAGCTTTAGTCTCATGCCACTTTTGTACACCCTAAAATTCTGAAAAAACACAACCAAAAGTGCAAAAAATGTAATGAACAACAAAATTGAAATAGCAAAACCAAGAATATCTGCTTCAAATAGGAAAATAATCGCTGGCGGCAGCAGCATCGGACAGATGTAACATAAATATGATCTTGGCGATGTTGCCATCGATGATGCCGCGCCAATCACCATACCACCTAGCGTGAAGATAATAAATAACAAATAAACTTCGGGCACTTTGAATGCAAACATGAAAAACAAGGTGATCCACAGCAAACCTGCAAACAAGCTCCCGAGCATATAGATTGCATGATAGCTACCAGTATATTTGCTCCAGTCGCCACGTTTATGCACCCAATAAGTGTAGCCTGTACGCAAGCTTGTTAGCACGAACATCATAAGCAACCAAGCTAACAGCCGCTTATCACCAACTTCTGGATACAAAACTACCGTAATAACCGTGGATACTACATAGTTTAAGGGTATTGCAATAATGGACCGCTGGTATAAGGTTTTCACCTCTTCCATGAGAAGTGCTTTTTTTTCTTCTGTATTCATCTAAACCAGATCTCCGTGACCAATACTTATTATAAACCACTGGCCACAGAAAATCCCGTTTTCTAGCTTGTTATTCGCTAGGTTCTTGCCTAGCATCACAGGGTGGTAATGGCGTCGCAGCAGAGGCATTTTCTTTTTCATCCTTGCCCAGTTTTCTACCGCCACTGACCAAGCAATCTTGCATGCTGCTGTATGTAAAATAACCTTTAAGCTTGTGATAATACGGGCTGCTGGTTGTGTGGCAGATGCCTGATTTTGATTTGCGTATGTAATCTGAAGTAGATAGCTCCCCTTCGGCCCATGCAATCGATGCTACCAGGGTTGAACTCAAAGCTATGGCGCATAATATTTTTGTTTTCATGATATTTTCCTTATTGGTTTAATTATAGAATAGGTTTTATGACCCATATTATACAAATCTTATACCAAGCAGTCTATATTAATGTTTTTTTAATCTTTATGGATTAAATCAATATACTGCTGGTGCGCAGCCAGCTCTTCGTCGTCTGCAAAAATAACCGGAATGTCAGAAACTTTATTGATTGTATCCCCTCCCGACAGTATAGCTTGTGGTGTGTTCGTTTTCTGGGCGGCATTACCCCAACCCAGGGTTTCTTGACCACCCGTCATCGTCAAATAAACGTCAGCCAAAATTTCACTGTCAAGCAAGGCGCCGTGCAAATCACGGGCGCTATTATCAATTTCATAACGTTTACATAGGGCATCAAGGTTATTCTTTTTGCCTGGGTATTTTTTTCTAGCCATCATCAGTGTATCAATGATGCCAGCAATCCGCGGCTTCAAGCCAGGCTGAATGCCTGCATGCCTAAGCTCTGATTCTAGAAAACCCATATCAAAGGGGGCATTATGAATAATCAGCTCCGCATCCTGCACAAAGGCTAAGAAGGCTTCAGCAATTTCGCCAAAGCGGGGTTTATCCTGCAAAAACTCCAGGGTAATGCCGTGCACGCGCTGCGCGCCTGGGTCGATCTCACGATCGGGGTGTATATAGTAGTGAAATTGCTCACCTGTTAGGCGACGGTCTACCATCTCCAAGGCACCTATTTCAATGACCCGGTGGCCCTGCTCTGGGCTCAAACCGGTTGTTTCTGTATCCAGTATGATTTGTCGCATGTTAGTGCTTCCCTTCTTGTAGCTCATCGATAGCTTGAGTGGCTAATTCATCTGCCCATTCATTTTCATGATGCCCACTATGGCCTTTAACCCAATGCCAGTCGATTTTTTGGTGCTTTTCCACCTCAGCAGACAATTCTTTCCAGAGGTCGGCATTCTTCACCGGTTTACGATTAGCTGTTTTCCAACCCTTAGCCTGCCAGCCCGGCAACCATTCGGTGATGCCTTTCTTTACATATTGCGAGTCAGTGGTTAGACTTATTATACAGGGGCGCTGTAGAGCCCGCAGTGCCTCGATGGCAGCCATCAGTTCCATCCGGTTGTTAGTCGTGTTATATTCAGCTCCAGAGAGGGTTTTCACATGTCCATTATAACGCAGTATGGCACCCCAACCGCCAGGGCCCGGATTTCCTCGGCAGGCGCCATCAGTAAATATTTCTACAGTTTGGGTCACATGGCCTCACTATGTTTGGTCGTTAGCTTGCTACTGACATCTACTGCCATTGCAAAAAATAATAATCAAGAACCCCTAGTGTATCAAAGTTCTGAGGCTTGGCCTAAGGACTTCTTTGAACATGCCGCAACACAACGCAAAACGCGTAGAGCAGACAACCTCTGGGTCACCATCGGCAAGCAAGGTAACATCGATACGGCGAAGCACAGAAAAGATGTGCAACAACAGATTAATTGGTATGCAAAAAACACACGTTATTTAAATCGTGTATTCAATCGCGCAGAACCTTACTTACACTTTATTGTTTCTGAATTAAAAGCCCGCAACCTACCCTTAGCATTTGCTATTATCCCTATTGTTGAAAGCGCCTACGATCCGTTTGCATTTTCGCACGGTACAGCTGCAGGCTTATGGCAGTTAATGCCTGCAACAGCAACACATTTTGGTGTTGAGCAAAACTGGTGGTACGATGGCCGACGCGATCTTTACGACTCTACTACAGCTGCGCTAGACTATCTCGTTTATTTAGGTAATTTCTTTGATGGCGATTGGCATTTAGCGCTTGCTGCCTATAATGCTGGTGAAGGTAGAGTGCGACGCGCAGTCCGCCGTAATCAACAAGCCGGTAAAGCGACAGACTTTTGGTCTTTAAGTCTGCCACGCGAAACACAGCAATATGTACCTAAAATTTTAGCGCTCGCCGAAATATTAAAGAACCCAAGCAGTGTTAGTTTGGTTTTACCCAACACTTTAGATATAAAAATTATCGACTATGTTGAGCTCGACCAACAAATTGATTTAAGTGTTGTTGCAAACATGTCTCAACTATCGCTGGGCGAACTGTATAGGCTCAACCCAGGCTATAATCACTGGGCCACCGCCCCAGATGGACCGCATCGCTTATTTTTGCCTATTGATAAAGTACCCGCATTTGAAGCGCAACTTGCTGAGTTATCACCTGAAGACCGCCTCAACTGGACGCGTTACACTATCGAGTCTGGCGACTCTTTGTCAACGATTGCACTTCGCCACCAAACATCGGTGCAGGTATTGCAAACTTTAAACGATCTTGATACACATCGCATTACCACAGGCCAGCACCTACTTATACCTACAACCAGCGGTGCTAAGCACGATTACGTTTTAGATTTAAGCGGCCTAAATGTTCCCAGCGCCTATTACAGTGAGCAAGAAGTTATTTATATCGTAAAAGCAGGTGATAGTTTATGGAAAGTTGCGAAAAGCCACAAAGTTCGCATGAATGACCTCATGGTATGGAATGAGATTTCTGCACAACAGCATATACTGCCCGGGCAAAAATTGAAAATTTGGCAAAACATGCCGGCGACTCAGACGCAAGGGCAACGCCCAGAAATTGTGCGCAAAGTTAACTACCGTGCACGCCGCGGTGACTCTGTTGGAAAAATTGCAAATCGTTTTAAAGTTAAACCATCTGAAATTGAAAAATGGAACGGCCTCGCAACGGGCCATACCCTGCAACCCGGCGAGAATCTTATTGTTTACGTCGATGTGACGAAGCAGTCGGCTTAGCGTTCATCCTCATACAAATAACACCTGACTTTGACATCGCCTTCAAGCGAGGTCTCTGCAGGGTATTTTTCGCGGCAAACAGGCATGGCGTGCGGACAACGTGGATTAAAATGGCAACCTACAGGTGGGTTAACTGGCGATGGCATCTCTCCACTTAAGGCCTGTGGTGGCTTTTGAATGGTGTCTAGGCTTGGAGCCGCTGCCAATAAGGCCTGGGTATAAGGATGCTTAGGTGCACGCATAATCTCTTCAACAGGGCCATATTCAACAATACGTCCCAAGTACATCACGGCAACCCAATCAGCAATATAAGATACCACGGCAATATTGTGGCTGATAAAAATATACGATAAATCTAGGCCGCTTTGCAAAGACTTTAACAAGTTCACAATCTGCGCTTGCACGGAGACGTCCAGGGCGCTGGTCGGCTCATCACAAATAATAAGCTTCGGGTCTAGCGCCAAGGCGCGCGCAATTGAAATACGCTGGCGTTGGCCACCACTAAATTCATGTGGGTAGAGATCTTTACAATCGGCTGGTAAGCCCACCTGCTCTAATAGCTGATCTAAACGCGCTTCGCGTTTTGCCTTATCACGAAACATGCCCTGTGCATCCCAACCCTCACCGATCAGGTCGCGCACAATCATGCGCGGGTTAAGCGAAGAAAATGGATCTTGAAATACAACTTGCATTTCACGTCGTAATTTTCTTAAATGCTTGCCATGTACTGTTGAAAAATTTTCATTATTAAATTGTATGTGGCCTTGCATTTCAGGAATCAGGTGTAGCAAGGCTTTTGCAGCGGAGGTTTTACCACACCCAGATTCACCTACAATGGCCAGGGTTTCGCCCGAATAAAGCTTGAAACTCACATCATCAACGGCTTTAACGTGCCCAGCGGTACGCTTTAAAAAGCCGTGTTTAATGGGGTAATATACTTTTAGATTATCCACTTGTAATAGAGGACGCATGGTCTTGCGAATTTTTACAGCTGAACTAGCAACTTGACGTGCTTTTATCTCAGGCTTTATATGATCTTTTTCGGTATAAAGGTGGCAACGTACTTGCGTTTGCGCATCTGGTAATAGTTTTGGCTCCTTGCCATGGCATGCGTCCCAAGCATAAGGGCAACGCGGTGCAAAACGGCAGGCTTTGATCGGATTGCGCGGGTCAGGCAAACGGCCTTTGATCACTTGCAATGGTTTGTTCCGCCCTTCTAGATTGGGTAAACACGCCAACAATAATTGGCTATAAGGGTGTTTAGGCTGTTCAAAAAAAACATCGCGGCTGGCGCGTTCAACGATTTGCCCGGCATACATCACTGCTACAGTGTCAGCAATTTGTGACACGACGGCCAAATCATGCGTGATTAAAACAATGCCCATGTTTTGTGTTTCTTGCAATGATTTGATAAGTTGCAACACCTGGGCTTGAATAGTCACATCAAGCGCTGTTGTTGGCTCGTCTGCAACAAGTACATCGGGTTCTGTGGCGAGTGCCATCGAAATCATCACACGTTGTTTCATACCGCCTGAAAGTTGATGGGGGTATTCATTTACACGTGCAGCTGCGTCTGGTATACCCACAGAGGCCAATAATGCTATTGCGCGTGCATGAGCCTGTTTTTTATTTAGGCCCATATGCAGGCGCAATACTTCCGATATTTGTTGGCCAACAGTCAACACTGGGTTTAGTGATGTCATCGGTTCCTGGAAAATAACAGCAATTTTCTTCCCCCGTATTTTACGCAGGCTTACCTCGGGCAAATTTAACAGCTCAGTTTCACCTAATTTTATTTTGCTTTCTTCGCTGAACATGGCGTTGTTCATAAGCTGTAATATCGATTGCGCAGTGACTGATTTTCCAGAACCAGACTCGCCCACTATGCAAAAAGTTTCACCCGGGTTGATTGTAAAGCTCACATCATCTACCGCATATACCGTACCTTGTTGGCTATTCAAGTGCACCGATAGGTTTTCGACTTGTAAAACAGGATCTGACATTACGCTAATTGCCTCGCTCTTGGATCAAATGCCTTTTGCACGACATCGGCAAATAAATTTGCAGCTAACACCAAAGTAAACATAAATACGAACGCGGCAGTGAGTGACCACCAAACAACAGGTTCGCGGGCTAATTCTAAACGCGCAACATTAATCATGTTCCCCCAGCTGAAAGTTGTTGGGTCGACACCTACGCCAATATACGCTAACACTGCTTCAGCCAATACCAGACTGCTAAAATCAAGAGCAACCGTAATGAACACAATATGCATGAGATTTGGCACAATGTGCCGGCCAATCAGTTTTACATTCGATGTACCTAAGGCGATGCTTGCTTGCACGTAATCCTGTTCACGCAACTTTAGTGTTTCGGCGCGCAATAGGCGGCACAAACTGGTCCAGCTGGTAACGCCCAGAATAATACATAATGCCAACAAACGCATATCAGCGCGCAAAGCGATATTGTTAAAAATATCCGGGTGTTTGCTTATTACCACTTCTAGAACCAATACAGAGGCAACAATCAATAATACATTCGGGATTGAACTTAGCGTCGTATAGATGTATTGGATAACATCGTCTATCCAACCTCGGAAATACCCGGCAAAGGTTCCGAGCACCATCGCAAAAGGCAGCAAAACCATGGTAGTTAAAGTGCCGATTAATACACCTGTACGAATGCTTTTTAACGTTTGGTAGAACACATCTTGGCCAACCTTATCAGTACCCAATATATGATAAAAACGCGAGAGATAATACATCACTGCAAACAAGGTGAATATGACCACAAAAGTAATAAACATCGTTCGCCATTGTGTGGTATTAGGCCTTGATGGCTTTAATATCGGTATGCGCAGAAAATAGGCCATCGCAATACACAGCACTAAGGACAAACTCAGGCCTAGCATCAAGCCAACAACTGTTTTGTAAAGTATGTCCCATATTTTTGCATCCGGTTCATCTTCGGGGAATTGTTGCACGTAATTTAACGGCGTTGTTTCATACACCACACCATCGTTTGGTAGCTCAACGGCCTCTGCTACAAAACTCCGACTGGCAAATGGTGCTGAATAACTGGTCTCGACATTCTGATCAAGAGGTGCCAAGAACACATCGAGCACCGATTCAACATCACTGCGATACGTCCCCTCCACTTGCCTCTGAAAATGAATCGAGTCTAGCATTGTCATCAATAGATAAAACATTACAATGACAACCGTGGCCATTGCCAACTTTGACTGCCATACATAAGTCCAGGCCTGCTTGATGTGCCGTGGTTTTGGCATGACGGTAACCGTCACTAACATTAGCATTAGCAGCCAAAACAATATGTCGGTCCATAAAAATACCAGTTTAAATGGCATAATTCCTCACTACTGCAAACGCACGCGGGGGTCGACCAGCGTGTATGAAATATCGGTTAATATTAAACCCACTATATATAATACGGCTCCCAAATAAACCATGCTGCGGACAATCGCAAAATCTTGGCTACGAATCGCATCAATGGTGTAGCTACCTAATCCGGGAATTGAAAAGAATGACTCAAGCAATAGACTACCCATAAATAATGTTGGGATCACAACAACAACACCTGTGAGGATAGGGATCATGGCATTTTTAAGTGCATGCTTGAATAGTACTTGCATGCTCGACAAGCCTTTTGCGCGCGCCGTGCGAATATAGTCTTTGTTGACTTCTTCAAGCAGTAATGTACGATACCAACGTGCACCCGAGCCCACTCCAGCAACAACGCTGACGATCACCGGTAACAGCACAAATTTGGCAGCGCTCCAACCCCCTATATAGCCTGAAATAGGCACCCAACGAAAGATTTTACCTAATAGAAACTGGCCAATAATAATGTAGAACAAACTGGAAATTGACATCAAGGCAACACAAAAACTTACCCCGTACAAATCAAGGTAGCTTCTTCTGAAAAATGTCAGTAGCAATGCAACAAAAATATTTGTTGCCAAACCAAACAGCAATGCAGGTATCGCTACAGCTAAGCTTGGCCCCATCCGCTCTTTGACATCTTGACCAATATCACGACCCGTATCGGAAGTGCCAAACTGCAACAGAAACATATTCTTTGTTTGGGTAAATATCAGCGTGTTTGTGATTTTTTTAAGGCCGCTGGCTTCGGCATCAAAAAAACGCGGCTTGTCGTAACCGTGAGATTTAATCCATTGCTCTATGGCTTCTTCCGTTGTGTATTTATCACCCAGATGCGTGACAGCCATATCCCGGGGCGTATTCACCACGAAAAATAATAGGAAAGTAATAAGGTTAACCCCTATCAAGATAGGAATGGCATATAAAATGCGTCTGGTAATGTAAGCAAACATTATTTATCCTTAAAGCGTTTTTGCACGCTTCGATGCTCTTTATTCCGATAGGAAATTATCAAAGGTAACAGCAAGAGCAAGAAAAAAGCCACCACTACAAGAATCGGCCAATATGTCGCTTGGTTCCAAGCTTTACGTTGTTGCGCGCGTAGCTGTGAGTCTACGCGTATATATTTCATACTACCACGCACCATTTGATTGATGTTGATATTATGTACCCAATCTTGTTTCAGTAAATAACTTTCAGGGTGAAAACCCCAAACCCACGGCGCATCTTTGCGTAATATATCAGTCATTTCCTGAATAATTTTTTCACGCTCCGGTGTATCTTCCATGTTTTTCATACGGTTGAATAAGCGATTAAATCGTGGGTTATTGTAATTACTGCTATTTACCCCGCCTTGCAGGGCCTTGCCATTATCGCCATTAAACAAGAAGAAAAAGTTTTCCGGGTCTGGGTAATCGGCAACCCAGCCCATGAAATACATTTGTATCAGGCCTTTCTCTTGCTTGGCGCGAAAACGATTCCAATCGGTGGCACGAATATTTAGGTTGATACCAATTTTATCAAATTGTTTGCGCATCCATGCAAAGCGGGCCTTTTCGTCAGGGTCCCCGCGCGATGAAACATCCATGTTTACAATAAGGCGCCTACCGGTTGCAGGGTTTATACCATTCGGGTAACCTGCTTCGAACATTAGCCGCTTCGCTTCATCAAGACCCTTTCGCATAGCTCTACCATTAACATCGTTGTATACATAGGGGTTGATCCCCTGCACCCCTTCTGCGTGGCCGAATATACCTGGTGGTAATGGGCCTTGCGCTGGCAAACCGCGTTCATTCAAAAAGATTGCAATAAATTCTTCAACATCAAAAGCGATTGATATCGCTTGCCGGAGTTTTTGTTGTTTTACCGAGTAACCACCCACCTGATCGTCGAGCATATTAAAGCCCCAATAAAAATCGGTCAGCTGCACTTCTTTTAATAAAGCGATACCTTGCGCTTCCAGCTCAGGCGTTAAGCTCGCCTGCCCGCCCCCAGCTTGTATTGCTTGGTCAAAATTATCAGATTCAATACCTGAGGAGTCATAATAGCCTTGTAAAAACTTACTCCAACGTGGAATATTTTCTTTTTCTAATGTGAATACCACTTTATCGATAAACGGCATTGTTTCACCTGCATCCGCTAGCAGACCTTTTGTAAGGTCTTCGGGCATCCCCTGTAATGGGTATGGCTCACCCCGAAAGTTTGGGTTTTTTTCCATTACCATGCGCCGATTAGGATTATTCTCTGTCATCATGTATGGGCCGGTACCCACAGGAAACCAATCTAATGTAATGTTCTTTTTAATTAAAGGCATCTGCGCATAGAATACCAATGCTTCTTGCGGCATCGGTGCAAAAAATGGCATTGCTAACCAATATTTAAACTGCGGGTATTTGCCGTGCAATTTTACTTTGTAAGTATAACGATCGACGACTTGCAAACCTTCAATATCATAATTATTTAGGTCGATATAAGCTAGCGCCTGTTGCTCGGGAGTTTGCTCATCGTATACTTGCACCAACTGTTGATTAAGCTCTGCCAAACCAATAATATAATCGCGCATCAATCCGTAAATGGGTGAATTGACTGTTGGGCTGGCTAGACGTTTAATTTGGTATACGTAGTCATCTGCTGTTAATTCACGAGAGCCCGTTTCTTTAAAGTCACTCAAAGTTTCGATGCCGAGTATGTCTCTTGTGGTGAGCACATGATAGAGATATTGCCCTTCCTCATTTTTGGCAAATGCAGGGTGAGGTTGATACAATATGCCTGGTTGTATTGTAATGATGTATTCACTGTAGGCAACGCGCGTCTCTCTGGCGCTCGCGCTGACCTCCCTGTCGTTTTGATCAAAATATTTTATCTGCGGCATCTGTGCGGTAGTTAAGGTGGTTAACTCGTACGGTCGCATCAAGTAATGGTATTGCAGTGGCGGTTCGTAGATCTGCATCACGAAAGCTGTTTGATCAGTGGTGTAAGATTTAGCTGGGTCTAAATAGCGAGGCTGAATAGCAAAAGCATTGTAATAGATGTCCTGCTGAGCTTCTGAAGCCGGATAGGGGTTGTTCGGTGTCGCATCGCCACAAGCTAGCAAACTCAAAACCAGTAGTAACGCAACGACTTTCTGCAACATTTAGGCTTTCATCCATGTTAAAATTCAGCATATCAGATTATAGCCGAAGGGGTCAATTATGGAATTTTTAAAAGGTAAACGCGCATTAGTCATGGGTGTTGTAAGTAATCGTTCGATTGCCCACGGTATTGCAGATGCGCTACACAAAGCTGGAGCTGAGATTGCACTTACTTACCAAGGCGAAAAAATCCAAGATAGAGTCGCTAAAATAGGTAAAGCCTGGGATACTAAACTGGTATTGCCTTGTGATGTGACTGACGATGCTCAAATCGATGCCGTATTTGCGGAACTTGAAAAGCAATGGGGCAGCCTCGATATTATCGTACATTCCCTTGCCTACGCGCCCCGTGACCAGATTGAAGGCGATTACGCGATGAACATTACCCGTGAAGGCTTTAACATGGCGCTTGATATCAGCGCTTATAGCTTAGGTGCTGTGGCAAAAGCCGGTGCGAAACTGATGGAAGGTCGTAATGCTTCGATTGTGACTTTAAGTTACCTGGGTGCTGAAAGAGTTGTGCCCAATTACAACTTGATGGGCATTGCTAAAGCAGCCCTTGAAGCAAACGTACAATACTTGGCGAATAGCCTGGGTCCAAAAGGCATTCGCGTAAATGCTATCTCTGCTGGGCCTATTAAAACTTTAGCAGCTGCAGGTATTGCCGGCTTCCGCGCTATTTTAAAATACAATGAAAAAGTTGCACCACTGCGCAAAAACGTAACGACTGAAGAAGTAGGTAATGCTGCTGCGTTTCTTGCTTCAGATTTAGCATCAGGCATCACAGGTGAAATCATGCATGTTGATGCGGGCTTTAACATCATTGCATTCCCAGACCCAGCACAAATTGCAGATTTGTAGCAGCACTTCTATCTTGAGCGGGTCGCGCAGAGTGCGACCCCTACATTATTCGTCTGCTTGCTCACCTTTAAACTTAATATCAGCTTCTTCTTTGGCTTCGCTGAGGTAGAAGCTGTAATCACGGCGCGCCTTGAACTGCGCTAGACCCGTTTTGAATTCTTCTAACATTTCAGTGGCAAAGTCTTTATCAAGCTCACCCGCCTGAATACCATTAATCACAACAATTACAATTTGATCAGGGAAAATATCCATGGCCGTAATCACACTTTCGCCTGGATAAGGCACACTAAATGCAGCTTGCACTACCTCATAAGGCACTTCGAAATTATGGCGGTTCAAGCCTTTTTCTGCATCCCAAGTAAAGTTTTCTTCCGTGGCGATACTGTTTGCGCTCATGCCCGCAGCAAATTGTTCAATAATTGATTTGGCTTTTTCACGAGCCAATATTAAACCTTGACGCTCTACCAAACCTTCGCGTGCTTGCGCACGTACTTCATCAAAGGGTTTGAGCTCTGGCAATTCGTGCTCTGTAACACGCAAGATCATGGCTTGGTTATCGGAAACACGTACTAAATCACTATTTTGGCGCTGAATCAACACAGGCTCTGTTGCAATCGCTGTAAGCACGCGCGGGTTTTGCACTAAAGCAGGATTGTTTTCTAGATCAGAGGTTATAACGATTTCTTGCACCGGCACATCAAATGCTTGCGCCAAAATATTAAGCTCGTCTGGATTTTCAAATGCCATTTGGTCGAGCTCTGCAAGCTGATGCTCAAATTGTTCGTCAATTTGATCGCTGTACCATTGCGCTTGCAAGTCTTCTTTCACTTCTGCAAATGCGGGCGCTTGGCTAGGCTCAATGTCTTCAATGTAGATAACATGGTAGCCAAATTCAGTTTGTACCGGGCCAACAATTTCATCTTTTTGTGCTGCAAAAACTGCTTCTTCAAAAGCAGGTACCATTTCACCGCGTGCGAAGTAACCTAGGTCACCACCGCGGCTAGCCGAGCCTGTATCCATCGAGTACTCTTGTGCGAGCTCTGCAAAAGAAGCGCTGTTACGTGCTTGTTCTGCTATAGCGTCTGCTTCTTGCTTTGCTGCAGCTTTTTCTGCTTTGTCCGCATTAGGTGATACAGAAATTAAAATATGCCTTGCTGAACGGCGTTCTGGCGTTGCATAGCCGCTAATGTGAACTTGGTAATATTCATCGAGCTCTTTATCTGATGGCTGTATTGCAGTTTTTACTGTATTTTCAATTTTGCTTTTGTCTAGCATCACATACGCAATATCAATTTTTTCTTCTGTCATGAATTCCGACTGATGGCTATTGTAATAAGCTTTAATATTTTCATCGGTAACTTTCACGTTTTTTTTGAAATCTTTGCCATTGAAGATAACGTATTGAATATCACGTGATTGGTTGACCAAAGCCACCGCGTTATTGATTTGGTATGGAAGCAAAAAGATGCTATCAGTTAAGGAAGATTCAGCCTGCGTGATAAGCATTTCATCTTTAACCGCATCACGAAAACTAGATGGCGTAAAATGCAATTGACGAATGACTTGCTCGTATTGCTGCGGAGAAAATTCTCCATTTATTTGGAACTGTGGCATCATTACGAGCAAACTATCGACCTGCTCACGACTGATCGCAAAACCTTGTTTTTCCGCTTGCTTGCTTAATACATGCTCATGCACTAAAGCTTGCAATGCTTGGTTACGTAGCATCGCCTCGTTAATGGTAGGCTGCTCAATGCCAGATAACAATTGCGCTAACTGTTGCTGCTGTGCAAGGCGCTCATAAGTGAGCTGCAAGTCTTGCGTGGTAATTTTATTGCCATTAACCTTAACAACCACTTCTTCAGATGCGCCCAATAGCGAACCTGACATTCCCCAGAATACAAACACCACTGCGATAAGGGCGATAATGACCCAAGCAAACCAACCTTGTGTTTTTTGGCGAATTTTTTGTAGCATGACTAATCCTTGCAGTGAAATAATGTAATGGGCTTATTATACATCAATTAGCAGGAATAAACTTTAAGGCAACGCCATTATTGCAGTAGCGCAGGCCGGTCGGATCAGGGCCATCTTTGAACACATGACCTTGGTGGCCGCCGCAGCGCGCGCAGTGATATTCCGTGCGCGGGATAACAAGTAAGAAATCTTTCTTTTCTTCAATATGCCCATCGATCGGCGCCCAAAAGCTAGGCCAGCCGGTATGGCTGTCAAACTTTGTGGCTGACTCAAAAAGTGGCAGCTCGCAAGCCGCACACACATAGGTGCCTGCCGCATATTCTTCATTCAATGGGCTGCTGTACGGCCGCTCGGTACCATCACGGCGCAACACCTTATATTCTTCTGGCGTCAAACGCTCCTTCCATTGTGCGTTATTCAGTTCAATTTTTTCAATATCGTCGTGGTCGGCCATTGCAACTCCCTGCAAAAAAAGCAAAATAAGTGTGATGAAGATGAGTGTCTTTTTCATAGCGTTAAGGATAGCAGATAGCAAAGGGGTCAAGTCGTTTCTAGACCCCTTTTCCTTATTTACTTGCCTCCACATAAACGATAAAATACCTCAACCAGCTGCCCCCAAGCAAGTATAAGGAATGATGATGCCTCATATTATTTTTATAGCAGACAATCATAGCAATCCAACCTCAACCGAATCTCTTATTGCTGCACTGCCATGTTTGCATTCAAATGGTTTTGATACCGTTTGCGTCGAACTCTCCGAAGGGATGAACACGCCGGCATTAGCCGAACAAATTCATGAACAAGATTACAAGATAAAGCTTGCAATAGAGCAAAAAAACACTCGGAAACTTGCCGCACTTGAAAAAATATTTGGCAAGGATATGATTGATGCTGAAAGAAGTATTGCGACCAGCGCAAGAACACATCTTGCCTATAAAAACCTTGCATCTAAAATAGGAGAGCTGCAAATGGCATACAAGCCTATAGATGTGGAGTCTCCTACTCAAACAGATGACAAGACAAGAAATGATCACATGGTGCTCAAGGTAAAAGCGGCCTTGGATAGCAGCAAAACTAAAAATATCATTGTCTTTGCAGGATATGCACACATTGCAAGTTTATTCGGTAGCTCAGTTGGTAGCACACGATATTCCCGAGGCTTAATAAGCCGCCTGTGCAATGACGACAACACTGCAGGCTTGTATTTTACTTACTCAGAAAAAGATAGTGCATATAGACAAATTCAACAAATTAGAGCTTATGCTCCTTTGGCAATTTTAAAGCATGACAGGGTCATTGAAGTAATAGACGGCAACTATGCGCCCTTCATAGAACAATTACAAAAAGACATATCAAAGCCTACAAGTGATGTGGAAGAAGAAGAGAATAAACATCTGGATTATGGTTTGCTTTTGGCAAGCGCAAAACAAGCGGGGCCATATAACTCAGACACCATGCACTATTTAAAAGACTTAGGCGCACAAAATTTATTGATGGATGCACAATCAATACCTAACTTTATCATTCTTAAATTTTCACTCCCTAGCGAAAGAATGTCTGAGGAAGTCCTTCATAAACTGCGCTTACGTAAAGAGTTTTTTCCTGGCACATTTACCGAGGCAAGCCTTGGCGCGGTGAAGAGAAAATACTTCCCGGTAATATGCACCATTGAGATTTCAACGCAACCAGAACCTGGCACATACTTTACATTCCCCAATAGAAATAATTGGCGGCCTGAGCAGTTCCGACTGTACATTGAAGCGGAATTAAAACCTGCTTCTAAAAATAGGCCCAGCCCAGCTTAAGATCAAGCCGGCTGGGACCTACGTAAACAACTGGCTTTTGACTAAGTATGACTTAGGGGCTTGGCCCCAGAATAATGGCGGAGTGGACGGGACTCGAACCCGCGACCCCCGGCGTGACAGGCCGGTATTCTAACCAACTGAACTACCACTCCGCAGTGGTTTAAATGGTGGGTGCTGAGGGATTCGAACCCCCGACATTCGCCTTGTAAGGGCGACGCTCTACCAACTGAGCTAAGCACCCACAAGTTGTAGAGTCGGTATTTTATCGTAAGCTAAAGAAAAACACCAGAAGATTTATTCCCGCATTGAGGCTGAGTTAAATTCAGCCCCCATACAGGTTGAATAGATTAAGCTTCAGCCGTAGCGCCGTTAACAGAATCTTTAAGCCCTTTACCCGCTTTGAACTTCACAACTTTAGCAGCAGCGATTTGAATAGCTTCGCCTGTTTGTGGGTTGCGGCCAGTACGTGCAGCACGGTCGCCTACAGAAAAAGTACCAAAACCAGGAATGGCAACTTGGTCGCCAGCAGTCAAAGTGCTAACAATAGCTTCAAGAACGCTGTCTACAGCGCGTTGTGCATTTGTTTTAGTTAAGTCAACAGATTCAGCGATGTGATTAATGAGGTCAGTTTTGTTCATATTGTCTCCCAGTACAGCTTGTTTAAATTAAAATGTAGGGTGACTTTACCGCTGAAGTACTGGAGTGTCAAGGCATTTCGCGGTTTGCAGGCGTGCTACTTATTACCCTTTTTGCGAGTAGAGTTTTTTCTCTCACTTTGTTTGGGTGGATCGCCTGGCATATGACCTGGCGTATTGCCTATCCAGCCCCGGGTTGTCGCTACAGTATGCTGACTTGGGAAAAGGCTTGGTATGTAATATGAAAAATCACCCGCTTCCCGTTCTTTATTTTCTTTACCATTACTCTTATAAGTGAAAAACAAGCGCACAATTATTCAACCTTAAATGATAAATTAACGAAGAAATATAACATAGTTATACCTGCGGTGATAGCGGTACAGAGCCTGCTTGAAGCTGTTTTTCTAGAGGCCCTTCGTCAGCAGGCCGAAAGGTAACAAGCGCGCTCGTGCTACTACTCTTATGGTAAGCGAACGCAAACATCCCTATTGCCGCCAATGCAAAAAGCAGTACGGTCAATTCAGTGCTTATACCTATATCAAAATCAGCCATAAAATCACTTGTCTGTGAGTCGTCGGAGAAAGCGTTAACCTCCGGATCAGGCTCGAGATCTGGGTTGTTACTCTTAAAGGCATTGATGATAGGAACATTAAAAAATGCGGCTGCCATGTAGGGTACGACAAACAAAGCTCGTTTCTCGGGAAATATCTCTTTGCTTTCCTTTTGATTCTTATCAATATTGAAAATGATATTGTGCCCCATGCTTTTCTTGGCAGCTAGAATACCCAGGGTAAAAGTCAGTGCAATTGAAAACACAAATACAACTGTCGCCAGACCTGGGTCTAAATTAATGGCAAACCTTGAAACTGCCCAAATGAGAGTGGGGATTACGAGCGTAGAGGCTATGATGGCAGGCGTAGGTCGCACATGGTATATAAGTGCAAATAAGGCCGAATCAAGCTTACCTGACCATTTGCTTGGAGCGTCATCGATTACTGCTGCCATAAAAACCTCTACTTGAGTACTTGCTAACCATTAAGCAAGTTATTCAAATTATGTCAATTAAGGGTATAGGATGTCAATATAAATATATGTTGAGGGACTATAGGGGTCGAACATCGTCGGCCCCTACGGTAAGATTATTGTCAGTTCTTGCCTTAATGCTTGCGAACAAGCTCTTCTTCAGCCTGGCCCGTTTTAGGAGGCTCTTTCGCGTCTACTGCAGCCAAATCTAGGGGCGTAGGCGGGTGAACCAAGGCTAGGTCTAGGACTTGGTCAATCCACTGCACAGGGCGAATATCGAGGTTCTGCGTGATGTTCTTTGGAATTTCTACAAGCTCATGCTCATTTTCACTCGGAATAATCACTAACTTGATGCCTGAGCGGCGAGCCGCTAATAGCTTCTCTTTCAGGCCCCCAATAGGCAGCACTTCACCACGTAGCGTGATTTCGCCTGTCATGGCGACATCAGCACGCACGGGGATATCCGTCAGTGAGGAGACCATAGCCGTGCACATGCCAATACCGGCACTCGGGCCATCTTTTGGTGTGGCACCTTCAGGTACGTGAACATGCAAATCTTTCTTCTCGTAGAAGTCAGGCTGAATGCCCAGTGCTTGCGCGCGCGTCCGCACCACCGTGAAGGCTGCTTGGATAGACTCTTGCATCACGTCACCCAATTGGCCCGTACGGGTGATTTTACCCTTACCTGGTGATGTCGCAGCTTCAATAGTTAACATCTCACCACCGACTGAAGTCCAGGCTAAACCGTTTACTAAGCCAACGCGATCTTCCTCTTGCTTGGAATCGTGGCGGTAGCGACGTACACCTAAATATTTATCCAAACCTCGACCAGAGATGTTGGTACCTGTTTTCTTCGGTTTTAAAGCGTTAGCTTTTACAACCTTGCGACAAAGTTTAGAAATTTCTCGCTCCAAGCCACGCACACCAGCTTCACGTGTGTAATGATGAATAATACCACGAATCGCAGATTCGGTGATCTGCAGTTCTTCTTTGCTTAGACCATTGTTTTTAATTTGCTTAGGTACAAGGTATTTCATCGCGATGTGCATTTTTTCATCTTCGGTGTAACCGGCGAGACGAATCACTTCCATTCTATCAAGGAGTGGGTCAGGAATATCAAGCGAGTTTGATGTTGCAATGAACATCACGTCAGACAAATCGAAGTCGACCTCCATGTAGTGGTCGCCAAAGCTATCGTTTTGTTCAGGGTCAAGCACTTCAAGCAATGCTGCCGCTGGGTCACCACGGAAATCGTTCGCCATTTTATCAATTTCATCAAGTAAAAACAGCGGGTTGCGCACACCGACTTTAGAAAGCTTTTGCAAAATCTTACCGGGCATTGAACCGATATAAGTTCTGCGATGGCCGCGAATCTCGGCTTCATCACGCACACCACCTAAAGACATGCGAACAAACTTACGGCCTGTTGCATGTGCAATGGATTGCCCAAGCGATGTTTTACCCACACCCGGCGGGCCTACTAAACAAAGAATTGGGCTATATGATTTAAGCTTATCTTTGTTTTTGCTGATTTTTTCTTTAACTTTCGACTTCTTCTTTTTCGCTGCTTTGTTTTTTGTATCTAAACGTTGTTCCACAGCCAAATGTTCTAAAATACGATCTTTAACTTTTTCCAAGCCATAATGTTCTTCATCTAAAATCTTTTGTGCTTTGCCAAGATCATAGTGTAATTTCGTATGCTTGCTCCATGGCACGCTTACCATCCAATCGATGTAATTGCGCGACACTGTTGCCTCAGCAGACATTGGCGACATCATTTTTAACTTATCAAGCTCTGATGTAACTTTTGTTTTCGCTTCTTCTGGCATACCCGCTTCTTCAATTTTAAGTTCTAAGCCTTCGACTTCATTCGGAATATCGTCCAGCTCACCTAATTCTTTTTGAATGGCTGACATTTGCTCTTTCAAATAATATTCGCGTTGGCTTTTTTCCATTTGCCCTTTTACACGACCACGAATACGTTTTTCGACTTGCATTAAATCAAGCTCTGCTTCGAGGTAAATTAATAGTTTTTCCAAACGTTCAGTCACTGGGTACGTTTCTAAAATAGCTTGCTTATCATCAATTTTCAGCGGCATATGCGCTGAAATGGTATCGGCTAAGCGACCGGCATCTTCGATACTGGCCAGTGAGCTTAAAATTTCAGGCGGGATTTTTTTGTTCAATTTTACGTAGTTTTCAAATTCATTCAGCAAAGAACGGCTGAGCACTTCGGTTTCTACGTCAACGCCTGCTGTGCCATCGATGATTTCAATTTCCGCTTGCATAAACGGTTTTTCAGCAACGAAGTTTGTAACGCGTGCGCGGTCGCAGCCTTCTACTAATACTTTTAATGTGCCATCCGGTAGCTTCAACAATTGTAAAATATTCGACACTGCACCAACGGTGTATAGATCATCAGTTCCTGGCTTATCTTGCGCTGCATCACGCTGAGCCAATAATAAGATTTGCTTGTTAGCCGCCATCGCCGCTTCTAGGGCCTGAATTGATGGCTCACGACCCACAAACAGGGGGATTACCATGCTTGGGTAAACAACCACATCACGTAACGGCAATACCGCCCACGCTTGTTCAGCACCTTCCTGCTCTTCTAAGTTGTTTGTCTCAGAATAATCGTCCATCGTTCACCCTTTATGTTATGGCCATATCATTATAAATGGGGCCGTTATATTATATTTCAAGTGCTGTATTACTGTTCACCAGCCAATAGTGGCGGTGAGTCGGGGTTGTCATAAATAACTAGAGGTTCAGTTTCACCCGCAATGACTGCATCGTCAATAATGACCTTGCTGATGTTAGCAGAAGATGGCAACTCATACATGGTGTCGAGTAAGACGTTCTCAAGAATCGAACGTAAACCACGAGCACCCGTTTTGCGCTCCATCGCCTGTCTTGCTACGGCTAGCAAGGCACTTTCACGAAAATCTACTTCTACACCTTCCATATCAAACAAATGCTGGTACTGTTTGATCAAAGCATTTTTTGGTTCAGTTAAAATACGAACCAGTTGGTTTTCATCAAGTTCGGTAAGCGTCGCAACAACCGGCAAACGACCCACAAACTCAGGAATCAAACCGTATTTAATTAAATCTTCGGGCTCAACTTGGCCTAAAGTTTCACTCAATGATTTACGGTCAGCTTTGCCTTTGACATCGGCAGAAAAGCCTATGCCGCCCTTTTCAGAACGCTCAACAATAATTTTTTCAAGGCCTGCAAACGCACCTCCACAGACAAACAAGATATTACCGGTATCGACTTGCAGGAATTCTTGTTGTGGATGTTTACGGCCACCTTGTGGTGGAATCGATGCAACCGTGCCCTCGATAAGCTTTAATAATGCTTGCTGCACGCCCTCGCCTGATACATCGCGTGTAATAGAAGGGTTTTCTGCTTTGCGAGAAATTTTATCGATTTCATCGATGTAAACAATCCCGCGTTGTGCGCGTTCAATATCGTAATCACATTTTTGTAAAAGTTTTTGAATAATGTTTTCGACATCTTCACCTACGTAGCCTGCTTCGGTTAACGTTGTCGCATCAGCGATCGTGAATGGCACGTTTAATAAACGCGCTAATGTTTGTGCCAATAGGGTTTTACCGCTACCTGTAGGTCCAATTAATAAAATATTACTTTTGCTCAGCTCAACTCCGTCTTTCTGTTTGCTTGTGTCGCTTTGTGAGTTTAAACGCTTATAGTGGTTATACACCGCAACAGATAAAACTTTTTTAGCATTTTCTTGGCCAATCAC
>JAJFKJ010000067.1 GCA_021773275.1 Gammaproteobacteria bacterium
CCACCAGAAGGCCGTTGGCAAAGCTGTAGCTCACCGTATCGGCCGCGTCGGCGTCGCTGGCCAAGGCGGTGATCCCCACCGCCGTTCCGCTCGCGGCGTCCTCCGCGACGCTATTCGGCGCCTGGTCGTCGTCGACCGGGACCGTAACGCCATTGTCGTTCGCGTCGGTGACCGCGATGGTGAAGGTTTCGTCGGCAAAGGAGTTATCCGACGAGGTCGCCCGCACGGTTACCTGATGGGCTTGGGCCGTCTCGAAGTCGAGCGCGCCGTTCACCGTGATCACGCCGCTGTTGGCATCGATGGCGAAGAGACCGCTGGGGTCCACCAGAAGGCCGTTGGCGAAGCCGTAGGTCACCGCGTTGGTGGTTCCATCGAGATCTTCGGCGAAGGCCGTGATCCCCACCGCCGCGCCAATCGCGGCGTTCTCCGCCACGCTGCCGCCTGGCGCGCCGTCGATGTCGACCGGCATCGTGACATCGAACTCGTCGACGTCCGTCACGACGATGGTGAAGGTCGCATTTTCAAAGGAGGCATCGGTCGAGGTCGCCCGTACCGTCACCTGATGGGCTTGGGTCGTCTCGAAGTCGAGCGCGGCGTTCACCGTGATCACGCCACTATTGGCACCGATGGCAAAGAGACCGTCGTCTGTCACCGTCTGGCCGTTGGCGAAGCTGTAGCTCACCGTGTCCGATGCGTCCGGATCGCTGGCGAAGGCTGTCACGCCGACCAACGTGCCGGCGCCGGCATTCTCCGCCACGCTATCGGGGGCGATATCGCCATCCACCGGCACTGTGACACCAGTGTCGGCAACATCGGTCACGGCGATGGTAAAGGCCCGGTTGGAAGTCGAGCCGTCGCTGGAGGTCGCGCGAACGCTCACCTGGTGGCTCTGGGCGGTCTCGAAGTCGAGCGCGCCGTTCACCGTGATCACGCCGCTGTTCGGGTTGATGGCAAAGAGGCCGTCGCCGGTCACCTGGGCGCCGCTGGTAAAGCTGTAGGTTACGGTGTTGTTGGAGCCGTCAGGGTCGCTGGCCAGGGCGGTGATCCCCACGGCCGTGCCGACGGGTGCATCCTCCGCCACCTGATCGGCCGCGGCGTTGCTGTCGCTGATGGGACCCACGGGGAATTCGTTCACATCGGTCACATTGACCGTGACCGTGACACTAGCGCTCAAGGGGGGATCGCCGTCATCGGTAACCCGGACCTGAAACTGGTACTGGGTCTGGCTCTCGAAGTTTAACGCGCCGCTCCTGGTGATCGCGCCGGTCGCGGCATTGATCTGGAACGGCAAGCCCGCCGGCGGGCTGACCAAAGAGTAGGTCAAATTGTCGCCATTCGGATCGCTCGCCGCTAGGGTTCCGACAAGGCCTCCGTTGGCCAGCGATTCTCCAACCGTAAAACCTTGATTAGCCGCTTGCGGCGCCTGATTGCTCGCGATCGTTTGGTCGGCGAACTGGAGAAACTCGATCCCGGTCAGCGTGTCGGTGCCACCGCCGCCAACGTTGTCGGTCACCTGGATGGTCGCACCGTTAACGGCAATGGCGTAGTTGGCCCGATTACCGGAGAACACGGCGGTGTCGGTGCCGCTGCCACCGGCGATGCTGTCGCTGCCGCCGCCGCCGGCCAATGTATCGTTGCCGGCGCCGCCGTTGATCGTATCGGCCCCGCCGCCGGCATCGATCGTGTCGGCGCCGCCTTGCCCGGTGATGAGGTCCGCGCCATTGGCGGTCAGATAGCTATTATCGCCGGCGGTGCCATTGATGACATAGCTCTGATTGCCGGTGCCGCTGACATCGACAGCCTCGAAGCCTCTCAAGGTCACGGTGCTGGGCGATAGACCGGTGCCCGAGAAGTCGCCCGCCCCGACCAGAATGTCGCTGCCGGCCCCGCCATCGATCACGATATCCTCGACCTGACTCACGGTCAGACTGCCGGGCCCGGCGGTCAGCAGCAGCGCGCTGTCGCCAGCCGCCGCGGTCATGGTGAAGGCGGTGTCGCCGGCGTCGCCCAGGACCTCCAGCACATCGTTGCCACTGCCGCCTTGGATGACGTCGTTGCCGCCGCCGAGGTTGACAATCACCCGGTCGTTACCGCCGGCCCCGGAAATGAAGTCATCGTTGTTGGTCCCGACCAGAATATCGTTGCCGCTGCTGCCAATCACGTTGTTGATGCTGTTGGTCAGGGTCTGGATGGCATTGCCAGGCGTCGGCGAACTGAGCGCGGGAGCCGGCCCACTCGTGGGAGAGGTGGCCGGAGACGTCGAGGTAGAGGCACCCGAGATCGGTGTCGCATTCAGCGACGGCGCGGTGTTGGCGGGTGAGTCGGTGACCAGATCGCCGTCCTGCCCGGCCGCGTCGGTGTCCTGGGTCGGGCCGCCGCCGCCGCTGCTCAAGGGACCGCTGTCGCCGGCCGGCCCGTCGCCCGGGCCCGCCCCCGTCACCAGCCGAAGCAGTTGCAATGGGTGGTCGAGAGCCAGCTGTTGGTGAGGGGTCAGCTCGTATCCCGGCTCGCCATCCGCCCCCGCGTCGTCCGCCTGATCCGCCTCGTTC
>JAJFKJ010000068.1 GCA_021773275.1 Gammaproteobacteria bacterium
TCGCCCCGACCATTTAATATTTCGTTTTCATGCTGCTGAAAGTATGCGCCTGTAGCTCAACTGGATAGAGCAACAGCCTTCTAAGCCGTAGGTTGCAGGTTCGATTCCTGCCAGGCGCACCAATTTGGTACGGGCAGGCAACATTATGGTGGACGTAGCTCAGTTGGTAGAGCCCCGGCTTGTGATGCCGGTGGTCGCGGGTTCGAGTCCCGTCGTCCACCCCAGTTTTTTCAAATGATAATAATAGTATGGGCCGTTAGCTCAGTTGGTAGAGCAGCTGACTCTTAATCAGCGGGTCGCGCGTTCGAGCCGCGCACGGCCCACCAGAATTTCAAGGCGTTACGAGCAATCGCGATGCTTTTTTTTAATGTTTAGTTTTTTCTATTGTTGGCCGCTTAAGCTTCTTATTCAATCAACCAGTAAAATCCGTAAGCGGGAATGATGAGTTGTTCATTTACAATAGTGGGGCTTTCGCCTGTGTAGGCATCTTTGACTGCATGTATTTGGGGTAAACCCATGCGGTGCAGATCATCTGCATCCATTTGCTGTTCTGAGCTGTCAAAATTAGCGACCACAACGACCTTAAATGAGAATTGCTGATGATGGGAGAAAACCAGCAAATGCGGATTGTCGACCTCAATCAATTCACGACCGTTATAATCAGCAAATGCAGGAATTTCCTTACGTATGGCAATCATTTTTTTCAAGGCAGTAAAAAGACGATACTCAACCGTGCCTGATTGATGTCTTAGATCAGCTTTATTCCAATCTATATTCGGACGGTGCAGCCAACGACTATCGGAACGTTTGTATTCACTATCTGCATAAGAATAATCATTAAGGGTGCCTATTTCATCGCCGTAATAAAGTAGGGGAATGCCTCCAAAAGAGAGGGTCACAGCATGCAATAAAAGAATACATTGAATACTTTGATCAATTGCCGCGTCATCATCAGCTTCAATGGCATATTCCAGCCCGACCAAAGATGCCAGTGAGCCAGCTATGCGTGCATCGCCTGTTTTTTTATTCTGGCCAAAAGGTTTGCCTCTTGCCATAGAGTCGTCGAACTGCCCTGTTAAATAGTTCAGTAAAAAACGGCGATGTTTTATAGGGTCATAACCACTTTTGATAATGTCTTTATCGTCGAACCCCAAACCGATGTCATCATGGCAGCGAATGTAGTTTAACCATGTTGCGCGCTCCAACTTTTGCGGCAAACTTTTCAAACCCTGATTTAATAAGTTACTTTTTTTGGTGGCAACTGCATCCCACAACAATGCCATAAGCGTGGCGTTGTAAGCAATTTCACACTCTTTGGCGACGATAGCATCCTCACCAAAATATTTGGTCACCTCTGTTGGTGCAACAATTGCTTCGGCAATAAACAGCACGCCTGGCGCAGTGACCTGACAGCAATCTTTCATCAATTGTAGAATGAGGTGTGCTTCGCGCTCATTTTGACAACTTGTCCCAATCTTTTTCCACAGAAAAGCAACGGCATCCAGACGCAAAATATCCACACCCTGATTTGCCCAGAAGAAAATAATATCTAGCATTTCAATAAAAACAGCAGGATTACTGTAGTTTAAATCCCATTGATAGTTATTGAATGAAGTCATCGCCCAATGTTGCATCTCTTCATTCCAAGTAAAACTGCCAGGCGCATTTTCGGGGAAAATATCTGGCATGGTCTCTTCAAAGATATCCGGCATTTCCCTGTTTTCATACACATAGTAGAAATCCTGAAAAGTCTTATCACCTTGGCGTGCTTTTTTAGCCCAAGCATGTTCATCCGAGGTATGGTTTAATACCACATCCAGCGTCAACAACATATCCCGCTTACGCATGGAAGATGATAAGGCTTTAATATCCGCCAGTGAACCAATACGTTCATCGATTTTTCGGAAGTCCCGAACCGCATAACCGCCATCACTTTCATTCGGAGGACAATCAAGAATCGGCATCACATGCACCATATTGATGCCCAAATCTTGCAAGTAATGCAATCGGTTTTTTAAGCCTTTCAAGTCACCTGCAAAACCATCACTATAGAGAGCCATGCCCACCCATTTTTGACTTAGAAACCAAGTGTGGTTCTGCTCTCTTTCTTGATCCAGTTTTTTTAAGTGCGCTGGACGGGCAATGTATTGCTTTGCCATCACTTCAACCAAACGTCGCATCTGAACATTAAAATCACTGCGTTCGCCGTAAAGACGATGAAACAATGAGTGAATAGAATAAAAGTTAGCCCCGAGTCGCGTATAGAAATAGCGCATATTGCGCTGCTTGATGATATCAGGCTTAAGCGCGACTAGAATTTCATTGAGTAACGCATGTGAAACTTGTTCATACATCGTTCAGCTCCTTAATATGCCAAGCCTCAATAAAGGGCCTGTAAAACTGTCTATTTTCAGGTGTTGCACCTTTAATGCCAACAATCGCACTGGCAAAAGCTTGCGCTCTGCTTAGGCTGACATCCAGAGGCCAATTTAATAATCGCCCTGCGAGCAACACGCTGCAAAATGAATCGCCTGCTCCCACTGTATCCTTAATAGGTATTTTGATTTGAGGGGCAATGGAAAGCCGTTTGCCATCCACGGCTGAAATAGCGATTGCGCCGCTTTCTCCACCAGTTAGTATAAGTTGTTCGCTCAAAACCTTTAAAATTTCGGCCAATTGTTCAGTCCGCTGGCTGATGCCATGCGCATAAATGTCCGCCAACTCTTGTTCGTTGAGTTTCAACCAGTCGGCACCTTCTATCAATTGCAGTATGCTCTTTTTCCCCCACCAAGGTGGGCGCAAATTGATATCAACAAAACACGTGTTGGCATGTTTGATTTTAAGTTGCGCTAAGGCCCTAGCAGAACAGGTATGACGAAGTGCCAGCGAACCATGATAAAGAAGCCATTCCCCATTCAGATCAGGAAGCAAAGATGGTTCAATATAATCATAGGCAACTTGATCGACGATGTCGTAACAAGGTTCGCCTTGCTTAAAGCTCACCTCAACCGAACCTGTTGCATGCGTATGATCGATCTGAAGCCCTGTACAATCCATACCCCAGTCAGCCATTGCACGCTGAATTTTTTTTCCTGCTTCGTCGTTGCCAACGCGTGAAATCATCATGGGGTTTAGGCCGAAGGCCTGTAAATGCCAAGCAACATTAAAGGGCGCTCCTCCCAAAACAGCTGTGCCATCAGGAAAGTTATCAAACAGTATTTCGCCAAAAATTAAGGGGCGCATAATGCTTTCAGTCATGATTCTAATCCTTCAATCAATGCCGTCATATCAGGTCTGTAATAAGCAATGCCTTCAAGAATACCTGCACTATAATTGCCATTCATGACTAAAAAATCACCATGTGCGAGATAAATCTTACTTCGCTGGTGCACACTCTTGGCCTGTAAGACATGGCGCACATCGTTGCTTGCATTAGCAACCAGTATGCTCTGTAAGGGGCTTAGCAAAACATCCAAATCATTGCCGCTATCACCAGCAAAAATAGTTTCTTGATAAGAAAAGCCGCTCTGTTGTATCAAAAACATTATAGCATGCAGTTTGTTGGCACTGGCAGGCAGAATATCCAGAAGGCCTATATTTTTTTCTTCGTCAACGCTCCATATCAGGTTGGCTTTTATTTGCTTGACCTGCAAACATTTTTCAGTTTCAAGCATGACCGTCTCATGATTCTCTTTCAGTGGCAGGTAATAACTGAGTTTATAGGTGCTCTGTTTTTCTGGCTCCTGCAAGCGCAAGAGTGGAATATGCTTAAGCAGGCCATGCAAAGTTTCACCTGAATATCCTTGCCAGTCTTTAGATATTTGTTCATCCCACGTATGCCAACGCTGCCAAATATCCCCATCAATGTGATAAATGCTTGCTCCCACATCTGCGATAGCAAAATCAGGTGTTGGCAGCTCATAATCGCGTATGCCTTGCTGAATAAGCCTTTTATCGCGACCCGACACATAAGCCAGTTTAACTTCATCTGTCTCAACCAGCGCTGAAAATATTTTCCTCGCAGCTTCGGATTCAGGATGAATACCATTGGGAACCAGTGTTCTGTCTAGATCTGTACAAAGTAACAGCCTATTCATGTTGAACTATTTTTATGGCTATCAAAAAATTTATAATGCTCAATAGCCTCGATAATGCCAGCGGCATAACTGCGCTCTGAAAAATATATCTGATCGATATCTACCAGCTCTGATAACTCTTCATCATGCCTGTTGGCCACAACTACGGCCTGTGTATTACCACGCATCATATCTTCATCGGCTCCTGAACCACCTGCCACCAGCATATTTTCTAAAACAATACCAAGCTGCTCCGCTGCCCAGCGTAAAGCAAACCCTTTAGAGGCTCTATAGGGCACAATATCTAAAAATTGCCCGTGCGAATAAATCACGTTTACAGTTTGTTCATGCTGCAACAGCAAGCGATTGATTTCTTGAATATCAGTGGCGATGTCAGTGTTAATATAGTAGCTAAGTTTGTGTGAGCCTTGGTTAGCTTTAGGCTGTTTTTTCAAGCCTGGTACTTCCTCGAGAATAAGATTGATTTCAGCACGATTCCACTGATGACCAATATGCCGCATCCAAGCTGTGTCTGCGGTTAGGTTAGGC
>JAJFKJ010000069.1 GCA_021773275.1 Gammaproteobacteria bacterium
ATTAGCCTTGCTAACCCTCAGCTTTTCCAAAGTTTGGTCAAACTCTGTGATTGCCAGTTTACGAAATGCTTTAGCCAAAATGTACCCTCAAAATAATACGCGTTTAGGCAGTGTTATATAAATGCAGCCAACAGTCAATAAAGATGCCATCAATTGGAAAAAGTATAAGAAAATGTATTGACAAAAACAATACTTTATCATATACTTTAATTATTGAAACAAGCACACTTAGCCTAGCAGAAATAGGGGAAAGCATGAAGATAAATGACGCACTCAGCATACTTGGAGTTACACAAAATAGCGTGACGCCCGAAGATATTAAAAAAGCTTACCGCAAAGCCTGCACTAAGTATCACCCTGACCGCAACCCTGCGGGGCTTGAAATGATGAAAGCCGTTAATGTTGCTTTTGAAACACTAAAAGATTACTCAGGCGAAATAAAAGAGCGCCACGCGCAAGATTATGGCGAAGAACTAAACCAGGCACTAAACAGCATTATTCATTTAGATTTAGAAATTGAAATTTGTGGTAGTTGGATTTGGGTAGGTGGTGATACAAAGCTACACCGTGAAGCATTAAAAGAGGCCAGTTTTAGATGGGCACCTAAAAAAATGCGCTGGTATTTTCGCCCCGCTGAATATAAATCATCTAGCCGTGGCGGTTGGGATATAGACAAAATTAGACAAGCACATGGCAGCCAGGCCGTTAGATTTGAGCAAAGACATTTAACCCGTAACGTTTAGCACAAGGAGACACCAACATGAGTGATGCAAAAACCCACACAGCAGTACTGGCCGGATTTGACTGCAAAGTACATTTCTCAGGTACGCGCTGGAAAGAAATAAAAATTACTGAGGATAGTGAAATCATCGTGACTGTACCTGGCGACTGGAACATGGCAAAGGTTGAAGAGGCCATGATAAAGCATAGCGAGGAAGTCAAAGAAAACCTAGAGAAAGCCATAAGGGCAAAGCCGCTAGCTCTAGCGGGCATCATGGAATGCACTTTTACGGTGCTAATTGATTAAAGAATAAATCACCCCTAACTACCAAGGAAAAGTCATGACTGAACAAACTATCGAAAACCTTATCACAGCAAGTCTTGTGCCAGAAAACAAGCGCATAGATTTCGTACCAAATAAACTGCTTGGGAATCTTGAAAAATATCAGATTGCCATGCGCATAAGCTTGTCAACGTCCATTGATTCACTCGTTGAAAGGCATGAAAAATATAAGCTCAGCATGTATATAGGCTTATCAACATGCATTTACTCACTTGCTGATAAAATGGATTTAAAGATTACTAATATTTTGCGCAAACACGAAGGTTCAAGGCAATATTAATAAACTGCCAACAGGGGTGTTAGCGTGCGGCACAAAAATGACCCTAGAACTGCCTCAAGCGACACAGCAGGCTTTATTGTCAGCTATAAGGCGGCCAGGCTCATGCAGCCAACGGCGAACCATGTTGCCCTGGATGCCACGCTCAATCACTGGTGTGAGGCCCTGAGAGGCGCTATAGAGGCACACCCTGGAAAAGAGGTGATTGAGTGGGCTTTGGGCTGATTTCGCTGCGGTATAATCCATATTACTTGACAGGGGTTAACATGCATGTTAACATTAAAAGAATGAGACAGATAGTATTCTATAAGACGGCAAAAGGAGATGCCCCTGTAGTGGCCTTCTTAGATTCGCTATCTGCAAAACAGGCTAAGAAGATGACCTGGACTTTACGACTAGTAGAGCAGCTACCCAGGGTGCCAAGTCAGTACTTAAAAAAGCTGACAAATAGTGAGGGCATTTGGGAGGTAAGGGTGCAGGTAGGTTCTGATATTTTTAGGGTGCTTGGGTTTTTCATCGAGGATGCTAAATTTATCGCTGTGCATGGGTTTCAAAAAAAATCCATGGCCGTACCTAAGCTAGAAATCAGCCTGGCCCAAAAACGTAAAAAAGATTATCTGAAAAGATATGAGTGAGGAACCATGAGCGACTTAGAAAAATATATTGATCAACGCAAAAAAACAGATATTGATTTTGCGCTTGATTACGAAGAAGGCTTTGCGGATTTTAAGCTTGGTGAAACGCTCAAGCAAATGCGCAAAGACGCGGGCCTTTCGCAAGAAGAGCTTGCCAGTTTGCTGCACACGCATAAACCAGCAATATCTAGGATGGAAAACCACGCCGAAGACCTTTTGATGTCCACGCTTTTTAAAGTGGCTCATGCTTGCGGAAAACGTATTGATATCAAATTTCTAGATGAAAGTCGTGGGTGATATCACAATTCATTTCGTCCTTTGAGTATTTTGTTTGAAAAATCTCATCTATGATAGCAAAAAAGTCAACAAAACATTTGAAGTCCTCTTTGCCATAATTTTTGCACTTCATAAGCAACGCATTCTTATCGCCTACAAACTTGATGCCCTTAGCGAAACTTTTAAAATATGAGCTGTTTAGTGAGTCTCGAAGATAATATTCTATGGAAAGACCGTTGGGAGTGTCCTCCTGGTGGTTGTTGCGTGGCTTGGGAAGCAATAATGCATAGGCGGGGAAATCACGGTGTTTTTTTAAATCGGGAATGCTGCCATCAACAATTGAAAAACGTTTCTTCTTCAGCTTACCCCAGGGCTTCCTGCCACCTTCGTCGCTGTCAAAAAGTGCAATGAATTTTTTATTTGGATAGTCTTTAAATGTAGCATCATGCCCAGTATTAAAAAGGGTAGCTAAAAAAGGTGCGCCATAGCAATCCTGTATATAAAAAGGCATCTTCTTACCATCAGGGTTAATTTTCATCCAGGCATATTCAATGATAATTTTATCTGTAATGCCTTCTGTGAAAATAACATTATCAGGATTGCTGGGGATGGATAGGTTGCAAGAAATACTATGACTGATCAGATTTTGTGTTAATGAAACAAAGCCTTCGGATAAAATTGATAAAGCATCATCTTTTGGTTTTTTTTCAATTCTGTTTGGCCCATCATGATTTACGACAAATATAGACTTTTCTGGTGCTAAGGCCACTGTAGATGGCGAGTGTGTAACCAGTATTACTTTAACGCCTCTTTTTAAAACCAAATCATCAATGACATTTAGTAATACTTTTATCATAGAGGGGTGCAGCGAAGAATCAACCTCATCTAATAGTAACACTTGAGGAAATACATTATCAGATGATGGCTTGAACAGTGATGCCGCCAAAGCAAGCATGATCTTTTCTCCTGATGAAAGATCAAGGAAGTTAATTGCAATGTTTTTGTTTTTGTCAGTTAATTTGCACTCATATGAATCAGTTTGTTCCAGGCCCTCGCTCTCTGGGTCATTTATTTTATATTTTCCTAGGCCAACATCTTTTAATATGTCATTAAATCGTTCCCACCGCTTAGGCCCATGTTTTTTTTCAAAATCATCGTCAGTGAGCGGGGACGGGCCCTTTCTGCCATCTTTATCTCTTTGCTGACGGTGTGTGTTAGTATCGTATTTACAAAAATGGTCCCATATGCATTCCCCAACAGCTGTCGGTAGAAACCCACTTGTTAAGCTGTACTGATAATAAAGCTCAAAAAACTCTTTTTCACTGATCTCATCAATGCTATACGGTATTGTCTTCAGCAGAGAAAAAAGTGACTGCACTTGTGCCATTTGATTATTGTTCTTATCATTTTTATTAAACAAATCCGTGATTTCAGACTTATATGCCATCAGTATATCAATTAAAGCTCCCTCATTTATAATCTCGTCAAGCCTCCAGAGGGGTAAGCCATCTTTGCGGGACAAATCTTTTAATCTTTCATATTCATTGCCAAGGTTTTTTTCTTTTATTGTTTTAACTTGGCTCTGCATGTTTTTAGAAAAAAAATTCCATGCCAGTGCTTTGCTATCTGTAGGGGTTGTATATCGGCCTGGCATTGGGTTTGCCCGCCCCTGGTTAGGTAATTCAAAGTCTTTATTGGTTAACAATGCAATTTGTAAGTTTTCAAAACCTTCAATAATTGACGACCCATTTTTAATGGCCATTAACAGGTGCGATTTCCCGGAGCCATTAGTGCCTGTGAGCACGGTAAAATCAGGTAGCTCTACGCTTGTGAACTCATCGATTGATAAATACGTTTTTTTAAAAGTCAATTTCATTTGCTACATCCTTATTCCGCAATTATATTTGTGTTAAGTTTGCTGTGGCAATGGCATTTAAATGCGGGCTAGGGCGGCAGGCTGCACCAGTATAACCATTATGACTGCGGCCTGGCAACTTGCGTGGTTGCTGACTGAGGTATCATAATTTCGCACTCAGCAATGCGACGCTCGGTATTTTCAATATCTGCTTCACTTGCCTTTATGAATTCACGTTGCAAGACAAGCGCTGCCTTTAGAGAAAATAACCCGTCAACATGCTGGCCAAGTTTTTGCATGGCTCTGCCCAAGTTATAGTATCCCGTCGCTAGAGTGGGGTTGCTTTTTTTAACAGCCATGGTTAATAATTTGATTGCACCAAAATACAATTCACTTGCGCTTGCATACTCACTGCCTCGAAATTTTTGCACAGCTGTCTTGCCTATATTTTTTGCTTTCTC
Source organism: Gammaproteobacteria bacterium (assembly GCA_021773275.1). Taxonomy (GTDB): domain Bacteria; phylum Pseudomonadota; class Gammaproteobacteria; order JABCZS01; family JABCZS01; genus JAJFKJ01. The sequence goes on from JAJFKJ010000069.1 coordinate 4,568, forward strand.
GATCATGCCTAACCTTTCAGCGGCCATCACAATATACTCTTTTCTATTCTTGGCATGCTTAAGGAGCATCTTAATTTCGCTCAGCACATCATTTTTAAAAGATGAGCTGTGTCGTTTTTGCTGGTATCTCTCTATAGCCTGTCCAAGCCCATCTGTAATATCGTGAGGTTGCTCGGTAAGAGCAATTACTTCGGCTCTAAATGCTTTGTCTTCGTCCATTTCGCCCTTGTAATGCTCAAACATGTTCTTTAGGTTCCGCTTTAACAAAAAATCATAGTTGAAATTGTGCAAATACCCTTCAAGAAAATAGGCAACGCTCTCTGCTAAGTCTTTGTGGGTGTCTGAGAACTTCAAGCCTTCCTTTTCCATGGCATCTAGTATCCCCATAAGCTTGCCTGCAAGTGTGACCAGGGTATCCTCTTTTTTAAAGAAATCCATTTCGCCGTCAGTTATCTCATGGCCAGTTTTAACCGTTAGTTCTACCTGGCTTAATGGTTCCCATGCGCGGCCATCAAATATACGAAACTGCCTTTGTTTTTTGCTCATTGTTTTGTTGGCTTCTCTTATGCCAATGACTTGCCTTATTTTTTGCACAGCAAGAAACTTTTGTTCGTCAGGATGGCAAAGCAGGTTACTTGGGCGTTGCGATACAGAGAGGTAAGTCAAGTTAACCGCAATGCCCGAAGCTCCTTGCTTGTTACATGTGGCTAATACCCCATTAAGTTGCCTGTCCATTTTATGCTCTTGGATTTTAGGCCAAAGCGCAGTAGGGGTAGACATTTGACAAAACCCTTTAATAATTTCGCCATCGCTTTCGCGGTAAATGATGATAATTTTTTCCAAGTCTTGCATAGAGGCAATTTCTTCACCCACATAGGGTCCATTAGCCAAATCAATGTCAACATGAAGCATTTTAACCTTGCTTGACCCAACTAGCACAAGGATATTGCAAGTGGTGAAGGCATCCGTGTACAGCGCATTAATATCATAGGTAAGAGTTGCTCTGTGCAGCTGTGCGCTATAACCTTGTGGAACGTGAATTGTGCGTGGCATAAAGACCTCATTGCTAAACTGGGCTGATACAAGCGATTTTGTGAGCATATTAGCCTAAATAGCGGAGCTTTGGCAATTGGCATTCTCCTGCGCCAGCAAATAGATAAACGATAGCCGTTGCTTAAATCTTACCACCCCATAAAAAATACTGTTTTGACTGATCAAAGACATTGATCAATGATCCCACCCTTATGAATCATCACAAGGAAGCGAGATGACGGACAATAGAAGGGAAAAACTCTTAGAAAAACTAACAGCCCAATATAAACAAGCTGCAAACAACCAAAATGTTACAAAAACGCAAATACGTGCTTTATATTTTGAATTAAATTGCCTGCGCGATGAGCTTGAAAAGATGAGCGAAGAAGAGTTTGCGCTAGTAGATGAACAATATAACGAGCTAACATCACGAGAAATATAATCTATATTCCACCCCAATGATTACGGTATAATGCCCTTAGCTTAATAGGATTAGGGCAAAGATGTTAAGAAGGCAAGAGATTATTATAAACGAGCTAAGGAAAGGCGATGAATATTAAATTTTTGGCGGGGCTTGGAACACTAGGTGGAGCTTTGTTTGGCGGCTTACAGGTTGGTGCATTGGCGCAACAAAATCAAGTATTAAAAGCTAAGCAAGAAAAAGAAGATATGGCATTGGCGCATGATGCGCTTGATGCTGCTGCTAAGTGTAGAGAGTGCTTTTATCGGTGGGGCCACCCGCAAGCCATGGATGACGCGACTACTTGGGGTACTGTTTGGGCTTACTTTACCTCGACCTCCCAAGATTTAGCTGATTATGATTGCAGAATTGGCCTTAGGAAAATGAAGCTTTTTTCAGATCAAATTAAAGCAAACCCGCGGGTAACAACTATTGTGAGGTCAGTCGAAGCATATGATTTGCTGGTGGAATTTCCGGATAGTCAAATGGACGCTCTTGTTAATAACCCGAACAAAATACCGGTGCAAAAGAAACCAAAATGAAAATCTTTAGCATTAGAAAAGCAAGTCAAGACGATGCGAAAATCATATGTGATGTCACTCGAAAGTCAATCATCAGAGGATGTGTAAAAGACCACAAGCACGATGAGAGTATTAAAGTAGATTGGCTAAGAAACAAAACGCCAGAAAACTTTAGAAATTGGATAACCACAAAAGATAACCTGAGCCTTGTTGCAATAGACAGCGCAGGAAAGCCCGTCGGCTTTATCCTCGCTAAAATGAACAAATCTAAAGCCGAACTTCTGTTAAATTATATTGAGCCAGAGTATGTACGCCAGGGCGTAGGTTATGGTATGTACAATGAGTTAGAGCAAGCTCTTATGCGAAGAGGTGTTGATGAGATTACTGCTAACAGCACTATTACGGCAAGAGATTTTTATTTACGTGTAGGTTTTACGTTAATAAGTGAGAACACGGAGCCTGGAGATAGGCAGGCTGATATATTGATGGGCAAGTTTTTGGGGGTGGCTAAACTTGGCGGGTAAAAAAGCTTGACTATTCTTTGTCAGCTGTAGCTCTATGAGTAAACGCCTCAAAAAGAATATTACGCCTGCGTTCACCATCAGGGCTTTCCTCTAGGATTTTTTCTTTTACTTCTTCAACATCTTTAGCATGCTCCATTATTTGCTTTAATATAAAATCTGATTGTGCTTTTTCGTTCATCATCCGCTCCTTTAACTGGTAAATTTAGGTTTTTTTGCAGTATCACTGTCTTTATCAGTATCTGATACATCATAGTCTTCTAGGTGGGCTTTATTAGATTTCTTGTCTATTAATAAGCGAGAGTTTGTTTGACCATTTCTGTCACCAAGCTCAATAATTTGAACACCTGAGCGCAATGTTTTTGACGGTGATTGCGGCCCCAGGTGATTAAGCGTGCTTTGTATTCGTCGAGCAATTGCAATGATCGCGCTTTTATTTTGCCAAAAAAGCCCGTGGTCTTCGCGGGGAACATCCCAGAGGCTCAAAAGTTTGTGTGGGCATTGGCTTTGCATTTTATCCGCAAATGCTCTGCCATCTCCTCCAAAGCGGTCAAACTCCCCGACAACAATGTCGGTGCATGGCATGACACTTAAATCATCAATATATAGTGGCGATACAGATGGGTCTTTGCGATTAAGGTCGTGAGGAAGGTACAAGCCGATCATCCACTCCACAAATGCTTCCGTTAGTATTTTGTCTTGATTTTGTGTTTGACGTGAACTTTTAATTGAGCGTGAAAAGTCTGTGACAGGGCCAACTAACATTTGGTATGCGATAGCCCAATTACGCTCTACCGCTTTTGCTCCCAGCAGGGCTGCAATATTCCCTCCAGCACTATATCCGGTAAAGATCACACAGCTTCTGTCTATATGAAACATCCTGTGGTTATTAAGCATGTAATCAATGGCAAGCTCGGCATCATTTAAACCAGCAGGAAATTTGCTTTCAGGGGCAAGCCTTGTTTGTATGGCAACAGCTTGGCAGCCGGTGATATGCACAACAAAATTTAAAAACATGTCTGTAAACTTGACTTCATGAGCGGTAAAAGCATTGCCGCCGAAGAAAAACAGGGTTGGCATATCCCCATGCACCCTGGTGGACCTTGCTTTGCTCTGGCGATACAGTCTTGCGGGTATGTTGCTGTCAGTAGCTATGGGCAACAAAAGACGCTGAACATTCACGCTTTCACTGCCAGGTAAATCAACGCTAGGCGTAAAGTGCATAACCCTTTGCCTATGCTCTTGGATGTCAACGCCTGGTGTACCCAGGGGTATATCATAGGATAAATCCAGCAGCCCAACACCAACTTTACAATCAAAGAGAGGTGTCATTGCTGCGCTTCTTTTTCTTTGCATCATAACAAAAATGCCTACTTGTTCAGAGCTAGCGTTAAAGGTAACGTATAAGGTTATAGTAATCGCCAGACAGTTGTTTTGTAACACATATGGTTCTTGAAAAGCAAACAACTGAGGGGGTAAGGAGCTGGCCTATTAATTATTTTTATGGGGGCTGTAGTTGTTAGTCCAGTCGTTACTTAGGAAAATTATTAATGCATTAAAATGGCACTATGTTGCCCACCTATTTTTAGTGGTATTTGGAGGAAGATAAACTGTCCTTTTCCGGTGTTTGTGCTGTTGGGAACTGGCTATCAGTTGCTATGGCATCCCCAGCCTGACTGGCTTGCTGGTGTCCAGGGGTTGCCAGCTCAGTTAAAATATACAAAAAAGCAGGGTCGATTGTGCCACCCCTTCTCTCTTTGTGCATTGATAGAGCTTGTCTTGCAATATTTACAGCCTCGCTCTGCCCACGCTTATTGGTAGTATACATGCGTGTTGCGATGCATTTGATTTGTCTATATCTAAGCTCAACTGAAACTTCATCACTCTCTCTTGTCTAGCCAGCACACGGGTTACTCATATGGATGGCATTTTACACTTTCTGCTCATTATATCTCAGGTTGAAATGTTTTGTTGTACAAGCGTGCGATAAAGTAATAATTAAAAGCCCGGGAGTTATATTGAAGCATAAACAGCCAGATCACGAAAAAGTAGCGAGGCTTGCTTTTATGGGTGTTTGTTAGCCAGTCAAGCTGTAGATTTTGAATGTTTATCTTGTTTTACTAGAGTAATTTTTGGGGCATGTGCGCGCCTTTTGTGGTGGGCAGAGCGAGGCTGTAAATATTGCAAGACAAGCCTGGCTCTAGTTGCAGTTGCTTGGCTATCGCTTCTTTTTTCTTGTGCTTCATCTTTTTTCTTTGCTGGGCTGGGGCGCGCAGTTTGATTGTTGCATAATGCTTCTGCTCCTAACCAGAAAGCTTCGGGATGAATTCTTCCTGCTTTTAGTAACGCTGCTCCCTGCTGTAGAAAATCATCTTGTTTAAGCTTTTCTTCAGCGTTTGGGCCGCTACCATCACTTTTGCCTTCTTCTGAAGATACAGTATCCCACCCATCACTACCAGATGAATCCAGCATTTCATTGCTGTTGCGCCTTGATAAGGCCTCCTGTGTTGAAAAGCTATCCTTGTCTTCTTCTTTATGATTGCGATGCTGTTTTTGCTCTTTTTTAAGATCATATTTCACGTTTCTTGAGAACATAACTGTTAATGGGATTTGAGGCCCATTTAATGCTTCTGGAGATGTCAAAAATGCACCCATAAGCATCTCAATAGGATGCGGATATCGCATGCCCCTGGGGTGAAAAGACTTGGGGTAAAGAAGATATTTTGCACGAGGTAAAAGTAGTACTGCGGCAGATTCTTCTAAAAAATACTTTGTCTTTTTATAGTCCAGCAGAGCCAGGCCAGCAGGAGAGTATGGCTCCCCAGCAGTGCGGGCGCAGTTGGCCAGATGAGAGGTTACTCGGCCAGCATAGGCGTTCACAGATTTTTTAAATTTTGCTGAAAGCTCTTCATATTTTGCGTCGGCTGTACCATTGTATAGTGCCTCAACAAATTTCAGCTTATCTTTAAACTCTGGCTTTTGAGTAATTTCACTCCATCTTATCAAGGTATAGCTTGGTAGCAGGTCTAAGGAAGCCTTGTTACGATCTAGCCAGGTATCTCCATCTTCTTTAGCGCGTTGACGCGGTTGCTGCATAGCGTCATCCCAGTCAATATGGGTACCATTGTTAGTGCTTACCAGCGATTGGATTCCATCAGTATTTGCTTTGACACTTACATCTTCTTCGCTAAGGTATCGGAATCCTTGAAGCTCATCAGCCATCAGGACGTGGATTTCTTGCAGGCCAAGTTGAGGAAGGAGCCTGCAAGTAGCAGATAACTCTTCGCCCTCATGTTCTTTTTCACCCAGGCTTATCGCATATATGCCCTTGTTTCCTGTGAGGTCTGGTGTTTTTGCAAGATATCCCTTTAAATAGGCTGTTACGGATGTGGCAGGCTGTGAAGCGCCAGGCTCATTACTATGTTTGTCTTTGCCAAAGCCCATTTAGATGCCTCCACTACTTATTGAATCTTAATTGATATAGTGACTGAATGGTTATTGCAATAATGCCTCAAATTAGTATAAAAAGTCAATGCTTAGCGTTAGTCATAAATGGAACTTTCTCATGGGCTAAATAAGATTAATTATTGATTTTCATAGAATTTTTGCCATAATTAAGATAGTCTGGCCATTAACTTGAAAACTAGCTTATGAACGATATTCCAAATAGAGGCACCATTAACAAGCTTGTCGGCGATCTAGAACATGTAATTAACTATTTTGGGTTAAACGTGTACGCCTATGACCTTGAGGGCAATGTTATTTCAGCAAGTGATGCCCAAGGAAGAGTTGTTGGGTTTGAGAGAGGGGTTAAGGTGGTTGGCTTGAATGTATATGATATTGCTAAAAAAGATGGGAATAGTGAGGCCGAACTAAAACTTTTAATTGAAAATAATAAACGAATTGCCCGGGGTGAAACAATAGTTGTAACTGAAAAAATGATTGTAAAAGGAAGGCACTGTAATTTTCTATCCTACAAAAAACCATTATTTGATGAGCATAATGAGATCATAGGTGTAACGGGGATTTCCTTTCCTCTTGATAGTATTGATGGTTCGTCTGAGGACCCCTTAATTGTAAGGCTACAAACTGGCGAATCCATCTTTCAAACTGCAAAATTATTGCAAGAAGGCTTTTCCGAAGATGAAACAGGTAAAAATAATGATTTGAATGTAAAGGACACGCTCGCTAAGGCGCAATATTTTTTCAATCAAATCATTGAGCGTATCCCTGCTGCTGTATATTGGCAGGATGTGAGAGGAAATTTTATTGGGTCAAATGCTTTTGCAGCGAAGCTCATAGGTTGCGATAGTTGGCAAGATATAATAGGAAAAAATATCCACACACTTTGTATTGATAAGAGCAAGGCAAATGATTTTTACAAAAAGGAACAAGAAGTTTTAAAGACGGGGAAAGAAGTAGTATGTGAAGAAAGCTGGGGTGGGCAAAATGATCAAAAAGAAGTGTACCTTAGCCATAGAGTTCCTTTAAAGAGCCTTGAAGGAGCTGTCATCGGAGTTTTAGGAATCTCATTTAATATTCAAAATCAAAAAAACCTAGAAGCATTAAAAATTAAAAACGCAACGCTTGAAGCAAAGGGGAAATCATTAGAATTGCTGGCAGCTAGTGTGGCTCATGAGCTTCGCACCCCGTTGGCGACCATAAAAATGGGAGCAAAAGCATTGGAGAATGACCTGGAGACATTATTTGAAGCTTATGCAAACGTAGATAAAAGCAAGCTTGGAAAATCAATTCCAAATTCGAGATTATCTGGGATAAGAAAAATGTTACCAAATATAAACACTGCGGTACGTAGCGCAAATAATATTATTGACTTATTGGTATCTAAATCAGGCTTATCAGCTATTGATACGAGAAAATTTAAAAAATGTTCTATAGCCAATTGCGTGAATGCTGCGCTTGATGAGTACCCTCTTAATGACGAACAAAGGTCACTTATTCACTGGCAGCCAGGTGGTTTTGATTTTCAGGGTGATGAAGCACTATTTAAGCATGTGATTTTCAATTTACTTAAAAATAGTTTGTATTATGTTAAGGCTGCGAGTAAAGGTGATATTCAAATTTGGACAGAAGAAGGAGACGAATACAACGTCTTGCATTTTAAAGACACGGGACAGGGTATTCCCAAAAATGTCTTGCCACACATTTTTGAGCATTCTTTTACGACGCTTTCACATGGTACTGGGGTGGGCTTAGCTTTTAGTGAGATGGTCATGCAAGCTATGGCTGGAAAAATTATCTGCTCATCTGAGCTAGGGGTATGCACAGAATTTACGATGTATTTCCCAAAGATACTATGAGCGTCTATAATTAGTGGGGTGGCTTACCACCACATAGGAGAAAAAAATGAATAAAAACAAAGCAGTAGCATATTTCCACCCAACAACCGTCATTTTAGTTGATGATAACAAAGACCTTATAGAGAGTATTGGCTGTATCATAGATCAAGGCGGTATGAGTCGGAAGGAGTTTGCTAATCCTATCCTGGCTTATGATTTTCTTGCCAGCAAACATGCTCAATATAATCTGGCCCAGCAATGCGTGGATCAGGAGACTGACCCTGATTCAGATGCGCGAAATGTTAATATCAATATTACGTCTATAAAAGATGGTGTGTATAACCCTAAACGCTTTGAGCATATTACCGTCTTAGTGGTTGATCATGATATGCCCGAGATGAGTGGTATAGACCTTTGTCGAAAACTTAAAGATTACCCTATCAAGAAAATCTTGTTGACGGGCGTCGCAACAGACAAACAAGCGGTTGATGCTTTTAATGAAGGTTTGATAGATGGTTATATCAGCAAAAACGATGACAATATGGAAGAGAAGCTTGCCCAGGCTATTGCCGAGCTTCATAGAAAACAACTAGAAGAAGAAAGCGCTATTATTGTTAATAACCTTATATACCCTCGTCCAGGGTATGAGAAATCATGCTTAAGCGAAGAAGTTTTTATTAACTTGCTTGATGAGCTTGTTCAAAAACATAATATATGTGAATATTATTTATCAACTGAGTATGGTAGCTATGTCTTGTTTGACGAACAGGGCACACCTAGTTGGCTGGTAATAAAAGATGAAGCTGAGATGCAGGGAGATCACTTGTTGGCAGAGGATGATAGCTCGACCTGGCGGCCTGCCTCCACAGAGATCATCAATGCGCTTAAAGATCGCAAGTTAGTTTTACACACGTTTAGTAAGGATGAAGGTCGTGTTGAGGCAGCAGAGTGGGAGGCCAAAGGGTTTTTGCATCCTGCCACCCCATTACAAGGCAGTGAAGAAACGTATTACTACGCATATATTACTAACCCAGATGCGCACCCCATAGACAAAGATAAGCTTTTGTCATTTGAAGCATACAAAGAGCAATTGGCTGCGCAAGATGATTAAATAATGCGTTTATTTTGTTTTTCGTAGCACAGCCACAACGGGGGCTGCGCTGAAAATATCAATGGTTAAATCATGCTTTGAGTCATCGCTTAATTGAGTTTGCAGTTGATAGCCCTTATTTTTCACAAACCTCAAGTAACCTAAATAGGCTTTTTTATCTGTTGTGTGTACTATGCAAAGTGCATTTAATGCCTTTCCAAGCTCATCCCCATAGTAACGCAATCCCAAAGCATGTTCATCGGCATTAAGGTAGGGGGACAAATCATTGTTTTCTACAAGCGCATCCGTCGCATTTGGATATTTTTGATGAAAACTAATAAGCAGCTCTTTGATGCAGGCAGTGCTTGTCGGGCGTCCTAAGAGGTCACCGATTAATCTAGTGTCTTGATTTGGCGTAGTCCTAACAGGGGACTGGCCAATACCATCCATAAGCCATTCTTGAGAAACCCTGACACCTGCTTTTTCAAAAGCTTTACAGAGTTGGCGTACGCCATCGTCAGTTAGCCCTGATGCTGTTCCTTGCTCCCAATTGCGCAGAGTATTCTTGGGTATGCCGTATTTTTCTTCAAATTTTGGGCGAGAAATACCTAAGAGTTTTTCCCGAATTTCACGCACACGTTTGCCTCGGATTACGGCAACGTCATTTGGCATCTTTGTTCTGGACATACGGGCATCCTTAAATCAACGGCTTACACAATGGTCAATCTCCTACAAAGATTGGGGTTTATAGCTGACAGACAAGTCTTTTTCCAGGGTCTATTATAGGGTCTAGTAAGAAGAAACATGGGCCTTAATATAGTCCTGTGTATTTGAGTTAACAATAGCACAGTTGTAGATAGGTGCAAGATGGAAGTGGCAATGACGCATTGCCTAGATGCGGAAGGATTCTAACTGGCTGATATATATGGGATAAAATATAGGAGAGAGACCATGATACTAAGCAATGAACAAAAATTAAATTTACTAGCAATTGAATGCCTGGAAGCACATGGGAACTATGCGCCCACAGAAGCAGAGATTGAAAAGGTCGAGCAACTTCTTAGCAGGCAGGGCAGAAAAACACCTGCATCTATTGCTCGTACTAAATATTATTCACCAAGCAAGGCATATGCGAACTAAACACAAAGAGACAGGTGATGAAAATTGGATATGTAAGATGGTTTAACAGTGATAAGGGTTATGGCTTTATACAAACCATACCCAAGGCAGGAGAAAGCCCTATGGACTTATTTGTTCACTATAAGGATATTGCAAGTGAGGGTTATCGACTATTAGAAAGAGGGCAAATTATTGGGTTTGATATTGAGGCGAAAGAACAAGGAAGCATCGCTAAAAATGTAAACATTGATGTTGAAGAAGGGTTGCTGACCCAGCACATGGATGCGCTGGTTAAGCTTGTAAAAAAATTTGGGTTGAAGGTAAGGGCCGAGAAAGATAAATATGATAACTATGGAGATAGATATGACAAACAATGATGCAAAAATATTAGTTGTTGAAGACAGTGAAATAGCGATGTTAAGTATCGTGCATTGTCTCAACAGCAAAGCTTGTGGAAATATTTCTCCTTGTGTTAATGGTCATGACGCAGTAGATACATTCAAGAAAGACCCAGCTGGCTACGCAATCATTTTATTGGATATGGAACTGCCTGATATTAACGGCTTAGAAGTGGCAAAGCAAATTAGGGGTGTCGAAACCCAGTCACGTATTGAGCAAATGTTGACACCTATTGTTGTGACTTCTTCTTATGTTGACCAAGAGCAAAAGCGAGAGTTTGTTAATCTGGGAATAACCCATTTTTTCAAAAAACCACTATCTGAAAATTGCAAAAAAGCGATATTGCAGATAATGGGGGTTAAAAATCTGGTAGAGGGCACGGAGCCTTTAAATAATGATATCGCGCTGTATGCAGTGCAGGAGTATAAAGATGGAAGTAAGTAAATGTAAAGATGTAAAAGAAACATTCGTTCGCGTTAAGAAGGCCATTAAAAATTCCAACCGACATCCGCTGTCAAAATTTGTCCAGTATGTTCAGGGCAATGAGGATGAAAACATGACATCCATGTCATCATTTGCAGTTGAGCGTTATTTTGATGTGCAAGAACTATTTTTAGAAAGATGGCGTTGCCTGCTGAGCGTTGCATTTTGGGACGCGCTAAAAATAGAAGGCATAAATGATAAGCAGTGTTTCTCCGATATTGCCCCGAAAACACAAGACTGCTTGAGATTGGCAACTAAGCGGTTTAAAGATCACTTAAGTGAATATTTCAATGAACCCGAAGATGTATCCTTTTTAAAGTTCATTGAAGGGTTGTATGATAATCAAAAAAGCATTGCAAAAGCCCCTGCACATGAATTGTTGGCGATGGTGGTGCTTAATGATGCTGCTCCTAATCAAGGATGTATAGAGATGCTTTGCGGCAAAGACCAAGGAAAGCTGGCGAAACTTGAGGAGATGGTACGTCTTTTACTTAGTAATGCAAGGTCCTTGAAGTCTAATATATTACAGGGGATTGTGTTATCACCACATATTTTTGGGCGTGCTTTTGAGAGCGTGGATTTAACAATAAAGCCGGATGGCTTGGCTTCTGCGCAGTTTGCTTATTACGAGTACAGCAAATCTGTATCTAGGGTCGTTGAAAAATTTATTAATATGGACGCCCTCAGCCCTGGTGCTGAAAAGATTTTGTTAGATTACCTTTTCGTATATAGAAAAAGCATTCTAGCTGCAAGTTGTGAGCGAGGCTTGATTATAACGCTTACTTTGCCTCAATCGAATGACCTCATGCAAGTTGAAGTTTCTCGGCCTAATAAATGAGTGTTTTTATATGAGAAAACTTAAAGATATGGTGCTAAACAATGGTGGCATTTCAATGCCAAATATTAGGATTTATCAAGTTTCGGTTGAAGGGGTAAAGGTGCAGTATGCGCAATATAAATGAAGAAGCTTTATTTTTTAAATTACGGGATGCAACAGATTGTACCAGTATCTGCCCACAAGAATGCAGAGCATTGGTTGCATATAATGCTGGATATTCTCGCAAACATGCTGCAAAAATAATGAGCATCAAAGAGAACACTTATGCAGATTATTTGAAACAAGTGCGCAAGAAATTTAATATTAAAACTCGCGCTGAGCTTAGAATGCTAGAAGCGGCTTTAGTAAGCAAAGGACGCAGAATGCGAGCATTTGAGATAAGCACCCCTTCATTTGAAGGGGTTGCTAAACAAGGAGTTTGTGATAACTCCGATCAGGTTTCTTAATAAGTTAATTCTTAAGATAGAACTTGATTTTTTAATGAGAACAAGGTGATAATAGAGTTGCGTGGGAACTGGAGGTTAGAGCCTCCGTCGGGTAACAGGATCTATGTTACCACAGATCCCGTCCCCTAAGAACGCAGCGTGAGACTTTCACCTCACTGCGCTCAAGCCTTTGTCCAGCCCCATGCGGGACCGAGCAACACTAGCGCTCGTACCAAAGCCATTTATTTCCCAGGCCAGTTTTGTTTACATGCCAATAACGATACAACTCACCTGTTCTTAGTTTGAGTTTCTTGCGCTTGGCAAAGTACTCGCGATAAGCAGGGTCGTACGGATTAGCTTTGGCTTGGATTTTAACATGGCGTTTAATGGAGATGTGCTGCGCCTTAACAAGTTCAAGCGTTTTCTTTTCTCCACCGATTGTTGTGGGTGCGAAGAATATCCAACGTCGAAAGCCGCGGCTACAGTAATAATGCTTTCGTATCCAGGCAAAATTCTTGTTGGGATGTCTTCTTCGCGCCCATTGCGCAAGCGTGTGATAAATGCAATCATCCACATACCCAAACGTTTGTTTAGCCACCACATGACGGTAGTAATAAGCCCAGCCTCGTATTTTGGGATTGAGCATATTAATTAATCTATCCGTAGGTGCTGTCTTTTGTGATTTGATAAGGCTTCTGATGTTTCTCAAGAAAGCATGTATGCTTTTCTTGGCAGGTTTAATCAATAATTTCCCCTGGTACTTGCGTACATTGAAACCCAGAAAATCAAATCCCTGGTTCACGTTTGAGATGAGCGTTTTGTGTGGTGAGAGGGTTAAGCCTCGCTCCCTTAGAAAACGCTGTATTGCAGGTTTAATCTCATTCTCCAGCTCCATCTTACATTTTCCCACCACGACAAAGTCGTCAGCGTAGCGTACAACATAGAGTTTGCTTTTGCTCGCTGCTTGCGCCGCTAGCTCCAAGCCATCTAATGCCATGTTTGCCAACGTTGGCGATAAAATGCCGCCTTGTGGGGTGCCTTCAGGTGTGGGGAATAGGGTTTGCTTCTCCATGTATCCCGCATTAAGCCATTGCTTTAATATCCGCTTTTCCAGCGGAATATGTTTCAACAGCCACTCATGTGAGATTTTGTCAAAGCAAGATTGTATATCTGCCTCCAAGACCCATGTCCCTGAGCTTTTACGGCCCAGTACATTAAAGCATTGCTCTATTGCATCAATGGTTGCCCGATGCGGCCTAAACCCATATGAGTTTATGTCTGCCGTTGATTCGGACACTGGCTCTAATGCCGATAGGTACAGTGCTTGCATGGCACGGTCGACCAACGCCGGAATTCCTAACGGACGACGTTGGCCATCTTTCTTGGGGATGTAAACCCGCTTTAGTGGTTTAGCTCGATAGCCTCGTTGTTTGAGGCTTTGTGCCAGTTGCATTTTCGCCGAATCCGTTCGATAGCATTTGCCATCGACCCCTGGCGTTCTTGCACCTTTGCTGCTGGTCACTCGTTTTGTTGCTAATAATTTAGCATCGCGCGAGTGGGTTAATAGCCATTGCAACGCCTTGACTTTGCCATGGCGTTGTTCTCGTGTTGCTTTTGCGATACGCATTTGCAGTCGATGTACAGATTTCTTCACGCGATGCCAGTCAATAGCATCCCAGGTTAAATCTGCGGAGGATGCACCTACAGTTCTCGTAGTCATTTGCTTTTCCTCCTTAACACGATTCTCCAAACTCTCTCGCAATCAAAGACCCATCGGAAGTGGGCCTGGTTTCCCAGCGTGTGATAGCACACTATCCAAGCCATTACAGCTTGGCATTCGCTTTTTCCGACATCCCTTACCTGCTGGCCCATCAGTTCATCTTACGATGAACCTACTCAAAGAGAGGCCATCAGGCTTACTCTGTTTCGTATCACTGACAGAGCGACGTAGGTACCTTCAGTGCTCCGGTGTCCGTTTGTCTGCGCAGTACTTAGGGGTCTGAGAGTATTGCCTAGATACACACCTTTTGGTTCAAGCCTATCAGCATCTTTGGCTTGTTGGTCATTACGAAGCTTTTCAAAGATTCACATTACATTTACCGTATCGCTCAAGGCTAGCTCCTTGCCGCGTGATGCTCGCAGCGAAGTATTAACCTCACGGTTTTTACTTCTGATTCGAAAGAATCACAGGATACATTCTGCCCGAAGCTTCATACCGATTCGTTACCAAATCCGCATGTTCGGGTAGCCTACAACTGGCAGAACAGTTGATTACGTGGTAGATTACATCTGTTAGCTCAGCACCATGAGCAAAAAAAAAATCGCGATGCTCACTTAGCAATGCCGCTCTACTCAGAACTCACCCGTAATAGTCAGTCATACAACATCAGATCGCACAGCCCCACTGACCACCGAACGTATATAAAGGATACTGTTCAATGGCTATCTACATTGGTGTGTCCAGCGTAGGCTGGTCTGTTCAGCAGGGTGATAAACCTGCCAGGGCAAGAGTCAAGGCCCTGTAGCTTGGGTAGTAGTGCGACGAGTAATCAACGTACTAAAGCCTACCGACAAGTATACCATGTGGGTATATGCAAAGCATTAGGTTGCAGCGAAAGCGAACACAGAGGTGGCCTCGAAAGAGTCGAACTCCGAAGGTTGAACTACCCAATGTTTAGTGAAGACAGCATGTTTGGACGAAATTGACTGACACGTCCAAACACTTCGGCGGGGTGATAGTGGCGACATGATGCTAAGGACAGACTAAGTAACTGGAGAAGCCCTGATATCCCAGTAAGAAAGTTACTGGAGCAAGGTAGGCGTTATAACCGGTAACACCGGGAAATGCGCTGAAGATAACAGGGTGGCGGATGGGTGTGTAGTAGTGATGAAGCGAGGTAACGCTCGTGGAGCAAAGGCACCCTGCTGTTATTAATCTTCCACCAACAAGCAAGGCGAGGGCGAGATGACAAAGACGTCCATCAGTTTGCAAGCGCTGAGGCGGAAGATATACATGAAAGCGAAGGCTGATAAGTCTTGGCGATTCTGGGGTTTGTATACCCATGTATGCAAGCTAGAAACACTGCAAGAAGCCTACAGGCTGACCAAACGTAACAATGGTGCACCGGGAATAGATGGTGTGACATTTGAAGCGATTGAGGCAGCGGGGGCAGAAGCATTTTTAGCGCAGTTGCAAACGGAGCTGCAAACCCACACTTACAAGCCATTGGGCCACAAAGAGCGAGCGATACCTAAAGGTGATGGAAAATCCAGAATCTTAAAGATACCGGCTATCCGCGATAGAGTGGTGCAAGGCGCTGTAAAACTCATTCTAGAGCCGATATTCGAGAGTGATTTTCAGCCAGGCTCATACGGTTATCGTCCTAAACGCACAGCTCACGCTGCGCTTGAATGTGTGACCCAAGCGATTGTCAAACGGCAACTCACGCGGGTGATTGATGTTGACCTCAAATCGTACTTTGACACGATTCGCCATGATATCTTATTAAACAAGATAGCATTGCGCGTGCACGATGCGAACATGATGAGGTTACTAAAACGCATATTCAAAGCCAGTGGTAAGCGAGGTGTGCCACAAGGCGGGCCTTTATCGCCCCTGGTAAGCAACATTTATCTAAACGAAGTTGATAAGATGTTAGAGCGGGCGAAAGAGGTGACCGGTAGGAACGGCTATCAACACATCGAATACGTGCGATGGGCTGATGACTTGATGATATTAATCGATGGTCATCACAGTTGCGATGACTTGGTGCATAAAGTGTATAAACGCCTAACACAAGAACTGGCGAAATTAGATGTCACGATAAACCAAGAGAAGACACGGCAAGTGAACTTAGTGAAAGGGGAATGCTTTAGTTTTCTAGGGTTTGATTTCAGGCGAAAGAAAACCCATAAAGGAAAATGGAGCGTGACCAAGACACCAAAAATGGCAGCGCGTACAAAACTTCTAAGAAGTATCAAAGAAGTATTCCGGCGCTACCGTTCACAGGCTACCTGGCGAATAATGGAGTTGATTAACCCGAAGTTAAGAGGTTGGGTCAACTATTTTCGGATAGGAAATGCAAGCCGCTGTTTTAACTACATCAAGAAATGGGTAGAGCGGAAAGTGCGGCGACATTTAATGCGCGCCAGGAAGCGCAAAGGCGGCGGTTGGTGCAGATGGAGTACGCAGTGGTTATACGAAAGCTTGGGTCTGTATGCAGACTACAGCATTCGGTATTATTATCCACAGCAGAAAGTCTTACCAGCACGCTAGGCTATAAGCTTAATGCGAAGATAACAGGGGAGCGTAGTGTGGTAAAACCACATGCTGCGTTCGATGAGGAGGGAGCTGGAAACGTAATAAGGTTGCGCGCCAGCTCTCGACCCGACTAAAAGATTGTGCGCGTAAGCGCCAGTCAGCGCAAATTGGTAGGCGTTTCTGCCGACACCCTGTTGCAGCTTATTGCTGCACATTCTCTATCACAGTCAAAAAGCTAAGCTGGGAGGTTTTTTCGCAGAGGTACTCCCTCTGGGCTTTGCTGTGGGCGAGTGTGTGGTTTTGGGCTGTAACAGGGTGTCGACAGGGTGGTCACCTTTTTTTGGGCTTATACCGGATTTCAGGTGGCTTGAGGCAATCATATGCGCATGGGTAAACCACCGCCTCACCCAAGCCAGCTTCTTGCGGATGGCCCGCCCGTATTTGCTAAAAATGAACAAGGCAAATACGCCTATGCGAACCCTGCTTTTTTGAGGCTAGTTGGCCTGGATAATGAAGCGGCTATACGGGGCTTGGGCGATGAAGCGCTACCCTGGGATCCAAGCGGGCATGGCAGGGCAATATTCCAAGCTGACGACCAGGCAGTGATGGAAAACAAAGTACCGCTCTCAAAGACCGAAAAGATTGTTGTAGATGGCAAAGCTAACTATTTTTGGTTGACTAAAATGCCTTGGATTGATAAGCAGGGTAGCGTCCAGGGGGTTATTGGTTATCTTGCGAATATTACAACGTTCAAGCAACAGGTACGCAGCCAGGATGAAAGTGAACGCTTACGTGATTACAAGCTTGGTATATACGAAAACCTTTCAACCCGTTTATTGCATAATTGGCGCTCACAGGCGTTAAGCATTTTTGCACTGGCTGGTGCGCTTGAAGATTTCTTGAGCAATGAAGATGCTTTGAATGAAGCTGAGCTTGCTGAGATATCGCAAAGGCTTAAGCAATCAGGTACGGCGAACTTGCGCAATGTGTATAGATATATTCATGAGCTTGAATGTCATAACAATGTGGTTTCCATTCAAGAAGATGAGATTTTCATTTCGGGTGTGTTAGATACGATAGCAGCGATGATGCTGCCCTGCGCACAGGAAAAATTATTAAGTCTACGCTTTTTTGAACATGAAGGGCCAAACTGTATTAGAGCTGATGCGTACCGCATTGAGGGCGCATTGGAAGAAATTGTACGCAATGCCATTGACTTCACCCAGGTGGGTAGCGTTACGCTTACAAGCCAAATATCAACAAATACGGATGATGAAACACGCTTTGATAAGCCGCTCCTGCTCCAAATTACGGTTAGAGATACAGGCGTTGGTATTGCAAAGAATGATTTGGAGCGTATTTTCTTGCCGTGTGTATATTTGGGCGAGGGTCATGCGCATGATGATGCGCATACAGGTAATGGCTTAACGCACGCTAAAAATCTGATGGCAGAGTTGGGGGGCAGCATAGCAGTAGAAAGCACGCTAGGAAAGGGTAGTGTTTTCACTCTAAATATTCCGGTTTCTAAAGCAGTTCTTGATTTAACGCCTCTTCTTAAAGAGACTGCAAACGTGCCACTTAAAGTTTTGCTCGTTGAAGATAATGACATAGCTGCCAAAATCGCAATGGACCGCATAAACAACTACGGTCATGAAGTTGTTTGGGCTACAGATGGTGGCCAGGCGTTAGAGCATATTAAAAAAAGTGCTTTTGATTTGGTATTAATGGATATCAACCTAGGCAAGGATAAAGACACTGGCGATGTAGTTACTAAAAAAATACGTGAATTTGAATCATCAAAAAACATGCGCGAAGAAGAAAGACTTTGCATTATTGGTCTAACAGCACAATTAGACCCCTCGTCTAGGGTGTCCTATTTGCATTGCGGGATGCAAGAAGCTATTACAAAGCCGCTGAGCGATGAAAATTGGGCAAAAATTCAAATAGTCATAAAAGGGAGATTACAACGTGACACAGAATATAATCGCGGGTGATAACCTCGCGCAGTTTGTTGCAGATAAAATTGAGCTGGTTGAAGGTGAAACAGTGAAGCTATGCCAGAGAATTAAGACGCTCCAAGATATAAAGCTCTTCACGCAGCAGCATGTATTCGCCGTTTGGGATTTTAAGTGTTTAATTGAGGTGATTGTAAAACGACTTGACCCAGGCAAGTACCCGCAGGCAGCATCGCTAATGCGTAATATCTATGCTGAGGAGGTTTATGATAATATTGGCAGGCAAGTTTTTTCACCTGATAAAGACCTGTTAAGTCATTATGAGCTTTACCTAATTGCTATGCGACAAATAGGGGCAGACACTGGGCCAATCACTGGATTTGTTGAGCTTGTAGAGGCTAGAGGTATTGAGCAGGCCCTGGTCAAATCCACGTTGCCAGAACCAACCAAGGATTTTGTGAGATGGACATTTTCATTTTTTGATGCGCCATTACCAAGGCTATTGGCTGCTTTCGTTTTTGGGCGCGAGGCTATCACCGCCAAAATGTTCGGCCCACTGATTTGTTGCCTTGAGGAAAACACGGCTGGCACAGAAAAGTACAGTGCATTAAAGTTCTATTTAGAGCGTCATATTGCGGTTGATAATGACGTGCATTTGCCACAAGCGCTTAGCATGTTAGATAGTGTCTGTGAAACAAAAGAGGACTGGCTACAAGCAAGGGTAGGTGCTTATCAGGCATTGCTAGCGCGGTTCAATTTTTTATCGAGTATTATTTCAGCTGAAACGGTTCATCAGTTGCAGACAGAAGAACAGCCATAGGTAAGCAGTCTTGGTGCGGTTTAACTTTGCCTACTTTTGCCCTGATGCTGGAAATTTGGTTGCAAATTGTTTTCCCTGTCGTTGTGCGCATGTCCGCGATATCCTCTGTTTTCATGTTGAAATGGTCATGTAGAATGTGAACATGCAATTCTGCCTCT
Source organism: Gammaproteobacteria bacterium (assembly GCA_021773275.1). GTDB lineage: Bacteria > Pseudomonadota > Gammaproteobacteria > JABCZS01 > JABCZS01 > JAJFKJ01. Next base: position 23,950 of record JAJFKJ010000069.1, read on the forward strand.
GTTAGAACGGAGGGTATCATACCTGTTATGAAACTTAGTGAAGGGGCGAAAGTTGCACGACCTTTTAGTTCGGGGAGGATTTCGTAGGGCAACAAGGTTGAAATGCCGAGCACGGCAACAGGTTTGTGCTCATCTGAAAGTATGCAAATTTTACTTACGAGCAGAAAAAGGGGTAGCTGACCTTTTGTAATAACAAACTCAACCTTTTTTGTATATTGACCACCTCGTAATACGCATTTATCTGCCAGCTTAAAGTCTTTGTCAGTATGACCAAGGGTCAGGTGGTTTGCCCACACATTAGTTAACCCCTTTATTTCATCTGGTGAAGTAAACCCTAGGTAGCTTGAGCATTCTTTATTTACTTTCAAGCAAATGTCTTGGCTATCTTTAATCCAAGCAAAGCCTTTGTGTGTGTCGCAAATTTGCTCGGCCTCGGCCATGGAGGAATATTTTTTTGCTTCAAGGTAATCGTGAATGCGCATAAGCTCGTCAAGATGAATCATATCACCCTCCTCTAATATTGATTAAATGAAATGACCCCATCAGTTATTGTATAATAAATAAACAGAGCTTATCAATAGCGTTTAGATTGCAATTTTCTTTTTATTTATAAAAAAAGTTTGTAGTATCAAAAGGGAATCAAATTTTTCGGGTGATTTTACTGGGAAAAAACTGCGCCACTCCCCACAGATTAACATATATAAAATTAGAAAAAAACCCCTCCAGATGGAGGGTAAAGCAGCTTTTTATCCATCCGGGAAAGCGACTTGCGGGATTCTATCAAGGTTTGAAATTAATGCAATATATTTTTTAGTTAAAGTTTTTGCGTCTGTAAATTCATACCCTCCAAATGAAGGGGTAAATCGTATGAAAACACCTATTGACATATTAGCGTTACAAAAAAACTCTAAATAAATTCCTTTTCCTATAAAAATGCTCATGCGGAAGGCGCACTGCTTCTGATATAAATGAGACTAAGAGGTGGCTTTACCGCACACTAAATGGATTTAGCACAACAATTTCTCTTGTGATTATACGGACGGATATGTGCAAGTAGAGCCTTGGTTTTTGAATTAAGGTTGGGGGTCTATTTGCGTGCTTAGTTTTGGTTTATTTTTTTCTTTGAACTCAAGCAGTTTTAGCATGACGATGGCAGAAATACGCTTGGTTTTTCCTGAGCGTATTCGTGATAGCGTCGGTTGCGAGATGCCTGTTTTTTTTGCCAGCTTGTTTAGAGATAGCTTATGAGTGTTTGTGATCTCATTGAGCAATTGTCTTATTTCGTCGTTGTGTTTCATAGCTGTATTGTTCCACTAAACAAGGCTTATAACAGCCGTCCAGATGGCCTTGGCCAGGTGGCCCTAATTTTTAAATCTAACTTGCTTAAGGGTTGGATTCGTCTTGGTTGAACTAACTCCAAAATATATTAGTTTCTTGAGAGAGCAAGAAAAGGCGTTAAAACGCTTTTTGGAAGCTGAATCCTTGCAAGAGATTGAGAGTTTTAATTTTAATCGTTTTTATGATGACGGTAGGAGTCTGCTATTAGGTACAAATGTGGATGTTCTGTTAGACCATCTTTCGCGCGATATTCCTTTTATTCATTTACCCCAAGAGGGGCTTGTGAAAGGTAATCATTTGTTTAGCCTGGTGTTGCTAGATGATGATGGGGCAGACATTGCGAGGCGCGAGAGGGCGCTATGTGGTTATGGCCATAGAATGTACCTGTTTCATTTTCATGATGAGTACTACGATATTTTTAGTTTTGTAACTAAAGGTGATGGGCTGCGTGAGCGGGAGTTATTAGTTAACTCTGAAAAAGAATTTTCGCATACAGCACAAAACTTTCTTTTAAGGTTTTCAAAAACCATCGAGGACAGTCAATATATTGAGATTCCCAAATCAATGCAACAGCCGCTTCGCAAGAATTTTTATAACAAGAAAATTCATGTGCGGTTTGCACCTACCCACAGTCAACAAATACATCTTACTCCGCGTGAATTGCAAGCTTTACAGCTGTCATGTGATGGTTATACGAGAAAAGAAGCTATGAACGTTATGGGAATTGAGCTTAGCACCTATAAAGGTTATTTTTCAACTGTGTGCCACAAATTGGGCGGGACAGGCAAGCACTTGGTTCAGGTTGCTCGGGAAAATCACTTAATTGAGTAATATGATTGAATGCTTTGCATAAAACACTGTCCCAAAATTGTACCAGTACACTCCGGTTTGGGGCCGATTGAGGCGGTTTTACACGGCTTTTAAGTGGGGGAAAGGCCGTAAGGCATTGATTTATATAGTCCTATAGTAGGCTCAAAGGTCTTTTAATCCGCTGGTCGATGGTTCGAATCCATCACGACCCACCATTTACTACTTCATTCAAATGAATGTTTCACGCTTACGCGCGAAACATGCTATATATTCGCCCCCTTTTCTAAAGGGGGCAACTTCAGCGAAGCTGAAGTGGGGGATTTTTGCGAGCTTCAAAACTTGAGAAATCCCCCGCCTCACTGCCGTTCGCCTGCCCCCTTCAAGGAAGGGGGCGAATACCCGCTTCAACCCCATCACGACCCACCATTCCTTACTTATGATGATCCCGCCCTCAGAGCCGCGCGCGTGAGCAAGCGGTGATCACCCTGCATTACGTTATGACCCATCGCTTACGCTCTGGGCTCAGATATCAGGTTTATTACAAGCATTGAACTCATCACGACTACCAAACCTTGTTCTAATCAAGTAAAGCAGGACGGATTTTTACCAGGTGTTGGGCATAAAAACCCGAAAATGATTAGCTTCGGCGAGGACCTTGTTGTTCCTGTTGCTGTGCATATTGCTGTTCTCGTTCTTTTATTCTGTCCAAAATCGTCTGGCACTCTTTTAGCTTGTCATGCACATATGACATAGTATTTTCGGCTTGCCTAGGCGGTTGCGGGTAGCGAAAATGAACAGATGTTTGCAATTGTGCATTTGGATTTTTAGCATTTGGAGCACAATGATGAAAAAGAAAAAAACCGTTAACCGCCTTGTTTGTTTTGTACCGTTTGGGCGGCGGTTCTACTGTAGAGCTGGCGCCCTTGTCTTCAGCGCTTTCCGCGCAGTCTTTATTTGAATATTCAGTTACATAAAGAGCTCCTTCGCCACCCCAGTCAAGTACTTCGTGAGCAGTTGGAGGCGGCACGTTAATATTGTTAATAAGGTCAAATTCATCCATATCTAGTTCATTTATTACGGTAATAATACGCTCTCTATCTGGAGAAGAAGAATTTTTTAGCGTTGCAACAACATTACTAACGCGCTTATTAAGCTCGTTGTATCGATTCTCACCAAATTCCGTTATTAATGTTTTTCGCTTGCTGCTAATTTGCGAATATTTAATCTTGCCAAGCTGCCAGCCAAATTGACTAATTTCATCTGCCTGCTTGTTATCAAATAGAGATAATCCGCGTTCTATAATCAAGTGCTGACTCGTTTTCGGATGGTCGATAAAATGAATAAAAAACACGTAAGGGAAGTTTTGTTCAGTGATAAGTTTTGTAATTAACGCTTGTGCTTGTGGTGTGTTTTTTTCAGCAAGTTGAGCAACGGCAAAAGCGATTTCTTTTTGTATTTTTTCATTATCATTTTCTGGGTCACTAAGGGCTAGCGAAACAAAGTTTGCCGCTTCCTCAAGGGAACGACCTAGGGCATTACAAATGTAGGTTTGGTAGCAGAACACAATATACAACATATTCAGTAAAACATAAATTGTAAACTAACTGACACAAGCTGGTCAAGCATTTTCTTACTATGTTTAGCGTGATAAAAGCAAGGGTGGGTAAGAGTATATATAAGACCTATAGAATGTGGGATCTTTTAGGGGTAGGGTAGAAGATGCTAAACTGCAAGAGTTTTTAAAAACAATATGTTATGAGGTTTTATGAATCCATCACGCCAACCATTCCTTGCTTATGATAATCCCGCTTTCAGAGCCGCGCGCGTAAGCAAGCGGTGATTACCCTGCGTTACGTTAAGATCCATCGCTTACGCTCTAGGCTCTGATGTCAGGTTTATCGCAAGCTTCAAACTCATCACGACCCACTAGATTCCTTGAATTTATGAATATCCCTGTTGTAGAGGTCGCACGAAGACAAGCCGCAGTACGACCCAAGCATGGGGAAATCGCCGATGGTTTTGTTTTAACTGCCGCTGTATGCCATTAAAAAGCTTTACATCATCCCCAACCAATGTTAGCATACGGGCTTGAGGATGATATTAAACAACACTATGAGGTAGTTATGAAAATAGAACCTGAATTTTTTGAATATCCAAACAAACAGGGTGTACTGCAAGTAAAACAGATTGAATCTTTTGACGTTCTAGCTGAAACAATGGCTGAGCTGCAAGGAATACGCGCACATTTTGTGACATTACGGGATAATCACAAACCGGAACGTTATGACCTAACAGGGCAGGGCGCCTCTGGGAGCCAAATGCTTCATCAATTTTCTGCTAATCAAACTAAGCGCGTAGATAGCTATAACGAAAATATCAAGCAGCTTGGAGAAACTATAAGTAAACTGGAAGACATGATTAAATTATACACTAAACTGAACCCTGAATTGGGCCAAGGCTCAGATGTTAAGCAAGATAGAGCTAAACCGTAGTTTCACGGTGTCTATCTACTTCGCCGGTCGGGCAGCATACAATGCTGCCCCTACGCGCGAAAATGCTATATATTCGCCCGCTTTTGTAAAGTGGGTTGGCGCAACAAATTACCTAGAAAACCTGTTATCAGAGCCCGGAGTGTGGGCGACGGGTGCGATGTTGCGCATGCTGATCCCCCCCCTAGACCTCACTTAAGCCTTGATATGTGCCTGCATAACATATGTTAGCCTATTGACATACAGCTATTATTTTGATACTATAGCTGTTTATTAATTATATCAATTGCTTAGGAGATATTAAGATGGGCAAAAAGACGAATTTTAAGGAAGCCGTTGCCGCGCTTTCCAACTATAAGATCACAGAATTTAATGCGCGTGTAAATGATTTGGCTATAAAAAGTTTTAAAACTGTCAAAGCTGAAAAAAAACAAGTCGCAACTCAAAAAGTAACAGGCTCTTCATATGTTTCCGCAACAACGGAAACACGGCAGGATGACTATGATTCGCCATCCTATACAGTGTCCACTGGCGGAGGCTGGGAAAGTTATGAGGACGAGGAGCCAGTATATGTGACGATCCCTGAGCATGTAATATTAATTATTGAAAAAGAAGGACGCCTTGTATTTTTAGATATGTTGAATGCATCTAAGGATATCTATCCCGGGGCTCATAACGTCGAACAGTTTGTCAACATAATATTTGATGGCAAAGATTTAGGTAAGGCTACAGATAAAGATATAAGTAATGCGGTTGCCACCTTGCTGGCGCTATGCAACAGCTACTTTAATACTCCTGAGAGAAAGCAGGACTTTTTAACTGCGGCGATAAAAAAAGTAGGCAGTCAAAACGAAAATCTTAGTAATGCAATATTAGTGCATACGCCTAGCCATATAGCACAAGAAAGACTAAAAGAAGAGGAAGTAAAAAGGCTTGCAGAGGAAGTAAAAAAGCTTGCTGAAGTAGCAAGAGTCAAAGCAGAAAATGAGCACAAGGAGCGAGTTGACAGCAAGGTCGCAGAAATTAAAACTGAACATACAGAAATTGCCCAAGAGTTTTGGGGGAAAAAAGACAAAGCATTATCACCAGAGTTCATCGCAAAATGTAAGGTGCTTGATGGTTTGCTAGGGTGGATTGAAGATGATGGTAAGTATGCTAAACGTAAAACTGAAGACGATGGCAGCGTACGTGTCGAGATGCTAAACCTGGAGGATAAAAGCAATATTCTACATCAAGCAGTTGGTGATATTGCACGTATATATGCAAATCACAACAAGCATAATATTAATTACGCAGAGCTTGCGAAAACGGCGGCATTAAATGGTAATGATGCTGAGGTACCTAATCTTTCATCAGAGACCTATAAAACAACGGTTGATTTCAAAGTCGACGAAAAGCCTTATTACTGTGATGTTACTTTCAAGAGATATCCTAATGATCATAGTCAAGATTATAATCAACAGCGTCAAAATAGTCATATCAATAATCTCTATAACGAAGTTTCTCGTCTAATGCAGACTAAAAAGGATGGCGAAAATGATTCATGGAAAAAGCTTGGAAGAGACATCAAAGAAATGAGAGAATCCTTCCAAAATTATAGATTTTTAGGTAAGGATTCTACAGGTGTTTGTAGAACTACACGTGGAATGTTTGAGAAATGGGATAATCTGCACACAGAACAAGGTTTGGGCCTTGAGGGTAAATTGAAAAGCAAGGATGCGCCCAAGCCACAATAATAAGTTTAAACCTAAATATAAAGGGCCGCAGACGCGGCCCTTTTTTTATGGTATGTGCATGTAATCGGCGTAACCACAAGATTTACCGTAGGGGTCGCATTGTATGCGACCCGTGATGTGGTCTACTGTTGCTGAACACTGAATTAAGATGATAATATAAGACGACAAATTCTGTAGGGACCGCACGATATTCGACGCCAACGTTTAGGTGATTTGGATTTCAAAGCCCCGACTGTGAAGGAGGGGTGATCACCCTGCATTACGTCATGACCCATCGCTTACGCTCTAGGCTCTGATGTCAGTTTTATCGCAAGCTTCAACCCATCACGACCCACCATTGGTGATATAGCGTAGTAACTACATTTTCATATTTGGAGCAGGGCCGCTACGCTGAGCCGCAAAGACATCGTATTTAAACCGTGTAAAAAACATCCTGACATCCTGATGGTTTCCAGACTGATCAACAGCATCCTTAGCAAAGTTATGATCAAGGTCGACACCATACCCGTCACCTTGATGAGCAGCCGATAGATTACCTCTATACAGTCTTAGTCCCGCGCTTTGATTCCCGCCAAAATTAGATTGAAACATTTCTAAGCTGTCTATGGCGTCTCTCTGATTAGAATCCTTCTCCCGGAGTGATGAGCTTGCAATTTTTTTTGCCAAATCTTTGGTGTTATTGTGTTCTACATAGGTCTTGCACACACTATAGTAAGAATCTTTGTCTTGAAAACTTGTAGGTTTGCAAGCACCCAATGTTAAAATACAATTCATTAGCAATCGGCCCAACCTTCCGTTGCCGTTAGGAAATGGGTGTATCCTACCGATTTCTGCAAGCGCAAAGGCTGCAACATGGTAAGCCTCTGCCGAACGTTTCATTCCCTTGATTTTTTCATATAACACCTTGCTAAAGTTTTCCATGACCAATGGAATTTCTGTTACGGGTACGGTAGTCGGATTAAGTTTACAATCATTTTCCACAAACGGCTGGGTGGTTGCATATTTTCCAGCAACAGAATCATCATTGTGCACATATAGCATAAGGAGATGTTTAGCGATGCGCTTATGCGCCTCCATAATAAAATTTAGTAAAACTATGGGGCTAGTTGTCATCTTGTCTAGCGAAACTTGAGCGTACAAATATGCATCTAGCATGTCAAACGTCTGAAGGGCAACATACAAATCAGTAAATGAAAAACTAATCGACTTGTCCTTAAAAAACACAAGATCATCAAGCCCATCTCTTAGCTCAAATACTTCATTGGCAGGAAGGTCAAGGTATAAAATTTGTGGCATGGTTTCCCTCGTCAGGATTTAAAGTACCCTTATACTATCATCTTAATACAGTGTCTGGGGATAGCAGGCCAAAACTCCCGGTCCCGATAATGCAGAGACTCTTTTCTTTTTACCAAGAACCTATCAGGCTGCAAACCTAGGCTCTACAGGCGACAGGGAGCTTGACCCCCACGCAGGACGCCTGCGAACAACAAGCACGAGCTTAAACTAATTTAATAGTGGCTACGGCTTTGGCAGGTGCGAAGGGCTCCTCTAAGATGTAATTTAAATTACTAGTGTGTCGGGGATGCTAGCATTAGAGATTGATTTTGCGCGAGAATAACAGAGGTAGGGGGAAACTTGATGCTAATATCTGTAGCAATACTGGTATTGCAAAACACATGCTTAACATGACTAATATGAAGGAGGTTTCGCATGGGAGATGCGGAACAAAAATCTCGCAGTTCATCAACATCTTCTGTGAGCTCAACAGCATTATCATCAAGCAGAAGAGCTTCACTTGAAGCAAAAATCGATCCGGAAACTAAACGCCTGGCAGATTATATTGAGATTCAGATAAAAAATTCAGTGGATATTTACACGCAAGAGGTAAATAGAAGAATTGATTAGGAAGTGGTGATAATAAATTTACTTTGCTACAGTCGTGCGACGGGGGTTAACAGGGCTGAATGTAGCTCTTCGTTGTGATGCTGTGCTGATTAAGTCATCAGTAATGATATTGCGTTCTTCTCGGTCTTTGTTCCAAGTCTTGAAAACACCCCATAGATTTTCATATGCCTCATGCTGAGTTTTCGTTTTTGTTTCAGCTGGTGAAAGTCCTTTAGAAATATCTTTGTTTCGTTCTAATATAGCGTCAATTTCATTGCGTATCTCTTCAGGTGTATTTTCTTGATCATACTTCAGTACTTGAATAGAAAAATTAAGCATTAGAATTCTCACATGGTGTTTATTTAAAGTAAAACGATTTTTTTCGATGTTAAGGATTGTTAAGTTTTTATTGCTCGTAAGTCCTTTGAGTATACTTGTCAGGTCATTATCATCTAAATCAGATCTGCTTAAATCGAGCGAAGCCTGTTCAGGGTTTTTTGAAAGATAAGCGCCAAAAATGGCAGCACTTTTATTATCAAACATAATACTTTGCAGCATTACGGTATTTTCAGCGTTAGCTTGGCGAAGCTCGCAAAGTGCTTTTATAAGGCTTTTTTTGCATTTTTCAATTCCGTATAAAGATACAGAAATTAAGGTCTTGCCTTGTGCAGCATGACGCAAAGCAGGGGCAAATATCGCAGGTGCTGCCGGGTGCTCATAAATGGTTAGGCTGATATTTCTTTGCGTTAAACGAAGTATCAGTGCAAACAATTGAAAACGGCTTAGCTCAGGGAATACCGATTCGTCGGCATCTGATTCAATTTCAATGGATGGGTATTGTGATACACGGCGTTCATAATTAGGAAATAATAGCGCTACCTTGTTAGCATCAGACGAATCAAAGGGTTCTACTTCGGCACAAGCAGCAGCTAATGCAGGCAGCCTGTTTTCACAAATAGACTCATGGAGGATAAAATCTTCTGGTATGGTGTTAAAGTTTTCAGGTGTGGCTAAAAGCACCAGTAATGCTTTAAAGTCATTAACAATCTTCTTTGATCCATCTCGATCAATAGAGCGTTTTAGCTCAAGTAACTGTGATTCTACATCTGACCATGCCATAATACTGCCCTCAAAACAATCTAGCGATCTTACTATATTTTGCGGTGAAAGGCAAGTAAATTAGGAGAACAGTATATTGCATGCAGTGCACTATATTAGTAGTATACAGACCTGGCAGCTCATGTAGTTGTTTTGAGTCTATTCTATGAGGAGCCTATATGCAGCCGATCATTACAAAAAGTGGCGAAATTGTTACCCACTATGAAGCGGCATTATTGTTGGATAATGCTTATTTAAAATTTGGCACCTCTGAAGGTGTTAGGATTTTAAAGCAATATGGTTGGCAAGAAATAGGCGATACAAAACCGCAAAATAATCGTGTGTTTTTGCCGGGGCCAGCAAATCCGCCACGTGAGCCTACCTTGCATGCGGGTCATGCCCCCACAGCCCGACCCCCGCATTATTTTGAGGGCTTGGGATTGGGCGAAGACGCAAGGGCGGCTGCAGGCGCTCGTTCTACAAAAGGCTACTACGCCAAAAATTTTGTTAACCATGAGAAAAAAATTATTGTCATTGCATCCGCAGGAACCCAATTTGAGTTTGGTCACGAAGACATGGTGGCAAATGGTATCAGCGATCTTGCTATCGCAGCGCGTATTACACCTGCCGCCTTGAGAGAGTCTAAAAAGAATTATGACCAAGTTCGTGAATTAAGAGACCGCCTCTATGAAGGTTATGAGATCATTCACATGGGTCACTCACTGGGAGGTTTTCATGCAAGCTATAATGGCGTTAAAAATAATGAAATTGGAATAGGTTTTGATGCCCCTGGAATTGGCGAATTTTTGACAGACGCTGAACGCCAACAGCCCAACAAAAATATATATTTTTATTTGGCCGGTGATGACAATATTGTAAATACGGCAAATCAAAAAATTGGCAGGGTTAACCGTTATGTTCTTGATGACAGCGATATAGATGAATCTGATCGTGGTGGCTATATTTCTACGCATGGAATGGAAAATGTATTTAAAGCAATCAATCCAGAGACAGGAAATTTCAGAACATTAATACCGGTGGAATCACCGATGGAGAGTAACACAATTGAATATTTTGTTGGTAGAGCACTCTTTAATCACGACCTTGGGGAATATGAAAATGCTACAGCGGCCCCTCGAGTCATAAATCATTATATTGGTGATGTTCTTCCAATTCCACCTGCGCCACAGTCATCTGATTATACATTTCACGGGGAAATACTAGACCGATATAAGGCTAAGCATGCGCAGCTAGAGGTTGTTGCGAAGCAAGCCATAAAAAATGGTAAACGCCCTGCCAAAAACCAACAACCGCCTTTGGATAGCCCGCACATACGAGAACACCCCGTAGAACCAGTACCTGCAAAAGCTGATATGCCAAACACTGAAGCTAAGCCCAATAATGAATACGGGAACAGGAATACAGGGCAAGGCAGATATACTTATGATGCCGGTAGTTCAAGCTCACGCCCACGCGGTGTGTCAACCCCACCTCAAGATGAAGCGTGGATGCAAGCAGATGTGGCCGAGGTAGTTTTGGCTCCCTATGAACACGCTGGCGTTAATGCTGGCAACACATATGGGCTACCCTATCAAGGCCAGAACAATACAGTCCCTAAAGCGCCCACTTACAACGGAAAAGGAAAAGCCCCTGCAAAGACTGGCGGCGGTGGAGGCGGAAATACATCACAACAGCCTCCTGCAAATACAAGACACAACCCATCACTTCATGATGATGAAGGAGGACCTATTTATGCATTAGTTTCTAGAGATGGTGTGGATCAAGATTTCCGAGGTACTATAGATATAGATTTAGACGGTCTTCATGGTTCTAAGCCAGTTGGAAACTACGATGTAGGGGCGACGATAACACCGGGCGCAGTGTTTGGGATCATTGGCGGGGGCATCCAGGCCATACGAAACAGAGAAAAGAAAACACCAGAGCAAAAAACACTTGCAAAAGTTAATAAGTCGTTTAAAAAGTATATGTCATCAGGTGCAGGCTCTCGCTCTAACAATGCTGAAAAAGTTCTAAATAAAATAAATGAATCCAGAAGGGCGTTAAGGTCTGACCCTGAAGCCACGCGCAAACTTGATGCAATCGAGTGGGGAGTCAGATCTGGGCACCCAAATGCTACTAAAGTGATCGATAAAAAACAAGGAGTCCCCCACAATGTTGCTAAGCTTGAAACAGCATTCCAGACACGCTTTAAAGGTTATGCACGAGATATGGCAGAAGCTATACGATCACTCGATAGTGAAAAAGCAGCAGCTGTAGACAAGACATATAAAGGCATCCCAGCACATTTAAAAGAACCCTACAGCCCATTTTTTGATTTATTGAAAGACCCTAGTAAATTAAATGAAAAAACCCTAAGGACTATGCACTCGCAGGCAATGCGCGATGGAAATCGAGAATTTTTCGAATCAGTTTTTAAGGATATGGCCAGCAAAAACCCAGAGCTTAAGCAGCTCGCCGATGCAGTAATAGGTAAGAAACCCGAACCACCGGCACAGCCTGAGATTTTCCGCGCTGATGGTAGCGATGTATTAAGCATAAGGGGAACACCTTCAACAGATGCAGAGGCTATAGAAGCATTAGCGCAAGACAGACAACGGCAGGAAAGAGCGCGAGAAACAAATGCTTGGCAGTTTGCTGCTTTTAGAGGAGTTGCTTATTTTTCCGCCTTTTTTGTGTCTGATGAAAACACAAGAGAAAATATAGATAATGCCTCATATTTTGCGCAGAGCATGGCCTCTATTTACAATAATTTTAATAATCCTTGGTCGGTAGCGTCAGGTGTTATTAGAATATTGGATGTTTCTGCCAAATATGGTTGGGTGCCAGGTCACGAAGTTATTAAAGATGCAGCTTATTGCGTGTCAGGTTTTAAAATTGGCGTTTCTTTCGTGAAAGACAGCTTGGTTGTAACGGCCCACATAGCAGATGCCCGGAATAAAAGTACATTACCTAATTTTAGTGATCCTAATCTAATCGATGCAAGCACAGGTGTAGTAGCGATTGTAGGGCCGCATGTTATCAGAGCTGTGATGAGCGAACATCATGATAGACACGATGGCAAGATAAGAAGAACCAATTATGGCACATATCTGATAAATTCAACAACTAGTTTTCTTTATAGGAACGCAGAGCTTGTTTGCAGAGTCCCGTCAGACGCTTATTTTGTTATGACCCACCTAGATGTATACTTGGGGGCTGGAAAAGCAAAGGCAGTTGTACAAGTAGCTGCAGGAGCCGCGGCAACAGAAGCTGCTGCAGGGGCCGCCGCCGCAGAAGCTGCTGCAGGAGCCGCCACAACAGAAGCTGGTGCTGGAGCCGCTGCCGCAGGAATATCGGCGGAGGCTGCATTAGCAGGAGGCGCTGTTTTGGTTGTTGCATACGGCGGTTATTGTGTTTACAACAGAAACAGCAGCACGGGTTACCTTAATGAAAAAGCCGATAAAGATCTTAGTAATGCATACACACACGCGAGCTTGGGAAATCTAGAATTAACTGAAAAATGCCTATTTAAAACTTTCAAAAATACAAGTGATACAGGCGTTAAAGAAGAAGGTTTTTACGTGGCATTATCAAGTCAGGTTTTTTCGGAGCGTCTATATGAAGAAGCTTTAAAATTTTCAAGTAAAAAAGATTCACTTTGGGCAAAATGTTATCTATGTGCCTCCAATATTCATCATGGGGCAGAAACAGTCGCATTTCGTTGTGCCGACAGTATTCTTGAGCAAGTCAAACCGGAGTTGGCAAAATTGACTAATCCAGAAACAGATAAAGACAAGCGTGAAAATGCACGGCTTACGCAAATAGCGATGACCGCACAATCTTTGAAAGTTAACGCTGTTATTGCATTTAGTGAAAGGGCAACATCAGAAAGACCTGGGATACTAAAGTTTATATTTGGTGATCAACAAATAGCAGGTGTAAATTCACTTTTGTTCCCTGGGTTTTTTGGCTTTAATGTATCTAGCCGTGGATTCGGTCCATCGCAAATGTCAGTAATAGCGGGGTCGGCAAATAGAGATTATCAGGCAGGCAGGCTATATACCATATTAGCTGAAGAAAAAAGACGAAGACTGCTTTGCATTAAAGATCCTCCAGTTATCAGTGCCACTATAGGCGGGAAAAAACTAACCATGGTGATAGGTGGTCTGCTTGATCTCAATATTGACAAAAAGCAAAAAAATCGATAAATTAAGGAAAACAACATGCTCGCACCCCAAGACATCCAGGCAATAAGTAACAGATTCGCTGAAAAAACCGGCTATACATTTAAAAGTACGCATTTATTGATTCAAGCGCTCACGCGAAAATCGGCTAAAGGTGTCCACGTGCCGACTAACGCGCCTGATTTTGAGTCGCTGGAATTTGTGGGTGATCGGGTTTTAAACCTTGCTGTTGCGACGCATTTGCGAGAATTGTACCCGAATGCAAAACCATCAGAGCTAAATAGTTATTACGTGCTCTTTACGCGAAATTCAGACGATTCAAAGCGTAATGGCGGCCCGCTGTATCGGGTTGCCAAAGAGTTAGGCGTTGAAGCGCTTATTATTAAATCCGATAAAGAAGATTTAGCAAAATACGGTGTGCGCGGGAAGCCATTAAACCCAAAACACAAAACTAAAGAGGGTATTTTATCCGATCATGTTGAAGCACTATTGGGCGCCGTTTATGAAGATGGTGGCAACAACTTACAGTTAATACTCTTCGCAATAAAAACCTATTGGAGGCATATGGGCCTGAATGAAGATGCTGTGTCGGAAAGCTCGTTCGGCGAATCGCGCGCTTCAGCTCCGGAACAAGACCCAGCACAAAATTTGGCAAAACAAAACAAAATACTTATCGATTCAGCAAAAATAGGGAATCTTACAAATGTTAAAACCGCACTAGCGCATGGCGCCGAGATAACAACAACCGATGGTGACGAAAAATCAGCTTTACATCATTTTGCAATGCGGGGTAATCATGAAGCGGTTACTCATTTATTGGGCACTTTAGAATTTGATGTCGATGCTGAGGATAGTAATGGTATAACGCCCTTAGTTTATGCAGTGTTGAGAGGTGCTCATAAAGTTGTCGAGGAATTGCTAAAATCTGGTGCCTCAGCTGATTTTGAATTTGTATTGGAGGATGAGGACGTAACTGAAACGCCACTTTCTGTAGCCGCAAGGAGCGGATATACTGAAATGATAGTATTGTTAGCGAAGTATGCTTGGAATAATATTTCTTATGAACATATAAATGCTGCTATCACTGCTGCAGAGAGCAGAGGGAAGGCTAATATTGTGCCTGCTTTGGTAAAATTGAAATCATCTAAAGCTTGGACTGGCCTTTTGTTCGTTTCGCTTGAAAACCTTTTAGGAAACGAAGGGAGCCCAACTGGCTTTGCAGCGAGTAAAGATGGTGTAAAGCAAGCCATTGCCAATGGTGCAAATATCTACGCAATAAACCTGCAAGGGCACGATGTTTTTAGTTTACTGCGGCAAGCACGGGTTGATATTCGGCTTTCTTTGCTGCCATTGTTTTTAGAAGGCAAGCTGAAGCTCGCAGACTTTGATTTGTCTGATATGTTTAGCGATGTAAGCGCTGAACATAAGCCTTTAACTGCTGATATTCAAAACAAATTCACCGAAATAAAAGCGAGTGTTCTCGGCGAAGCGGATAAAAACACTGTACAGGCTTGGCTTGATGATCTTAGTGATGTGCTAAGTCCAGTAGTTGGCATCACGCGAGGCCTCTCAGCAATGACGGTGAGCCATACGAATACGCGTGTTAACCGACAATGGAACGGTGGTGGTAGTTCTTCAGCTACAACAAGTGCAGCGCCACAAGGATCGGCCTCGGGTAATAGGCGATAGATTTTCTTTTCTAGTTGCTAGCGCTGATGTCAATCAAGGCATCAATCAGCTGCGCATCTAGATCGTGCCGCTTGCTATTAGCTTTGTCTAAGTCTCTATTTCTATAATAGTCTTTTGAAAAAGTTTCGATAACAGTTGTTTGTGAAACGACGTCAGCACTTAAACGCTCGCCCATGTAATCACTAGACTCTTGATTCAAGCCTTCAAGTAAGCTGTGATATTCCAATGAGCTGTAATAAGCTGAAAATTCATCGCTGCTCAGTAAAATCGTATCGTTTTGTTGGCTGTCGACAATCTGGCCACTTTGGCCATTTTGGCTATTTAGGCTAGCTGCAAGAGCTGACCGCGACCCTATAAGCTCGACAGTACAAGCAAGACCACACCATTGCAATGAAGCATAGTAATCTTGTGGCTGCGTTTTAACAATATGCCAGTCGCTGGTAAAGTCTAAACCTGCGGCTTCATAAATAGTTTGGTTGTCATAATAATCATCAGTAATATTATCAGTTACTGTAAATATGTTTATACCCAGATCGTTGCCAACGGCTTGCAACGCAAGACCTTTGCCTTCATTTCGGGCGGCATCGTGCAAAGAGTCGGACTGTGCAAAGTAACCATAAGCATGCCCTGCTATAGTGCCAGCATCATTACCCGTAACGCTATTATTTAAAGCCAAAACATTGCTTAGTGCTGTCGCACCCATAGCGGTGCCATCATTTATTGCGTTACCATAAACATGGCCAACAACACCACCGGCTGCGCCGTTAGTGGCAACAACATTGTTAGCAACAATGGCGTTAGTGATGGTAGCGCCATCTCTAAGTTGCCCCACAAGTCCGCCGATAATATCTGCACCTTGAACGGTTGAATCTTGATCTGTACTATAGATGAAGCTTAAGTCTGATTGTTGAGCTCTACCTGCAATACCGCCGGCATAGCTGTTTTCCACAGTGATATTACCGTGATTACCTGCCTGAGAGATATCCGTATTGTGGATGATACCTGCGATACCGCCGGCAAAACTGTCGCCAGATATGTTACCTTTATTTATTAAGGTACCATTAATTGTAGAATCATTAAAGTTACCTGCGATACCGCCGGCTGTTCCGCTTCGTGCATAGACGTCAGAGGTGTTAAGTAAATCACCCGTAATAGAGCTGTTGTAGACATAACCGAAATACCCGCCTACGTTAATTGCGCCTGCTACATTTTCACTTGCAAGCGTGGGTGTTTTTGCAAATGCTATTGCTGAATTGTTAAGCTCACCTGCAAAACCGCCGGTCACACTCGCATGATAATCTGGTGTAAAGTTGCCGATATCGACACTAACGTCATCGTTAAAGTTTACTTGTGCATTTTCAATGATACCAATGGCACCACCTAAGCGGAATATTTGAGCTGAAAGCGTATCTGCTGAGACATTGAAGTCACCATCGACGTTTATATCGCCAGTGGCTTTACCTAATACGCCGCCCACATATCTTTGGCCTGCAACATTCTCAGCCTGGATATTGGTTTCGCCTAGCAAGGTAGTATTGTTGGCCGCACCTGCAAGAACACCGGTTGACTGTTTATAATAGTTCAACTTCTCACCAAATCTAGTGATCCAGTAATAATTACCGTCGACATTTGCGTTGGTGATGTTTGCATCAATAACAGTTGCGCCATCAAGCTTAGCAAATAAACCTGTATGGATTTCGTTTCTTACCCTGCCTATAGAGCGGTCTGGGGTTTCTTGCTCAATGTTCAAATTACTGATTTCGTGATTATTGAAATCAAATGTGCCTGTATAGGCGTTGTTTTTTGTGGCGTCATTCGCGTCTCTACCGATAGGTCTGAAGTTAATGCCTGTTAAGTCAATATCGCCACTTAATGCGTAGTTATTACTTAGTGTAGAATCGTTTTTATTTCTAGTTTGTTGTATTCTTTGCAAATCATCAGCGTTGTGAACCCAAAGGTGCGTTTGTGTGTCGCCGGCAATTAAAGAAGCGTAGTTAATCGGAGTTCTATAATCATCTTCGGTGTAATAAACATCCGTTTGGGCAGCATCAACTTCACCCGGGCCTACGAACCTGATTGTATCGCCGCTTAAGATAACTTTATTTGCTTCGATGTAGCCATCAACGTTAATCATGCTTTCCAATATATCATCGGCAACAGCAGCCATTAACACGACTTCGTTGCCGGTGTTGTGTATTTCGCCTGATGTAACTTGACCAAGCAGGGGTGCTGCATCAAAGGTAATCAAGTCATCACCGTATAAATCGAGTGTAAAAATTTCGCCAGATGCTAACACAAGCTTGCCTACATCGGCTTGAATAAAACCTTGGTTGCTAACAGATGGAGCAACAAGTACAGCAACACCCGTATTGGCAAATGTTACGCCGCTGCTTTCTATCGTGATTGCTGAACCAGGCGTCGCCTGGTCGAATTTATATTTGCCTGTTTCATAACCTGCAATGAAGTTTTTATCAGATATATTGGTAGTAGACGCTACCAAGCCGCCAACATCGATAGTGGCATTTTGGCCAAATACGATACCATTAGGGTTAACCAAAAATACTTTACCGGTAGCAGTTAATTTACCGTGAATTTGGGATGCTTTATTACCCGTTACCCGGTTTAGGGTGACGGAATTAGCGTTATCAATGAAGTTGACCTCTTCGCCTTTAGCGATAGAGAAATCCTGCCAGTTAATAATGGCTTTATTAGAGTGTACAGTCACATTGGTTACAGAACCGTTGTGCTCAACGGTAGCTGAGTTATCGACCACGCTGGCACCACTAGGGGCAGCAGCAGCGGCACTGGCTACGGCCAGTAAAGCGAACCCTGATAAGCTTTTATTTAAATACATACATACACCTCAAATCCAACACTTCTTTCTAACAATAACTCCACGATACCATGTTCAATGATCGGAAGTAAACCCACATTGATGTAGGTCAACATACTTAAAGAGGCTTGTAACATATTGAAATATATCAACTATATATTTTGGAGAAGAAAGTGTGTCAGTTGCTACAGGTATTACATTCTGTCACATTTTGACAGCTAAACCAGCGCACAGTATGATGGCCTCATGAAAATTCATAACAAATCAAAGTATGAGATAGATAAGCTCAATAAACGCCTGAGGCGCCTCACAGGTCAGGCTATAGATGATTTTGGCATGATAGAAACAGGGGATAAGGTCATGGTTTGTCTCTCAGGTGGCAAAGACTCTTACACAATGCTCGATATATTGCTTAATCTGCAACGCAATGCACCTGTCGATTTTGAGATTCATGCTGTTAACCTTGATCAAAAGCAGCCAGATTACCCTGAGCATATTCTACCGGAGTACTTGGAGCAGCTAGGCGTTAAATACACCATCGTTGAAAAAGATACCTACAGCATTGTAAAAGAAGTGCTGGCTGAAGGTAAAACCATGTGTAGCCTGTGTTCGCGACTGCGCCGCGGTAACCTCTATACGTTTGCAGAAGAAATAGGTGCTACTAAAATTGCTCTAGGCCACCATCGCGAGGATATTATTGAAACATTCTTCTTGAATATATTTTTTGGCGGTAAACTCAAGGCAATGCCAGCAAAGCTTATCAGTGACAATAAAAAACACACCGTGATTCGCCCGCTTGCTTACTGTAAAGAAAAAGATATTGCAAAATATGCAGCGTATAAAAAGTTTCCGATTATTCCTTGCAATCTCTGCGGTTCACAAGAAAACTTGCAGCGCGTACAGGTGAAAAAAATGTTGCATGCCTGGGATAAAGAACATCCTGGTCGTGTTGAGACCATCTTCAATGCTTTACAAAACGCAACCCCTTCGCATTTGCTAGACAGAAAGCTTTTTGACTTTGATGCCTACATTGCATCCGCTGATATTTAAGATATAGTCAATATATCAGCTTAAAAAGGATGCGCACATGATTACACGGATGCAATCGATATTTTTTATATTATCTTTGTTAGGTATCGCCCTAATATGTTCTCTCTATCATTTTGCCGCCTGGCATTCTTATATATTGGATGGCTTCATTGCGGCCTTCATTTTGCTAGGCCTGCACGATATTTTTATCAGCACCCGCAACCTTAATCACAATTATCCGATAGCAGCGTATATACGCCACATGTTGGAATATATTCGCCCGGAAATTCGCCAATATTTTATTGCCAGCGATACCGATGAACGACCATTTAACCGTGAGCAGCGCAGCATGGTGTATCAGCGTGCTAAAAACATGCCTGATACCATTCCGTTTGGTACAGAACATGATATTCACAAAACCGGTTATTTGTCGGCTCACCACTCTTTAGCGCCTAAAGAAATTATAAAAGATCGGCATCGCGTTATTGTCGGTGGAAGTGAATGCAAACAACCTTATTCATCGTCGCGTTTGAATATATCGGCAATGAGTTTTGGTGCATTAAGTGGGCGAGCGGTCATGGCGCTAAATAAAGGCGCTGCACTCGGTGGCTTTGCACACAATACAGGTGAGGGTGGTTTAAGTAAGTATCATTTGTGGGGTGGCGGCGATATTACTTGGCAGATTGGTACCGGTTATTTCGGTTGTCGCAGCAAGAAAGGGGATTTTGACCCTGCACAATTCAAAGATAAAGTTGCACACCCGCATGTGAAAATGATTGAAATAAAATTATCGCAAGGGGCAAAGCCATCACATGGTGGCGTTTTACCTGCTGCAAAAGTGTCTAAGGAAATCGCTGAAATCCGCGGCGTTGCAATAGGTGAAGATTGCATCTCACCACCTGCGCATACTGCATTTTCAACGCCAATAGGCCTACTTGAATACGTGCAACAATTACGTGAGTTATCGTTAGGCAAGCCTGTGGGCTTTAAACTATGTGTGGGTGTACCGGAAGAATTTATGGCTGTCTGTAAAGCCATGCTCAAAACGGGTATCTATCCGGACTTCATTACTATCGATGGCGCTGAAGGTGGTACTGGTGCAGCACCTGTAGAGTTCACCGATCGTTTAGGTATGTCATGTCTAGATGGCTTGTCGTATGTGAACAATACCTTGGTGGGTATCAATGTACGCGATAAAATGAAACTGATTGCATCAGGTAAAACGGCAAGTGGTTTTGATATGCTGACAAAAGTAGCCTTCGGAGCAAACATTTGTAATGCAGCACGTACGATGCTTCTTTCGATAGGTTGTGTGCAATCCCGTTCATGCAATACTAATAAATGCCCCACGGGTATTACTACGCAAAATAAAATGCGCGGTATGGCTATAAATGTTGCGAAAAAATCCAAGCATGCGGAACAGTTCCATAAAGCGACAGTCAGTAGTTTCTTGCAGTTGGTGGGGGCGATGGGTATGACTGACCCTGATGATCTCAGATTAAAACATATTATTCGTCAGAACGGCAACGATAATGCGATACGTTGCGACCGTTTATATCCGACTTTGCAAGCAGGGCAGTTACTCAATAATGATGGGCCCATTGAGTTTTTAGAGCATTGGCAAGCTGCCAGTGAAGATCGTTTTCAATAAGAGGCAATTATGAGCAAAAATGTTAGTGACCAGATCGTACAAATACTTACGGAATTAGGTGTCAAGCGTATTTATGGTATCCCCGGAGATACCATTGATTCAATGATGGAATCACTGCGTAAACAAAGTGCAATTGATTTTATCGTTATGCGCCATGAGGAAAATGGTGCTTTTGCTGCAACTGCGCATGCAAAGCTTACTGGCGAGATCGGTGTCGTTGCCGCCTGCCAGGGCCCTGGTGCGAACCATCTAATAAATGGTTTATACGATGCAATGGACGATCGTGCGCCAGTGCTTGCCATCACGGGCGCTATTGGTACGGATGTTATTGGTACCCGCATGCCGCAGGAGACCTCGCAGATAAAATTATTTGACGACTGCACGGTGTATAACCAAGAAGTGCGGTCGGCAGAAAACTTGCCACGTGTATTAGAGCGCGCAATTCATAAAGCCATAGGCATGCAAGGTCCTGCGCATATATCAATACCATCAGATATAATGCGTGATGCCGCAGTTGCATGGACGTTTTCACCGCCGGTTTCATGGAATGATATTGAGATGAAGCCCAAGCCACATTTAATAGATGCGGCTAGTGCGGTGCTTAATAAGGCCAAGAAGCCTGTCATTTTATACGGAGAAGGTTCTCGCGATGCCAAAGTCGAGCTGGATAAGCTTGCTACAACGTTGAACGCACCTTTGGTGCATACAACCCGTTCTAAAGATATTATCCCTGATGGTCATGCTAATGCTGTTGGTGGTATTGGTTTGATGGGTTCGGTAGCGAGTCATTATGCCTTAAAAAATTGCGATGCTTTATTAATTGTTGGCAGCCAGTTTGCTTGGCGTGAATTTTACCCTGAGTCAGCACCTGTGGTGCAAATAGATTGCTTACCTGCGCATATTGGTTCACGCATCCGTGCGAGTCACCCTCTACCTGGTGATAGCCAGGCTACCTGCGCGGCCTTGCTGCCTAAGTTAACACAAAAAACTGATACTAGTTTTTTGAAGAGTTGCCTGAAAGAAAACACTAGTTTACATACAAAAATTTCTTTTGATGCCAAAACCAGCAAAAAAGGTGAGCCAGTGCACCCGCAAGCGTTTATGGAAAAGCTTAATGAAAAAGCTGCTGATGATGCCATCTACATGGTTGATGCTGGTTCAATTACCATATGGGCAAACAATATTTTAAAAATCAAAAAAAATCAGCGCTTTGTATGGTGTGCAAATTTAGCATCGCTTGGTAATGGCGTTGGTTACGCGATAGCAGGGCAATTCACTTACCCAAAACGCCAAGTATTTGCGCTTTGTGGTGACGGCGGGTTTCAGATGAGCATTGCGGACTTGCCTACAGCTGTCATGTATAAACTACCTATTATTTTTGTAGTTTATAATAACTCAGCGTATAAATTTATTGAGCTTGAAGAGCAGGGTGAAGGCAATCCAGTGTTTGGCACGCATTTCTGCAACCCAGATTATGCAAAGCTGGCTGAAGCACATGGTGCAATTGGTTTTACTGTTAATGACTACAGTGAAATCGATTCAGTGCTTGATAAAGCGCTGAAGCAGAAAATGCCTGTGGTTATTGATGTTAAGATCAACCCTGATGAGCTCATTATCCCGCCTGTGCTTGAGACTGGGAAAATGGTAAACTTTGTAAAAGCACAGGTCAAACAATGGTTCAGTAGCTCGACACAAAACAAATAGGAGTTCATGATGAAATCACGTATAATTAAAACCGCTTTGCTTAGCATGTTATTGTTACCGGTCTTTGCATCAGCGCAATTACTACAACAACAAGACGTTATACGTTTACAAGCGGCTGGCGAAGTTAGTATAAACCCGGATATCGCAATTCTCAAAATCGCGGTCACAACAGAAGACGAAAATGTTGCAGAAGCTATTTCTGAAAATGCACGAAAGATGAACCAGGTCGTGCAAGTAATAGAAAAAGAAATAAAAGACCATAGCAAGATCCAAACCAGCCGTTACCAGTTAAATCCCATTAATGAGTACGACCAAGAAACCAAGCGTAGTTATATTACCGGTTACCGCGTTACCAACGAAGTGACCGTTGAATCCAATAATTTAGAGGGTCTGGGGGAATTAATTGATGATGTTGTCGAAGTAGGCAGTAATCAAATTCAGCAATTATCTTTCAGTCACAGTGACATTGATAATCTGCGCGATCAAGCATTGCAGGCTGCTATTACTAATGGCATCGAACAAGCTAACATGATGGCGACGACAGCTGGCCTTGAAGTGACACGCGTTGTTGAAATAAGTACTTACGCTGCGCAGCCTGGGCCAACACCTGTTTACCGCGAGATGGCTATGATGAACGATGCTAAAACGACCATCTTGCCAGGTGAAATGATGGTCGTCCAACAAGTTTATATGACTTTTGCCATAAATTAAACAGCTTCATTTCTGAACAGCGGTGCTAAATTAATGGTAAGTTGCGAGTTGATTAAATCAGCATGCAATTTACCTTTACCGTTGTTGTTAACACCGGATGCATCGCAGGTATAATCGATATCAACAGACTGGTAAAAAGAATGCGTATAGCCAATTTCTAAACGTACCACTCTATTAAATTGGTAGCCGACGCTACCACCTAATGCCCAAAAATCAGACTCTGGGAACTCAACATTGACATATTTTTCGTTAGTAGGCGTTTGATCAATCCGAATACCCAGGCCTAATCTAATGTTTTCTGTTAAATGATAGTAGGTGCCTGTCATGAAAACCCAGCTGTTTTTATAAGACTGCTTTACAATCATGGTGCCTGAACCACCGCCTAAATCTGCGTTAGCAATATTTTTAAATTTGAGCTCATCGAACACGCCCCACATGTAGTACTCTACCGTACCCATTATGGCTAATTTTTCCGTAACATGGTGGTAGCCACTCAAAGAGAAGATTGGTGGCAAGGAAAACTCAACAGAAAAATCTTTATTGTCGATTGTGTTGCCGGGGTTTGAAAAGTCTTGTGTAGCAAAACTTCGGCCTGTGGCTTTGTGATCAACTTGTGAGCGGTAATTAAAACCAATACGTGTCATTTCGCTATCTGTCATGTAAAGAATGCCGGTGTGATAGCCATAACCCCAGCCATCTGCTGTGTTGCTGGTATAGATGTCTGTTGCAATGGGGCCAAGAGACGGCGTGATGTTATCAGCCTCAAAATCTAAACGTTGCGCATCAAAACCAACACCAACGGACCAGTTATCATTAATTTTGTAACCAAATGAATTTGAAATATTCCAAGTAATTAATAATGCATTTGTAACGCTGCTGTTTACAATAGAATTATCGTTGAACTGCACACCCTGACCAAAGGGGTTGGTAAGACCAAAAGCATAGGTAACACGATCGGTGAGTGGGTGAGAATAATGTACAGCAAGTAAAGGGGCAATAATATGTGCGCTCGTATCACCGGTTTTAACAATGTCGTTAATAGGCCTTGCTACGGTGACTGTACCATCAAAATCAACACTGGAAAAAACGGGGCTAACGCCTACGACTAATTCTGGGTGTGTAATACGCACAAGTCCCGCGGGGTTTGTAACACCGGTTGAAGCATCTTCTGCTAATGCTGCGCCGCCTGCATTACCGGGTGTGCCTAAACCGTTGTCGACAGGTACTCGTAGCCCTGATGCATGCACCATTTGTGAGCAGGTCAAAATTAAAACGCTGACTAAAGCAGGGATGATTCTTGGCATTGAGCACCTTGTAAAGTAACTAAAGAAGGGGTATGTTATACCTACCCTAGTAAGAAGCGCAACCAATGATTTGGGAAACATTATTAAAACCAGAATATGAGCAACCTTATTTTTTGCAGCTTAAAAGTTTCTTAAAAGAAGAAGCTAAAAAAAGTCAGGTTGTTTACCCAGAAAAAGATAATATTCTTAATGCATTTCGTTTAACACCGTTTAATGAAACCAAAGTGGTTATTCTTGGGCAAGACCCGTATCACGGGCCTAAGCAAGCGCACGGCCTGGCGTTTTCAGTACAAAAAGGCATAAAGATACCGCCATCCTTGCAGAACGTCTACAAAGAGATTCAAGAAGACATAGGTGTGCTTATGTCAGACAGTGGTGACCTGACCGCCTGGGCGAAACAAGGTGTGCTGTTGCTCAACACATGCCTAACCGTGCGGGAAGGGCAAGCACATTCGCATGCCAAAAAAGGTTGGGAAGTATTCACCGACAAGGCAATACGTGTTTTAAGTGAAAAATCTGCGCATCCAATTATTTTTGTGTTGTGGGGCTCACCTGCACGTAAGAAAACAGACTTAATTGATGCAAAACGTCATCATATTTTAACTGCGGCACATCCCTCGCCGCTATCAGCGTATCGTGGCTTTTTTGGCTGCAAACATTTCTCTAAAACTAATGAGATTTTGGAAAGCGCAGGCCAAGAACCGATCGATTGGGCTTTATAGTATTCGCCCCCTTTGTGAAGGGAGCAGGCTGCCGTAGGCGGGCGGGGGTTTTCTACCGGCCCAAAAAGCCGCGCATTTTTTCTTGCTGTGCGAGTTCGTATTCCAAAGCATCTACTTTGGCATCAATCATCGCTGTTTGGTATTCATTGACGGGTTCGGTGATGCGCGCTCTGTTTAATTGTTGAATGGCGCTTTTGTAGTTGCCCATTTCAGTATAATAATCAGCTTGTGCAAGCATCGCAGGTTTTTGCTGATCTAAATCACGATAAGCTTGTGCCAACAACTGATATAAACGTGGGTTGTTAGCGCGCTTGCGTTTAAGGTAATCATTTAAAATATCTTTTGTTTGTAAGGGTCGTTCCGCGGTAAGGTACATGTTGGCTAGATCATACAATATCGCTTCATTACCAGGGTAAATGCGATAAGTTTGATGCGCTATTGTTAAAGCTTCATCGTATTGTTTTTTCTTTATTAGAACATCCGCTTTAGCCATGCGAAAAAGCACGTTATCGGAGCTAGCTTTAAGTAGGATATCAAGTTGCCGCAGGGCATCGTTGTAGCTTCTTTCTTGCGTAAGCGCTAGCGCATAACCATAACGAAAGGCAGGGTTTCCATCAAGCCGAGATTTATATAAAGCGATCACCTGTGAGGGCGTACTTGTTTGCACGCGTATTCTTTCTTTAATTAAGCGGTAGCCAAGATCATCACGTAGATTTGGTTTAGGATAGCGGTTGGCACGGTTTTGCGCATCGGCCATACGTTTACTGGTGACTGGGTGAGTACGTAGAAATTCAGGGATGCTGCTCGGGTCATCATTGTAGCGGTTTGCTTGCCCCATCCGGCCAAAAAATGCAGGCATGCCATTAGGGTCATATTCAGCCTGCGCCAGGATGTCGATACCTGCACGGTCAGCTTCTTCCTCATTGTGCCGGGTGAAGTCGATATACATTTGTTGGCTGCCCGCTAAAGTGCCCGCAAGTAAGCCACCACCGACAGCAGGGCTAGCTGCTGCAGCAACTGCAATAGAACCCAAGATAGCCGCAAGGGTAGGTAGGCTCATTTGTTCGGCCTTTTCGAACATACGCGCGATATGACGCTGGCTAACGTGTGCGATCTCGTGAGCCATCACGCCTGCTAGTTCCGATTCGGTTTGGGTATGCATGAATAAACCACTGTTGATGCCGATAAACCCGCCTGGAAGCGCGAAGGCGTTAATTGTCGAATCACCTACAACAAAAAAGGTGTAAGGCTCACCTCTGTCGGGGCTAAAGCTCACTAGCCAATCGCCCAACTGTTGTATATAGTATTGTATATAAGGGTCATAAATCACGGGTAGTCGTCTATAGACATCCTGCATGATGGCCTCACCTAGTTCGCGCTCTTCAGCCTTGTTCAATGAGCGTGAAGCTGAGCTGCCCATGTCAGGGAGGTTCTGTGGCGCGGCCGCAAGGTTGAGGGAGAAACCTAATAGGATAACTAACAAGAATTTTAATTTTCGTTTTTTCATATTACTTATTTAAGCACATTGTGCCGGGGCTGGAAAGGAAAGTCAGAAAAGGTTTAAGAAAACATTCATAGCACTATGGCATATGTCTGCATCTTGTGCTAAACCTTTGGGGTTACTTAAGGATAAGTTAGTTGTAAGTTAAATTACATTTATTATTAAAAAAGAGGTACATGATGTCAGATAGAAGATTGCAAGTTTTTTATACGGTTGCACGCTTACTCAGCTTTACAAAAGCTGCAGAGGTGCTGCAAATGACACAACCTGCTGTAACCTTTCAAATAAGACAGCTGGAAGAACAATTCAAAGCGCGGCTCTTTGATCGATCACACAATAGAATTGATCTCACTGATGCGGGTAAACGCGCATTTCAATACGCGAATCGGATTTTTGAACTTTACGAAGAAATGGAAAACTCGGTACGTGATGTTACGGGGAAAGTGATTGGTACCTTGCGTATCGGCGCAGGTGCAGCAGCGGCGCAATACATTGCAACACCACTGATTACTAGATTTCAAAAAATTTACCCGGCTGTGCATATACAGCTAACGGTGCGCTCTGCATCACGTATTGTACATATGGTTGAAAACAGTGATGTTGATATTGGTATCATTGAGGATGTGGTTAGCAGCAAACACTTAAAGACTCTGCCTTTCTGCGAGGAAGAGTGGCAGCTTGTAGCTGCACCCTCACATCCGCTTGCATCAGAAACTAATATAACAGCAGATACCTTACGTAAGCAAACGTGGATCATGCTGGAAGAAGGTGCATCTAACCGTGAGATTGTTGCCTTGCACTTAAAGAGCCTGGGTTTAGATATTCAAAGCTTGCAAGCAACGATGGAAATCAGTAGTTTAGAAGCAATAAAATCTGCTGTTGAAGGTAGTCAATCGATTGCGGTGTTGCCTGCGACTGCGATAGATAAAGAATTGCGCCTGGGTGACTTGGTTGCTTTGAAAGGAATTCAGAGCTTCAAAAAAGAAATCCGATTCCTTTATAAAGAACAAAAATACCCATTGGTGGTGGTAGAGAGACTACTGGCCTTGGCTAAAGATGAACAAGACAATATGAATACAAGCAAAAAAGTAGTAAACATGAATAATTCGACAAGCGAATAACTTGCTGCTAGGATAAGGTCTGGAGGCCTACATGCTAGAGGTACTACGACAATGGTATCATCGCCACTTTACTGACCCGCAAGCGGTTATTTTATTACTGTTGCTAGTACTGGGAGCGCTGGTGATAGTCACGATGGGCACCATTCTGGCGCCTGTGTTTGCAGCCATCGTGATTGCTTTTGTATTAGAATGGCTGGTTACTTTTGTACAGCGATTTAAAATACCTCGCACACCGGCTTTTTATCTTGTTTACTGTTTATTTATTGGTTTGTTTATCCTTACCATATTTGCCTTGATTCCTTTGTTATGGCGACAAACGCATTTACTCATCGAAGACGCACCACGCATGCTATCTGCTTGGCAAGAGCAACTCAACCTGTTGCCAGACCGTTATCCTGATGTTTTTGCACAGGACCAAATTGACGAGATTATTAAGAGCATAAAAGCTCAAACCACGCGCTTTGGCCAAACATTATTGTCGGTTTCATTGTCTTCGATTCCTGCCATTATCACTTTTGTTGTTTATGTGATTATCGTACCACTCATGGTATTTTTCTTTATGAAAGATCGCGATGATATGAAAGCATGGTTTTCTCGCTTGATGCCAAATGAGCGCGGCTTATCTGTGCGTGTTTGGGGCGAAGTACATGACCAGCTCGGAAATTACATTATTGGTAAAGTCGGCGAGGTTATCGTTGTCGGTACGGTTTCTTGTATTGTTTTTGTCTACATGGACCTACAATACGCGATTCTGTTGGGTGCAATAACCGGTTTATCTGTGCTGGTACCTTATGTTGGCGCTGCAGTAGTTGCAATACCCGTGGTAGCGATGGGCTTGTTCCAATGGGGCTTTACGCCACAGTTTTGGTACGTCGCAATTGCTTACGCTGTGATACAAGCCATTGACGGTAATGTTTTAGCACCACTATTATTCTCAGAAGCCGTGAGTATGCATCCCGTTGCCATTATTGTGGCGATTGTGTTTTTTGGTGGCATCTGGGGTATTTGGGGTGTGTTCTTCGCGATCCCGCTCGCTATACTCGTCAAATCAGTTCTCAACGCCTGGCCTTAAAGGAATGCTGCTCTGTACGGCTATAGCTGACCGGTTTTTTGCTGCGCCTCGCTTCGCTCGTTAATTGCTCGCAAAAAAGGTCAGCAACGCCTACGCGCGCAGCATGCTATATACTTCGGCATATTTTTCAAACCGTAATTGTATTGGAGTGTTACCTAATCGGTTTAGCTTGCTCCGAACATAGATTTTTTGGTGTAGGATTCACATCAGGAATGCTGCTCTGTACGGCTATAGCTGACCGGTTTTTTGCTCGCCTCGCTTTGCTCGTTAATTGCTCGTAAATAAGGTCAGCAACGCCTTACGCGATCATTTTTGGTTGTAGCTTAGTATTCGCCCCCTTTGTGAAGGGGGCGGGCCTGCCGAAGGTAGGTCGGGGGTTTTTGTACTTGCAACAATCTACTACATATTTTCCGATGCAAAATCTGCCAAGCGGGAACGTTCACCGCGCATTAAGGTTATGTGTGCGCTGTGTGGCCAGTATTGAAAGGTATCAACTACATTAGCCAGACCAGAAGTTGTTTCTGTTAAATAGGGCGTATCGATCTGCGCGAGATTACCTAAGCAAATGATTTTTGTGCCCGGACCGGCGCGCGTTAATAAGGTTTTCATTTGTTTCGCTGTTAGATTCTGTGCTTCATCGATAATAATATACTTATTTAAAAACGTGCGGCCACGCATAAAATTAAGTGAACGTATTTTTATCCGTGCGCGTAACAGGTCTTGTGTGGCACTTTGCCCCCAGTCACCACCAAACTCACTGCTAGTTAGCACTTCGAGGTTGTCCATCAGTGCACCCATCCAAGGGGTCATTTTTTCTTCCTCGGTACCGGGTAAAAAGCCGATGTCTTCGCCGACAGGAACTGTGACACGTGTCATAATGATTTCGCGGTAAAGGTTTTGCTCCAATGTTTGCACCAGGCCTGCTGCTAAAGCTAGCAAAGTTTTACCTGTGCCTGCAACGCCAAGCAATGAAACCATGTCAACACTTTGGTCGAGCAAAAAGTTCAAAGCAAAGTTTTGTTCACGGTTACGCGCGCCGATTCCCCAGACTTTATTATTTTGCGAGCGATAATCATTGACCAGTTCTATGAGTGCCGTTTCGTTTTCGATTGAGCGCACAACAGCTTCAAAGGGCTCGCCGGCTTCAGTGTATACGCATATATTAGGCTGCCATGATTTTATAATAGGCCCTTTGATGCGATAAAATGTGCGTCCGTCTTCTTGCCATGACTCTAAATCTTTACTGTGTTCGTCCCAGAAATTATCAGGCAAGCACAATTGCCCACTGTAAAGTAGATCAGCATCATCGATTACTTGGTCGTTGGAGTAGTCTTCTGCATGAATACCGATCATCGCCGCTTTAATGCGTAAATTTATATCCTTTGAAATAAGTGAGACAGTTTTTTTAGGATATGTTTCTTGCAATATTTGGGTGATTGCTAAAATGCCATTATCGGGTGTGTTACCAGGTAGTAATGCATTCGCGCCCGCAGGTGTAGGTTCAGTTTGCAAAAATAGTTTGCCTTGTGGGCCGACGTCATCTTTGTCTGTTTTAAAGCAAGGTATTTGCAGGCCATTGCGAATATCCTCTTTTGAGGCATTCTGAACCAGGGCACCGATAGTCCTGCTGACTTGGCGAACATTACGCGAGACTTCTGATAAGCCCTTTTTAGCGTTATCGAGCTCCTCAATCACAACCATCGGCAGGTAGATGTCATTATCATTGAAGCGATATAAGCAACTGGGGTCATGCATTAAAACGTTGGTGTCCAAGACATACAAATGCTTGGCAGATGATGCAGCTATTGTCATTTTTCGTCCTTAAAAAACTTTGCCCTAATACTCTTAGTCTAGCCTGTATTTCACGGTATTGCAGGCTTGGCATTTTGTAAGATATCTCGCACAGTAGCTTCAGACAATTGCCAATTGTATCAGTCAGTTAGGCGTATTATACTTATAGTTTACTTAAGAAGTATAAACCTTTGATGTATTGAGGTATTACCATGAAGCACAAAGACAATGCGCTCTTAGAGAGCCCAGTCATAGAGAGTCCACATATATTGCTTGTTGAGGACCAACAAATTGCCCAGCTTGGTATTGCCATGAATCTGGAAAGTTGGGGTTGCACAGTCACAACAGCATCCACAGGTGCGGAAGCTGTCGAAAAAACAACAGCCGCATTTTACGATTTAATATACCTTGATGTGCATTTGCCCGATATGACTGGCATCAAAGTTGCGACCCGTATTCGCGAGAACACCGAGAATTTCAACCGTTATACGCCTATCATAGGTATCACTGCTACAGCCAGCGAAAAGACGATTGCAAATTGTCTGGATAACGGCTTTAACGGCGTTTACCTTAAACCATTGAGCAAAGATACACATGTGCAAATTTGTGAAAGCCATCTTGGTATCCCATTGGCATGTGTTGATATGAATTTGACTAGGCAACTAGCCGCAAATAATGAGGTATTGGCTAAGGACATGTTGCAGATGTTATATACGAGCTTGCAGCAGGACATCCCTGAAATCAAGAAGGCATTTGCAGCCAATGATGGTGAACGCTTCTATTTTCTATTGCAGCGCATCTATGGTGGCATCCTGCACGTAGGTACGCCAGAGCTGCAAATTTCATGCAAAAAACTAGAGCAGGCTTACCGTGAACAGGCAAAAGACATTTTGCCCTGCTTTGCCAGCTTTATCCGCGCAACGGATCGCTTCCAAAATTACTATACTAACCAGATATCGTATTAAAACTATTCCCAGAATGTGGTAAAATCTCGTAACGATTTTATATTCTGGGGTATTTAATATGATGCAAGGTAGCATTGTTGCACTGATCACACCGATGACTGAAGCCGGTGAGATTGATTGGGCAGCGCTGGAAAACCTAGTTGACTGGCACCTTGAGCAAGGCACTGACGGGATAGTCGTAGCTGGGTCCACAGGCGAGGGTGCAACCCTCACCGAGATGGAACGTTCAGAGCTGGTTCGCCGCGTTGCTGATCAAGTGCAAAAACAAATCCCCGTGATTGCTGGTACTGGCACCAACAGCACAGAATCTACTTGTGAGCTCACAGCCGACGCCAAATCTTTTGGTGCCGATGCAGCCCTTATTGTTGCACCTTACTACAACAAACCAACACAAGAGGGCTTGATAGCGCATTACCGTGAAGCAGCAAAGCAGGGTATACCCGTCATTCTTTATAATCACCCAGGTCGCACAGGAATAGACATACAAATTGAAACAGTATTACAGCTCGCTGCAGACCCCAATATTGTGGCTATCAAAGAGGCCAGCAGCCTGGAGCGAATTCAAGCATTGCTGCCGAAACTGCCTAAAGACTTTAAAGTATACAGCGGTGATGACCCAACAGCCGTTGCCAGTGTTGCTGCGGGTGGCGCAGGAGTAATTTCTGTCGTTGCAAATATTGTCCCTGCTTTGATGAAAAAACTGATGGCATCAGCTTTAAGTGGTAATCCAGACACAGACCTCGACCAAAAATTACAAGCGCTTTACGATGCGATGGTGCTAGAGACTAATCCTATCCCCGTAAAATGGACGCTAGCAGATATGGGCAAAATTAAAAATGGTATTCGTTTACCATTATTACCATTATCTGAACGGTACCATGCGCAAGTACGCTTAGCATTACAACAGGCAGAGAAATCATGATGAAAATCGTAACAATCATAATGGCATTATTAGTGTTGAGCGCTTGCGCCAAATTCGAAAAACACTTTAGTGCTTTTACGCCGGATCGCAATACAGCTTACCTTAAGCATGATGTTGCTGAACCTATGGAAGTACCGGCAAACCTAAGCGTTGACTCGGACAACATGCAAAATTATTACCCACTACCGCAAGGCACATTGCCAGCACCGGGTTCAGAGCCAGTGGACATTGTGCCGCCACCAGTAGTGCGTTATGAAGAGCAACAGGAACTTTTACAAGGGCAGGAAACAGACAATGGTTGAGAAGAAATCAGTTTTAAGTAAAGGCAAAGCCAAAACGATGCATCTTAGCGATCAAGACGACGCTTTGATCATGGAGTTTCGTGATGACATCACAGCATTTAATGCTGAGAAGATGGACACTATTGAAGGCAAGGGCGCACTTAACCATCGGATTAATGAGCATCTTATGGCTTATCTTGAAGAGCAAAGCATTAAGACTTGTTATCTAGAAAAAATTGATAAAAATAACTGCTTGGTGAAGAAGCTTAATATGGTGCCGCTTGAGTGCATTGCGCGTAATGTTGCCGCCGGTAGTTTTGCCAAACGTTTTGGTTTGAAAAATGGCACGCCACTTAAACGCCCCGTATTTGAATTGTTTTTAAAAGACGATGCCTTAGGTGACCCCATGATCCGCGATGATCATGCAATTTATTTTGGTTGGGCAACGCAAGATGAAATTGCACAATTAAAAGCACTCACGCTGCGCATTAATGCATTGTTATATGAAAAGTTTTATCGAGCCGGTATGCTGCTAGTTGATTTTAAACTTGAGTTCGGCCGCGAAGGCGATAGCTTTGTACTGGGTGATGAGCTTTCACCCGATGGTTGCCGTATTTGGGACATCAAAAGCAAAGAAGTGCTCGACAAAGACCGCTTCCGTAAAGATCTGGGGGATGTCATGACGGGTTATAAGCAAGTAGCGGAGCGTTTAGGTGCCATTTAGTAAGCCGAATCGTGCCTTCACCTTTAATGGTATTTTCTTTGTTTCAATGATGGCGCTGGCTGCGATGTTCATTGCAGGTATGCCCGTGCTGCGTGGCTTAAATATCAGCCCGTTGATGATGGGTGTGATTTTAGGCATGGCCTACGGAAATACCTTACGCACCAGTATGCCGGACGAGTGGGCCGGCGGCATTAATTTCTGTTCAAAACGTATCTTACGACTAGCCGTGGCGTTTTACGGTTTTCAGTTAACCTTTCAAGAAATAAATGAAGTCGGGCTGATTGGTTTTTTAACCAGTGTGATCATGCTGGTGACAACTTTACTAATCGGTTTGGGAATAGGTTCATACGTTTTCAAGCTTGATAAGGCCACAGCATTTTTAACAGCTATTGGTGCTGCAGTTTGTGGTGCAGCAGCGGTACTTGCCGCGGAGTCTGTGATAAAAGCTAAACCGCATCAAGCAGCGGTGGCACTGTTGACGGTAATTTTATTCGGTAGTGTAGCCATGTTTGCCTACCCAGCTTTGTATGCAGCGGGTTGGTTGGCATTTACGCCCATGGAATACGGCATTTACACGGGCGGTACCATTCACGAGGTTGCCCACGCGGTGGCAGCAGGTAATGCCGTGGGCCCAGAAGCAGGCACTACTGCAGTGATCGTGAAAATGACACGTGTTTTAATGCTAGCGCCATTATTATTGATTATCGGTATATTTATGGTTAAGCGGATTCACTCAACAAGAGGCGCTGAGCAATACAAAATTCCAATACCTTGGTTTGCCTTTGGCTTTATTGGCTGCGTGGCTTTAAACTCGCTGTATATTATCCCTGTCGATTGGGTTGTGCTGATTAACCAAATTGATATTTTTCTGCTGACAATGGCTATGACAGCTTTAGGCATGGAAGTGTCAATTAGTAAACTCAAAGCCATGGGTCCAGCGCCATTTTATCTTGGTTTTGTGCTACTCTTGTGGCTGATGTTAGGCGGCTATGGCGTCGTTTACGGACTGTCGCATTATCTATAGGCAAGGAGGCTACATGCGAAAATATTACAAATATGTTACACTACAAACCATTTTTATTGCCCTGTTATCAATTTGGGGCGTAGGCGCGGTTGCGCAAGAAGAACAGGAGATAGTAAACGTGGAAACAGTACGCATTAAAACTAACCAAGGTGATATCGTCGTTCAGCTTGACACTGAAAAAGCACCGATCACAACGCAAAACTTTATTGAATACGTGCAAGCCGGTCAATATAATGACACGATTTTTCATCGTGTTATCCCAGGCTTCATGATTCAAGGTGGTGGTTTTGACAAAAACTTTGATGAAAAGCAAACACGCGATTCTATCAAAAATGAAGCAGCTAATGGTTTAAAAAATAAGCGTGGTACGCTAGCCATGGCTCGTACACCTGATCCTGATTCAGCAAGCGCGCAATGGTTTATCAACCTCAAAGATAACGACTTCTTAAACTACAGTGCGCCAACGCCACAAGGCTATGGTTATGCAGTGTTCGGTGAAGTGACTGAAGGCATGGATATTGTTGATAAGATCTCTGCGGTGAAAACAGGCAATCACATGGGGCATCAAGATGTTCCAGTAGAGCAAGTTGTTATTGAATCAATTACCGTTGAACAATAAATACACGCCGCAATTTCCAGATCTAGATAGCCTGTTCGCCTTAGAAGGCGAGCAGGTTACTACGGCTAAACGCCGCCATGTGATCAAAACAACGATCGATAAACAAACTTATTATGTTAAACGCTATATGCGGCCGGGTACGGGCTTGCGTCGTTTTTTAGGGCGCTCACGGCTGCGCGCGGAATGGGAAAACCTGCGATACTTTGCGTCACAAAGCATACCTGTGCCAGATATGGTTGCTTACGGTGAGCAGCGCAAAGGGTTTTTCAAAAAAGGCGCTTTGCTCCTGCGCGAAATACCAGACGTTGTGCCGTTGAACGAAATAGCCCAGCATGAAATTTTTCAGGACAAACAGTGGCGCCATGATGTCATTCAAAAAATAGCCAGCTATGTGCGCATATTGCATCAACATCGCTTTGTGCATGGCGATCTGTACTTGCGTAACATTTTGGTGAATATGCAGAGCGATGTATATTTTATAGATTGCCCGCAAGGCAAGAAGCGTTTTTGGCCAATATTGCGGCATTGGGTAATTAAAGATCTAGCGTGTTTGTACAAAGAAGCCAAAGGCTTGTTCAGCGAAGAAGAATGTTTATACTTTTTACAAGAATACACCGGCCATTTAGCGCTAACTGCAAAAGATAAACGTATTATTGATAAAGTTGTGAAACGCAACTGTCAGAGCCTGAGCGCAAGCGAAGGGTCATCTGAATTGTAAATCTTGCGAAAACTTTTATTTTTCAAGCTCATCTGAGCCCTCACTAGCGTGAGGGGCTCTGTTAATCAGCTTTAAATCTCTCACCAATTCTTCAAATTCATTAAAACTCAAGGCCTGATCTTTATCGCTCAAAGCTTTCGATGGTTGCGGGTGTATTTCGATCAACAAACCATCAGCGCCAGCAGCAACAGCAGCTTTTGCAAGGGGCGCAACCAAGTCCGTGCGACCGGCTGCATGGCTGGGGTCTACGATGACAGGAAGATGCGTTTCTTTTTTGGCAACAGGAATCGCAGTGATATCCAACATATTGCGATAGCTTGGCTCAAAACTACGAACCCCACGTTCACATAAAATGATTTGGCTATTCCCTTGTGCTGCAATATACTCAGCAGCCAACAACCATTCTTTAATCGTAGCCGCTAAACCACGTTTTAAGATCACAGGTATTTTTGTTCTGCCAACAGCTTTGAGTAGGTCGTAGTTTTGCATATTGCGTGAACCGATTTGAATAGCGCTAACACCGGCTTCTAAAAAGGTATCAAGTAGGCGCACATCCATCAGTTCAACGATAGCATGTAGATCATGCATTTTGGCAACATCTTGCATTAGCTTCAGGCCATCATGGCCCAGGCCTTGAAAACTGTAGGGGCTGGTGCGGGGCTTGTAAGCACCGCCACGCATGAATTTTATACCCAGCTTGTTTAGCTGTTTTGCAGTTTCTATCAGCTGATCTTCACTTTCAACCGAGCAGGGCCCAGCGATCAGCTGCAGTTTTCCATCACCCAAGGTCACATCACCTATTTTGACCTCATGCGCAATATTGCGCTTCGCTACCAAAGGGTAATCGTCATGCTTATCTAATATCTCAATGGCTTGCCTGTGCGGATTTAGCGAAGCTGGTAGGCTTAGGTGTTCGGCTAGGTATATCAATTGCCCTTCAGGATGGCGGCAAACGAAGCTTTGCTCGGTTTTAAGGCTTTCCATGATGAGCTGAGAGTCTTTATTTGCGACAAAAATAAGCATTATTTATCCTTGGTTTTCTGCATTCTACCCCAGCTGCAAGTTTTCTACAATTTAAGGCAAATAAATCTGAGAATATTGTTGCAACTGATTATCATGCAGGTATACTTAAATTGAATTGGAGCAAAATTATAATCGGATAAAATGATGGTCACATCTTGGTTGCATCGCTTACATGGACTTTTGTCTGCCAGAAGAGGTTTCAGAGGCCGTCTCACTCCCACTTGTCAAATAGCACTTAATAATGTCGCGCAACGTCTGCTAATTGCAGACCAGGCAGTCAAACAAGCCACCCAACCTATAACAAATCGTGGTTTTTTTGAGACCTATATTGATCGCAGCACCCAGCTTAGTCTGGACCATGCTACTCACGACTATTATTACGATAAACAGTTTTCTTCGGCAGCACGAGCCTCAGCAGACATTGAGCACAATTCAGAGGTGTTACACAGACTGATGCGCCTTTTACGCAAAAGCTTGCGAACCCGCTTAAAAGATACAGCTGAAAAATTGCATAGTATTAAAATGCAGGCAGAGCTGGGTGTAAAGCCTGATGATAATAGTGCAGGGCCCACACCTGCTAGTGTTGAGTGTATTTTTAAAACACTTGATGAAATGCTGGATGAACTAAATACCAGCAAAGAAAAAGCAAAAGAGTCTTCTGGGCGTATTAACTTGCGCACAAGAACTGAAAAGCAAGCGGAGCTGTGCTTTACACAACTGGACCTGGCTTTTGAAAACCTTGAAAAAGATCTTGGGCCTTTAAAGCAAGCGCTAAGAGATGCGGTTGTCATAGCCGTTGAGCCGCAGTAACCTTTAGCCTATAGCATTTTCTTTAATACATCATCTTTATAGAAAAACTTATGTACCAATGCGCCGATGATGTGCAATATGATCAATGTTCCCAGCAACCACACAGTATACAAGTGAAGCGTGTGAAAATAATCAGCGAGCGCCTCTGATTGTGGGAAGCGTGTAGCGCAGATTGTGCCCAGATTGAAAAAGTTGATCGAAAAACCTTTAAGCATGCCCATCAATATGCCAGATAATGGCATGAGTATGATCAAGATATACAACAGTGCATGCGTAATGTTTGCGAGGTGTTGTTGCCAAGATGACATGGTTGCTGGCCAATCAGGCTTGCGGTTAGCCAAGCGCCAGAGTACAAATAAAATCCCTAGCCAAAAAATAACAAAGCCTGATGCCTTATGTAGCATCATCATTTGGCCAATATTGGGGTCGCCTTCAGGGAGGTTGTTTTTAGCTAATATATAAAAAAATTGCATGGTAACTAATATGGCAATAAGCCAATGCAACAGTTTCATTGGCCAACCGTAACTTGAGGCAGTATTTTTTAGCATATTGATCTCCGTATCATAATGGCTATAAATTAATGTGAGCGTGTAATGGCAAACCTTGCCAAATCTTTAAGTGCCAACAAGGGCCGCGTCTCGGGTATATTGTCTAACGATTGCAAGGCTTTTGCAATATATGATTGTGCTACTTGTTGGGCATATTCTAAAGCTTTCGTTTCTTGTAATACCGTTTGTACGGCGTCTAGCCTGTCAGTATTGCCATCGAGCATGGTTTGTGAGATTACCTGGCGCTGTGTTTCATTGCCGTTTTGTAAGACATACAGTAGTGGCAAGGTTAAATTACCGTCTGCAAGATCGTCACCAACGCGTTTACCGATGTCTTGCGTATTACCCTGATAATCTAAAACATCATCGATAATTTGAAAGCCAATACCTAAGCTCATGCCGTAATGACTGAACGCCTTTTCTGTTGCTTCATCTATGTTCATCGTGGCTGCACCCAATTGTGCAGATAGTTCAAATAGTTTACCGGTTTTATGGCCAAGAATAGTGATATGTTGTTCTTCACTAAGCTTTAGATCGCGGCGGTGCATTAGCTGCAAAATTTCGCCTTCGGCAAGTGCGTGCGTGGCATCTGCCACCAAAGATATTGCTTTCAGGTTCTTGCACTTAGCTAAAAGTCGAAAGCTGCGTGAATACAGGTAGTCACCGACTAATACGCTGGCGGCATTGCCCCAGATTTGCATTGCGGTATTTTGCCCCCGGCGTAGTGGGGAATTATCGACGACATCATCATGCAGTAAGGTAGCGGTGTGTACAAGCTCAACAGCGGCCGCCATACTGATATGATGATCACCTTGATACCCCAAATGTTTAGCACAAAGCAGTAGTACGATAGGGCGTAGGCGCTTGCCACCGGCGCGGGTAACATGCCCTGAAATCTCGTGGGTCAGGCTCAAATCAGACTCTTTGGCTTGCAGTAGTGCCTCTACGTTTTTTAGCTCATGGCCAACAATAGCGCGTATGTCAGCTAGATTCATATGTTTTTCAAGTACTTCGCTCATCATGCCCACGATATTAGGCGCAAAGAAGATTATGGTCAAGGGGCACAAGGCCCTTGATTTGCACGTGGTTTTCCTTTAAAATCGCTTCACTATATGAATTCCACGATGGAGATGCGTTATGTACGCGGTATTTGCAACAGGTGGCCAACAATTTAAGGGCGCCATCGGTGATAAATTTAAGGTTGAGAAGCTTGCAGTTGAAGCAGGTAAATCGATTGATTTTGAAGTATTGCTTGTGTCTGATGGCGAAGGCAATGTTAAAATAGGCGACCCTTTATTGAAAGGCGCTAAGGTTAAAGCGAAGGTGCTTGAGCACGGCCGCGGTGAGAAAATTCTAGTGCAGAAGTTTAAGCGACGTAAGCACTACGATAAAGTCACTGGTCATCGCCAAGATTACACCCAAATCGAAATTACTGATATTAAAGGATAGGATTATGGCTCATAAGAAAGCAGGCGGTAGTACTCGCAACGGTCGCGACTCAAACCCTAAATACTTGGGTGTGAAGCGTTTTGGCGGCCAAAAGGTTGTAGCTGGCAATATCTTGTTGCGTCAGCGTGGCACACGTGTGCATCCTGGCTTGAATGTTGGTTTAGGCCGTGATCATACTTTATTTGCATTGAAAGACGGTGTTGTGCTTTTCGAAAAGAAAGGTGAAAAAAATCGTCAATTCGTCAGTGTCGTAGCCGAAGACACCGCTGAATAATATAGGGTAACCTAGAAAAACCCCGCTTTTGCGGGGTTTTTTATATATACGGAACAATCATGAAGTTCGTCGATGAAGTTAAAATTCGAGTGGAAGCAGGCAGGGGTGGTGATGGCTGCCTAAGCTTTCGCCGTGAAAAATATGTTCCTAAGGGTGGCCCTGACGGTGGCGATGGCGGCCGTGGAGGCAGTATATTCATAGTGGGCCATGCGGCTATGAATACCTTACTAGATTACCGATATAGGCGCTTACACCGGGCTAAAAAGGGCCAACAGGGTATGGGTAGTGAGTGTACAGGCAAATCCGGCGAAGACCTCTACCTCCAGGTGCCCGTGGGTACCAAGGTCTTTGATGCTGAAACCGATGAGTGCATCGGCGATATTACTAAGCAAGACCAGAAGCTCCTAGTTGCCCAGGGTGGTGAGCATGGCGTGGGTAATGTACGCTTTAAAAGTTCGACCAATCGGGCGCCACGCGAAACCACAGTCGGTAAGCCAGGCGAAAAACGCGAACTACGCTTTGAGCTACAGGTGCTCGCTGATGTAGGCTTGCTAGGCTATCCCAATGCCGGTAAATCAACACTTATTTCATCTATTTCTGCGGCGAAGCCTAAAATCGCTGATTACCCCTTTACCACGCTTTACCCTAATTTGGGGATGGTCAAAGGCGAATATGGACAAAGCTTTTGTGTGGCTGATATTCCGGGTCTCATCGAAGGTGCTGCCGAAGGCGCAGGCCTGGGTACACGGTTTTTAAAGCATCTGTCACGCACCCGTTTGATCTTACATATTATCGATATCATGCCTGTCGATGAAAGTGACCCAGCAACAGCGGCCGTAATACTTGCGGATGAGTTAAAGCGTTATAGCGAAGATCTCTATAGCAAGCCACGCTGGTTGGTGCTCAACAAAATCGATCTGCTCCCTGCAGACGAACGAGAGCAATTCACTCAAGACTTGGTAAAACAGTTAAATTGGACCGGCCCTGTATTTGCCATCTCAGCCCTTGCTAAAATCGGCCTCGAGCCTTTGATCAAAGCCATCAGCAAAGATTTTATGGGCGAAGAATAAATTTACGCTAGGAGAAATCTCCATGTCGAAACACATTGATTACACATTACTCAGTGAGAAGCTTACAGAGTTCGCCCAAGACCGTGACTGGGAGCAGTATCATAGTCCTAAAAACTTGGTCATGTCTTTGAACACCGAGGTAGGGGAGCTCACAGAGATTTTTCAATGGCTTTCTGAGGTTGAGTCTTACCAGCTCAAAGACGACCCACAAGCCTTTGAACATGTGCAACAAGAGCTTGCAGATGTGTTAATGAACCTCGTACGCCTCAGCGATGTGCTGGGTGTCGATCTGAATACTGCAGTACAAGACAAATTAGCCAGCACCATTGAAAAATACCCTGTTGAGCAAGTCAAAGGTAAGGCAAAAAAATACACGGAATATGAGCCGAACAATTGACTTTGTAAGTTGTTGAGCTTATAATGCTTCTTTAGAACTTCTAGAGAGCAGTAATATGGGCAATAACAAGCGAGCAGAATATCAAGGCGACGGCCATGTAGGCACCATCTATGATAGCAAAGAATCCTTAGTTTCTAAAATTCGCGTGTTTTACGATAAACACACGGGCACCTATACACTGACAATATTTTTCCCAGACCTTTTTGATGGTTCGAACCTTCGTCACTCAGGCTTAGAAGGCGCTGAATATATTGAGGTACCTACTTGTGGGCCACAAGGTCGCTTGAATGATAACAATTATATTACGTCCATCATTGCGCATGGCGATGAAGACAAAAGACATTGTGGTTTGCATATTTATGACGATATTACTGTAAACGATTCCTCTGGGCATGTGCATGAAATTTTATATGATTTTACGCCTAAAACATTACATTGCACATTTACGAATTTAGAAAAACGCATCAAAAAAGCTGCAAAACAATCCCCCGAATTTGCTGCACTTATTAAAGGAAAACCTGTCATAAAAGGCAGTATGCATGATTTGGTCAGTAATTATAAAGATCGTTTGGCAGAAAAAAGCCAAGCATTCAGTGTGCAATACGGTGATTGGGACTGGCGATTTGATCGCGATGGTTGTTACTCGGAGGGCGGGCACATAGACGGTAACGTGCCGCACTACCGTGAAAAATGGTTGACCAATTATCATTCGCAATACCTTCCGGATAGCAATGTAGATAATTTTAAAAACATTTACCTCCCTGTAGCGGCATTAACACTTCTTACAGGTTTGCTATACATCGCTTATTCAACATGCGCGGCCGGAACACGTGCTGCAACCAGAGCACTGCATAGGCCGAGTATAGCGGCTACCCGTGAAGATGAAGGTTGTGAACAAGACAGTGCCAAGAAATCTAAAGCC
This sequence comes from Gammaproteobacteria bacterium, assembly GCA_021773275.1. Taxonomy (GTDB): domain Bacteria; phylum Pseudomonadota; class Gammaproteobacteria; order JABCZS01; family JABCZS01; genus JAJFKJ01. The sequence goes on from JAJFKJ010000069.1 coordinate 66,363, forward strand.
AAGGCTGATTAGTAATGGGGTCAAGTCGTTTGACCAACCAATTTTTTTTATTAAAATGG
>JAJFKJ010000070.1 GCA_021773275.1 Gammaproteobacteria bacterium
CGGTGGGAAGAGATTTAAAAGTAGTAATTTCTGATCGTGAATTTTGCACTGATGGAATTCGTGAGGAAATTTTATCTAATCTAAGTTTGATATTGAACTTTCAAGTGAAGAACGATTTAATAATAAAAGACGAGGGAAATAGAGAAGAAATTAAAGAAAACAAAATTCCTTTCGGTGATGGTATTGATATTGCGATAAACTTGTCTGGAAGACCTGAAACTGCATTTATAGATTATATGTTTATGGCTAGTGCTGAACTCAATAATCCCGATGAGCATACTTTAATAATAGATAAGACAAGGTATGAGAGCCGATTAGAATATGCTTTGGTTGCGGCTATAGCTGCCAGCTTAGCCAAGCAAGCTAACTCTCATGTGGATGATGACGCTAATTCTTGGGTGGATACAAGGCGGTTAACAAGCTCTGATTTTTTAGAAAAAATTAGGCTGAAAAATAATAACTTTAATGATATTGAAGCAGCTTCGATGGCTTTCTTTAAGTTTCTTAATCCTAATTTCTAATTATCATGAAAACATACCCTCTTCCATCTTATCTTCTTTAAGAAACACACAATGAGTACTGAATTACAAGAAGCTTGGGAAAAAGAAATAGTAGAATTTAACAACCTTTATGATAATGCATGGGTGTTATGGAACTATTTATATCTTGTTTTTGATGGTAGGAAAATTACCTTTCCAGCTTTGCTCTATAAAGCATCACAGGGTATTGGATATTGTATTGATGAAAAGTTTTATTATGATTTAAATGTTGATTTCGAAGGTTATCCTGAAGATTTCAAGGCATTGGAATTTTATCACGGCGAGCAAGAAATTTTATTACCCATAGAACAATATTTACATTTAATCCAAATTGCCTCTGACTTTTATCTAGAACATCATCCCGAGGATAGCGAGGATGTACATAGGAATTTGCAATTACGGTGACAGTAACCGAAATAGCTTTTAACCTATCATCATGGCTCGTCTTTCACGTCTTGTAGTTCCAGGACACCCGCATCATATAACCCAGCGGGGCAACGGTCGTGAACAGATTTTCTTTAATAACTCTGATTTAAGAAGCTTATTTTTAAATTTTTACGAGAGGCTTTGACAGTTTCTAAAGCTGAAGTCTGGGCCCAAAAATTTGCTGGCACTGTTTGATGCCGAACCCTGTTCACTTATCGCAAACTGAGACCCTAGAAAAGAGGGCCAAAATTTGTAAAAGAGAAGTAATTTCGGTTACTGTCACCGTAATTTCTGTCACCGTAATTTAAAAGGAGGAATCTCCTTAAAATTTTTAAATAATATACTAGCAATTTGGACGCATATAATGGTTCTTTTTTATCAATAATTTCAGTATCGTAATCTTATGTGAGGGACGGATGAGCCTTATGGTGTCTGATTGATTAACATTCGCCAAAGTCGACTAAATTTTTCGCGAGCCTTTTCCCGATGAGTTTGATAGCGTGCATGTGTAGTTGGTCCGGCATCAGGGGCCAGTTCTAGTGAGAACAACGCACTTACTTCATTCGGTACGAAGGAATAACGAACATCAATAATGCGATTGGAATTAGTGGGATCTAGTACTGTAAAGCCATCACTGAAAAAATTAAAACGAGTGACATCCCTAGCTTGTTGAGAGTGCCGTCCAAGCCAGGGTAAGTCCTGACTGATGTTTAGTTTAGGAATGAATGTACCCTCATAGATGCGAGGCTTTATGCCGACACGCAGGGCATCAATAAAAAACTTACCTTCCACCTCATAGACACTCTTCCAAACAAGAATATTTCCAAAGCTGGGTTTTACTTGCAAACGATCGGTAGTATGTCCTCTAGATGCAGCTAAATCCACAGCGATATCTCGCGCTCTCTGATGCTGGCACCAACCTGCACTCAAATAAATGAGGGCCCAAATCAGGCCAATACGGGCCAAGCCAGCATTGTTACGTATTGAAGAAAACACAACAAATAAGGTCAACGGTACGGTAAAAAGCGGATCAATAATGGAAATGATACTAAAAGAATAGCGGGTCTCAACGAAGGGCCAAAACAGCATAGTGCCATATGAAGTCGCGCTGTCTAAAAGTGCATGAGTAGCGTAGCCTAGTGAGCAGAAAAGCACAGTTTGCCAAAATTTTATTTGCCAGCGGCGCCCGAGTATCCCGTGCATGAGCGCTGCAACTATGAAACCACCAAACGGTATAAAAATGAAAGAATGTGTAAAATGCCGATGATACGTAAGAAAAAGCAACGGATCAGTTTCTGAAGAAATCAGAACATCCAGGTCAGCAGCCATGCCACCAATCATTCCCAATAAGCCAGCCAAAGCAACTCGGCATTTGTGACCTTTTGACCATTTTGCGGATATCGTTTGCGGTAAGGAAGCGCCTAACACGCCTTGTGTAAAAGGATCCATATCATTCCATGATTAATTGTATCGGCAGTGCTGCTAGCAGCACACGCTATAGAATTTATAGTCCTTAGTTAATTATAGTCAATAATTGGATCTGCAAGCCCGATAAGTCTATTATTTTTTTACCAAACCCAAGAAATACCAATCTGACCACTTACGACTTCATCCGATTGATAGGATTGGAATTCTGCCCAGCCAACTCCAAATGAAGCGTCCAAAGTTAGGCGATCCCCTTGCGTAAAACAATCTCGGCAAAGGACACCAATCGCACTAGCTGCAACACCAGTGGCTTCACCATCAAAGTTACCGTAACCAAGCCGAAAACCGAAGTTTTTATCACCAGGTAGAGAAGGTGCTTTTGCAGCTAAGGCAATCGCAACGCCAGCTTGTAAGTTTGCAATGGCTCTAAATGTGCTGCCTTGATCAGAAGCCAAGTTGCCATATGCATCAGTGGTTGTTAGTTGGAGGCGACCAACTTGCCGCGAACGACTCTTATCTGAAGTGATGCCCGGAGTTTTATAGGTATTGTTAGAAGTACCAAAAACCTGTTGATCAGTTAAAGTTGCCACCGCGCCGCGTCCAAAAGCAGCAGCACCTCTTGCATTGGCTTCCGCATCAGAGCCAACAACAGTTGTTTCTTCCGCATTACCTTTTGAGTTTGAACCAATCACAGTAGAGTCTGGAGAATTGTCAGCAACACTTGAATTATCACCATAAACAACACTTCGTTTTGAATTCGTGCCGATAGAGCTGTCTCGGCCTGTTGCAATAGCTCCTTCTGCTCCGTCAGAAATTCTCACACCAGCACCGATGCCAATTGCTCCGCTATCCAGCACTGTTACATCTTGACCAATGGCGAGGGAACGGGTGCCATGGATTGTTGAATTGTCACCTAAAATATTATTATCAGTGCCAATATTGACCGTATTGCTATCACCAACAATATTATTACTATCTGTGTTGATGTTATCATTATTATCACCAATAATTAAATTGTTCGAGATAGGCGCAACCAAGGTGCCAACATCGTTTTCATTGCCGACGACAATGTTATCATCACCGAAAACATTACTATTGTTCCCTGCAATAAAATTCTTCTGCCCATCTATTGTTATAGGATCACCAATAGCAGTGTTTTGATCACCTGTTATTGTGTGACCAACACCAATCGCAACATTGTTCTTACCGCTGGTTATAGTGTTGCCATTACCAAGGATACTGTTATTACCATCGGACCCAGTTTTATTATTTGTGCCAACTGCCACATCGTTTTCCCCGCCAGCTATAGATAGAGATCCAACGGCAAGACTATTTAAACCAGTTGCATTCGCTCTATCACCTACAGCTGTGCTGTTCAGGCCTGAGGCCACAGCATGTGCGCCAAGTGCGGTGTCATTTTCTTTTGACGCTGTCGATTGAAAACCAAGAGCCGTGCTTTTAAGGCCTTCAGCATTAGAAAAGCTACCAATAGCGGTACTATCTTTACCTAAGGCATTTGAATTTGCACCAAGGGCTGTGTCATTTTCTTTTGCCGCTTTAGCTTTATAACCTACAGCGGTGCTGTTTTTCTCAAGGGCTTCAGCTTCAGCACCAAGGGCCGCGCTGTTTTCACCAAAGGCTTTGGAATTAGCACCAACAGCAGTGGAATTCCCACCCTTTGCATGGGCATTTGTGCCAATGGCCGTGTCATTGGCTTTTTCAGCTTTTGAGCCATTGCCTATGGCAATCGCATCTTTATCTCCTGTCTCGGCGTCCAGACCGCCCTTACCAGCCCCCGCGACTTTACCACCACCAACTGTGATGCCTTCTTGGAATGAAACACTGTCTGCATTACCAATGATGATGCCTCCGTTAAAGGCAGAAATTCCTTGCTGTGCCAGGATGTTTGCATCGGCTTTAATGGTACCGGTAAATCTGGAATTACAATTTGGCAATCCGTTTTGTACGTCACCCGTTGCGAGGCTTGCTATACTAACTCCATCAGAAGCAATGCCTAAACCATCTCCTATAACACCACCAATTTGGTCGCCTGGTGGAGGAGTTAAGTTGCCAACAAGAGAGGCAATATTCGAGCCCAATGAAAGGCCAGTTGCAGTACTGTCAAGTGATAAGATGGAGCCATCTAATTGTTGGGCACATGTTGCATCACCCGCATCTCCAGAAGTGTGACTTTGAAATATGGTTTGTACAGCAGCAGTTACGGCTGCATCAATCACATCTTGAGGGACATCATCTTCCACGGTTGGCCTGGTATTATTTGGCATGCCCGGTTTAGGGTCAGGTTGTGTTGGGTTAGATGCAATATAGTCGATAACGGCTTGGTCTTTTGCATCTTCTGATTCTTGTTTCACTTCATCAGAGAAGGCGTCTACATCATCAATTGTAATGACAACGGGATCATCCGTCACAAGCATTTGCCCAATGGTTGGTTCACCTGGTGTTACGATAATATCTGTGGCGTGTACTAAAGATGTTCCTAATAACAACAGAGATATAGCCGATAAGGGCGCTAAAAACGTT
>JAJFKJ010000008.1 GCA_021773275.1 Gammaproteobacteria bacterium
AGCATGTTATCTGCCACAGTACGCAGAATCTGGAATAAATACATTGAGCTATCTCCCCTGCCCGAAGGCTGGGATCGCGCTATCATTGAAATGCCAAAAGATGAACTGAAAGCCCTACAAAAGAAATCACTGGATTTAAAAAACCAGGCGCTCGAACAAGAAGCCATTAAGAAAAAATAGCTATCATTTACCCGCAACACCCATTGTTTTAAAACCCAACCATTACCAGAAAACAAGTAAAGCGCTCACCGCGCCTGTGGGATTTTAAATTAACACACCATACGCAACGGTGTTGCTTCGAGTGCAAACATGCAAGATATTGATTATACGATCAAAAACAATGTTTTTTGTTAAAGTAAAAATGATATCACGCTGATATCAATTTGATATAAAAATGATATCATTAAATCTAAAGCTGATATCTTTCAAAAAGAATGGCGATATCAAAATGATATCACTACAGCTCCAACACCCTGTCTTTTAAATAAATTATGCACTTTGATTTCATTGCTTAGCCGCAATTGGCAATATGTTTTTGATATCAGGAAGTCTTGCTTTTTTAATGGATTATTTCGCGTAAAAATATCTAAAAAACTTTGTTTTGTAGCCCATCAGCTACAGCTTTTATTCTATTCTCCTTGGAAACGGAGGTATTATGAAGCGCGTACAAATCCCCTTACGGCTTGGCAAATGCGAACATGAAAAAACCAAATGCTATGCAAAAAAACACAAGCTTACCTTTAACCAAGTAATACGTGACCTGATTGCTGGTAAGCGTTGCTTTTGCCCGCAGCATGATTTCATGCCAGGCAACGTGGACAAATCAGGCAAGCTTAATAGCGAACGACTATTCGATAATTTGCAATTCACTTATGAGGTTCTTTTGCTGCTGCGCGAACTGGTCAATACCAGCAATCCTGGATTGATAGACATTGCTATCTCAAATCGACAGTCTTATTTTGAACCTAAAAACCATGGGCAGACGCAGGAGGATTTATGAGGTACTTCACCCGTGGCGGGCAAGTCATTATCCATCAAATCACCATGTGGGTTCAGGTTATTATTAAGCTCACTGCCTTTTTTGCTCTGGTTTATGCCCTGCTATTTGCTGGAATGCTCTACCACAAGACCAGCAATTTTGAACGCAAGCTTGTTTGGCAATACTGGCTGGCTGACACTTTTTCAGGTGACAATGTTAAATTGTTGGTAGAGTGGAATAATGGCAGGACCTATTCCGTGTTGGCAGGTGAATTCCTGGCTTCCCCTGAAATTAAAGACACCGTCACACAAATTCAATACCGAGTCATCACTGCTTCTCGCAAGCTGGCCTGGCTTGCAGGGTTCTTATATGCCCTAAGCATCGGATTTCTAATTTATAAGGGCTTTCGCATGTCACGCGGGCGGTTTGTGCGAGGCGCGAGAATCGTGGCCGCTGGCGAGTTTACGCGCAGGCTAAAACGACGCTTTAGAGCATCTAGTATCACGCTTGGCGGTGTGCCACTGGTTAAGCATTCCCAACATAAACACATCTTGATGGTAGGCTCCACAGGAAGCGGTAAGACCCAAGGCATCTTAGAGTTATTGGGTCACTTTCGCGATGAAGGCTACAAGGTCATTGTGCTTGATCCAGAATGTGATGCTATCCAACGATTCTATCGGGAAAGCAAAAAACTGGGGGAGCCTGACCATGACATTATTTTAAACCCGCTTGACGTGCGGGCAAGGCCCCTCTCCTTCTGGGATGATGCCCGTAATGAATCACAACTTGAGTATATCGCAGCAAGCTTATTGCCCGAGGCTAACAACGGTGCTGACCCATTTTGGAATAAAGCTGCTCAAGTATTGTTTTTGAATGCGGCCATGGATATCTTAAAGAGACGCCACACGCATGAAGGTGATATTGATTCAAAACCTGGTATTCGCGACTTACTCAAGCTGCTTGTAATGTCTGATGTCAAAGAACTAGAGCAGCGCATGAAAAATACCATGGCCGAATCATTGGTTAACCGAGACTCTGAAAAGCTGGCTTTGAGTGTGAAAGCAATGCTCGCAGCAAACCTTCGGTGCCTTGAATTACTTGAAGATGTACACAACGGCTTCTCTATCCGCAACTGGGTGCATGAGAAGAATGACTCTTGGCTTTTCATCACATCGCGCGATGACAAAGAAGAAACCTTTAAGCCTTTGCTGTCGATGATGCTTGATATTGTAGCCAATGAGCTACTAACCTTGCCTGCCAGTCGAGCACGTAAAATTGCTCTGGTTATTGACGAGGAAGCAAGCCTAAACCCTTCGCGCTCCCTGCAACAACTTCGCCAGCGTGGGCGCAAGCGTGGCATTTGTATCGTCTCAGCTTATCAAACCCTTTCCCAAGCTACAGCGCTATCAGGTGTTGCGGCCAAACAAACGCTCTCGTCCATGTATGGCACGCGAGTATACTTTGCTTGCAATGATGCTGATAGCGCCAAGCAAGCATCGCTTGACCTGGGTCAACAAGAGATCATTGAAACTGTTGAAAGTATATCGCTTGGGGCAAACAGTATGCGTGATGGCGTCACCATCTCCCAGCAACGTAGAACTGTTGACTTGGTCATGCCAGAGCAAATCACCACGCTCAATGAGCGTTTTGCTTATCTTAAAGTGCCAGGCAATCACCCTGTTACACGTATTGAGGCTCCTATATGCTTGCTACCCACCACACAATCTGACTTTATTGCAAAAGAAATGCCCTTGTTCACAAAAAAAACCACTGGAAAAGAAAAGGAAAAAGCAGCCAAAAGCGTTACCAGTAATAGTGGGCAAACAGATGGCAATACCCATAAAGACGATAGCCCTATAGTCCAGCCTGTTACAGTTGATAATGCAGATGATGCGGGGTTCTTGAAACCGCGCAACGAAAAACTCTCTAAACAGATTGATGATGATCGGGAGCGCTAATGCTATCACTTAAGAACCTTACCAGCGCGGCTGATGCCGTAGGCTACTACCAAAGCGTACTTGATTATTATGCTGGCGGTAACGGTGGCGAATACAAGGTGGATATTGAATGGCAAGGCAAAGCGATTCAAACGCTTTTTGGTGGCAAGACACCCACCATGAAAGATTTTAAAAACCTGCTTGAGGGCAAGTTGCCTAATGGTGAAGTACTTGGGCGCAGGGAAGGCGAAAAAATCAATCACCGCCCCGGCATTGATCTGACCTTCTCTGCGCCCAAGTCTGCTTCTATATTAGCACTTATTTACGGTGATAAACAGATTGTTGAAGCACATAACCGCGCCGTGGTACAAGCGCTCACGTTTTTAGAAAAAAACATTCTACAAACTCGCGTTAATGGCGAACCCGCACCTGCTGACAGGGTGGCTTTTGCAAAATTCCTTGAGATGTTGTCTCGCGAGCTTGACCCACAGATTCATACCCATTGCGTATTGCTTAACTTTTGCCAAAAATTGGATGAAAAGTTTCGCTGCCTGCATTATGACGCTATATACGATGCATCTATGCTGGCGGGCGTTATCTATCGCTCATTTTTAGCTATCGAGTTACAAAAATTAGGCTATGAAATTGAAATAACATGCGAGAAAGGCACCTTCGAGATTAAACGCGTACCTAAAGAAATCATTAAACTTTTCTCTAAACGCCGTGAACAAATGATGGAAAAAGCATTTGAGACAGGTCGCTTTGATGCAAAGCATATGGATAAAATTAATCTAGCGACCCGCAAGAGTAAGGTTGCCTCACCCTTAGATATCCAGCAGGAAAAGTGGAAGGCCGAAGTGGCATTGCTTGCTCAAAATTTAGGCTTTGATTTGAATAAAGGCTTTGAACAATTTAGAACCGGCCCAGGCTTTAGAATGCGTGATACCAGCAATATTGCGCTTGAAGCTGTGCAAGCCGCCGTCATGAAGCTTGATGAGCTAAAGCGTATGTACACCCAGCGCGAAATCATCCACACGGCCACTACCCTTACTGTTGGCAAAAAAGTATTACCCAAACATGTTGAGGCTGCTTTTCATGAAATCAAAGCATCAGGCATTATCCGAGATGTCAGATTAAATGAGCATGAAGCAAGTAAACGCCAAGAGTACTACATGTCGGCGCAAAATGCTGTGATGGGTCATGCTCTTGAAGTCCACGCCCAAAAGCGCAGCTTTAATCTTGATTTTGGCATTATTAGCTATGCTGCATCTAAATGGATAATCACCAAAGACATGAAAAACCTTGAAGACAATCATGTCTATAAGTCTGTTATTGATTTTACGACCGCATCAAGTGCTAGGCAGATGATTGTGGATAATCTTTGCCCTAAAACAGACAAGGTTTTTATAGCGCGTGCCACTGACTTTGCAAGCACTTTGGGTATTAAAATCTTTCATATCACAGCAAGCAGCATTGATAGAAAAATATGCGAACAAGCAGGTTTAAAAACCTGGGGACTAAATTATTTAGATGCCAAGTATGTGAGAGGCGGCAGTCTACTTGTAGTACATGGGGCTGAAAAGCTCCTAAACCACCAAATGCGAGACATTGTCGTTGCCGCCAATCAAAGCGGTTCAAAAATAATCTGGGCCAATGATAAAGATGCGCATGTGATTGACAGGCGGCTCTCCCCTGTCGAGCAAATAGCGCCGCATGTACCCAGAGAAAGCTTTGAAGTTGGGCTGGGCAATCGTCTCGCCCCAAGCTATGTGCCGCGCATGCAAAGCTTAGGCGAAGACAATTTTACCCATCATTTTGCAAAGCAGTATTCAGGCAAGGATAACACCCTGCTTTTATCTTACCAGGCCGATACCGTCAATAAGCTTGTGCGTGAGCAGCTGGTTAAAGATGGAAAGATTAGTGAGGGGATGTCAGTCACAAATTACGTGCATCGTTATCTCAGCACTACTGAGTTATCCCGCGCTTCGTCATACAAAGTAGGTGATATAATCCGGCTGAATAATCTTAAGCTGGCTGGACTTAAAGCACCTTCAAAAACGCAAATTAAGCTGGCAAAATTGACTCACAATCTTATTAGGTATAAAGCTGGCGACCACTTCAAGGTCACGGCGATTTCAGGCAATACCCTGACCCTTTCTCATGGTAAGCTGCATTCCACACATAAACTCAATCTTAGTGGTGTCACCCACTTCAAAGACCTCACGGTATTTAGTGAACGTTCCTTAAAGGTTGCAGTGGGTGACAGGTTGATTTTACCCAGCCTCGATGTATACGGCAAGGACTACCAGAATAAAATAGGTCGTGTTGTCACCATGAATGAGCAGGCCATCACGCTTAACCTCACAAACCATGAAAAACCCTTTGTGCTGCATTTAAAAGATAAAGCTGGGGTCAGCCGCGAAATTTACGCTGATTATGGTTATTGCCAGCACCCTGCCAAACAGCTTAAAGATATTAAAAATGTGAAACTTGATTGCAGAGCGATGCACGCTATCAATGCACTAAAAGGGATGCCAGCATTGATTGATAAAAACGTCACACTTTACACCGATAGCCCGCAAGGGGTATTGCGAGCATTAGAGTCTATCAAAACTGATTTGGAACCTGCTTTTGGCGCATCAACGCCCAGCCAAGAAAAAACTTCTTTTGATACGCTTACCCAAATGCAGCTTCCTAGCGGTGAACTTAAAATGAACTTGGCGACCACCGCCTTAAAGCAATCACTATACCAGCTCACAGCTGACGGTAAAACCAATCTTTCCCAGGGTGATATCATGCGAGACGCACTGTCATTATGCGTAGGTGAAGTTGATGCGCATAATATGCGCCAAGGCTTTAAGCAATTGCTTGAATCTGGTGAGATTATTAAAGATGGCAAGTACTTTACGGCAAGCTGGGTTACGCAAAACCGCGATGCTTTGGTCGAAGCATTTAAAGGGTTAGCAGATGAAACAGGAAAGCAAAAAGAGGATGGGAAGAAGCAGCCCCCTGCCCCGCCCACCTTAAATGATGCAGCGATAAAAGATTACCTCAAAAAAAATGATATTAAACTTGGTAAAGCGCCCACTCAGGCTATCACTGATTTAGTAACGGGTGAGCGAGGACTAGCGCTTTTGCAAGGCCCAGCAGGCAGTGCTAAAACATCGCTGGTGCTACGTCATGTGGCAGGATTATTTAAAGCTCAAAAATGCAAGGTCATCGGTATTGCCCCGCAGCACAGCCAAAAAGACGAGCTGGCCAAAAAAGCAGGTATTGATACGATGACCATTCAAAAATTCTTGCAGCTTGAAAAAACGCATAAGTTGCAAGATATCATTGAACCCGAAAAATCCGTTATCTTGGTGGATGAATCATCCATGCTTTCGTATAAAGATATGCTTACGCTTACACATATTGCGAACCGGTATTCGGCGCGTATGATATTTGCAGGCGATGCGCAGCAACTCGACTCACCCCGCTCAGCCCAACCCTTCTTGCACTTGCAGCAACAAGATGGCGTGCAGGTGGCGAAACTTAAAGAAATTCTTCGCCAATGCAAGATAAAGCGCCCGCAGCTCCACAAAGCTATAACACAATTAACCGAGCTTGCACCCGGACAACAAGCAACAAGCCTTACACCCTACCTGCGCCACCCACAAGACAATAAAAGCTTGATGGACACCCTATGTGATACGTATCACAAGCTACCACAATTTTTAAGGGATGACTGCCTGGTGTTGGCGTTAACGAACGCTGAGCGTGGCGAGCTGAACGAGCGGCTGCGCATACAGGGCGGCAACAGATTCAACCAAGTTATGCTAGAAAATGCTGATTTGGGTAATGAGCAGCGTTACTATACTGCCCATTACCGTGAAAATAATGTCATCCGTTTTAACAAAGAAATTAAAGGCCATGGCATTACTGCTCAATCCTATTGGCAGGTGGTGGGTGTTAATGCACACAAGAATACACTGACGTTAGCAGAGTGTCATATTAATAAAAATGGTGAGCTAAAACGCGAACAGATTATTGAAATTGACCCTAATCGTCGCATCTTCCATCGCCCCAATACATTGGAATACTTTGAGGCCAAAGAGCAATCTTTTGCTGTGGGTGAGAAAGTGATGCTCACCAATAATATCAAGCATGCAAGTGATGCAGCGCTTAACACCTCAAAGCTTGGCGTAGTAAAGAGCTTTACCGATAAGCATTTTACGATTGATTTTGGCAATGAAGGAGTAGTTAAATTTGAGCGCAATAACTTACAGCAAGCGCATGTGGGCTTAGGGTATGCTAGAACTTATCATAACGCGCAAAGCCTAGATGCCAGGTCTGTCTTGATGCTCGCAAATACAGACAATCGCCATATGCTCAACTATGCCGCTAATTATGTTGGAGCCACGCGCGTCAAACAGTGTCTGCGCATCTTTACCCAATGCAAAGATACTTACTTAAGACTCACACAAAAAACGCACCATGGGCATATGAGCCGCGATGAGCATCAAAAAGGCTTGCAGCCTGATAAAGGTAAAACATACAAACGTGAAATAGATGAAGCAAAGCTATTAAGCCATCTTAATGAAAAGATTGAGCGGCATGCAGCAAACTCCTTTGGCGCACCAAAACTTGAGACTAAAGATACTCTGGTTTTTGGCAGTGAAGACCCAAAGCGTGGCATTGCAATTATAACAAATGACAAAGATGGGGCAAAGCGCGGCGACTGTATTTTTGGCGGTATTCAGTTTGACTTTGTAGCACTGATTGAAGCCAAGCATGATATCTCAAGAAATCAGGCTCTAAAATATGCTGCCGAAAAAATGATGGGTAATCCTATCGAAGATTACCACAAGCTAGGAGATAAAGAATTAGCATCTCGGCAAGAAAAATGGGCAAAGCGTGATAATGAGCCTGAGATAGAAAAAACAGCGGCGCAGCTGCGACGCGATCAAGCAGAAAGACAGACTAAGATGAGCAGAGCTAAAAACATTCGTTTTGCACAATCGCTTTATAAAAACTCACAGCCTGCGATCGATACACCTGCCGAAAAGTATTTAGTGGAACATCGAAAAATACCACAAGACATCCTCAGAGCGCACCCACATGATATTCGCCATATCATGCATAATAACCATCATGCCCTGCTCTTTCCACTTCGCGATAAAGAGAAGAATGTACAGGCTGTACAATTGGTTTATCTGGATAATATAACCGCCAATAAGACGGAGGTGACTGTCATCCTGGGCAAGGGAAAAGATAAGATAGAAAAAGACCTTGCCAAGCAAAGCTTCGGCCCAATCAATGGAGCCAGTATACAGCTTGGCAACCCCTATGGCATCCCACATATTGCCGAAGGACCAGAAACAGGCTTAAGCGTGCTTGCCATGAACCCCAGTGCCAAGGTCCATATCACTTGCAGCCTCAGCAACATGGCTAACGCACCGCTTGAGCTGGCTCCACCAAAAATTATTGTCTGTGGCGATAACGATAATTTTGCAAACAAAGATAAAGCAGCCCAAAAACCACTACTTAACATGTTAAATAAATTAACCGAGAAACACTGGGATGCAAACCTTGTTATGCCAGAACTCATTAATAACGAAAAAACTGATTTTAATGACCTATTGAAGTCCAAAAATCTTGAGTCGGCAAAGACTGAGTTTGAAAAAATCGTTGGTAACAGCATGGCATTTGAGCAAAAAGATTTTAATGGCGAAGTGCGGGATAATCTTGATAGAGAGATTGTTTTGAAACCCGAGCATGATGTTGCGAAGGAAAAACTGAGCAAAATAATTAATAATGATTTAAAGCGAAACGTTGAGCTGGCACGCTAAATCCATAAAAACATCAAAATATAGTGCGCATTATTGATACGCAGCATCTCCATGCCCTTAGCTTAGCGTGGCTTTTTTGTGGTCCTGTCGACAACATCAAGAAATTTTTTGTCGGTACTATATTTTCCCATATTGGCTTCCTCAGGTTCAAGTAAATATTTAAGCCCCATAACTTGCGACATCTCTCTCGGGCGCTTGCTTTCTTTAATTTGTGTTGAAAAAAGCAGAACTTTTTTCCATGCTGAATCACACGTCAACCTAACCTGGTCCTCATCCACATGTTCTTTGCCAGGTCTTCGCTCACCACCAACACGCAGAGGAAACCCCGTAAAATGTTTCTTTGCATCCTCTAGCTTGACTAGGCACAAATTATAGTCTGTCACCGCGTCCAACCCTTTTCTAACTAGCTCTATGTCATTGCGAGCATCTGCTTTTCTAACCATTTTGTGTTGATGCTCCAGTATTTCAGTCTGCCTAGCCATAATTTCATTTTGCTTTTTCAGCACGTCACTCTGAAACCATACAACATAGGTGGTGACCATGCTGGCCGCCGCGCTTACCCCTGCAAATAAATTTTTTAACACCATTAGAACCCCTTAAAATTGCTGGCCGCATCAATAGGTTAATGTCTAGAATATCAGCTTGCCTAGTTAGTGAAAAGGCTAATAAAATTTATATGGCTGATAAAATTGTTCCGAAAACTGCCCAGATGTGAACGCTACTTTACACACCTCTAGGCTTATCAGGGCTTAAGTGACGCCCTGCAAACAATAGGTTTCTTTACTGCCCTGGCTTAATATCAATAAAAAGTATTATTCTCAGGATTTATACCCTAAATAATATCCTCTAATTTGCCATCTCCAATACCGTTATGCGAGCATGTAAGGATGGAGGATAGCTATATGCGCACAAGACATTTATTGAAAGTTCTGACTAGAAGTAAGAGGGTCTTTTCCGAGCAAGAACAAACAACCTCAAAAAATACTGAACTAGCCACGGAGCAAGAGCGCTACAAATACCTTCAAGAAACTCAAAAAACACAGCAAGAGCAACTGAAACTTGAGCAACAAAAGGAAGTGTCTGCACAGGAAGGGCTAAAGCTAGGCCAAGAAAAAGAAAAAACCAAGCAGCAATTTTTAAAGACTGTTCGCAGGGTCGGTTCACTAGGTATAGGCGCTGTCACAAGCTCTGATGATGAAAGCGCGAAACGAGGTCCCGAAGAAGCTGACTCGAAAATAGAAAAAAAAGAAGATAACAAGCCACAAGGAGCCGCAAGAAAAGCTTCTGATAGCAAACCCTTGCTCAACACCCGTAAGCGCAACTATAGCACCCAGCCCTCGATGCTACCAACCCATCCCGCCCAAGCTGGGCTTTTGTTGATGGCAGGACTGCAACAGCTTGTTTTGCTGCCCAGCAGCTGGTTGCAAGAATTAATGTTTACAAATATAACTAATCAAAAAGATGAACATAATCTTATTGACTTCGCGCGTGATCCAAACCCCTACAAACTTATAATTCCGTCTGCTGTACGACGGTTAAACCTTATGAGCCTGCTTATACATCGGCCATATACCCATGATGATGTCCTTTGCGACCCTGGCACACTACTAGCGAGCATTATTTTAAGCCAAGACCATACCCTCCTCCCAGCAAAACCACTTATTGTATTAGACGATACCATATTGTTAGAGCATTTAAGTCCATCCCCGATAACTAGAAACTTTGCAGACTTTATTGCATCCAAGCTTTTGACACTAGAGCTGAAAAATATTAAAACCCTCAGCAGTAAAGGCTTCCTTGCCCTTAATACAACAGGGCAAAAAAACCGACTTGCCTTGGTGCATGATGCCAGAATAAAATCAGATCGCTTCTCTGGAAAAATATATATGCCTAGCAGGGCTTCTAATAACAAGCCCCTATTCTCCCCCAGCAAGAACTTCGTTCAAGTCACACCCAATACTCACACGACAAAGCTTTTCCTTTCACAACATGCGCAATACAAAGGTAAACCAAAGCAACAAGAAAAAAATCTCAGGCGGGAAAAACAAAAAAAATCTGCTCAACAACATAAAAAAGGGTTTCGATAACAGAGTCAGGAACAACCAAAACCAACACATTGAACCTAATAGCTATATTTCCTTTTGCAAGACGATTGAGAGCGCCAAAATGGTGTGGAGCACCAAGTTTGCATTGCTCAAGGAGAAATACGAATCATCAGCAAGACCATGTGATACCAAATTCCTCAAATTGAACCCGGCAGGCTCTGTATAAACCACTTTGAAATACAACACTAGGTCTTCCCCAGCTATCCCCTTTAAACGGTCTGTATCTAGCATTGCATTCAGCTGTAAAGCCCCCATATTTACCCCACCTCTGAAAGAGAGCCAATTTCAGCTTGCTATAACAATGTAGTTGACTTCCAAGAAGTAGTGCGCACCTTTGTGAAACTAAGCAAGCAGGATGTATAGGCCATCTAGTTTAGTTGTACCCAGCTTTTAATATAAAACATACAAAAGTAATTCCCACTACTCATTGGCTATACTATATGAGCAATTTATTGCCTATGACAACTCCAAGCTAAAATCGATACAAGAGGACATCATGATGGATCATACACACGCTGACAGAGCGGCAAACTATAAGAAAAACAGCTTATCCTT
>JAJFKJ010000071.1 GCA_021773275.1 Gammaproteobacteria bacterium
AGCGGCCCCCATGGTCACACCGGATTAGGCCAAGAAACTCCGCTTCTTCGATGGCGTCGTGAATGTAGCGGCGACCGATACCCCAGCGCACAAGCTGGTCATAGGTCGCTTGGAGGTTTCCGTTTTCAAGACCAGCATGAGAACGATGCTCGACCTGAAGGAATTCGAGAAGCCGGCGACAATGAATCCCAGCCTTGCGCCATGACGGACTTCTGACCAGCTCTGTAGTGTGCCAGAACCAGGGCTCATCAGCCGGCGGCGAAAAAACCTTCCTGTCCAGGCTGGAGAACTTGCCGGAACTCCTGCCCGTCGCGTCAGGCCGTCCAGACCTTGCACCGTTGCCGCGCTGTGTCATGGCTGTCCCTACTCGCGCCCACAGCAAAGCCTTCGCCGGCCATAGCGGAGCGGTGGCAGGCTTTCGAGAAAGTCTTTGAGGGTGTTGAATTCAATCAACATCGTTGTCGCTTTCTGAAAGCGTCGCCACCTTTTGCCCGAGGAGCGGCGTTTTCGTCTTTGTGGCACTAAGCGGCCTCCTCGTGGATGAAGCGGTCGAGTTCGGCGCGATAGTAAAAGCGCCGACCGCCGACCTTGACGCTGGAAGGACCCCTGCCTTGAAGAGCCCACATTGCGAGGGTCTTCGTCGCCCTTCCGAGATATAGCGCAGCATTCTCGCGATCCATCCGTCCATCGGGCAGGACGCGCACCCTCACTTGATCCACCGCGTCCCGCACCGGGGAGTCTTCTAAGGCCATCGTCGTTTCCTTGTAAATGCGTTATAGGACACGCATATACACTGCCAGACGCTTCGAGCATTGACAACTAAAATCTGCGTTCTAGGTTGCGCAGACAAAACCGAAAACATTTGAGACAGTGAGGGTCGCGATGCCTGCCAAAGCCAAGCTACCGCCTGGGAAGGGCAAGAGGGTCCCGCTCAACATGCGAACGACTACCGAGATGCGAGCGCGAATTGAGCAGGCTGCTGCCGATTCTGGCCGATCGTTAGTGCAGGAAGTTGAGCACAGGGTGGAGCAATCCTTCGAGAAGGAGCGCCGCGAAACCGAGATCGCCGCCCAAGCTGCCTATGGTGTCTACAGCTCCTTCGGCAGCTTTGGGGCATACCAGGTCTTTCGATGGCTCGCCGACGCTATCGCCCTTATGGAACGCGAAAAGGAGTCGGGAACGTGGCTCAAGAACCAAGCCGACTTCGAGGAAGTCCGGAAGGCCCTGAATTTCTGCTTGGAGATGATCAAGCCGAAGGGCAGCGTAGGGAGCATACCGAGCGGCCTGCTTGCCGAATTAGCAATTGAGCGCGAAGCCGAACACCTAGGAACAGGAGCGGCGGCGCAGGTTATTAAAGAATGGCAAGAGCGCCTGATGCTTGTCGATATTCTCATGAGTAGCGCGACATCCAAAAGCGAGGACTAGACGATATGGCCCAGAAGTTCTTGAAGCTCACGCGCCCCGCTATCCGCGCGCTTAAGGGGGGTGAGAAAATCACCGAGGGTGGCATCACGGCTGAACGGGCCAGCGACGGCGACGTGCGGTACTCCATAAACGTCATGGTTGACGGCGAGCGCATCCACCGCACGGTTGGCACAGAGGGCGACGGGACCACACGCACCCAGGCCGAGGAGCTTATCGAGGGCATTCGGACAAAGGCGCGCGAAGGCCGCTTAGATCTGCCGAGCCGCCACAAGGTCGAACTCAGGTTCGCCAAGGCTGCCGACCTTTGGCTCAAGGAAGAAAAACGGGTTGGCGGCAAGGACCTGACCAACAAGAGCCAGCATATCAGGGACCACCTGAAACCATATCTCGGGACCATGAGGGTAGACCGCATTACGAAGTTCACCGCTGAAAAGCTCCGCAAGCATCTTCGCGACAAGGACATCACCGAAGGCACCGTGAACCTCATCTTTGCCACCTATCGCCGGATGGGTCGACGCCTGCAAGAGTGGCGCTATCTCAAGCAGCCATTCCCGATGATCAAGCTGGATCGCGTCGACAACAGGCGAACCTTTGTCCTCACCCGTGCCGAGGAGCAAGCCTTGCTGGAGGCTGCGGCGACTGACTGTAGCTCCTACGTCTGGCTCTTCATCAAGTTGGGTTTGGGCACATCGATGCGACACAGTGAAATCCTGTCCGCTCGCTTCGAAAACTTCGATCCGGTGCGAAGGCGATTAGTCGTCAAGGTCAAGGGCGGGAAGTGGCGCGCGCAGCCCCTGTCGCGTGACTTGGCCGAAACCCTCGAACGGGATCGCGCGATGGCGGACGATCAGAATGGTTGGGTCTTCCCAAGTCCGGCTTCGTCATCCGGCCATATCGAATCAATGAAGAAAGCTTTCTCGCGGTGCGCCATTGCGGCTGGCCTCCGCGTCAAGACCGGAACGGATGCGAAGGGCGAACCCACCTACAAGCCAACAGTCAGCCCGCACGTCATGCGACACACCGCAGTTACGCGGATGGCCCGGACGGGTGCCGACATTCGGACGGTCCAAGAATTCTCTGGTCACCAGAGCCTTGAGATGGTGATGCGATACACCCACGCTCAGGACGAAGCCGTAGACGACGCCATAGAAAAGATGGAACGGATTGGAACGGCCAGCGAACAAGACAAGATCGTCAAGCTGCGCAAATCCTGACCCCATTACACCAAAATTACACCAAGCGGCCTGTGTGTGCCGGGGCACCCATCCATAACTAATTGAAAAT
>JAJFKJ010000072.1 GCA_021773275.1 Gammaproteobacteria bacterium
TCTCGCGCTTCGACGGCGAAAGCTGGACGACCTTCTCTCACGGCCTCGTCAATCGTCATATCTATGCGATCGCCGTGGGCGATGACGGGACCGTTTGGGCCGGCACCAAGGGCGCTGTCACCAAACTGTCGCCGGAGTGAACCCGATGCGCTGGCTTGTCTCGATTTCGCTTGTTGTCTGTCTGGCCGTGGTCGGTGGCGGCGCTTATCTGCTGGGGCACCACCAGGGCAAGGCCGAGGAAGCTAAGGCATTGGAGGCTGCCCAGGTTGCGAACCCGAGCGAATCCGTGGCAGCGGGGGAAACCGAGGTCGACAAGGATCTCGCTTATCTCCAGGTTGGGCAGCGCAACGTCAAGGCTCTTCTGGTCGATGGATCAACCACTTGGCTTGGAACCTCCGGCGGCCTCATCGAGTTCCATCTCGACACCGGCGAGCATCGCGTCCACGACAATCGCTCGGGGCTGTTGTCCAACGGGGTCTTTTACGTCGGCAAGCCGGATCGCCGGATTTGGGTAGGAACCTATGGTGGGGGCCTGTCGATCCTCGATCCGCAAAACGGGACCTGGCAGAACTACAACATTCCCAACGGTATGGGCGACGCCTTTGTCTACGATGTCCTGCAAAGCCGTTCGGGCGATATCTGGATCGCCACCTGGTCCGGCGTCAACAGAATCGTCGGGGGCAAGCTCGACGACGATCAAAGCTGGGAACTCTATACCGTCGAGAACACTCAAGGCGGCCTGCCCAATGACTGGGTCTACGGCCTGGCCGAGGGCAAGAACGGTGAGATCTGGCTTGCGACCGAAGGGGGGCTCGCTCGTTACCGAGACGAGAACTGGGCCCATTGGAACCACGCAGATGGTCTCGGCGCGGCCTTCGAGACGGTCGAAGACGATATCGAGTTCCAAAGCGATCCGGCCCGCGTTTCGGACCACCATGCGAGACAGAAGCAAGAGCAGGGTCTCGAGGATATCCAGGTGGCCTACAACCCGAACTACATCGTGTCGCTCGCGGTAGATCTTGAAGGCCGTGTCTGGGCTGGGACCTGGGGTGGCGGTCTTTCGCAATTCGATGGCGAGACCTGGCGCACCCTGACCGTCAAGGACGGACTTCCCGCCAATCACGTTTTCGCCCTTGAGGTCGACAGTCAAGGCCGGGTCTGGGTGGGCACGAGCCGCGGCCTGGCCTGGCTCTTCGACAATCGGATCGAGACCTTCGGGCGTGGTGACGGACTCTTGTCGAATGCCGTCTTTTCGATTGGGCTCGACGATGGCAGTGGAGCCTGGGCCGGTGGCTTCGGCGGCGCGACCTGGCTGCCGGCGGGTGTCGAGGGATTCGCCGATGTGCAGTAGGGCTGGCCGGAGGAACTGACAATGATTCGAACTCTGACCCTGGCGCTCTTGCTGTGCTTTTGGCCGATGGCGGCCTTCGCCGACTTCGAAAAGGGCTTCACCCGGTTCGAGCAGGGCGACTATGAAGGCGCCTATGGCGAAATGAAACCCGACGCGGCGCGGGGCGACGCGCGCGCGCAGTATGTCATCGGCGTTTTGTATCTCAACGGCCTGGGTGTGGAGCCGGATGACGAGCAGGCGCACTACTGGCTGCGGCTCGCCGGCGAAGGCGGACACACGGAGGCGCAGGTCGAACTCGCCCGTCTCTACCGCGACGGCCTTGGCGTTGCGCAGGACCTCGCTCAGATGGTGACGTGGTATGAACGGGCGGCGGCGCGGGGGCACGTGGGCGCACAGCTTTTCGTCGCCGACGCGCATGCCTATGGCCAGGGTGTCGAAGTCAATCTGGTCTCGGCCTACGCCTGGTACGAAGTCGCTCGTCGATACTGGGGCGATCTGGCGAAGCACGCCCAAGCCTATGTTGCCGACAAGCTGGACGAAGGCCAGCTTGCCGAGGCCAGGAAGCAGGCCATGGAGATCGTGGCAGCGATGGACCGTTGAATGTAGGACCGCTAGGGCTTTGTTTCGGCTGTGAGCAGGTAGCCCACGCCGCGGACCGTGTGAATCGAGACACCCGCGTCCACGGACTCGAGCTTCTTGCGCAGGCGATGCGCCAGAACCTCGATGGTGTTTGGCGATACCGTCTCCTGGAGGCCATAGAGGCTGTCTTCAAGCATCGCCTTGGGGACCACCTTGCCGGCGCGTCGCAGCAGGTGCTCCAGCAGGCCCGCCTCGCGCGGCGTCAGCGGAAAGGGGGCTGCGTTGACGCTGGCCTCGCGCGCGCCGACATCGAACACCAGGTTTCCCGCCGTCAGGAGTGAACCCAGGGCGATCTCCGGTCGTCGCAGCAAGGCGTGGAGGCGCGCGATCAACTCCGCCATGTCGAAGGGTTTGGTCAGGTAATCGTCTGCCCCGGCGTTCAGGCCCTCGATCCTCTGCGCCACCAAAACCCGTGATGTGAGAATGAGAACTGGGAGAGAGAGGCCCTTGCCGCGCAGGCGCCGCAGGACCTCCAACCCGTCCTGATCGGGGAGGCCCAGGTCGAGAATCATTGCGTCATAGTGGGCGACCTCGAGCGCGGCCAGGGCCTCGTCGCCACGCGCGAAGGCCTCGACCAGGAAGTGGGCGGCCTTCAGACCCTTGCTGACAAGCGAGGCCAGACGCTCATGATCCTCGACTAGCAGTATCCGCACGGCACTAAACCACCATAGGATGTTTTTTTCATGGCCCGACATACCCTGGCAAAGGTGTTATCTAACCCGGATTATTCACATTGGTGTGGGTTTTGAGGTGGTGAGCATGGAATAAGCTGTTGATCTGTCGTACAATTTGGGTGCTGAAATCCACGTTTCCGGCAGCAACGTCCCCCAGGCTCACCATGCACGAGATTACACCCTTTCTCCCCGGTCTGTCACCCGTATGCGGCAAGGATTTAGTGGCCCGTTTCGATGGCGGGCGAATGTCCTCGGACGGCGGGGTCTTGCTGTTGCGCGAGATCGAGGC
>JAJFKJ010000073.1 GCA_021773275.1 Gammaproteobacteria bacterium
AACTTATTTTTGACAAATATGCCCCAAAGTGGTTGATACGCCAGGCTATCATGATAGATAATCTTAGGGGTTTTATTAAGAAAAAATATTTAAAAAATGTTTTTAATTTTACGCGTACAAAAACCCCAGATAACTGTGTTCTAATCATCGAGTGCAACCAGTATCATGGTGTCACCTTGCAAAGCCTTGTGTGTTACTTCCACAGGCTTGGAATTAATGTAGAGCTGCTGGTCCACCCAGCGATTATCGAGTCGCAAGCATTGGGTGCCCTGCGCGGTGTCAAATGCTGGCCAATCTGGTACAAGTTGTTATGTTTAAAAAAATATCAGTCAAAATTAGATTCCTACGATTATATATTTGTAAACACTTCTAATATCTACAAGTACGAAAATTTATTGCACAGCCTTGGAAAGAGGGTTCCGCGCAAGAACAATGTGTTTGCCTATGTGCATGCTGCGGATGAAATGCAAAGAAATTCGATTTATGATTATATAGACAGAAAAAGATTATTCAAATTAAGTTCTATGCTCGGTGAAATCGACGTAGAAAATTTCATATCTCCAATATTGTTTTATGGTAATAAACCCAAACGTAAGCGTAATACAGAAAAAACGCGATTTATATCTGTTGGAAATATAAGAACAAAAACTAAGGATATGGATCTACTTCTGCATGCTGTTAGTCTTTTGGCGTCTCAGGGCGAAAAAAGTTTTGAAGTTAATATCGTGGGTGACCTTGGTAGTAGCTATGCTAGGAAGATTAGAAAAAAAGCAAAGACTCTTGGGATTGCAGATTTTTTTATATGGCATGGGAGCGTAGACTATATCAAGCTTGAGGAGCTTTGCTTTTCATGCGATTTTATACTCTCACTATTAAATGAAAAACTACACAGCGATTACATTGACAAAAAAACCTCGGGCACTAATTTGCTTGCTTATGGTTATTGTATTCCGCCAATAATTGAACACAGTTTTTCTAAATTCTTCCCCTCGGCTGAAAAATGCACCATTTCATATGAAACATGTTTAGCTACTGCCATGAAAGAAGCGATTGATATGTCTGCTGAGAGGTATGACAGCTTGGTTGTATGCATTGATGCCATGGCTAAACAGCAGCAAGAAGAATCTCTAGCTAATTTAAAAAAAGCTATCGCTTTTTAAAAATGATCATTGAAGAAATAAAGCTAATTAAAAATACTATAATAAATAAAAAGAAAACGGTAGCCGAGGGCATGTTATATAAGCATGCTAAATAAGCTGTTATTGCCATCACTGCAGATGCCAGCAACATAGCCAATACCACCATGCTCTTTCTTAAACCTACACGCTGCAAAACATGGTGCATATGGTCGTTGCCCGGGTCCATCGGGGAGCGTTTTTTACTTAAGCGATAAATAAATACGGTAGCCATATTGATAAGCGGTATGCCTGCGATCCACAGCATGACCGCTGGTGATGCGGCAGGGTTGGGGCCCTGTGATAAGGAAATCGTAAACCAGGCCAGTATAAAGCCTAATAACATGCTGCCGGCATCGCCCATGAATATGCTGGCATGTTTGCGGCCAGGTAATCGTAAGTTAAAACACAAAAATGCTAACAGCGCGCTGCAAATGATGGCGAGTATACTGCCCTCGACAGTGTGCCCAGCAGTCAATGCAAGCACCATTAAAGTCAGCAGTGAAATCAGTATGCAGCCGCCTGCAAGGCCGTCCAAGCCATCGATAAAGTTGACGGCATTGATTAATGTTGCAGCGCCAAACAACGTGACAGGGATAGCCCAAATGCCTGTGTGAATATCACCTAGACCGAATAAATTGCCAAGATTATCAAGGCGAATGTCTGCCCAAAAAATCATAATACTTAAAGCAAGGAGTTGCGTGAGTAACCTGCCCCAGGGTGGTGTTTCATGGAAGTCATCTAATACGCCGATGAATACAAGCAGCCCGCCGGCCAATACAAAACTACGGTAAGATTCTAGTGGCAATGGCAGTACCGTCATGGCGACAAGAATGCCCAGAAACATAGCAATCCCGCCGATCAGAGGCGTGGTTTTCAGGTGCTGATGCCTTCCGCCTGGGATATCAACCAGGCCAATTTTTGTTGCTACTGGCCGCAGTAAAAATACACAGCCGGCTGTAGTCAGAAAGCAAACAATAAGTGGTGCAAAAATAGCAATTTCGGTCATAAGCTCATCCGCGTACGCGTAATATGGTACTATACCAGTTTTTCCGGGATTGGACTGGGTAAGATGAATATAACGATTCATGGTGTAGGCTATGTGGGCTTAGTGACAGGCGTTTGCTTTGCAGAGACCGGTTATAAAGTCGTTTGTTTTGATATCGATCAAGCAAAAATCAAACAGCTGCAAAAAGGCTATTGCCCTATTTTTGAGCCAGGTCTTGAAGCCTTACTTGAAAAAAACATCCAATCAGGAAATATCCAATTCACCGATGACCCTACGCTTGCAGTAGAGCACGGTCTTTACCAATTTATTGCTGTCAGCACACCAAGCCAAGATGATGGCGCTGCTGAAATGCGTTATGTACTTGATGTTGCAAAAAACATCGGTACGCACATGGATGAATATAAACTAATTATTAATAAATCAACCGTGCCTGTAGGTTCCGCCAAAGAAGTGCAGAACGTCGTTGCAGCACAGTTAAGCATGCGGGAAGAGCCCGTGGAATTTGATATCGCATCTAACCCTGAGTTTTTACGCGAAGGCGCGGCAGTAATGGATTTCATGAAGCCCGATCGCATTATTTTAGGTGTTGATTCGCAGCGCGCACGCAAGCATATGCGAGACCTTTACGCGCCTTTTGTTGCTGATCCGGAACAAATCATGATGATGGATATTGCTAGCAGTGAACTGGCAAAATATGCGTCGAACGCAATGTTGGCAGCACGCGTAAGCTTTATGAATGAAATGTCACGCCTGGCTGAAGCCCTAGGTGCAGACATTGATGATATCCGTTGTGCAATGGGCATGGACCCGCGCATCGGTAGTGAATTTTTAAGACCAGGCCCGGGTTATGGCGGGTCTTGCTTTCCTAAAGATGTGAAGGCTTTGATACATATGGGAACGCAGCACGATGAAAGCACACCAATGCTGCAAGCCATAGAGGAAGTGAATAAAATTCAAAAAAATCGACTATTTGAAAAAATTCATTTTTATCACAATGGTGATTTGCAAGGTAAGACAATAGCGGTTTGGGGCTTGGCATTCAAAGCAAACACCGATGATGTCCGTGAAACATCCAGTGCTGTGCTTATTAAAGAACTGATTGCACACGGTGCAATTGTAAAAGCTTATGATCCGGTTGCTAGCAGCAGCTATGTTTTGCAATACGGACAAGAAGAGCAGTTGCACATATCTACCAGCGCCAAGGAGGCGAGCAGAGATGCAGACTGTCTGGCTATTCTTACTGAGTGGCAAGAGTTTATACAGTCGGATTATGCGCAAGTCAAAAATGATTTAAAATCACCGGTTATATTTGATGGCCGTAATATTTTTGACCCTGTGTTAATGGGCAGTTTAGGGTTCACTTATTTTGGTATGGGCCGCGGTGAAAGTTTGCACAAAAAATCAGCCAAATTCATTAGCCAGGAACAAGAAGATGCCGCAGCCGAAAATTAAAAAAGCCGTTTTCCCCGTTGCCGGACTCGGTACGCGCTTTTTACCTGCAACTAAAGCGAATCCAAAAGAAATTTTGCCTATTGTTGATAAACCGCTTATCCAATATGCCGTAGAAGAGGCCATCAGCGTCGGTATTGAAGAGTTGATATTCGTTACCAGCAGCGCCAAGCGTGCCATTGAAGACCACTTCGATCGCAATGCTGAGCTTGAAGCGCACTTGCAAAAAACTAACAAGCTTGAGCAGTTAGCGCTTGTCAAAGACATTCTGCCTGAAAATGTTATGTGTGCTTATATTCGCCAGAGTGAACCGCGAGGTTTAGGCCATGCGATTTTATGTGCCCGCAGTCTTGTGGGCGATGAACCATTTGCCGTGTTATTGGCAGATGATCTGATTAACACCCAGGGTAAAAATTGTTTGGCACAAATGTTAGAAATATATGAGCAGGAAGGTGGTCAAGTGATTGCGGCGCAACAGGTCGCTGAAAACCAGATTGAAAAATACGGGATTATTTCAGGTGAACGAAGCAGCGATACAGTGACGAAAGTACAGCACATTGTTGAAAAACCATCACCAGACAAAGCGCCCTCAAACTTAGCAGTAACTGGTCGTTATATTCTACAACCACAAATTTTTGATTACCTAGCGAAAGCGACAGAAGGGTGTTCGTCTGAAATTCAATTGACAGATGCATTGACAGCTTCTTTGAGCAGTACGCCAACCTTTGCCTATGAGTTTACTGGGCAACGCTATGATTGCGGTAGCAAGCTTGGTTATGTGCAGGCAACCCTTGCCTATGCCATGCGGGATGCTGAAATTGGACCAGAGCTAAAAGATATTTTGCACGCCATGCTGGCGGAAGAGCAAACACGGCGCGCAGGTTAATTTTATTAAACCCCAGCTTTGATCTCTTGTGCTAATTGATATACTGCCATGGCATAGAGCGCGCTACGATTATAAGTCGTGATCACATAAAAGTTATGCATCCCAAGCCAGTAATCCAGGCTGCCATCTTTGTTTTCGTAGCTGACCAGTGCAACAAGTTGATTGTTGTCGATAGGTGTATCCGTTGTTAAGCCTTGCTGCTTTAAGCTTTCAATTTTTGTTTCAGGTTTTATTTTGCCAATAATGCTGCTGTGCGAAGCGGTTAATTGTTTTTCATCGCTGACATTAGCCGGCACAATGATGGTCGACTCTTCGCCTTTCCAGCCATTGGCTTTAAGGTAGTTTGCAACACTGCCGATTGCATCTGTATCGTTATCCCAAAGGTTACGCTTGCCATCAGACGTAAAGTCAACAGCGTAGGCGCGATAGCTGCTAGGCATAAATTGTGGCGTTCCCATCGCACCTGCATAAGAACCTTTTAACGATAAAGGATCAATATTTTCTTCGCGCGTGAGTAATAAATACTCTTCAAGTTCTTTAGTAAAAAATGGGGAGCGCCTAGGGTAATCAAATGCCAAAGTGCTCAAGGCATCAATGACAGCATAGCTGCCTTTGTTTGTGCCGTAGCGTGTCTCAACGCCAATGATCGCAACAATAATTTCGGCAGGTACACCGTATTGATCTTGTGCACGTTCTAATGCTGCTTGATGCTTTTTATAATATTCAACGCCGTTATCAACCGATGCGTTAGTAATAAACAAAGGCCGGTACTCATGCCATGCTTTGCGTTCAGCAGGGCGGTCCATCGCTTCAATGATATTTTGCTTGATGTCGACGTTAGAAAATACGGCAATCAACTCATCTTGGTCAAAGCCATGTTTGCTTACCATGGTGTCAATAAACACTTGCACATCATCACGATTTGCAACATTCGCGACACTGAGTGTTGGCGATAAAATTAAAGTGATGAATATAATCAACAGTGAACGATGCATGTGAACCCCCTAATCAGAAACTAATTGTCGATGTGTGCTTATGGACATAAGAATACCAAATCCCAGCAATAAGGTCACGATCGATGTGCCGCCATAGCTCACTAGAGGTAGCGGAATACCAACCACAGGGAACAGCCCAGAAACCATGCCGATATTGATAATAATGTAAATGCCAAAGGTCAACGTTATGCTGCCTGCCAATAAGCGGGTAAATGTACTTTGTGCCTGCATACTAATTGTTGCGGCCCGCAATATTATTAAAGAATATAGACTTAATAACACAATAACGCCAACTAAACCGAACTCTTCGGCTAGAACAGCAAAAATAAAATCTGTGGAGCGCTCTGGTAAAAACTCAAGATGAGACTGAGTGCCCTTAAACCATCCTTTACCCCATAGCCCGCCCGAGCCAATAGCGATCTTAGATTGAATGATGTGGTAGCCAGCGCCTAAGGGGTCGCTTTCTGGGTTAAGGAGAGTGAGTACACGTTTTTTCTGGTAATTGTGCATGACCAACCATAAAGCAGGTGCAGCAATCATCGCGGCAACAAGCATGCCAATAATATAACGCCATGGCAGGCCAGCCAAAAACAGTACGAATAAGCCGCTGGCAGCAATCAGTAGCGCGGTACCTAAGTCTGGTTGTTTGGCAACCAATAGCACAGGGATGATCACAATCACTGAGCTAATAATCACATCTTTAAAGGTGCAGGGTAAGGGGCGTTTGCTGAAGTAGTAAGCAACCATCATGGGCACAACCAGCTTCATAATTTCTGAAGGCTGAAAACGTATTATTTTTAAATCGAGCCAGCGTTGTGCGCCACCGCCGACATCACCAAACATAAGTACCATGACTAATAGCAAAGTGCCGAGCAGAAAAAGTACGGGGACCGCCATTTTGTAATAGCGTGGGGGAATTTGCGCGACGACCAACATGCCAAGTAAGGCCACACCAAAGCGAATAAGTTGCCGGTCCAGCATGCCAGCGGCTTGGTTGCCGGCACTTACTAAAACGAATAGGCCTGCGCCCATGAGTATAAGTAATGATAACAATAGCAAAGGGTCTATGTGCAATCGTTGCCATAGTGAAGCTCGCTTTTGCAAGCTGTTTGAATTTGTTTCGCGGTTACGGCCGCTATGCAAAATAGCCATGATTACTCACCTAATAAATATGCATCGAACACTTGCTTTCCAATGCGGGAAGCTCCATTTTTGTTTTCAACAATCACCGCAATAGCAATGGTTGGATTATCGGCGGGCGCATAACCAATAAATATAGAGTGGTCGCGTAATCGTTCTTCGATGACGGAGGCGTCATACTTTTCACCTTGGGGTACACTGAATACTTGTGCAGTGCCTGTTTTGCCAGCAATTTTGTAGGGGTTGTCGGATAAAAAGCGTGCAGTGCCGCGTGAACTGTGAATAACTGATTTCATAGATTCTTGAATGGTGTTCCAATGCTGAGAACCTTTGAATGCAGGAGGTAGCTCTTCCGTTTCGATTTCCATCATATCGCCATTGCTCAGTTCTATCGCTGCAACGACATGGGGCTTAACGCGTTTGCCACGGGTGGCGAGTGTTGCTGACATATGCGCAAGTTGCATAGGTGTTGCGATGAAAAATCCTTGGCCAATACTGGCAATAACAGTTTCACCGGGGTACCAAGGTTCATTTTTGGTGGCACGCTTCCATTCTGGGCTGGGGACCAGGCCGCTGAGCTCTCCGGAAATATCCACGCCTGTAGGTGAACCTAGCCCAAAGGCAACCACTGACTCTGTAATATTGCGAATGCCCATTTTGTCACCCATCCAGTAAAAAAACGTATCACAAGATTCAATAAGCGCACGGGTGATGTTTACAGAACCGCCGTGTCCCTCACTTATCCAGTCGCGGTAGAGGTGAGTGGAGTTCGGTAGTTTAAAATAGCCCGGATCAGGGATGCTTGTTTGTGTATTTATTATTCCTTTATGCAGCGCCTGTAAAGCAATTACAGGCTTTACTGTAGAGGCAGGTGGATATTGTCCGCGTATCGCCCGATTGAACATAGGTTGATCAATATCGCCAGTAAGATTATCGTAACTTTCGTGGTCGATTCCTTGCACAAAAAGATTGGGGTCAAAGTTTGGGTGGCTGAGCAGGGTAAGAATCGCACCGTTATGTGGGTCAATGGCAACGATAGCTCCCCGTGTATTTTCCATTAGCTTCTCTGCTTTTTTCTGCAGATTAATATCAATGGTTAAATATAAATTATTGCCAGCTACCGGCTCATCAATGCTAAGTACTCTTAGTACGCGGCCTCGGACATCCGTTTCTACATTTTCTAAGCCGATATCGCCATGCAAATAGTTTTCGTAATAGCGCTCAACACCTGTTTTGCCGATAAATTGTGTTGCTCGATAGCGTGCTGGGTCAATTTGCTGTAGTTCTTGTTCATTGATTCGGCCGACGTAACCTAGAATATGTGCAAACACTTCACCTTCGGGATAGTAGCGCATCAAACCACCAACGACATTCACGCCAGGCAAGCGGTAGCTATTCACGGCAATCGTTGCTGCTTCATCTTCTGATATATTGAGGCGGAGAGGAACGCCTTCATAACGTCGGCGGCGTTTTTTCTCGCGTTCAAAATTTGTCATTTGGCGTTCACTAAGGCCAATGAGCTTATCGACAAGCGCTAAAGTTTCATCCAGGTTTTCAGCTTGTTCTGGCACAATATGTATTGCAAAGGTTGGCAGATTGTCAGCAAGCAGTACACCGTTGCGATCAAAAATGAGGCCGCGATTAGGTGCGATCGGTAATACTGCAACTCTATTTTTTTCAGATAAGGTATTATATTTTTCATACTGAACGATCTGTAGGTAATACATGCGAGCAATAAGCACGAGAAAAAGGACTATCACAAAACATACGGAAGCACCCATGCGCCATCGGTAGTGTTTTGTCTCGCGACGAATATTCCTTATAAAATGATGTTTCATGCTCTTTGTTCAGAGAGTTCCCATAATCCTTCGAGATGGTAGAAATCCCGTATTCTGGGTTGCATGATGTGTACTATCACATCGCCCAAATCAACGAGTACCCATTCGGCTGTTTCTGTACCCTCTAACGAGAGATAGCTTATGCCTTGCTCCCTGGCTTTTTTTATAACATTATTTGCAAGCGCTTTTACATGTGTTGAAGATGTACCTGTTGCAATGATCATGGTGTCCGTAATGCAGGTGATTTTCTCAACATTTATTGTTTTTATATCAAAAGCTTTTAAGTCGTCTAGCGCCGTAACGGCAATTTCTTTTTGTGTTTGCATTGTCAATATTTACCTCAAGTAGAGTTTATTTTCTGTTATGTAATGTAAAACTGCTTCGGGAAGCAGGTACCTTGGGCTCCTTCCTGAACGTAAAGCCTCTCGAAGCTGTGTGGCTGAAATTTCAAGCAAAGGAATATCTTGGGTAAAAATAACTTTTCCTTGCGCTTCTTGTTCGCCATACCATGCACGGAACTTTGCATCAACAGGCAGCTGATAAGGCATGCGCCGCACTATCACCAACTTGGTATAGTCCATAAGTGCCTGCCAATCTTTCCAAGTATCGAGTTCGCTGAAGGCATCCATTCCCAAAATAAGATGCAGCTGCGCATCCGGAAAATCTGCCTGCAGCGACTTTAGGGTATCGATCATGTAGGACGGACCGTCACGCTCAATTTCACGTCTATCAATAATCAGCTTATCATCTGACTGTATGGCGCATTCTAACATATCTAGCCGTTGCTGTGCGCTTGCTACCGGAGCTTCCCGATGTGTTGCGATGCCACAGGGGATAAAGCGGATTTGATCAAGTGACAGCTGCTCTAGTATGCCCCAAGCTGTGTGTAAATGGCCAAAATGAATGGGATCGAAAGTGCCGCCAATAATACCGATATTTTGTGTCAATCTTTGTTTTCCATATTTATAAAGCTTGTGACATACTAATTCTGGCCCCTGAGAGCAAAATATACAAGTCTAATAACTGGTTAATTCCCTCGTCAGAACATTGGCTTTTTATTTGTTGGTCAATTTGTCCAAAACGCGGAACCATGCTTTGCAAGCTGGCGGTATCGAGCCGTTGTAATGCTCTTTGTAGCAGCGATTTGCGCGGCCCAAAAATTCGGTATTGCGATGCCAGGCGTGAATAATCCTCACCCTGCGCTAATGCAGCTTGTATTTTTAGTAACTGGGTCACTTCGCGGTGCAGCGCCCAAAGTATTAAAGTGGGTGCGGCATCCTCTTCTAATAGTTTGTAAAAAACACGAACTGTTTTGCTGGTATCACCAGCCAAGGCGGTATCGAGTAACTGGTAGATATCGAACTTGCTGGCATCATGCAGTTGCACTTGTACTTGTTCTAGGCTGATAGTTTTGTTATCGGCAAGCAGGTTTAGTTGTTCTAAAATCTGTTTAGCAGCGAGTAAGTTTCCCTCGGTATTTTCAGCTAAACATTGCAATGCTTCAGGCTCAAGAGCGAGTTTATATTGCGAGGCGCGTTGCTTTAAAAATCGGACAAAATCGCCACCCTGTGGCGGCCAGATGATTTGCATGTCTATTTGTGTGCTGAGTTGTTTAAACCATTTGGTTTTTTTGGCTGAGGCTTCAATTTTAGGGGAAGTCAAAACAACACAGACATCGGGATTATTTTGTTCTAGATATTCATTGATGGCTTTAACAGCTGTATCACCTAAACGACCTTGATGCAGTCGGCATTCAATAAGCTGCTTGTCGCTGAATAGAGATAGACTGCCTGCTTGCGAGCGAAACTCATTCCAATCAAAGCGGGCATCGATGTGAAAGATGTGTCTTGTAAAGCCTTGGGTGCGCGCTTGACTACGGATAGCATCCGCAGCTTCTTCTCGAAGCAGGGGTTCGTCAGAGCTAATCCAGTAACAGTTTTTCATATTAATTTGCCGGTACAGTGCTTAATCTTCGCAACATTTGTTGCGCTAAGTCAACACGCATTTCTTGCAGTAAAATGCGCTCTTCTTGATTTTGGCCTAAAATTTGGTTTTCGTCTATGTTTAAGTCGCGTTGCGTCGTGGCGATTTGTTCTGAGAAGGGTTCGCCGTCAGGTGGCACAATTTGATAGCGTAGACTTAAGTTCATTTGTTCTTGTTTAGCTAAGCCATCGGTGCCGATAATGAGCAAATCTTTTGTATAAGTTTCACCTAGCAACCTTAGTGTATAAACATCTTTAGCTGTGTCTTGAACGGTCACACCCGACATACGTAAGGCGCTTCGCAATTCACGCTGCATAGGCGTGAAAGGCGCGTCTGGGTCAACATAAATAGTTTTAAGGTGGTCGGGCATATCAACATAACCGCGCAAATGAAAGCCACAAGCGGCGAGCAACATTGACATAAAAAATACAAATAAAATCTTGCGCATGCTTATCCTACCACGATGTTAACTAATCTTTTGGGTACAACGATGACCTTTTTAACGGTTTTGCCATCGGTGTGGTTTTTTACTTTATGTGAAGCCAGTGCTAGTGCTTCGATCTGTTCCTTGCTAGCATCGACATTTACCGTGATATTATCACGCAGTTTGCCATTGACTTGCACGGCTAATTGTAAAGTATCGGCTTGTAGGGCTGTTTTATCAACAACAGGCCAAGGCGCAAGCGCAGCGCATTCTTTATTGCCGAGCATTTCCCATAGTGCATGACTAATATGCGGTGTGATCGGTTGCAATAGGCGAACCAAAGCAGAGATGCCCTCATGCAACACAGCTTTGTCATTGTCGGAGCTGTGCGGTGCCTTTGCGAGTGCATTACTGAGTTCCATCATCGCAGCAATCGCAGTATTAAATTGTTGCCGGCGTTCGATATCATCGCTGACACGTTGAATCGTGGTATGGGTGATTAGACGAATGTCCTTTTGTTCAGGCGTTAAGCTGGCAACGTCCATTTCGGGCACGGCCTTATTTTCTGCAAAATCACTGACAAGTTTATACACACGCTTTAAATAACGAAAACCACCTTCAACAGCTTGATCGTTCCATTCTAAACTTTGCTCTGGTGGTGCGGCAAACATGCAGAAAAAGCGCACGGTATCTGCGCCGTATTTGTTTAGCAATGCTTCCGGGCTGACCGTGTTGCCTTTAGATTTTGACATCTTAGCGCCGTCTTTTAACACCATGCCCTGGGTCAGTAATCGTGCAAATGGTTCGTCGGAATCTAACAAGCCAAGGTCGCGCATGGCTTTATGGAAAAATCGTGCGTAAAGCAAATGCATCACGGCGTGTTCGACACCACCTACGTATTGATCTGCTGGCAGCCAATAATTTGCACGTTTTTTATCAAGTATCGCTTTGTTTTCATCTGGGCAGGTGTAACGCATAAAGTACCAAGATGATTCAAAAAAGGTATCGAAAGTATCGGTTTCGCGCGTTGCCGCTTTGTTACACTTCGGGCAAGTGGTCTCATAAAACTCCGGTGATTTTTTCAGCGGTGAGCCACTGCCATCAGGCGCCATATCTGTGGGTAATATAACCGGCAGCTGTTCTTCGGGAACCGGCACTTCACCGCAAGCATCGCAATAGATGATCGGTATCGGTGCGCCCCAATAGCGTTGGCGTGAAATACCCCAGTCACGCAATCGATAATTAACCGTGGCGCGACCATGATCTTGCGAGCTGAGTTTTTCGCAAATAGTTTGCAGTGCTTGTTCGCTGCTTTGCGCTGAAAACTCATCAGAATTAATAAGTGTGCCATAAGGCAGATAGGCTTCTTTAGTCAAGTCGACATCATCTACACCAGAGGTGATAACTTGTTTGATCTTTAAGCTATATTTATGTGCAAATTCAAAATCACGTTGATCGTGTGCAGGCACAGACATCACGGCACCTGAGCCATAAGACATCAATACAAAATTTGCCACCCAGATGGGCAGTGTTTCGCCAGTAAGAGGGTGTTCTGCGGTTAAGCCGGTATCCACGCCGAGTTTTTCTTGTGTGGCTAAATCTGCTTCTGCAACTTTAGTATTTTTACACTGCGTGATAAAAGCCTGTAGCTGCTGGTTGTTTTTGGCAGCTTGCAGGGCCAAACGGTGTTGCGGTGCAATCGCTAAATAAGTGCAACCGTAAAGTGTGTCTACACGGGTAGTAAATACAGTTACTGAATCGTTGCTTTTCGATAAATTAAAACGCACTTCACAGCCTGTGGATTTGCCTATCCAGTTACGTTGCATGGTGCGTACTTGGTCGGGCCAGCCTTGCAGTTTGTCATCGATGTCGTTGAGAAGTTCATCGGCATAATCTGTGATTTTAATAAACCATTGTGGAATTTCACGTTGTTCTACGGGGGCGCCAGAACGCCAACCTTTGCCATCAACGACTTGTTCATTTGCCAGTACTGTTTGATCAACAGGGTCCCAATTAACAACCATTTTTTTGCGATAAACCAAACCTTTTTTGTAAAGCTGCACAAAAAACCATTGTTCCCAACGGTAATAGCTAGGGTCGCAAGTTGAAAATTCACGCGACCAATCAAAACCTAAACCTAAACTTTTAAGTTGCTCACGCATGGTGGCAATATTTTTTTCAGTCCATTGTGCAGGCGGCACTTTATTTTGAATGGCAGCATTTTCGGCAGGTAAACCAAAAGCATCCCAGCCGATAGGGTGTAACACGTTCTTGCCTTGCATTTTGTAAAAGCGCGCAAAAACATCGCTGATCGTGTAATTACGGGCATGGCCCATATGTAAATTACCGCTAGGGTAGGGCAACATGCTCAAGCAATAGTATTTATCATCGCCGTAATCGTCAGCCTTAAATATCTGATTTTTATCCCAGTAGGCTTGCACCTGGGGCTCTAAGTCGGACGGCTTGTATTGCTCTTCCATTGTGTTGCTCATTTTGTTTGCATGAGGGTGAATTTTATCATA
Source organism: Gammaproteobacteria bacterium (assembly GCA_021773275.1). Taxonomy (GTDB): domain Bacteria; phylum Pseudomonadota; class Gammaproteobacteria; order JABCZS01; family JABCZS01; genus JAJFKJ01. The sequence continues at coordinate 13,422 of JAJFKJ010000073.1, forward strand.
TTTGGGCTGCGTTTGCGCTAAATCTCCCCATCTAAAACACCCAGCACAAAAGCGTATTCTTCGGCAACTTCTTTGATGGCATTGTAGCGTCCGGATTGCCCTTGATGCCCTGCGGCCATGTTTGTTTTCAGCAAGATTGTGTCATGATCAATAGTGTGTTGGCGGAGTTTTGCAGTCCATTTGGCTGCTTCCCAATAAGAAACACGCGGGTCTTCTAAACCGCAAGTGATGAACATCGCGGGGTAGGGTAAGGTTTTAACATTATCATAGGGCGAATACGATTTAATGTATTCGTAGGCAGCATGTTCATTGGGGTTGCCCCATTCTTCGTATTCAGTCACGGTTAGCGGTAAAGTTTCATCAAGCATGGTGTTTAGCGTATCAACAAAAGGTACATGTGCGATCACACCACGAAACAATCCAGGTTCTGCATTGATCACAGCACCCATTAATAAGCCGCCGGCGCTGCCACCAGAAATAAACAGTTTATCTGAGCGGGTGTAGCCTTCATTGACTAGGTGTATTGAGCAGGCAATAAAATCAGAAAACGTATTCTTTTTGTGCATTAACTTGCCTTCATCATGCCAGGTTTCACCAAACTCGCCACCACCACGAATGTGCGCAATGGCATAGATAAAGCCACGGTCAAGCATGCTGATCCGCGAATACGAAAACCAGGGGTCCATGTCTATGCCATACGATCCGTAGCCGACTAAAATCAGCGGCATGGGTTTTTGCAGCGCAGATACCTTGTACACCAAAGAAATCGGTACAGTAGTGCCATCGTCGGCTGTTGCGATGATGCGCTCACTGCGGTAATCATTCGAGTCATAACCGCCTAGCACAGGCTCTTGTTTTAATAGCGTGCGTTCGTATGTGCGCATATTGTAAGCAAAAATACTCGGTGGTGTGTTCATGGAATTATAGTAAAACCGCAATACTTCAGTATCGTATTCCCAATTGCACTCCAGGCCACAGGAGTAAGTGATATCAGGGAATTCTATTAAATGATTTTGTAAAGTCTTGGGCTCAAAAATGCGCAATTGCGCAAGGCCATCATGACGCTCACTAAGCACAAAATAGTTTTTGAATACTGCAAAGCCTTCGATGCAGATGGTTTCATTGTAGGGGATAACCGTCTCCCAGGTAGATTCATCACATTTTTCCAGCGGGCAGCGCATCAGCTTGAAATTTTTCGCATGGCGGTTAGTGTGGATGTAAAAATAACCGTCATGGTGTTCGATATCATATTCATGCTCATGTTCGCGTTTTAAAAAGCAAACAAGCTCGCCGCGCGGCTGCTCGGCCCGCATATAATGCGTTTCAGAGGTTAATTTTGAACCTGACGATACAAATAAATATTGGTCGTCTTCCGAGCGTGAGATACCTACCCAAAACCGTTCATCATCATCTTGATACAGTAATTTATCTTCTTGCGTTTGTGTGATGTCGTGGCACCATACTTGGTAAGGCCGTTGTATATTGTCAAATCGAAGATACCAAAGGTTATCGTTATCGTTACTGAACGTAACACCTGCAGCAATTTTTTGCAGCAAGTTCTTTTTAATCTCGCCAGTGTTTAGATCTTTTAGCCAAAGGTCATATTCTTCATCACCTGAAGCATCTACGGTTATGGCGAGCAGCTTCTGATCAAGACTTAAAGCATAAGTTCCGATGGCAAAATATTCTGTTTCTTTTGCAAATTCATTTTCATTAAATAAAATTATTTCTTGTTCTGTGCCTTTAGGTCGACGGCAAAAGATGTCGTGTTGTTCGCCTTCCACGGTGCGAAAATAATATTCATATTCACCATAGGGCCAGGGCACATCTTGATCGGTCTCTTGAATGCGGCTCACTGTTTCTTTAAAAATGGTTTCTTTCAAGTTGGCAACAGGCTTTAGCTTTTCTTCGGTGTAGGCATTTTCGGCTTTGAGATAATCCACAACCTCGGTGCTGTTTTTGTCTTGTAACCAATAATAGGGGTCTTCACGTTTATCGCCATGTGTTTCATGTATATAAGGGATCTGTTTTGCGATAGGGGCCTTCATGGTAAGCTAATTTCCTGTGTTATAATTGCAGATGGGCAGCGTTTAATACGTAAACAGAGGATAGCATATGCAAGATACTCGTGACACGATTCAAATTGATGATATCAGTTACACTTACCATAACCTTAACAAACTAACTGACAAAAAAACTTTAGCCAAACTTCCTGTTTCTTTACGCATCTTACTTGAAAATTTATGCCGCCGTAGCGATCAGGCTGATGTTAGCGATGAAGATATCCAGGCAATATTAAACCGTGTTAATGGCGATGATACTGCACATGAAATCAGCTTCATGCCCGCACGCGTATTGCTGCAAGACTTTACCGGTGTGCCAGCTGTTGTCGACTTAGCGGCGATGCGCGATGCCATGCATTCTTTGGGGGGCGACCCGGAGAAAATTAACCCGATACAAGCCGCAGAGCTGGTGATCGATCACTCCGTGCAAGTTGATGAGTTCGGCACGCCACAAGCGATCGGCATGAACAATAAGCTTGAGTTTTTGCGCAACAAAGAGCGTTATCAATTTTTACGCTGGGGTCAAACCTCATTTTCGAATTTTCGTGTTGTGCCACCTGATACAGGCATTGTGCATCAGGTAAACCTAGAGCATTTAGCCCGTGTTGTATTTAGCTTTGAGGCAAATGGCGAAACATTAGCCTATCCAGATACCTTAGTAGGCACGGATTCGCACACCACGATGATTAACGGCTTAGGCGTGTTAGGTTGGGGTGTAGGTGGCATCGAAGCCGAAGCGGCTATGCTCGGCCAAGCAGTCTCAATGCTTATTCCACAGGTAATCGGTTTTAAACTGACAGGTAAACTACCAGAAGGTGCAACCGCCACAGATCTAGTGTTAATGGTGACGGAAATCTTGCGCACAAAAGGTGTGGTGGGTAAGTTTGTCGAATTCTACGGCGATGGCTTAGATGATTTGCCACTGGCTGATCGCGCTACCATCGGTAATATGGCGCCAGAATATGGCGCGACCTGTGGCTTCTTTCCAGTCGACGAAGAAACACTGAACTACATGCGCTTAACCGGCCGCACTGAAGACCATATCAATTTAGTAAAAACCTATTGCCAGGCGCAAGGTTTGTTCCGCGAAACGGGTACGCCAGAAGCTGTTTACAGCGATACCGTCAGTTTAGATCTTGGTGATGTTGTGCCATCGATCGCAGGGCCAAAACGTCCGCAAGATCGCATCGCACTTACAGCAGCTAAAGATCAGTTCATGAAAGATATAACACGCATGAAGCCTGATGTTGATCAATTACAATTCGGCAAACCGATGTTACGTGACGGTGCTGTTGTGATTGCTGCAATCACCAGTTGCACCAACACATCAAATCCAGCAGTGATGATCGGTGCCGGTTTATTAGCACGAAAAGCCATTGCTAAAGGTCTAAAAGTACCTGAATGGGTTAAAACATCATTGGCACCAGGCTCACGTGTCGTGACCGATTACCTTAAAGACTCCGATCTATTAAAAGATCTGGAAGCACTGGGTTTTTACTTAGTAGGTTATGGATGCACGACGTGTATCGGTAATTCCGGCCCACTGGAAGAACAGATCAGCAAAACGATACACTCGCAAGATCTGTATGCTTGCGCGGTATTATCGGGTAACCGAAACTTTGAAGGACGCATCCACCCGGACGTACGTATGAACTACTTGGCATCGCCACCCTTGGTTGTTGCCTATGCCTTGGCAGGCTGCATGGATATCGATTTTTATAATGAAGCGATGGGCCAAGACAAGGATGGCAATGATGTGTTCTTAAAGGATATTTGGCCATCCGAACAAGAGATTCACGAACATATTCAAAAGAACGTGCAATCCAGTATGTTTAAAAAAGAATACGACAGCGTGTTTGAAGGCAATGAACAGTGGAAAAACATGCAAGTGCCCGAGGGCGAAATCTACGCTTGGCCGGAATCCACTTACGTTAAACAGCCACCATACTTTCTTGGCATGGGCATGGAAGCTCCCGGCGCACACGATATTGAAAACGCACGTTGCTTGGTAAAACTGGGCGACAGCGTTACTACCGATCATATCTCACCTGCCGGCGCTATCGCAGCCGATAGCCCGGCAGCGATGTATTTAAAAGACAATGGCGTTAAGCGTGAAGACTTTAATTCCTATGGTTCGCGTCGCGGTAATCACGAAGTGATGATGCGCGGCACCTTTGCTAATATTCGCTTGCGCAATCAGCTAGCACCTGGCACCGAAGGCGGTTGGACGCGGCACTTCCCAGGTGGTGAACAAATGACCATCTTTGATGCCGCCATGCAATATCAACAAGAAAACATTCCTGGCATTGTGTTGGCCGGCAAAGAGTATGGCTCTGGTTCTTCACGTGATTGGGCAGCAAAAGGCCCTTGCTTATTGGGCGTGAAAGCCGTGATCGCACAAAGCTATGAGCGCATTCATCGTTCAAACCTTATCGGTATGGGTGTGTTGCCATTGCAATTCAAAGAGGGTGAGAGTGCCGATAGTTTAGGCTTGACTGGCGAAGAACAATTTTCGATCACTGGCTTGAGTAATAGTCATGCAAAAGAAGTGACGATTACCGCCGATGGTAAAACTTTCAAAGCCGACGTACGGATTGATACACCACAAGAATGGATGTACTACGAACATGGCGGCATTTTGCAGTACGTCATCCGCGATTTAGTCGCCGCGTAAGGAATGGCCTGTGTTTGTACTCGCTTTTATTGAAACAGGGCATGCTTTATGATCGCCCCCTTTTGTAAAGGGGGCAGATGCAGCGTAGCTGCAGCGGGGGATTTTGTACTTGCAGTGATCTCGTGTCAGAGCCCCGACCGTGAGGGAGGGGTAACATTAATAAAAATTCGCAAGATAGCATCATTGCAACCGCTCTGTTACCTTCGCGACCCGGCATCGCGAAGCGATGTAGTTCCACAGGCATGCCACCCCTACAGCAAGCATTTGTTGCGAACCTTACAAAACACCCATACCAATACGGAAAAACCCTTTTAATTCCGACCGTTAACTAAACACCCAATTAACATTTTGTCACACTTTACAGGGCTCAGATCTATGGTGTTTTAGCCCATATCGCGCTATAATCAGAAGAGAAATACAGTAAAAACAATGGCTTACGTAAAAACGAGGCTTGCTTTAACGATAAGAATAGTGGTAGAATGTACTTTGTTGGGCAACTTATTTGATTGGAAGGCATATGCTTAGAGCAGCAGACGTAACAGCGCTAAGAAAGGATGAACCAGGTTCTACAGGACCTGAGGCTATTGCTGTTGTGCGCCCAGCTTCTCCTGACACTGCTCCCCCTAGTGATGACGGCTTAGACGAAATCTTGGATGATGCCTTTGCAGACCTAGGTAATGGCGATGCTGCTCTACGCGAAGCAGGTGGCACAGAATCTGCTCCCCACATATCCGCAAACGACCTTGATTTTGAAGAAAACATGAGTATGACCCTCGATGCTATGGCCAACCTTGCCAAGAGAAATCCACTTTCAGCGAAGGAACAAGCAAATATATCAAGAGCTGGCATAGAGCAAAAACGCGAGCAAAAACGCGAGCAAAACCGCCAGGTCGGACGCAAAGATTATAAATTCCATGCTGCTTTTAATGAAGATAAAAACAAAAAATCATTGTGGCAAAATCTAAAAGACGACGCCTTGCTAATGATGTATGGTGATTTAATCGATTATGCTTCATTCAATTGGTACGATAATGAGCATGGCATGCCAGAAGCCATTATACCGGGTGTGTCAGTTATGCGCGGTGGTAAATATGTATTGTACCGCCCTCTCAGCAATAGTGAGAAAAACCAAATTATTGCACAACGTCGTGCAGAAATGCTCAAGGCAATACGGGAGCAAGACAACAATTACCGTACCAAACTTTGGTTACTTCCATTTATTATACTCGCGGCGTTTACGGTTTCGTTGGGGTCAGCCGCATTTATCTCCTATGAATCAAGCCTGGCCTTTGAAGGACTATTTGGTGCTTCAGAAGCTGTTGCTGCAGACTTAGCGTTTGCTGCTTTCTTCTTTATATTTGCCGTGAATATGCTGATTTACTATTTTGCGATTCGCCAGGTCACAAGAAGCCTACTGGGCTACGGCGGTTTTGGAGCGGGTTTAAGCTACGAAAATGAACCCTTACTACGTTATGATCACAACGCCAAATTTGGCGATAACCATATTGCAAAACTCGACAGCACAAAAGATGTTAAGCCTTTAAGCTCAAAGCAAAAAAAACAACAGATTTTTGGCATGGCTGCATCAGCTGTTTTCTCGCTTTCTTTAGCAGTGCTTACCGGCAAATCTGCTGAAAACACCTTTTTACATTGGATGGATCCATCAGAAGCTTTTGGCCTGGCCATTTATGTTGCAGTATTTACTTTTGTAGCGATGTTCTGCTTAACTTCTACAGCTATGTATAGCCTGGTACGTATTGAAAATAAAATGGCTGCTGCTTGGCGCTTTGCGGCACGCGCTTTAGGCATGGAAAAATCTTACGAAGTAACAAATTGGAAGCAGTTTAAAGCTGGTTTTGGCTGGAAGCAAGTTGCTTCCTTAATCATAGCCACAGCCTTTCTAGCTTTTTGTATATCAGGCTTGATTTTCCAGGGTTTGGCACAATCGTATTCATTTAAACGTTTTGCTGTTAATGAAATGTTTTTATTGGGAATGGTTCCAGCCGAATTGCTTATTGGTATAGCCATGTTTTTTGGCATTTGTGGTAAAGGCCCATTTGTGTTTGCAAAAGCTATAAACAAACTGGTTTTCATTAAGAATACTTGGAATAGTATTTTCTCACCAAACGCCTTGGTCTGCTCACCAAGCACAGGGCTTACTTTGCACAACAATTGGCAAAAACTTGCAGTGTTTATAAGTATTGTAATAAACTCTTTTTTGCAGGCAACGCCGGCTGTGAATAACATGCTAGATTCAACACCCGCTGAAGAACCGGATCTGCCTGATTCTGATCCTAGCGTTGATCCTATTGTTGACTCTTCAGATGAGGCTAGCGTTGATCCTATCAATGCTGACCCTGAAGATAATCAAGGCAAAGAGCCAGATGATCCAAAGCCTGTGCCACCAGAAGGTTTAGAAGAAGGTGCTTATACTGCATATGTTTGGGGTTCAGCATTAGTGTTATCATCAAATTCTGCGATGGGTCCATTCCAAGCGGCATCGCCTAAAGAGAAAGAAACGTATGAAGAAGAAAATCGTAATTATGTTAGTAGCAAGCTCACCATCTAAGCTCTGCGTTCATGCCCTTGAATTTGAGCAAACATCGTTGAATAACCCGGGAAGTCATTAACCGCGATAATCTTTTCACGATGTTCACGTGCTTGCACTGCGATGTTCATTTCATCTTTGCTTATCACGCCAGCTTCTAAAGCACGGCTAATCAAATCATCATAGTCTTGCTGTGCAAGCTTACCGGTTTTAACTGCTTGGCGGATTTTCTTTTCGATAGGTTCAGCTTTGATGCAATATTTTAAAGCGGTTTCGAGCAAGCCAAAATTATTTTTGCCATCGTCTTCATAAAATCCAATCTGGCCTAAGCGGGCGCGTGCTTCGTTGGGCTCCATGAGCAGGCGCGAAATTTTATGGCCCATCTTGTCATCCGGGGTTTCAATAATACGCCCGTAAGGCAATACAAAAAAGTGCATAAGGCTTGCCAAGGTGCGGTTCGGGAAGTTTTTATAAAAGCGATGCAAATGAAACTCTGCTTGCGACAAGGTATAGCGTGCTGTCCAATGCAATAAGGGTAAATCAGCTACATGTTCGCCTTCATCATGAAAGCGCTTTAATACCGCGGTGGCAAGATACAAATTACTCAATACATCACCGAGGCGCGCTGAAAGCTTTTCTTTACGTTTTAAATCACCACCAAGCATCCCTAGGGCAAAGTCTGTGGTGAGTGCGAGTGCGGCACTGAGGCGGCGAATTTGGCGATAGTATTGCCGGGTCGCGCGTGGTGCTTTTTCAAAAGTAAAACGCCCAGCCGTGAAGGCTAAAAATGTTGTGCGGCAGAAGTTGCTAATGATAAATCCGGCATGCCCCCAAAAAGCGGCATCGAAATCTTTCAAGCCCTGTTTTTTATCTTCGTTCTGACCCGCGTATACTTCTTTTAATACATAAGGGTGGCAACGCAAAGCGCCTTGCCCAAAAATAATCAAGCTACGCGTTAAGATGTTCGCGCCTTCAACCGTAATACCGATAGGCATCGCCTGATAAAAACGTGCAATGTAGTTTTTGCGGCCCAGGCAAATAGCCTTACCAGCATGTATATCCATGGCATCTAGTGAGCTTTTGCGCGCGAGTTCGGTCACATGGTATTTGCTGATAGCTCCCGCAATCGAAGGTTTTTTGCCTAAATCAAGCGCTGCTGCTGTCATTTGTCGTGTTGCTTCGCAAATATAAGCAAAGCCACCGATGCGTGCGAGTGCTTCTTCAATGCCTTCAAAATGACCAATAGGCAAATTAAATTGTTCACGGATGCGCGAATAGGCACCCGTTGCAACCGCTAGTGCTGCAGTAGGCCCCGCAGTGATTGAGGGCAGAGAGATTGCGCGCCCAGCAGACAAACATTCCATCAGCATATGCCAACCTCTGCCGACATTTTTTTGCCCGCCGATAATCCACTCCATCGGAATGAATACGTCTTTGCCTTGCGTGGGTCCATTTTGGAAAGCGACATTCATGGGGTAATGGCGACGCCCCGTGACGACACCTTCGGTATCGGTGGGAATCAGCGCACAAGTGATACCAATGTATTTTTTATCGCCGATTAAATGCTCTGGGTCGTAGAGTTTAAATGCTAAGCCCAGTAGGGTGGCTACTGGCGCTAAGGTAATATAGCGTTTGTCCCAGTTTAAACGTATACCCAAAGTTTCTTCACCTTCAAATTGTTGCTTACAAATAATGCCGTAATCAGGAATCGCGCTGGCATCAGAACCGGCATTGGGGTTAGTTAAAGCAAAGCAGGGGATTTCTTCACCGCTCGCGAGCTTGGGTAAAAACTTATTTTTTTGCTCAGATGTGCCGTATTTCATCAGTAGCTCTGCAGGGCCCAGTGAGTTAGGTACAGACACAGTTACCGCAGCACTGACACTCTTTGATGCCACGCGCGCAATAATTTCCGAGTGTGCGAATTCGCTAAAGGCTTTACCACCGTATTTTTTAGGAATAACCAAACCAAAAAAGCCTTCGGTTTTTAAGAAGTCCCACATTTTTTCAGGCAAATCGTTGAGCTCGTGCGTGATCTCCCAGTCATCGATCATGCCGCATAATACATTCACCTGTTCGTCCATAAATTTTTGTTCTTCAGGGCTTAAGGTAGGTTTGGGAATATTACGCAAATTGCGAAAGTGTGGCTTGCCATTAAGCAGCTCTTTTTCCCACCAGGTATCGCCAGCATCGATAGCCGCTTGCTCGGTTTCTGAGATGCTTGGCATGTTTTTACGAAACAATATAAAAATCGGTAAGGTCAGGAAGTGTCGGCGCACTGTAGTGAGATTAAAAAACAGTAATACCGCGACATAGGCTGTCCAGATCGTGCCGAACAATCCCCAAGGCGTTTTCAGCACCAATAACAGATCGCCTAATAAAAAGGCTGAAACCACTGAAAACACAAGCAGCGAGGCGCGCAAATAGCTGAGCATCATAAGGGCGAGAACAAATAGCGTGATGGCAGTGGCAGTCATGTGAATTTCCTAATGGTGTATTACGTAGATATAGTTAGATATAGTATTGTATAATATCAGCATTATGACAAAACCTATTTATTTAGATTATGCAGCGACCACGCCAGTTGCGCCTGAAGTCGTGCAAGCGATGCAAAACTACCTTAACCAAGATACGGTTTTTGCCAACCCGGGTTCAGCCCATTACTATGGTTGGCAAGCGCAGCAAGCTGTTGCTGATGCCACGGCGGAGCTCGCATCTTGCCTGCAATGCGAAAATGATGAAATCATTTGGACCTCAGGCGCCACTGAATCAAACAATCTTGCCTTAAAAGGCTTATATTTTGGCCTAGATAAAAAACCGCAGATCATCACGATGGCGAGCGAACACCCTGCGGTTTTGGAAGTTTGCCATTACCTAGAAAGCCAAGGCGCGAAGATTACTTATTTAAAGCCTAATAGCGATGGCTTGTTGGGTCTGGCGGAATTACAGAAGGCATTGCAAGCGCAGGGTCAGAAAATCCTCAGCATCATGATGGTCAACAACGAAACAGGCGTCGTTCAAGATATCCAAGCTATTACGGCAATGGCCCACAAACAGGGGGCCATTGTGCATGTGGATGCCGCGCAAGCGCTGGGCAAGCTGCCTATCGATTTAAGTACCTTGCCTGTCGATTTGATGAGTTTTTCAGCCCATAAAACCTATGGCCCGAAGGGCATAGGGGCTTTATTTGTGCGCAAACACCTGCAAACAAGCTTGCAGCCAC
>JAJFKJ010000074.1 GCA_021773275.1 Gammaproteobacteria bacterium
GGAAACAAGAGCAGGTACTCCCCGGTCGCTTGCCTCTCTTCGGGTAAGTTCTGGAACCGGGGCAGAGCGTTGCCGTCGTCGCTTGGCCGGTAGTTGAGGCTGAGTTGGCCCATGAAGAGCTCGTCCACCACGAGCACGTGATCTTGCAGGGGAGAGTAGGAATTCAGCACCGGGTGGACGCTGGGCAAGTGGTAGCTCTCGAGGAAGTTCTCCAGCACCAGCTTCCAGTTCGCGTTGAACTCGAAGGTCATGTCCCCGCCCGGTGTCATGGTCTCGATGTCGAAGGGGGCCCAGCGTGCATCCAGGCGCGCGGTCCAGTCCTTCAAGGGAACGGCATCGCCTGAAAGGTTCACCATCACGACGTGAGTCCAGACCCCGCTCCTGACCTCAACGAGGTTTTGCGTTCCCTCCTCGAGTGGCGGGTGGTCATGATTAGCCGGCCCACTGAAATAGGGCGTCGCCTTCAAGGTCCCCTCTAGGGTGTAGGTCCAGGCGTGATAGGGACAAACGATGAAGCGCTTCTTCGAGCAAGGCTTGTCCAGGAGCTTGGCACCGCGATGCCGGCAAACGTTGTGAAAGACGCGGATCCGATTGTCGTGGCCGCGGACCACCAGGAGCGGTTGGCCTGCCGCGTAGACGGGAAACATATCGCCTGCCTGACCGACATCGCTCTCGAATGCGATTCCGATCCAACCGCGTCCAAATACCTTTCGGTACTCGTCCTTCAAGAAAGAATCTTCGGTGTAGGCGCGGTTCGGCAGGCCGAGCGCGACGTCAATCGTCTTGGTCACCGAACTGAATTCTTGGTCGGTAAGAGACATTTTGGCGGTTCTCCCCGGGCTTCGTCGTTTTGGGGCTTCGTCGGTTTGACCGAACTCAAATTTTACGGTTCGCGTTTGGGCCGTTTTGGTATGAAATTGCCATGGAATCGTCATTTCGTGCCAGGATCACGCGAGTTCATGCGAACGAAGCCTTTAGAAAACGACAGCGCGACCTGCCCGGGTGGATCAATGCCCACGGCAGCGTACAGACCGCCCTCGCCGGACGGGCGGACCGAGAAATTTTCCTTACTTTTGATTCCGGGTTTCTCGCTGATGACCTTTGCGTCCTTCCTGGAGCCCCTGCGCCAGGTCAACAGGCTGCTCGGGCGAAGCCTCTATGAATGGCGTCTTCTCTCGGTCGACGGCGCGCCGGTCGCCGCCAGTTCCGGCAGCCAAATCGTGGTCGACGCGGCCCTATCGGCCGCCGGTTCCTCGGATTACGCATACGTTTGCGCCGGGATCCAGGTCGGAAAATTCGATGACGAGCGCGCCTATGCCTGGCTCCGCAAGCAAGCGCGGCATGGCGCCAAGGTCGGCGCGATCAGCACCGCGACATTCATTCTCGCGCGCGCCGGCCTCCTCGATGGCTACAGGAGCACCATCCACTGGGAAAGCTTGGCCAGCTTTCGCGAGCAGTACCCGGCGCTGGAGACCTCCACGAACCTCTTCGAGATCGACCGCAATCGCATCACCTGCGCCGGGGCCACGGCCTGTATCGACCTCATGCTTCACCTGATTGGCACACGGCTAGGCCACGCTCTGGCTGGGGCCGTCTCGCAACAATTCAATCTCTCGCAAATCCGGCGCGCCATCGACGATCAGCGCATGCCCACCTCTGTCCGTTTGCGCTCCAGCCACCCCAAGCTTCTCGCCGCGATCGGGCTGATGGAAGCCAACATCGAGACGCCGTTCGATCTTGCCGCCCTTGCCATGGAAGTCGGTCTCTCGAAACGTCAGCTAGAACGCCTGTTCAATGGACACATCGGCACATCGGTGATGCGGCACTACCGTTTCCTGCGGTTGCGGCGCGCCAATCTGCTGTTGACCCAGACCGATCTGCCGATTTCCGAGATCGCCGTGGCCTGCGGCTACCAGTCCCCCTCCCACTTCGGCAAAGATTATCGCCGACAGTTCGGCTATACGCCGGTCAAGGAACGATCGGGAAGCCGGGATCTCGGCGCCGATGTCGTTCTTTGATCGACTCTAGTCGAGGAGATCGGCTTCGAGCGGATAGGTCGAGAGCAGTTCATAGCCGTCTTTGGTCACCCGGACCTGCTGTTCCAACTTGACACCGTCCCGCTCGCCGACGGCGCCAACATAGCTTTCCAGGCAGATGACCATGTTTTCGCGCAGCACGCCCGGGTAGCCTTTTTCGGCGCGGTCATTGGGGTAGTAGAGCTTCGGCGCCTCGTCGCACATGCCGACGCCATGAAAGATGCAAACGTATTGGTTTTTGTGAAAGGCTTCGGGCTGAACGAAGGCTTGATCGCCGAAGGCCTGAAGGGTGATGCCGTCGCGAACCAATGAAAGATTGTGCTCGATTTCCTCCAGTGCGTGGCGATAGAGCACCTTTTGGCGGTTGGTCGGCCGCCCGGGTCCGCAGAAGAAGGTGCGCGAGACGTCGGCGCAGTAGCCGAAGGGGCCGACCATGTCGGTATCGAAGCCGACCAGATCGCCCGCCTCCAGCTTTCGCGCCGACGCCTCTTGAAACCAGGGATTTATGCGGTCGCCGGACGCCAGCATTCGTCCGTCATGCCAGTCGCCGTTGTTGGCCAGGTTCGTGTAGTTCAAGAGACCCCAGAGCTGCAGTTCGGTCACACCCGGCCGCGCGGCTTCCTTCATCTTTTCAATTCCCAGATCCGCGACCGCGATGGCCCAGCGAATGCAGTCGATCTCGTCCTCCGACTTGATCATTCTGGCTTCCTCGATCAGACCCGCGGCGTCGATGACGTCGAACCCCAGATCCAGCAGCGCACGGGTGGCGCTGGGGTTGACGTACTCGACCGCGACGCGCCGGTTGTCCGCCCCGAGTTCACGGAGAAACTCTCGAACGTCGTTGGCCAACAGGCGCGCGCGATCCGCCATCTCGGGCCCGCCGTTGAAATAGGAGATCGCCCGGGCGGGACGCACCGAGTCGACCAAGGCCGGTGGTTCGCCAAAGATGCCGTGGATGACGACCGGTCCCTCGACGGGCACGAACAGGTAGCTACTCGGTATATGAGATTGGAAAAGCGCATAGCCGCGATAGTCCACGGCATAGCGAATGCTGACCGGGCTCACGAAAATGCCCAAGGATGCGCCCGCTTCCTTCAACTGCTGGCGGACTCGCGCCAAGCGAAATCGCCCCATGCGATCGCCATCGATCATCGGCATGTCGCGATGCTGCGATAGCTGGCTCCAATCATCGGGCGCGATTCCGAGGTTCATCCGGTCATCCATTGAAGTGTCCCATTGGCATTGGTTCGGCGTCCCTATTTCAGTCGTCCCATTCCAAGAAGTCGACCTGGAAAAACGACACCGTTTCGAGAGAAGGCTATTCCGGTCTCGCGTTGGAAAAGGGATAGATCAGGCCCCGTTTTCGCCAAAAAGGGCCAAGGCGACCGAACCCAATCCGTCGC
>JAJFKJ010000009.1 GCA_021773275.1 Gammaproteobacteria bacterium
GCGTGTGGTCCTGCGTCCGATCGAGCCCAACGAGCCAATCTTGAAGTCGAAAGTTTCCGGCTTTGGCGGCCGCGCCATTCTTTCATCGATGATCGCCCCCAAGATGCGGGCCATGACGATCCGTATCAACGACGTGACCGGTGTCGCCGGTTTCGTGCTGCCCGGGGACAGGGTCGACATGATCCTGACCCGCGAGCGGGGCGGATCGCCGATCACCGATATCCTGCTTCAGAACATCAAGGTGCTGGGCATCGACCAGGATGCGAACCAAAATCGCCAGGCGCCCGGCGTGGTACGCGCTATGACCTTCGAGGTGACGCCGACACAAAGCCAGAAGCTGGTCTTGGCGCAGCAGGTCGGGTCCCTTTCCCTGGCCCTGCGCCATACAACCAATGTCGAGGCGATCCAGCCACAGACCGTGAGCCTGCGCGATCTGCGCGTCGGCGAGGCCAACATTCCCCAGCAACCCGAGCCGACCAGCATGCAGTTGACCGAGGCGGTGGCCGAAGAGGCGCCGACGAAGATTGTGCCGAAGAAGCCCGTCAGGGCGAGCCAGCCGGAAAAACCGGTTGTCGTCGGCAGCCGGGGCGACAGCACGATCATGACCAGGACGACCAAGAAGGATCCATTGTCCGCGGTACGGATCGTTCGCGCGCTCCAGTCGACCCGCTACGAGGTGCAGCCTGAAAAGACCGGGGCGGCGGCAGCGAAAGTGGTGCCGATCAACCTGCTGAAAGGCCTCGGCCCTGAATCGGCCGCGGTACCGGAAGGCCCGGCCGTCACCGGTGGTGCTGGCGCGACAAACTAGCGTCGTCGGCAACGCAACTTCCTAGCAGCCGAGTTTTGGCGGCCCGCTGGGGGGAGGGGGGCGAGAAGCGGCGGGACAGCAAGAGGTTCCTGTTTGCGGCCGAAAGCAGGCAATTGCTATTCTCTTCGAGACAAAGTAATAGCTGCGTTAAGAATTTGCCTTTATGCTGCGGTTGGCGGTCACCGAGATTCTGCTGACACAACGTGATGTCACGGGGGACTTTATGATAAACTTAACAATCGGTTTACGATGGCTTCTAGGATCGGGAGCGATGGCGCTCGGTCTCATCTTCGCCGGCGGTTTGACCACGACCAGCCCGAGCCTCGCAGCCGAGACGATCGTTGTCGTCAGTGACGAATCGAAACACGCTGGCGAGTTCATTATCCCGATCAACAAGTCACAGGTTCTGCGCATCGACCAGCAACTCCGGGACCTGTTGGTCGGCAACCCGGAAATCGCCGACGTCTTGGCCTTGACCGACCGCTCGATCTACGTGCTCGGCAAGTCCCTGGGTTCGACCAGCCTGACGCTCTATGGCGATAATAAGGCGTTGATCGCCGTTCTCGACCTGATCGTATCGGCGGATATCGGGGGGCTGAAGGCGCGGCTCTTCGAGGTGATGCCGAAGGAGAAGATCGAGGTGCGTCCGGTCAATGGCGGCATCATGCTGTCGGGCAAGCTATCCAGTTCGGCGGCGGTGGCTCGCGCGATGACCATAGCCGGCCAGTTCGCCTCCGGCGGTCCCGTGACCAACTTGATGTCGGTCAACGGCAGCCAACAGGTCATGCTGAAGGTGCGGTTTTCTGAAGTCTCGCGCAGGGCCGGCAAGGAGCTGGGGCTGAATTTCGATGTCAATGGATCGGATTTCTTTCAGACCTCGGGCGAAACATTCCTCAATCCAGCAAACAATCTTGCTAGCTTATTGACTTCTACTGTATTGAGCGGGACGACTTTCGGGACAGGTTTCGCCAACTTTGACATTGGAAGCACGAACTTTAACTTTCTGTACGAAGCTCTCGAATCGAAGGGTGTCGTCAAGACGCTGGCGGAACCGAATCTCATCGCCTTGACGGGCGATACGGCGACTTTCCTGGCCGGCGGCGAATTTCCCATCCCGGTCGAGAACGACGATTCGATCAGTATCGAGTTTCGCGAATTCGGCATCTCCATGGGCTTTACCCCGACGGTGCTGGAAGACGGTCTGATCAATCTGGTCTTGACGACCGAAGTGAGCGCGATCGACGCGAACGTCTCTTCCCTGGTGGCCGGCGTTGGCGTGCCCGGGTTGGCGACCAACCGGGCGACGACCACGGTGGAGCTACGGGACGGTCAGTCCTTTGCGATCGCCGGCTTGCTGCAGGATGATTTCCAGGACGCGGTGCGTCAACTGCCCTACCTTGGCGATATCCCGATCCTGGGCGCACTCTTTCGCAGCAGCGACTATCAGCGCGCCGAATCGGAGCTGGTGGTGGCGGTGACGGCCCATCTGGTGCAGCCCGCCCCCGACGGGACCGTGGCTTTGCCGACTGATCGCTTCGTGCCGCCGAGCGATGTCGATTTATTTCTCTTCGGCCGGCTTGAAGGATCGCAATCCGGGACCGCGTCCGCCGCCGCCGGCACTTTTGAAGCGCAGGTCGAGCAGGCGCGGATCGCGGGTGAAACCGCCAACGCCAGCGGGACGAGCGCGCTGGCGACCCAGGGCGCCGGCGGTATCGACGGCGCCTACGGTCATATTATCAAGTAGAGGGGGAATTTCACCATGCGGACTACAACAACTATTCTAGTCTTGGCTGCGGTCTCCGTGGTCGGGGCTTGCAAGCACAGAGAACCCTTGAGCGCCGATTTCGGCAACTCCGTGAACCAGAACCCGGCGCTGCACGTCGTCGACCCGCAGCCGGCCAGCGCCGGCGCCGGCGCGCCGAACCTGGAAGGGACTAGGGCGGTCATCGGCTACGGGCGCTATCTGACCGATACCGTGGAGACTCCGGTGGCAGAATCGACGGCCGACGAGTAGGGAGACGATCCCATGATTGGGATGATGGCAAAGGCGCGCTAGAATAGGGGTGATCGGCGAAGGGGGACGATAAGGACGGGATAGGAGATCACGGTCATGAAGATGTTCCGATTTGGCGCACACCTTCTGCCCAAGCCATCGGCCTCGGGGCTTCTGGCGAAGCGTTTTGGCTTGAGCGGCCAAGGCGGCGTCGCCGTTCTCCTCGCCCTCCTCCTTCCCGTGTTGATCGGTGGGTTGGCCCTGGCAATTGACCTGAGTCGGGCCTGGAATCTCGATACGCAGCTGCAGAATGCGGCTGACGCGGCGGCACTGGCGGGTGCGACACAGCTGGACAGGAACGTCGACGCCAGAGCGAGAGCTATTCAAGCAGCGACAGGCGCGCTGGTTCCGAACCGCCAGACGCTTGCGACAGATGGACTGGGCTTGGCGGTCTCGATTGACACCAACATCGTTCCCGATGATAACCTCGATATTAAGTTTTATGAGACGATTGACAATCCGGTCACGTTAACTCGAGCGGTGTTGGCGACCACGGATGCAACGGCTCAATTCATTGAGGTGCATGTTCAGAGCCGGGAAGTCGGATTCTTTTTCGCGGCAATCGTAGGCGCGGTATCGTCAGCCCATCCGGATGCCTTCGCGGTTGCTGGACTGACGGAAGCCCTTTGCAATGTACCGCCGATGATGATCTGCAATCCCTTCCAGGATGGGTCCACGACGCACGATCCCGATGTCGATTTTGCCGCGGCTCCTTGGAACGACATGGTGGGTCGCGCGGTGGTTCTTGATGTTGGCGGTTCGAGCGGAAGTTGGACCCCTGGAAACTTTGGGCTGTTATCTGTCAAGGAGCCCGGAGCCAGTGCGCTCCGCGAAGCCTTTGCGGCGGTCAATCCTGATGCGGTGTGTTTTGGAACGGAGGTGGAGACCAAAACGGGGCAGGTCACATCGATCCGAGCCGGCTTGAATGTCCGTTTCGACATTTTCTCCGGCACTTTTTCGAACGGCGAAGAATTAGACGCGAACTACGTACCGGCACGCAATACAGTGAAGGGGCTGATCAAGACCGGCAGCAAGTGCACGGTTTCGAACGGAGGATGGGAAAAGGGTCTCGATCCCTATACCGGCCCGACCGTAGTGTCCACTCCAATTGGCCCGGCACCCAAGCCGCAGGTCATGGGTCTCCCTCGCGACAAATGCCAGTATGCGGGCAGTTGCACGGCACCCACCCCAACCGGAACCGTGAACAATCCTCGGTTCGGCGATGGCGACTGGGATGTGGAAACCTATATAACGGTAAATCATCCGGCCTTTCTCACAGCCTCTGGCAGCATGCCAAATGCGGTGGAGGCCATCATGGCGGCCTTCCCTCCGCTCCTTCCGGTCACCGATCAGCGCACGGTGGACGGGTACGCCGGCGGCACGTCGCTTCCCACGCGATACGATGTTCATCGCTGGGAAAGCTCACTCCCGGCGAATTTGTCCGACCCCGAGAATCTGGAACTCCAGCCGCAGCAGTGCAATGTTGAGACACCCGACCCAAATCCGCCTAGTCCAAACCGTCGAATGCTGCCTGTCGCGGTCGTCAATTGTGGCGCGAAAATTCATGACTGCGATTCCCACAATCCAGCTGATCCCGAATGTGAGGTGGTCAAGGGCAACACGGATCAGGTCAAGTTGACGGAACCCGATGCTTTCATTGCGATGTTCCTGACGGAACCGATGGGCGTTTACGACACGAACAACGATTTGGTTGGTGAGGTTGTCGGGCCAATCTCGGACACGACACTGTTCAATCTCAAGTCCAAGAAGATCGTGCAACTCTATCCCGTGCCGCAATAATTGGATGGAGTGCACTGAACTATGGCTAGAACGGAAGCGATCAACTTCATCCGGCGAAATGGCGGCGCCAGCGCGGCGGAGTTCGCCATCGTGCTGCCGCTCCTCGTCCTCCTGCTGTTTGCCGGGGTCGAGGGTGGCCGACTGTTCCACGACTACCATGTGGTCGACAAGGGCGTGCGCGACATGACCCGGTATCTGTCGCGGCAAGATGTGGACTGCACCGGCGGCCCGGTTGGAGCTTTCGTTGTCCCCGCTGCCGAAACTGACGCCAAGTACCTCGCGATGACCGGCGGGTTGGACAATACGCCCTCCGCCGGAGATTACCATTTAGGCAGTTGGACCGATCCGGGCACGATCAGCGTCGTTGTCAACTGCGTGGATAATTCCGCCGCCACTTACAAAGGTCTCTACTTGAACGACGCGCGCATACCCCAGATCGTCGTGACAGCCACGGTTCCAATCGACCTTTTTTTGCGCTCGATCTTTATGGGCACCATGTCGCTGAACATGGAAATTCAGCACATTGAAGTCGGTCTCTTCGACGGGAATCCGGTGTGAGGCTTGTTCCAATGAAAAACAGAGTTAAACACTTCCTAAAGGGCAGAGACGGCGCGAGCGCCGTTGAGTTTGCGATTGTCGTCTTATTGTTCGTGGGAGTCCTGTTTGGCTCGATCGATTTTTCACGCATGGGCTGGATCTATAATCGTTACGAAAAAGCAACCCAGG
>JAJFKJ010000010.1 GCA_021773275.1 Gammaproteobacteria bacterium
ACAGGAGTTGGGATCCCCCTTATTCGTCAAGCCGGCCAACATGGGGTCATCCGTGGGTGTCAGCAAGGTTCACAGTGAGGCCGAGTATGATGACGCTCTTGAAACCGCATTTCGATACGACACGAAGGTCGTCGTAGAAAGCTTCGCCGACGGCCAGGAAATCGAATGCGCGGTTTTGTCGCTGGACGAATTGCAGGCATCCGTACCTGGCGAAATAGTGCCAACGAACAACGACGGGTTCTATAGCTACGATGCCAAATATATAGACGATAAAGGCGCGAAACTGGTTTTCCCCGCAAACCTTCCGGCCGCTGTCACCCAAGAAATTCAAGACATGTCCATTGCCGCCTCTCGTGCCCTGGGATGCGAAGGCATGGTCAGGGTCGATTTCTTTCTCAAGGCAGACGGTGAGTTATTGGTCAATGAGTTGAACACGATACCCGGCTTCACCGCAATCAGCATGTATCCGAAATTATGGGAAGTGTCCGGTATTCCGCCGGAAGAACTGGTTGTTCACCTCATCGACCATGCCCTAAGCCGATTTCAGCGAGAATCGAAATTAACGTCGGGCCGCGACGGATAGCCGGGGACCCGGGGAAGCCCGCCGCCGCAGCGAAGCACACCTTCGGTTTCCGTTAAACTATTTGCGGTACCGATCCTGGTATGCGGGTCGGGATCGATCTTTCTTGATCCACTCTTGTACCCACATAACGAATGCGGCAAGTTCGCGGCGCAGTGCGAGGCTTGAGCAGCACAACGGAGAGTGAAGATGAGCGAATATGATCTGGTCGTGATCGGCGGTGGGCCCGGCGGTTATGTCGCGGCAATCCGCGCCGCACAACTTGGCATGAAGGTCGCCTGCGTCGAGAAACGGGCGACCCTCGGCGGCACCTGCCTCAATATCGGTTGCATTCCCTCCAAGGCGCTGCTGCAAAGCTCCGAAAAATTCGCTGAAGCCTCGCACGAACTGGCCGGCCACGGGGTAAAAACCGTCACCTTAAAACTCTACCTATAGACAATGATGGCGCGCAAGGACAAGATCGTTACGGATTTGACCGGCGGCATCGCGTTCCTGTTCAAAAAGAACAAGATCGAGCATATCGCCGGCACCGGCACGATCGAAAGCGCGACCGCCGTTCGCGTCACACCGGATAAAGGCGATGTGCAGACCCTGAAGACCAAGAATATCCTGATCGCCACAGGCTCGGACAGCGCGCCGCTGCCCGGTGTCGATGTCGACGAGAAACAGATTGTGTCGTCGACAGGCGCACTTTCGTTCACCAAGGTGCCGAAGCATCTGGTCGTTGTCGGCGCCGGTTATATCGGCCTTGAGATGGCATCTGTCTGGGGCCGGCTCGGTGCGCAGATTACATGCGTCGAATTCCTCAACCGGATCACGCCTGGTATGGATGGCGAAGTTGCGAAGAACTTTCAGCGCATCCTCAAGAAGCAGGGCATGGAATTCCGTTTGAAGACAAAAGTCACGGGCGCGAAGAAAACGAAGACCAGCGTCACGCTGACCGTCGAGCCTGCGGCAGGTGGCGAGGCAGAAGAAATCAAATGCGACGCTGTCCTCGTCGCGATCGGCCGCCGGCCCTATACCGATGGATTGGGGCTGGAGACGGTTGGTATCGAGACCGATGAGCGCGGGTTCATCAAGATAGACGACCAGTTCGCAACATCGGTGCCCGGCATCTACGCCGTCGGTGACTGCGTTCCCGGTCCCATGCTGGCGCACAAGGCAGAGGACGAAGGTGTCGTCTGTGCCGAAATACTCGCCGGCCAGTCCGGACATATCAATTACGACGCCATCCCGGGCATCGTCTACACCTGGCCGGAAGTCGCGTCCGTCGGCAAAACGGAAGAAGCGCTAAAAGAAGCCGGCGTGGACTATAAAATCGGCAAGTTCCCGTTCACCGCCAACAGCCGCGCGCGCGCCAACAATACGACCGATGGTTTTGTGAAGATTCTCGCCGATGCCGAAACCGACGCGATACTCGGTGCGCACATCATCGGTCCCGACGCCGGCGGGCTGATCCATGAAATCGTCACAGTCATCGAGTTCGGCGGCGCGGCGGAAGATGTCGCCCGTGTCTGCCATGGCCATCCGACCCTGAACGAAGCGGTCAAGGAAGCGGCGCTGGCCGTCGACGACCGGCCGATCCATATCTAAACGGCTTCAACGAGAATCAATGGGACAGCTTGCCACGACCAAGAACAAGCCGAAGCGGTCCTGGCTTGCCCGAATGGCAATCCTGACATTCGGCTGGGCCTTTATTGTTCTCGGTATCCTGGGTCTTTTCCTGCCGATTCTACAGGGAATCCTGTTTCTCGCCATCGGCGGCATGTTGCTGTCAATGGAATCGCCGCGCGCGCAGCGCATCATGGACCGTCTGCGCCGTCGTTATCCGACGCTGGATAAAACAATGCTGACAGCACAAAAGCGCACCGCCAGCATCGTTCAACGTATTCGCGGCAGGTTCGGCTAAACGGCGAGATTTAGAACTCCCTGCCGTTCACTCTCGCCACTGTCCTCCCCCATCAAGAGGGCCGCTCGCCTTAGAGCAAATCAGGATTAGGCGGAACCGTTTCAGGTTCCGCCTAATCTTGTGAATATTCTCTATTTTCAAGTTGGTAGACCGGATTCACACGGCCGTCGGATCGCCAAAGGCGATTCCGACAAACCCCGATCCGGTCTAGTGTGATGATTCTGAAGTTCGTCGCCTTAAAGGCGGCGAAATTTAGGATCTGAATCACACGAGATTCAAATAGTTAGTGTGCTGATTCACGCGAAA